>CADCCB010000020.1 GCA_902799905.1 uncultured Prevotellaceae bacterium
ACCTGCTCAGATTTTTCACCAGTACATCTGGATCATCAACACGCTCAGGGCCTATCGCGGACTGACCCTCGAAGAACTGAACCAGAAATGGATTGTCGACGGCGTGGCCGACGGCAACCCGCTGCAACGCTCGTCGTTCAACCGCCATCGCGACGCCATTCAGGACATGTTCGGCATCGTCATCGACTGCGACAAGAAGACCTACCAGTACTTCATCAGCAACCGTGAGGTGCTCAACGACGACAGCATCAGCCAGTGGCTCTTCTCCACGCTCACCGTGCATGGCGTGCTGGCCGACAGCGCTGCCGTGAAGGAGCGCCTGGTGCTGGAGAACGCCCCTGCGGGCGAGCACTATCTCAGCATCATCATCCGTGCCATCCGCACCAACCACCGCCTGCTGATGGGCTACAAGAAGTTCGAGGCCGAGGGCTACGAGAAGGTGGTATGTCCCTACGCCCTGAAGTTGTTCCGCCAGCGCTGGTATCTGTTGGCCAGGAACGACGAGGACCAGATGCGCATCTATGCCCTGGACCGCATGACGAAGGTGGAACTGACGGACGAGCCGTTCGAGATGCCTGCCGACTTCTCGGCCCAGGAATATTTCTCCCAATACTTTGGCGTGCTGACCACTGACACGCCGATGGCTCACGTCGTTGTCCGAGCCCATAAGTGGATGCCCAACTACCTGCGCACCCTGCCCCTGCACGACTCTCAGCGTGAACTCGAGTCCACCCCAGACTACACCGACTTCTCCTACGACATCCGTCCCACCAGCGATTTCCTTGGCGAACTGCTGCGCCACAGCGACGGCATCGAAGTGCTCCAGCCGCTGGATCTTCGTGAGAAAATGCGGCAAATGATAGCCGAAATGCTTAGGCATTACGAGAAAAAAGAGAGCTAAATAACCTAGAGACTCTAGAAGATCTAGAAGATCTAGAAGCTCTAGACAATCTAGAAGATCTAGAAAATCTAGAAAATCTAGAAAAAAAGAAACCAAAATAGAACCCCTAAAAAAAAGAATACTATGGACCAGAATCAAGCAACCCCTGCCAAGAAGATAGAATCCGTGCTGCGCAAGCAGACCAACTGGAAGAACCTGTGGTTCTATCAGAAGACGGTGGTGCTCTATAGGATGACCTACGCCTTCACGCGGCGGTTCCTGCCGGCCTTTGGCGACAGGACTGTCGACCAGATGGTGCAGGCGGCTCGGTCTGGGAAACAGAATATCGTGGAGGGTTCGGCTGATGGCGTGACGTCGATGGAGATGGAACTGAAACTGCTGAACGTGGCCCGTTCGAGCATCCAAGAACTGCTGGAAGACTATGAGGACTATCTGCCTACGCACCATCTGACGAAGTGGACAGCAGGCCATCCTCGCTACGACCAGATGCTAAGTTACTGTCGCGAGCACAACTACGCCAACGACTATGAGCCCTATTTCGAGAAGTGGACGGACGAAGAGATAGCCAATATTGCCATCACGCTCTGCCGTATGGTGGACAAGATGATGATGACCTACCAGAAGAAGAAAGAGGAGGAGTTCGTCACCGAGGGTGGCATACGCGAGCGCATGACCGCTGCCCGTCTGGGCTATCGCACCAACCAGCGTGAGACCATCGAGCAACTGACACGCGAGGTGGAAGCCCTGCGCAAGGAGAACGAGATGCTGAAAGACAGAATTAAGGAGTTGGAGGGGGAGAAATAATGAAAAGAATGGCAGATGAGGATATACTTTAAAATTTAGCACAACCATCTATAAATCAGAGCATAAAAAAGCCCCAAACCGAAGCTTGAGGCTTTTACTAGTGCTTAATATAGGCTAAAAAAGCCCTATTTTTACTCCCACTCGATGGTTGCGGGTGGTTTTGACGAGATGTCGTAACAGACGCGGTTGACACCACGGACCTTGTTGATAATCTCGTTAGAGACCTTCGCCAAGAAGTCGTAGGGCAGATGGGCCCAGTCGGCAGTCATGGCATCCGTCGAGGTGACGGCACGCAGGGCGACAGGATTCTCGTAGGTGCGCTCATCGCCCATCACACCCACCGAGCGGACGGTGGAGAGGAGGATGGCACCAGCCTGCCAAATCTGGTCGTAGAGAGAAACCTCGATCTGGCCGTCCTTCATGTCGGCAGGCACGCCGGCAGCGAGCACACGGCGGGCTTCCTCGCCAGAGAGTTTCACCTTATAGTCACGCAGGCCACGGATATAGATATCATCGGCATCCTGCAGGACACGGACTTTTTCGGGAGTGATGTCGCCAAGGATACGGACGGCGAGGCCTGGACCAGGGAAGGGATGACGGGTGATGAGATGCTCGGGCATGCCCATCTGACGTCCCACACGACGCACCTCGTCCTTGAACAGCCACTTGAGGGGTTCGCAGAGTTGCAGGTGCATCTCCTTTGGCAGTCCTCCCACGTTGTGGTGGCTCTTGATGACCTTACCCGTGATATTGAGCGACTCGATACGGTCAGGATAGATGGTGCCCTGAGCCAACCAACGGACAGCCCCCTCCTGACCTCCCCCCATAGAGGAGGAATTGATGATAGCCTTGGCCTGTTCATTGAAGACCTCAACGAAGTCACGACCAATGATCTTGCGCTTTTGCTCAGGATCGGTGACTCCAGCCAAATCGGAGAAGAACTTCTCGCTGGCATCGACGCCAATGACATTGAGGCCCAGCACCTTGTAGTCGTCCATCACCTGCTGGAACTCGTTCTTACGCAGCATGCCGTGGTCAACGAAGATACAGGTGAGGCGCGAGCCAATGGCCTTGTTGAGCAGGACGGCAGCGACAGAACTGTCGACACCGCCAGAGAGACCGAGGATGACGCGGTCGTTGCCCAACTGCTCCTTCAGTTCAGCGACGGTGGTGTCAACGAACGAGGCAGCGCTCCACTCCTGCTTGCTTCCGCAGATGTCTACTACGAAGTTGTGGAGCAGGGTCTTACCTTGCGCAGTATGGTACACCTCTGGGTGGAACTGGACAGCCCAGATGGAAGCCTCACCCCTGCCCTCTCCAACTGGAGAGGGTGACCAGAAGGCGGCATTCTTCACATCCTTGGTGGAGCCAATCACCTGGAAATTACTGGGGATAGCGGTGATGGTGTCACCATGCGACATCCACACCTGCGAGTGCTGGTCAAAGCCCTTAAACAGCGGATTCGTGGTGTCGACAGTCTCCAGGTTGGCACGTCCGTACTCACGAGAGTCGGCCTTCTCGACCTTACCGCCCAGGGTGTGGGAGATGAACTGAGCGCCATAGCAGATGCCCAACACAGGCACCTTGCCAACAAACTGCGAGAGGTCTACCTTGAACGCCTCTGGGTCGTGGACCGAATAAGGCGAACCGCTCAGGATGACACCGATGACGTCAGCATCGTCACCCTTGGGGTACTTGTTGTAGGGCAAAATCTCACAGAAGGTGTCGAGTTCGCGCACCCTGCGGCCAATAAGCTGCGTGGTCTGAGAACCGAAATCTAGAATGATAATCTTTTGCATTTTATAAGAAACGAATTTGAATAATTTAAACGAATTTTATCCACGAATTATCCTAATGAATTTTATCTAAAAAGGCTTCTGCTTCGTGGAGCGTATCTATTTTGCCGACATCCATGAGTTGGAGATCATCCTTCAACATACCGACAATATGCGAGCGATGGCAGACGGAGAGGTAGAAGTCGATGATGGGGAAACGATCGGGGAAACGATCCATGAGGGGGAACAGACGGGGCGAGAAGGAATGGATGCCCGAGAAGGCGAATGCTTCCAATTGATAATTGAGAACAGACAATTGAGAATCTGTTGCCGCCTTCACATGCAACTGGTCGTCGATGGTGAAATCGGACTCGCGCAGCCAGGGGTAAGGCGACTTCACCTCACCCGTCTCAATATTCTTCCACCCCATCAGACGCATGGCGCTGTCGAAGAGCAGGTAACGCTTCGTCTTGCGCCGACTGACCAGCAGCACGGCATCCTCGTCAGGAAGATGCTGGCGAGAGAACCACGAGTAATCGACATTGTCGAGGATATCCACGTTGTGAATGAGGATGGGCTCGTCGTCACGGAAGAGCGGAGCAGCCTTCTTCAGTCCCCCACCCGTCTCGAGTAATTGCGCGGTTTCATCGCTAAAATGTACCATGTGGGCATAGTCGCGCGTGGCCACATAGTCACGAATCTGCTGGGCAAAATGGTGTACGTTGATGACGAAGTGATCGTAATCGGCGGTCAGGAGGCGCGACACAACAATGTCGAGCAATGGCTGTCCTGATACGGGCACCAATGCCTTGGGCATAGTGTCGGTTAGGGGCTTCAAACGAGTGCCCAAACCTGCCGCCAGTATCATTGCTTGTTTCATATGTTTTGTTTGAGGTTGCAAAGTTACAAAATAAAAAAGGAAACAAGAAACAAAACACAATAATATTTATACCTTTGCACGCAAAATCAGAAACCTTAGAAACCAAAATGAAACAATTATTACTTGCAATAAGCACTTTCATGTGCATGGGACTGAATGCTCAGACGCTGGTCATCAACGAACTGATGCAGTCGAACATCGAGACCATCATGGACGACATCAAGGAGTTTCCAGACTCCTGGGTGGAACTGTACAACCCCACCGATGCCGCCATCAACCTGAAGGACTACAAGATCTGCAATAAGAACAAGGTGAAGAAGGCCTGGCAGTTGCCCGACATGAGCATCGAGCCTAAGGGCTATGTCGTCGTCTATTGCGACAAGGAGGGCAAGGAGGACAACCTTCTTCATCCCGACTTCCGACTGGAGTCAGACAAGGGCTGTCAAGTCTATCTCTTCAAGGACAAGGCCGTTGTGGACAGTCTCCCTGCGGCTCTTGTCAGGATGCCGTCGCCTGATATCGCCTACGGCCGAAAGACCGACGGTGCCGACGAGTGGGGCTACCAACTCACCCCCACGGCAGGCAAGGCCAACACGGGTGAGATTTGTGACGGAGACCACATCCTGGGTGCTCCCGTCTTCAGTAAAAAAGGCCGCGTGGGCAACTCGAACGTCAGGCTCAGGCTCTCCCTGCCCGAAGGTGCCCCAGAGGGTGCTGTCATCCGCTACACCACCGACGGCAGCGAGCCCACGACCACCAGCACGAAGTACACATCAGCCATCTCCATCAGCAAGACGACGGTGATTCGCGCCAAGGTGTTCTGCGAGGGCTGGCTCTCGCCTGTCAGCACGGCCCAGTCGTACATCTTCCACCCCAGGACGATGACCATCCCCATCTTCTCTGTGCAGACCAACGACAAGTATCTGAACGATTCGAAGATCGGACTGTTTGCCAACAACAACAGCAAGGAAGACAAGAAGACCCACGACTGGCGTCGCCCCGTCAACATCGAGTTCTTCACCGCCGAAGGCGAGGAGAGCACCTTCAACCAACTCAGCGAGACACGCATACAGGGTGGTCAGTCGCGCTCAAACGCCCTCAAGTCGATGGTCTTCTATGCCAACAAGCGCTTCAACCCCGACCACAAGCGTTTCTCCTACGAGTTCTTCCCTGACCAGAAGCCAGAGGTTACTGAGTTCAAGGCATTCTCGTTGCGCGACGGCGGCAACGACTTCGGCGACCTCTATTTCCGCGACCTCATCATCCAGCGCACGATGGCCAGCCATGTTGACCTGGACTGGCAGGCTGGTCACTCTGCCGTGCTCTACATCAACGGCGAATACATGGGCATGCTCAATATCCGCGAGCGTTCCAATGCCGACAACATCTACAGCAACTACGACGGACTGGAGGACATAGACATGGTGGAGATCGCGCACGAGCAGATCAACAATGTGGATATGTTTGAAGAGGAACTGAAGGAAGGCACTGCCGACTTCTACGATGCCTTCAAGACCTTCTACAGCCAAAAAGGCCACACCCTGGCAGAATACGAGGAGTGGATGGATGTCAGCGAATACCTGAACCTCGTGGTGATGAACCTGTTCTACGGGAACATCGACTTCCCTGGCAACAACCTTGTGTTCTGGCGTCCTAATGATGACGACACGAAATCGGGGCTGCCCAAGAGATGGCGCGTCATCGTGAAGGATACCGACTTCGGACTGGGACTGTATGGCCGTCAGAATACCTACAACACCATCGACCTGCTCTACAACCCCAGCAACTACCCCAGCGACAAATGGGCGTTCACGGAGCCTGCCACCCGCCTCATCAAGAACATGCTGGAAGACCCCGACATCCTGAATATGTTCATCGACAAGTGCTGCGTCTATATGGGCGACTTCATGAACGGCAAGGGTACTGGCGAGACGATAGACCTCATCAAGGCTGAGGCGATGGAGGAATTCGTGGCCCATCGTGACAAGTATAACTCTGGCGGTGGCTGGTGGTGGCAACCCGACAACCGTCAGGACATTACCAACAAGTTCAACGATGCCAAGAACTGGGCCAATGGTCGTCCTGAGCAGTTCTACAAGCACATCGGCAACAAGTGGAGCCTGGGCACCGCCTTCCCTGTGACCATCAACAAGGGTATTACCGATATGCCTGAGACCGTCAGCGTCAACGACATTCTGCTCTCAAAGGGCACCTTCGACGGAAAGTTCTTCCCCAACCGTCAGTTGACCATCGCGGCTACAGCCCCCGAGGGTAAGGTGGTAACAGGCTGGAAGGTCGTCACCACGCCCACATCGGGCAGCAAGAGCACCAAGGAGTATGAAGGCAGCGAACTCGTCTTCACCCCCACCGCCTGCAAGTCTATCGCCATCGAGGCTGTCATTGGCGAGACCAATGGCATTGAAGACATCGCCATCAGCCAACAGCCTGCAGCCAATGGCCAACTCTACGACCTGATGGGCAACAAGGTGACGACGCCTAAGGCTGGCCGAGTATATATCCAGAACGGGAAGAAGATCGTGATGAAGTAAGAAAAGAATTGTGATAAAACCAAATTGGTCTTTAGAAACGAATTATCCTAATTGACCCTAATTTTTGCCACGAATTCTTGCGTCCCTATGGTTCTTTCAGTCGCTTCGCTTAGTGAAAGCGGCAGAGCCGAGCGGCAAGCGGCAAAGCCGAGCGAACCTAATTATTATTTGAAATTTTATTAATTAAATTCTTTTAGTCGCTACGCTTTGTAAAAGCGCTAAAGCGATTACGTGGGCCAAATTAGATATAATTAGACAAATTCGTTTCTTAAAAAAGAACGCTTTGTGATATAACAATTTCTTTCCAAAAAAATCACCCAAGCACTCAATGAAGTGTTTGGGTGATATTTTGTTCACGGTGGCAGATGCGCACCTCGATGCCGAACTTCTGATGGATATGCTCAGCCAGATGCTGGGCACAATAGACGGAGCGATGCTGACCGCCAGTACATCCGAAGCAGAACATGAGTGAGGTGAAACCACGCTGCATGTAGCGCTCCACATGGGCATCGGCTAGACGGTAGATGGAGTCGAGGAAGGTGAGTATCTCGCCATCGTCCTCCAGAAAGCGGATGACAGGCTCGTCGAGACCCGTGAGTTGCTTGTACGGCTCATAGCGGCCTGGGTTGTGGGTCGAGCGGCAGTCGAACACATAGCCGCCGCCATTGCCACTCTCATCGTCAGGAATACCCTTGCGGTAGGAGAAACTGAACACCTTCACCACCAGCGGGCCCTGGGCATCGTACTTCGAGAAGGTGGCAGGACCGTCCTGAGGATGGGGCTTGTACGGGTTGAGGTCGGTGATCTTGTAGCCGTCGGCACGAGGCGCCACCGTCTCTATCTTCTGGAACTGTGGCAGTTCGGTCAGGCGTGTCAGCAGGGAGACGAGATAGGGATAATGGAAGTCGTTGCCCTGAAGCAGTTCGCGCAGGTTCTGGATGGCAGGGGGAATGCTGCTGATGAAATGCTGCTTGCGCTCGAAATAGCCGCGGAAGCCATAGGCTCCCAGCACCTGCATGATCCTGAAGAACACAAACAGCATCAGGCGGGCATCAAACTGCTCGCGCTTGGGCATCTCCATGAATTGCTGGGCAGCATCATAGTACTCGTCAAGCAGTTCCTTGCGCAGTTTATCAGGATACTTGGCCGATGCCTGCCACAGGAACGATGCCAGATCGTAATAGATGGGACCTCGGCGACCGCCCTGGAAATCGATGAAATAGGGCTGTTGGCTGTTGGCATTTGGCTCTTGGCCATTGTCTGTTGGCTCTTGGCTCAGCATGACGTTGCGTGCCTGGAAGTCACGATACAGGAAGCATTCCGTATCGTCAGCAGCAGTCAGGTCCTTGGCCAGCAAGCGGAAGTCGGCCTCCAGTTTCAACTCGTGGAAGTCGAGTTCGGTGGCTTTCAGGAAGCAATACTTGAAATAGTTGAGGTCGAAGAGCACGGAGTCGGTATCGAAAGCGGGCTGCGGATAGCAATTGGAGAAGTCGAGTTCGCGTGCACCACGAATCTGGATATTCGGCAATTCACGAATGGTACGCTTCAGCAACTCCTGCTCTGCCAAGGTATAGCGCCCACCTGCCTCGCGTCCGCCACGGATGGCATCAAACAGCGATACCGATCCCAGGTCTGTCTGCAGATAGCGGAGGCCGTCGTCGCTGACCGCCAGCACGTTGGGCACAGGCAGTTTGCGCATCGTGAAGTGACGTGCCAGATAGACGAACGCGTGGTTCTCGTCGCGACTGGTGCCGATGCACCCGATGACGCTCTTCCCCTGGCTGTCGGTCATTCGGTAGTAGACACGATTGCTGCCGGCTCCAGGTAACTTCTCGGTATGCTGGGGTTCGTTGCCGCTCCACTCTTTATACAATCTCAGTAATTGTTCCATCTTCTATTTTTTATTTTTCAATTTTTCATTCTTTTACTGCATCGTCACACCCATCAAGCCGATAACCACGTCGTTGGAAAGCGTCCTTACGGTGAGCGACTTCAGCGTCTTGCGGGCATCAGTCGGCATGCGGAGCATCTGAGCGGCTCCGCCAGGTATCTCACGACCATAGACGCCCTTGATGTTCAGGGCCTCGCCCAAATCGCGACTCACGGTACCCGTACCCAGGCAGATGCGATAAGGTCGCAACGGGGCTGTACGGAAGGCCTTGCCATCGACGTAGTAGTCCTGTTCGATGGGACACCAGTTCTCCGGATTGCGCAGTCGCAGGGTGTCACGCGTGCCATCCTTATAGGTGGCGATGACCAGTCCGTTGTCTATGCGGCTCTGCATGTGGTTGGTCGAGCCCGCCATCAGCAGATAGATGCTGGAGGCCTTGCCCTTGAGGGGTATGGTGACGCTGTCGGGGTAGTTATCCCACAGCGATGTATAGACGATATTACGCCCTACTTTGGGAGTAAGGAAAGGCACGCCGGCCACCGTCATCTGATTCTTTTGTATCAAGGTGCGGAACACGGAGTCGTTGATCTCTGGCGTGTACTGCGGGTGACACCACTCCCCCACTCCCTGCAGGGGAATCTGCAGGGTGGTGGTCTGCGGACGGGGTGAGCGATAGGCGTTCTTGAAGATGTCGTCCACTTCGGCATTGAAATGACGGGCGATGTTCTGCTGACGGAACGGCTTCGACAGATCAGGCTCGTCAAGTCCCTCAGCGACAGTCTCTTCCGTCTCTTCTACGGCATGCGACTTGGGGCGTATCACGCTCGGCACCTCTATCACCTGATGTTCCTCGTTGCTGCCCGTCGTGCTGCGCCACGTGCCGTCACCCAGACTCTGCGACACGACGATGGTCAGCGGCTGACGGAAGTGCTGGGTGATCTCATAGCGGTCCTTGCCGTCCTTACGCGTGTACTTATAATATAGATAGGGTGTCCTCACCTCCACGCTGTCCCACTCACAGGGAAAGCCTGGCTGTATGAGGCACTTGCCGTCGAGTGCCTGGGGGATGATGCCAAAGAAGCCCTGGATGAGGGTGCGCGAGGCAATGCCGATGCAATCGCCGAAGTCGCGATAGCACTCACCACGTGCCGCATCGTAGAAACTCAACTGTCCGAAGTTGGCAGGCGACTGTCCGTAGTACATGTTATCCAGGATGTTGGCCATCATCAGGCTGTAGCCTTCGTCGCTTCGTCCTGCCTCGAAAAAGGCCAGCGCCATGTGCCATACCTCGGCATTGGCCACATTGTTGATGCTCCAGGAATAGGGCATCCAGTTGGAAGTGGCAATAGTGTACAACTGTTGGCTGTTGGCTATTGGCTGTTGGCTATTGGCTGTTGGCAAGGGGATGTGGGGAATATGGCGGTTAACCCAGTCGGTGGCCTGCCAAGCCTGTTCGGGCGAGCAGGCGCCACAGTCGATGGGGGTATAGATGCTCCAGACGGCAGGCGATTCATGCTTGCGCTTCAGTCCCATCGCATCCTGATACTCAGCCCATACGCCCTTTACCCACAATCGATCATTCATCGCCTTCAGGATGGCCTCGGCCTCATCGCGGTAGGGCTTGCCATCCTCGCCGAGGATCTCGGCAATGCGTGCTGCCAGTTTATTGCCTCGATAGTTGTAGGCTGACGAGTGGGTCACGGCCCCTCCACTATAATATAGGGCATCCGAAGCCCAGATGCAGCAGTAAGCATCGTAGAGGTGATCGCCGTCTGGGTCGTAGTTGCGCTTCTCCCAGGCCAGATGGCTCTTGATGACGGGCCACATCTGTCGCATATAGGCCGTGTCGGCATCATACTGGAAATGCCAGAGCAACTCGTCCATGTAGTTTAGGTTCATGTCGTAGTGGTGCATCTGGTCGTTTCGCTCAGGGTTGCGACAGATATAGCCGTTGGAGTACATCTGCGTGCCCCATTTCTTTTCCGCACGTGCCATATTCATCTTCTCATCCTGCGAGGGATGGGCGATGGTGGGTTCTACGGTGGTCACCTGACTCTTGGCATAGGCATCGAAATGCGAGACGGCACGGTCGTTCCATCCCAACACGTCACCAGCGTATGCAGCCCGCCAGCCTGCCAGCGGCATGCGCCACCCGATGCAGCCGTGCAGCCACGTCTTCCCATCCCAGTCGCCATCGGCGGCCAGCACCAGGGCCCCACCAAGGGTATTAATATAGGGATTGGGGGTCTTGAACTGGACGCGCGATGCCAGTTCCTTGAAGTAGGACATGGACGTCCAGCACAGACTGTCGGCCTCACGGAAAGGCATATCCTCGACCTCATCGAGTTTCACAACGACATAGGCCATGCTCCCGTCTTCTCCCTCGATGGCTGCATCCACCTTGACCTCACCGTTTGGCGATGGCTCGAACACCCCAGGGGGATCAACGCCGATGTCGCCATTACGCTGCAGTTTAGGACGGGCTATGGGGGCAGTCAGCACCTTGACGCTCAATCTTTCGTCGATAGCCTCAAGGTCTGTGCACGACGCACTTTTCGAGAAGGCGAACACAGCCCCTTCCTCATGGGGCAATGCCACGACAGACACCTCCAGCAACCACTTCCACCGCTTATCCGCCAGAAGATAATGACGGCTACCGTTGCGATACCAGGCCTTGCACGTAGCGACAGAATCGAGCGGCACGCCATTGACCACAAAGCGCAGGTTGCGATGATGGCCCTTCTTCACCACAGCAAACACAGGACGGTCGCTGGTCTCCAGTCGCCAGTCGCTATGACTGCCGTAGAGGGCGCGGGTGAAGCGGTTCGTGCCGTTCTCACAGAAGAACGCATTGCCCTGGGGCTCATACTGCTGCTTGCGCTCCTCATTCTGCTTGCCGTCATTATACGACTGCAAGGCACCCTGAATCTGCGCCACGACGTGGCTAAACGAAGAATGGCAAATGAGAAGTGACAATAATAGCAGCAGACGTTTCATTGAGCGTGACCCTTTCGTTCCTTCAGTTTCTCTATCCAGTCTATCACATAACCCTCGAGGATGGCGATGATGATCAGGAACCCCAAAGCCATGGCAAACGCCCACCATGCGCTATTGGTGAAACCGGCTGCCCAACTATATACAAAGGTGCACAAGGCGAACTTGATGCCCCAACTCAATATAAACTTCCAATTCATAACTGCCGACAAAATTACTGCTTTTCTGCGAAAACACCAAAGAAAAAGCAAAGAAAAAGCCGGGTGTCTCACGACACGCGGCTCCAAAAACAAACTACTTAAAAACTAATCTACTAAAACAAATCAAAAAAATATCTTTCTGAGTGCAAAGTTAATCAATATCCATGTTCCCTGCAAGAGTTTTTTATCAAAAAATGAAGTTAATTGACATAAATCAAAGGAAATGAGACACTCACTAAACATCCCATGCGCTTTTGTAAGGTTGAGATTACAAAAGCATGCCCGTCAGTCTGTTCATGGCTAGTCTCACCGTCTATCTGCCGGCCCCCTTCAGAAGTCTCGCCCCCCTCTTATATCTGTCCCCCTTAGGGGGACTTAGATATGAGGGGGAGACTTTCTGAACCCCCAATATTCTTTCGACCACGGCTCAATAGAAACTTTGAACATCAATAACCAAAATAAATGCCAATTTATTTTGTTTTGTCCTCGCTTATTCGTACCTTTGCCACACGAAAATAAAACATAAAGCAATGAAGAAGTTAGTATTAGTACTATTGCTGTTGTCTCCTCTGACACTGTATGCTCAAAACAATGAGATTGAGCAAATTAAACGTGAACTGACTATTGCGGAAGAAGATTTGGCAGCAGTCAATCAAATGAACAGTAGTTCTATTAAAGATAAATTTGCTATTCTTGGGGCAAAAAACAAGGTCAAAGAACTTAAAAAGAAACTTGCCGAAGCACAAAAAAGGGCAAATAATTCAAATCAGCAAAGTACATATTCTCCTTCAAACATCCCTCTATCTTCATCAAACAGGCATTTCTATAGTACGCCTCCAGAAATTCCATATACCAATCCTTTGTACTTTAAATCGTCCAAGGATGGAACGGTCATCGAATTTTATATGGGTATTTGTAATTTGCCGATTGGTACAAGTTATACCATTTGTGTGTCTCCCTTAGCCTTTTATACAATGGCTTTGGCTCCAATGAATATTCAACAGGATTGTTTCGAATTCAACAAGCAGATTTATATGAATTCGTACCGCTGTAAACTTGCACGTGATTTATCGTGGGTCGCTCTTTATTGTTCGTTTAGTGGAATGGGGGAGCAGTTGTTTGACCTCCGCGCCACGAAAGATGAATATGACGTTTTCAAAAAACGCTTTGATGAAACTACAAATATTCTTAACAGGATGGCCCCTCCCCAAATAACACAACCTGTCCCTGGCAACGATTCCCGTTACAACAATCCCAACAACAGCAATTATAATACTTGTCGTATATGTGGTGGGTCAGGAATATGTACGAGTTGCGGAGGTACTGGTGGAGAATGGCGAGATACGGGTTATTATACAGGAAGCAACACCAAGTCATGGATAGACTGTGGCTCATGTAGAGGAAGCAAACAGTGTTTCAATTGCTTCGGAACTGGTCGACAGTAAGTATAGGTAGCCCTCTGCAAGCGCACACTATTTCTAATAATGAAGATATTACACAATTAGTTTGATGTCGTAGTTCTGGCTGGGGCAAGCAACCGCGAGACGAGCATGGCGAGACGCTTGCTACCAGTTGGACGCAAGAAAGCGAAGCGACTAAAAGAACAGCGACCGCAGGTTCTTCGCTCATTCTCTTTTTCTTGTAGGTGCTCAGGCGGCAAGGCCGGAACAGATTCTAAGGAAGAGGTGTCAGTTATCTGTCCCTATGACATCCACCCCTCAGACATCCTTATGAGACAGGTGCCAGTCCCTGTTGCCTAATGAGACACACAAAAAACAACAACTATATATTTGCAAAGCAGAGGTGACAAATCACACGCGCCGCAATTGGCATCGTTTATTTGTTCTTCTCACGGATATGCTCCTCATACTCCGCCAGTTCGCGTTCACCGATGTGCGCCAGTCCGTAGTGCTCGTCGTGCTGCGAGAAGTCGAGGCCCACCTTTTCACTGTACTCCGACACACGCATGGGAATCAGGCTGTCGATGAGTTTATATCCCAGCCAACTCATGGCGAAAGTATAGCCGAAGACGATGACGATGGCCAGCAGATGATAGAGGAAGATGACGAAACCATCCCACGTGCCGGCGATGAGTCCCTCCTGAATGAAGATACCCGTCAGCACGGTGCCGAAGATACCACCCGTGCCGTGCGTCGGGAACACGTCGAGGGCGTCGTCGATTTTGGAGTGCGAACGCCAATAGACGGCAATGTTACAAATCAGCGTGATGACGAAAGCAATGAAAATGCTCTGGCCCACGGTGACATAGCCTGCCGATGGCGTGATGGCCACCAGACCGACCACGCAACCCACGGCGGCACCCATGGCCGACGGTTTACGGCCGCGCAGACAGTCGAAGAATATCCACGTCATCATGGCCGTTGCCGAGGCGGTGTTGGTGTTCAGGAACGCCTTGATGGCCTGACCGTCGGCGTGCAGCGACGAGCCTGCATTGAAGCCAAACCAACCCAGCCACAGCATGGCGGCACCCAGCAGTACAAAGGGGATGTTGGCGGGTTCACTCTTACGCGTCTCAGCCTTGCGTCGTCCCAGATAGATGGCACCTGCCAACGCAGCCACACCGCTCGACGCGTGTACCACGATACCACCGGCGAAGTCGATGACGCCCCACTTCATGAACAGTCCCTCGGGGTGCCACGTCATGTGGGCCAGCGGACAGTAGATGATGAAGAAAAAGAACATCATGAAGAACATATACGCCGAGAACCTGACACGCTCAGCAAACGAACCCGTAATCAGCGACGGCGTGATGATGGCGAACTTCATCTGGAACAGCGCGAACAGTGCCAGCGGTATCGTCGCACCGCCCAAGATGTTTCCTGCCGGCGTGGTATAGACCTCGGCACCCACGTTCTGGAACATCAGGAACGTCAGCGGGTTGCCAATCACACCGCCGATGTCGTCGCCAAAGCACAGCGAGAAGCCGACCACCACCCACAGCACCGAAATCAGTCCCATGGCGATGAACGACTGCAACATCGTCGAGATGACGTTCTTCGCACCCACCATGCCGCCATAGAAGAACGACAGTCCGGGGGTCATCATCAGCACAAAAATAGTGGCCGTAATCAGCCAAGCCACATCGGCAGCCGAGATCACCGACCAGTCACACTCGAACGACGGTTCTCCTACCGCCAATCCCGCCACGGCTATCAGCGTCATCGCCGTCATCAGGATTATCCAACGTCTTTTTACCTTTAAAGCCTTCATAACTTTTCTTTTTATTATTTTTTCCTGTGTTGTTTTCAATGGGAAGGGCTGCGTGAGCAGTCTTGCCGAATTTCGCGGCAAAAGTAATACAATCTGCATAAATAGCCATCCACCCGTTTTCTTTTTGATTGTTAAAAATTCAACTTCCTAACACTTTGTAAAGCCAACAAACACTTCTTCTTTCCTTTTGATAACATTTTGCATACAAAACCCGTCGTATCGTTACATTTCGTCAAGGCCTTATTGTTTTATACCCATTCTTTCTGAGGGCGACATCGTTATGATACTTTTGCGTTTTATTTTTTAAACAACATTTTTCCATTTGACATCATAATTTTATTTAATCTGTTTATAACCAGTTAGTTAAGTGCTACGATGACATCATATTGACATCATAACGACCTCATATTGACTTCATAACGACTTCATTCACAGTAAAACAACTTGTTTTACCTTTGTTGCAGGCATTCCTTACTGTGTTAGAAGGCATCTTAACGAAGGTAAAACAAGTTGTTTTACTTTTAAAGGCTATATCTCTTCAACTCAGAGAAACAATTCGTTGTCAGAGGGCCGCTGTTCCTGCAGGGTGTTAACAGGCATTATTCATGGTTGATGGTGGATGGAGGATGGTGGATGGAGGATAGACCTGCGGGGACAGATTCTGTGTCTCGCCCAACAGCAGAACATGCGTGAGGGAACAAAAAAAAGAATCGCTACCAGCGGATGATAGCGATTCTTGAGTTGGGATTACTATTTTTACATCATGCCACCCATTCCTGGTGCGCCACCCATCGGCATGGCAGGCTCCTTCTCGGGCTTGTCGCAGATGAGACACTCGGTGGTGAGGAACATACCAGCGATAGAAGCGGCATTCTCCAGAGCCACACGGGCCACCTTGGCAGGATCGATGACACCAGCCTCGCGCAGGTCCTCGTAGACATCGGTACGGGCATTGTAGCCGAAGTCGCCCTTGCCCTCGCGAACCTTCTGAACTACGACGGCACCCTCGCCACCTGCATTGGTAACAATCTGGCGCAGAGGCTCCTCGATGGCACGCTTGATGATGTTGATACCAGTCTGCTCGTCGGCATTGTCGCCCTTCACTTCGGCCAGAGCCTCAAGTGCACGGATATAGGTGGTACCACCACCGGCTACGACACCCTCTTCGATGGCAGCGCGGGTAGCGCACAGGGCATCGTCCACACGGTCCTTCTTCTCCTTCATCTCCACCTCGCTGTTGGCACCGACATAGAGTACTGCCACGCCGCCTGACAATTTGGCAAGACGCTCCTGCAGTTTCTCCTTGTCGTAGGAAGAGGTGGTATTCTCGATCTCAGCCTTGATCTGGTTGATGCGGTCCTTGATGGCCTGGCCGTCGCCAGCACCGTTGACGATGGTGGTGTTGTCCTTGGTGACGGTAAGTTTCTCGCAGGTGCCCAGCATCTCGAGCGTAGCCTGCTCCAGTTTCAGACCCTTCTCCTCGCTGATGACGGTACCGCCAGTCAGCACGGCGATATCCTCGAGCATGGCCTTGCGACGGTCGCCGAAGCCAGGAGCCTTGACAGCGCAGATCTTCAAGCCGCCACGCAGACGGTTGACAACCAGCGTGGTCAGAGCCTCAGAGTCAACATCCTCAGCGATGATCAGCAGAGGACGGCCACTCTCAGCAGCGGGCTGCAGGATAGGAAGGAACTCCTTGATGTTAGAAATCTTCTTGTCGTAGATGAGGATGTAGGGGCTCTCCATAGCGCACTCCATCTTCTCAGAGTCAGTCACGAAATAGGCTGAGAGATAGCCACGGTCGAACTGCATACCCTCGACCACACCGATATGGGTGTCACGGCTCTTCGACTCCTCGATGGTGATGACACCATCCTTGGATACCTTACGCATAGCCTCAGCCAGCAGTTCGCCAATCTCCTTGTCGTTGTTGGCAGAGACGGTAGCCACCTGCTCAATCTTGTCGTAGTTGTCGCCTACCTGCTCAGCATTCTTGGCGATGAACTCGGTGACGGCCTTCACAGCCTTGTCGATACCACGCTTCAGATCCATGGGGTTGGCACCAGCGGTGACGTTCTTCAGACCCTCGCTGACGATGGCCTGTGCCAGGATGGTGGCAGTGGTGGTGCCGTCGCCGGCATCGTCGCCAGTCTTCGAGGCCACGCTCTTCACGAGTTGTGCACCCGTGTTCTCGAAGTGATCCTCCAGTTCAATCTCCTTGGCTACGGTGACACCGTCCTTGGTAATCTGGGGAGCACCGAACTTCTTCTCGATCACCACGTTGCGACCCTTCGGGCCGAGGGTCACCTTTACTGCGTTAGCCAACTGGTCGACGCCCTGTTTCATTGCGTCGCGGGCATCAATATTGAATTTAATTTCCTTTGCCATAGTTCTATTTTCTTTATTTTCGATATATCGACATATCGAGATTTCGATATATCGAGATGTTATTAAAATTATTTCTCAATGACTGCGAGCACGTCGCTCTGGCGCATCATCAGATATTTCTCACCTTCGAGTTCGATCTCTGTGCCGCTGTACTTGCCGTAGAGCACTTCGTCGCCCTCCTTGAGGATCATCTCTTCATCCTTAGTACCCTTGCCTACGGCCTTGACGATGCCATGAAGGGGCTTCTCTTTTGCGGTGTCGGGGATAATGATGCCACCGACCTTCTCTTCTGCCGGTGCGGGCAATACCAGCACGCGGTCTGCTAATGGTTTGATGTTCATAATGCTAATTTGTTTTTATTGAATGTTTAACGTATTTCTGCCACAGGGAAAGCGAAAAGCGTGCCAAACTGTCTGGGCTGACAAATTGGCACGCTTGATGACTGGCAGGTGACCATGACAAAGTGGCATCAAGGTCTGTTATTACCAATAATAGTAACGATATAATTTCTCTTCATTATGATGGTTGCCCAAATCACATTGAATTTGATAGTAGCCTGCTATGAAAAAGCCACGATGGACACCGCAAGCGGCAGCATAGATCGGGGGAAAGATCAGTATGAAAGCAATCCACAAGACAGCCAGCGCGCCTACGATCTTGCTCATGATGGGCGACGGGGCACATTGTTTCCAAGCGGAACGGCGAGGTTCGCCCTTCACCACGCGGATGGGCAATTTCATCAATAGGAAGACGGCCAAGTCGAAGACGAGTGCAAAGAACGTATATCCCCAGCAAAACTCCTCTTCGCCACCGATGGAAGGAATAATGGCCAGCAACTGAATGAGAACCATCAGCCAGAAGCCATACCGCTTCCAACGCATAAGAATCTGAAGACCCACCCAGACGCTAAGAGCCAAGATCATGATGGGAATTCCTGGATTATGGAAACTGGAATAAGTATAGAGTGACCAGTTACCCCTAGCCCATTCCGACAGGTTGTAGGGAAGACCTATGATCAATGCAGCGACAAATACAACGGACGCAATGAAGAGGAGCAGGCAGAAAAGGAAGGTGGTGAGGTAGTTGCGCTTGCGCACGCCATCGCCCAGCCACAGGCGTTTCCAGAAGCCTCGTTTCAAAGCCGTAGATACCTCTTGTGGTTCTTGCTGCTGACGGTCCTGCTGATTGAGCACCGTCGCCTGACTGGCATCAGTTGCCGTCGGCTGCTCCACGACGGTCTTGCGACTCACCACCGTTTCTGTAGAGTCAGCCCGAGCAGGCTCTGTGGCCATGTTACCTTCCATGTACTGACGGATCTGTGCCACCGACTGCGGACGCTTGGTGCGACCGAGGTTCATCATCCACTTGATCAGGTCCTGCATCTGCTGACTGACCGGCTGCGGATAGGCGAAGGCACCCTCCTCGTTGATACCAGTCAACGATGGTGGCAACTGGTTGGTCAGTAGCGTAAACAGCGTGGCACCCAGGGCATAGAAGTCTGTCCACGGGCCAAACTTGTCCATCGCCTGCTCCACCTGTTCCATGGGGGCATAGCCAGGCGTATAGCAGAGGGCCGACGAGGTGGCCTGCGACACACCATCGGCACCTCGCATCTGCTTGCTGGCGCCAAAATCGATCAGGAAGGCATGACCTTGCTTGTCCATCATGATATTACCAGGCTTGATGTCCAAATGCCAGATGTTCTGCTGATGAACGGTATCGAGGGCCTCCAGCACCTGAGGGAGGATTTGCCTGACTTCTGCCTCAGGAAGGGGTTTGCCGCGCTGCTTCAAGATATCGGACAATGACTGGCCATCGATGTAGTCCATCACATAGTAGACCGTGCCGTTCTCCTCGAAGAGGTCGTGCACCTGGACAATGTGGGGATTTTTCAACTTGCGCAGGCGCAGGGCTTCCTTCTTGAATTTCTCACGTTGTCCGTCAAAGGAGACATGATTGTCGGGCACACTGACCGTCACCTTCTGTCCCTCGCGTAGGTTGATACCTTTCATGAAGAACTCCTTCATGGCGAAGCGTTCATCGAAGACGGTGTTACGCACCACATAGGTGTTGCCAAAACCGCCAGCACCAAGTTGCCGCTCCACACGGAAATCACCATTGCGCAACTCAGCACCTATAGGAAGCATATTCTCATTCATATACCTTTATTATTATTGAGAGGTTCCTCTCGTTTGTCTGCTGGTCAATCTTTCTTCTCGCCATTGATGACGACATCCTTCACCTGACAGTTCTCGATGAGCGAAGCATCGAAGGCCTGCTTCTTGTCAGTCACGCTGATTTGCTCGAAGGTGAAGTCGGTCAGACGGTATTTGTCGCTCTTACCCACATCGAAGAAGTTATTGCAGTCCATGCGGATGTTGCGGATCGTGATATTGTTGCATTGCGACAGCGGCATGTCCTCACGCTCCTCGGGCTTGAAGAACTGCGTCCAGGGACGCACAACCAGGAACGAGCCACAGTTGCCCGTAAAGTCCTCCACACGCACATATTCATAATGCTGGGGCGTGTCAGGACGCATCTTCAGCCACAGCACGCGACTGGCATCTGTCACGTGACAGCGACGCATGATGACATTCTTGTCATGCAGGCTCTCCGACCCCAGGGTCATGCACCCATGCACCTTGCCATAGGTGCAGTCGCTGACGATGATATTCTCGCAGGGACCATTGTCAGGATTCTTGTCGGCCCAGGTGCCCTTGCCTCCCTTCAGCACCACGGCATCGTCATTCACACTCATATAGCAGCCACTGATGAGCACGTTCTTGCAGACATCCAGGTCTATGGCATCACTCGAAGGAGCACCACGCTTGGGGTCAACAGGGGTGACATTGTCGAACGGCGCAAAGATGTAGCACCCCAGATAGCGCACATTCTCGCATTTATAGAGGTGATTGGTCCAGAAGGGGGAGTTGATGATACGCACATCCTGAACGGTAACATTCTTGCTGTTAGAGATATAGACATTGCGAGGACGCATGGCCTCAAGGTTCGTACAATTCTTATTATACTGGCGACGAATCCAGAACTCCTCCCAGTAGGGTTGTCCGTTACCGTTGATGGTGCCAGGACCTGTAATCGTAAAGCCGTCCACGCCATCGGCATTGACCAGGGCCGCAAAATAGTTCAGCGTCTGTCCCTCCATACGGGTCTTCACCAACTTGAAGTCGCGTATACGGTCAGAGCCTCGCAGTTCGCCATTGGCCTCAATAAGCAGATGGGTGCCATGCTTGAAGAACAGCGAGCCGCTGACCACGAAACCACGCGGGATGACCACCACACCGCCGCCCTCCTGGGCACAACGGTCGATGACGGCCTGTATCTGCTCCGTCTGCACCTGTTCGGAATAGTTTCTCACGCCATAGTCGGTCACCACGTAACGCTTGCCCAGCGTAGTGACATCCACACGTGTGGTGTCGCTGAACCACGCAGGGATGGGGGTTCCATCTGGCCAAACCTCCTCTTTCACCATCTTTTTCTTACCCATGGCTGTCAAGCATAACATAAGCAGCATGAGTCCTACCAATAGTCTCTGTTTCATTTCGGAATGTTAGTTTTTTGTTTGTTTCGCCTGCAAAGATATAAAAAATATCCCATTTTATATGGGAAGATTAAAAAAAATTCGTACCTTTGCGCAATAAAACCCAAAAAACAGACCATTTTATGAAAGAATTCTTTAAGTACACCCTCGCCACCATCTGTGGCATCGTTATTTTAATGATCATCGCAGGCATCATGTTCATGATCTCGCTGGCAAGCATGGTAGCCAGCGACAGCGCCCCAGCCAAGGCTGAGGAGAACTCAGTCTTCGTCATCAGCCTCGACGGCACAGTATCGGAGCGTGCTGAGGAGGACACTCCCTTCGCAGAACTCCTGGGACAGGCCGATATGAGCGTCATGGGACTGGACGACCTCATCAAGGCTATCCGCACAGCCAAAGAGAACGAGAACATCAAGGGCATCTATCTGGAAGGCGGCGCTTCCAGTTTCGACTCGCCTGCTACAGCCCAGCAGATGCGCGACGCGCTGAAGGACTTCAAGACCAGCGGCAAGTGGATCATCGCCTATGCCGACCAGTACATGCAGAGCAGTTACTATGTGGCCAGCGTAGCCGACAGCATCTTCATCAACCAGACGGGTATGATTGACTTCAAAGGTCTGGGCGGCAAAGGCTACTATCTCACTGGTCTCTACGAGAAAATCGGTCTGAAATATCAGGCCACCCGCGTAGGTAAATACAAGAGTGCCGTGGAGAGCGTCACCCGCAAAGATATGAGTGAGAATGACCGCGAGCAGCGCGAGGCATTCCTGCAGGGCATCTGGCAGCACTGGCTGGCCGACATGGCAGAAGGCCGCAAGGTAACAGCCGAGCAGTTGAACCAACTGGCTGATGACAGCATCATGGTCTTCGCCAGCGTGGATGACTACAAGGCAGCGAAATTAGTAGACGGTGTGATGTATCCTGACGACATCAAGACTGTCATCAAAGGCAAACTGGGCATCGACAGCGACAAGACTATCAACCAGTTGACGCTGAGCGAGGTGCTCGACCTGGCAGAGGAAGAGAAGACAGAAGGCGACAAGATCGCCATCTACTATGCTTATGGCGAGATTATCGATGCCCCCCTGTCATCGTTCTCTTCTGAGCATGCCATCGTGGGCAGCACTACGGTGGAAGACCTGAACAAACTGGCTGCCGATGATGATGTGAAGGCCGTTGTCCTGCGCGTCAACTCACCTGGTGGCAGTGCCTCTGCTTCTGAGCAAATCTGGCACGCTCTGAAACAACTGAAGGAAAAGAAGCCCATCGTCGTGTCGATGGGTGGCTATGCAGCCTCTGGCGGCTATATGATCAGCGCACCTGCCAACTATATTGTGGCAGAGCCTACCACCGTGACAGGATCTATCGGCATCTTCGCCCTGATTCCTAACGCCAGCGAACTGGTTACCGACAAACTGGGAGTCACCTGGGACGGCGTGAGCACCAACAAGTATGGCGACTACGAGACCAACCTGATCTTCGCGAAGGACAACGAGACGGAGATTCGTTATCTCCAGTCGTATGTCGACCGCGGTTACGACACCTTCCTCGGCATCGTGGCCGATGGACGAGGCATGACCAAGGAACAGGTGAACGAGATTGGACAGGGTCGTGTCTGGATAGCCAGCGATGCCCTGCCCATCAAACTGGTCGACCAACTTGGCTCGCTCGACGATGCCGTGAAGAAGGCTGCCGAACTGGCTTCACTGGAGAAATACTATGCTGTCCCCTACCCTGCTAAGGCTGACTGGCTGGAGACTCTGCTCGCCAGCACCGAGGAGAAGAAGGGCAGTTACCTGGACGAAGAGATGAAGGAGATGCTGGGTGAACTGTACGAGCCGCTGATGGAAATGCGCAAGGACCGTCAGCGTAACCGTCTGCAAGCCCGTCTGCCCTTCTCGCTGTCTATAAAATAAGGAAATAAGGATTGGAAGGCGATTTCATTAAAATCAACGATTGGCTGTTGCCCTTCAGTTGGCTCTACGGCTTAGGAGTGCAGTTTCGCAACTTCTGCTATGACGTGGGCCTACTGAAGAGCCACGCCTTTCACGTCCCTGTCATATCGGTAGGCAACATCACCGTAGGAGGAACAGGCAAGACACCACATGTGGAGTATCTGGTCCGACTGTTAGAGAAGCAGAACCACGTCGCTGTGCTTAGCAGAGGCTATAAGCGGAAGACACGCGGATTCCTGGTGGCCGACGACTCCAGTACAGCGAGGGACATCGGCGACGAGCCCTACCAGATCAAGATGAAATTCCCTCAAGTCACCGTTGCCGTGGATGGCAAGCGTGTCAGGGCCATCAACACGCTGACAGCACAGGACGACAGTATTGACGCCATCATCCTTGACGATGCCTTCCAGCACCGACAAGTGAAACCTGGCATCAACATCCTGCTGGTGGACTATCATCGCCTCATCATCTATGACAAACTGCTGCCTGCCGGACGACTGCGCGAACCGCTGAAGGGCAAGGACAGGGCTGACATCGTGATTGTCACGAAATGTCCGAAGGACCTCAAGCCGATGGAGTTTCGTGTCATCAACAAGGCGATGAACCTCTTCCCATACCAACAATTGTTCTTCACCACCTTCGACTACGATGCGCCACAGCCCTTGTTCCCACAAGAGAATACTGAGACAATTGACAGTCTGAAAGACTTGGAGGACAGGAACGTACTACTGCTCACCGGCATCGCATCGCCCAGGCAGATTAGAGAAGACTTCGAACAGGCAGTCAACAGCCACCTGACCCTCTTGAACTATCCTGACCACCACCACTTCCGCGAGAAGGACATTGCCCACATCAACAATGTGTTTGCAGCCATGCCGTCGCCAAAGGTCATCATCACCACCGAGAAAGATGCCGCCCGTCTGACACACATCGACGGACTCAGCGACGAAGTGCGTCGGCACATCTATACCCTGCCAATACGTGTCAACTTTATGCTTGACCAAGAAGATAAGTTTAACGAAAACATTAAAGGCTATGTACTCAAAAATTCAAGAAACAGCATCCTGGCTAAAAGCAAGGATGACCACAAGTCCCACGACAGCCATAATACTGGGAACCGGCCTAGGACAATTAGCTTCAGAAATAACTGATACGCTCGAGATTCCCTACGAACAGATTCCCAACTTCCCCGTGTCCACCGTCGAAGGTCACAGCGGGAAACTCATCTTTGGCAAACTGGGAGGCGTCGACATCATGGCTATGAAAGGCCGTTTCCACTACTACGAGGGCTACTCGATGAAGGAGGTCACATTCCCCGTTCGCGTGATGTATGAACTGGGCATCAAGACGCTCTTCGTCAGCAATGCTGCCGGTGGCATGAATCCAGGATTCAAGATTGGCGACCTGATGGTCATCACAGACCATATCAACTTCTTCCCGGAGCACCCGCTGCGTGGCAAGAACTTCCCCACGGGTCCACGATTCCCAGACATGCATGAGACCTACGACCCTGCACTCATCAAACTGGCTAGCCAGATAGCCCGTGAGAAGAAGATCCGCCTGCAGTACGGTGTCTATATGGGCGTACAAGGTCCTACCTTCGAGACCCCTGCTGAGTATAAGATGTATCGTATTCTGGGTGGTGACACCGTGGGCATGTCGACAGTGCCAGAGGTCATCGTGGCCCACCACTGCGGCATCCGCACCTTCGGCATTAGCGTCGTCACCGACTTGGGTGGTTTCGACAATCCCGTCGAGGTCTCTCACGAGGAGGTACAGGAGGCTGCCGACAAGGCTCAGCCCATCATGACCGAGATCATGCGTGAGATGATTGTACGCACAGCGTAAAATTCAGTATGTTGCCATGACATGGCAACAAACAAAAACGAAAAGAATGGAAATAGCACAACTTGGAGAGTTCGGCCTCATTGACCGGCTGACCAAAGACTTAGAAAACAAGAACGAATCAACGAAATACGGCGTAGGCGATGACTGCGCCGTACTTCACTACCCCGATACTGAGGTGCTCGTCACCACCGACCTGCTCATGGAGGGTGTCCACTTCGACCTCACCTATACCGACCTGAAGCATCTGGGCTACAAGTCGGCTATGGTCAACATCAGCGACGTGTTTGCGATGAACGGCACACCACGCCAGATCACCGTTTCACTCGCCCTCAGCAAACGCTTCACCGTAGAGGACATGGAGCAGTTCTACGCCGGACTGCGTTTGGCATGCGAGAAATGGGGTGTCGACATCGTGGGTGGCGACACCACATCATCGTATACTGGCCTGGCCATCTCCATCACCTGCATTGGCGAGGCTCGCCGCGAGGACATCGTCTACCGCAACGGTGCCCACGACACTGATCTAATCTGCGTCTCCGGCGACCTGGGGGCCGCCTATATGGGCCTTCAACTCCTCGAGCGAGAGAAAGCCGTCTACTATACACAGGTGAACGAACTGCAGAAAAAGATCGCCGCTGCGAAGAAGGCTGGCGACAGCCAGAAACTCTCAACCCTCAACGCACAACTCTCAACGATCGCAACGCCCGATTTTGCGGGAAAAGAGTACCTGCTCCAAAGACAATTGCAGGCCGAGGCCCGTGGCGACATTGTACGTAAGTTGCGCGAGGCAGGCATACATCCCACCGCCATGATGGATGTCAGCGACGGTCTCTCATCCGAACTGATGCATATCTGCAAGCAGTCGGGCGTAGGCTGCCGCATTTTCGAGAAAGAACTGCCCATCGACTACCAGACCGCCGTGATGGCCGAGGAGATGGAGATGAACGTCACCACCTGTGCCCTCAATGGCGGTGAAGACTATGAACTGCTGTTCACCGTGCCCATCGGTGACCTTGAGAAGGTAAAAGATCTGGAGGATGTCCATCTCATAGGTCATATCACCGACCAGAAGTTCGGCCAAGTGCTCGTCACCCGCGACAACCAAGAGTTTGAACTCAAGGCTCAAGGCTGGAATCCGCTGAGCAGCGAGAGCAATACTAAGTAAGATTAAGCATTGCAGAGTCGCGATACGGTTAGACACGAAGTGTCAATCCGCTGAGCAGCGAGAGCAATACTAAGTAAGACTTAGGCTTTGCCGAGTAAACAAAAACCTACAACTATGAAAAGAAAACTATCCTTGACACTATGCCTGCTTGCAGCAAGCATTGCCATGCTGGCACAACAGCCCCACAAAGAAGTGGGTTACGACAAGTCAACGAACATGCTGACCACGGTAGCCTATGGCTATGGCAACTCGGTGGACCAGATTATCTTCAAGGGTAAAGACCAGACCTCTATCAAGGTGAACAACTATGGTTTTCCGACAGAGATGGTCAATAGTCTGACCACTGTAGAATTCCAATATGCAGGCACGAGTTCGGTAACCGTGACACAGACCGTTAACGGAGAGAAAAAGACAGAGAAAATGCCTCTTGACAGCAAGAAGGTGCTCAGTTTTCGCGAAGAATACAACAAATTCAAACAGAACCCTTCGCTGTTTGACAAGGTTGACAACTTCCTGGCCAATGGTGGAGCCAAGAAGATTGACAATGCACTCGACGTGCTTGATCTAGAGAGAGAATTCGCCATCGGTATTTGTTTCGACGAAGCCATAAGAGCAGCCAAGCAGACAGACAACCCTATCATCTCCGTTGACAATATTCAGAAGTTGAAGGAATTGAGCAAATGGATTACAGATTGGGGTGGTCAGGTCTTAGACAACTACAACAATATTACAGAGGGTGTGGCTGATTTTGTCTATCGTAGAGAAATGGAGATATATAATGAGCAGAAAGAAGCCAACCGTACAAAGGTGGAGGCACGCCTCGAACTGGGCAGAAAACTGCTGGAGGAAGGGCATAGCCCAGATGAACTCTCAAAGTTGATTGACCAGGCACTGCATCCTCAACCAAGCACCACACCGAAACAGCCTTCGAATGCTGGTCAAGACAACAAAGGTAACGGACAAAAGGAACAAGGCGCAGTACAAAGTGGTGGTCAAGGTACTAGTGAAAACACACGAGGAACAAAGGCGATGCTCGAAACAGACTATTTCTATTTCGACAACCCCGACGGCACCATCGAGTCCTTCCCCGAATACTGCTATCCAGATCTGGAATCGCGCATGATGAGTATCTCCTCAACGAAGTATGCCACACCGATGAAGGATGAAAAATTCGAAGGCACACTGAAGCAGTATGAGAGCATACTCAACCTTTTCTTCGGACGCCAGACACGCACTACCGTGTTTGTCTTCGACGGTCAGGAGTCGGCCAAAGCCGCCATGATGACCACCATGACCTATTCGATGTCCATCCTCGGCCTATGGGCAGCACTGGAAGACGGCATGCGCGAGAAGTTCGGCCAAGAACTCACCAAGGCCAACATAGCCCATACCACCAGCAGGACGTGGAAGGATGCCATCAAACAGGGCAAAATGGAAGAACTGATGTTCAACGGCCACGAAGGCGGCCACATCGTGAACAAGATAGACCTAAGCAACTCGTGGCTGTCACTCCTTGCTGGCGCCAACATCGAGATGGTGTTTGACAACTACTTCTATTACGACAAGGAATATGACAAGATAGTGGGTGTGGTATTCGTCTATTCGGAGGTCAGCAATCCCAAAGGCAAATACACTGCTGCTGCCTATGCGGCCGTCAAGGCTCTCAGCGGTGCCATGGGCTACACCGATCCTACGACGGGCAACACCACGTTGGCCTCGATGTTCGAACACCGTGACATGATAGACTTCTTCAAGAAGCACTTTCATCTGAAGAAGCAGACGAAGATTATTGAGAAGGAGAAGGAAAAGGAGAAAGAGAAAGAGAAGAAAAAGGGCAGAGAGAATGCCAAGGATACTACCAATTATGAGCCGCCAAAGTGTGTGGCCACTTATGTGGGAACTCCAGAGCGTCCAGCCATCGACCTTTGCGGTGACACACTGTGCATCAGTATTGAGTGCCTCATTAAAGGAAGGAAACCTAAAGAGAAGGAGCAGGAAGACAGGGATATATTCATCATAGATGATCCCACGCCGATGCCTATTGACGATCCACAACCACCTATAAACGATCCACGGCCACCTATCGACGATCCCCAACCTCCTATAGATGAGCCACAGGCGAAAGACAAGGAGCAGATTTACTATTCCAAGAGCAAATATGCCGTCATTGGACAACTGAACCAGGCCAGTGTTGAAAAGCCCTTCACCGAAAACGACGACTACGTCTATTTCATGCAGTCGACCTATGGCGACAATGCCGTGCTGGCCGTTGACAAGAAGACAGGCAACCTGACAGAGACCGTGCCGGGCAAGCGTAAGGGTAGTCGTCCGGGTATCATCAGCATCGGTGCCTATGGTAAAGACCTCTACCTGGACGTGGAAGGACTTGGCATTGTGCGATACAACGGCAAGGACGTCAGCACGTCGGAACTGATTAGCGAGATAGACCGTGGCTTTATGGATAACTTCAAGAAGATTGTCTTTTCGCCTAACGGACGCTATATGGCCTACGGCGGACAAAACTGCCACCAATACGTGATTGACCTGAAAGAAGGCAACCGCATCGTGAAGAGTTTCCACGACGGCCTTGACGACTTCCTCGTCACCGACGATGGCGACTTCTTCGGCGTGAACAACTTCCGAGCCCTGGTCTATCGCAATGACGGCAACCCTGACAGCGACCCCGCCAGTGTACAGGATATGTCGACCCTGCTCAACGACCATCCCATCACGATACGCCAAATAGGCAGCGACATCTATATCGTGGGCGGCAAACGGGTGATGAAGACCGACGCCAAGGAGTTCAAGTGGACTGAGACCTCCACCATCACATCTGAAGGCCTAAGGCTGTACGACGGCGCACTGGATAGCAATGGTTCTGGTTTCTCCTACATGGGTGACAACGCATTGAACCGTTTCGTCCGTTTCAGCACCACTGGCAAAGCCCCAACCATGATGAAGCAACTAGCCACCAATATCAATGTTGGTCGCCGTGACCTCCTCGTCGTTCAAAATGCCAACCAAATCTTTGCCGACACCCTCGGCAACTTCTGGATGGTAGAGCAGTCGGGGGCAGGTTTCGTGGTGGTATACAACCCCAAAGGTCTGGCCGAGATGAAGAACGCCGCAGGCAAATTCATCAAGCAGAAAGAATAGAGACAGCGGAAAAACAGGCATTTTTAGTTAAAAGAAGAAAAATAATCCGTCAAATGTTTGGCGGATTATTTTTTTCTTTGTACCTTTGCACCCGCAATCAAGAGGATTGCCTAGAAAGAACATAATGATGGTGCCTTAGCTCAGTTGGTAGAGCATCGGACTGAAAATCCGTGTGTCCCCGGTTCGATTCCTGGAGGTACCACTCCTCCTTTCATTACGAGATTTGGAGATTTCAAAGAAAATACCTATTTTTGCAGTTTGATGAACAGAACACATAACAACCATTGGCACTCTTTTGCCACCACCGTCTGCCTAACAGTCATAATGTTCATGATGGTGGGCAGTGCAGCAGGACAGATGATGACCTTCATCCCTGCCCCTATGAAAGATGTCCCAGAACAAATTCTCACGAGGAAAGCCTATGTGACATCATATAACAAAGACACCAAGATACCCAACTGGGTGGCGTGGCATCTGACGGCAGGCCACACAAAGGGTTCACACCAGAGGCCAGGCGGAGCGTGGCATGAAGATGAAGAAGTTGACGAGCCACGTGCTACCCTATATGACTATAGGGGTTCTGGTTGGAGTCGCGGTCACATGTGTCCTGCCGGTGACAACAAATGGGATGCGGAGGCTATGTATGAGTCGTTCCTGTTCACCAACTGCTGTCCACAAAACAACAACCTGAACAGCGGTACGTGGAACCAGATAGAAATGGCATGTCGCAGATGGGCAGAGCGTTTTGGCGATATCTATATTGTATGTGGCCCCATACTCTTCCGACAAGAGCGCCAGAGCATTGGCCAAAACCACGTGGTGGTACCGGAGGCTTTCTTTAAAGTAGTGCTCTGCCTCAACGGCACACCCAAGGGCATCGGTTTCATTTGCCGCAACACCGACGGGAACAGCAAGAAAGACCTTTATGTCAACACCATTGCTCAGGTGGAGCGCATCACAGGCATCACCTTCTTCCCCACTCTACCCCCAGAAACAACCCACTCCGTCAAGTCGAAAGCCGACTTGGCGGAGTGGGAGTAATCTTAGTCTATAATAATAGACTTAGGACGCCAAACTGTCCCTTTTATTCATAATAGGTGATCGTACGTTTCTGTTCCATTTCCTGCCCCATCATACTCGTCTTACGACTAATCCAGTTGCCATGGGAGTCATACTGGAAGTCGGTATAGTTAATGGTCATTGACTGCGGACCGCCCTCAATAGTCTGACTGGCCACAGCACCCTTGTCGTTGTAAGCATAGGTAATTTTCACTTCCTGACCCATCATATTGGAAGACTGACTAATCACCCGTCCGTTCTCCCATTTGTAAGCGATGGGCATCTCATTACCCATAATCTTCATCTTGGCCGACTGCATGTAGCCGTCAGCATCATACACGGCATCGACAAGACTACTACCTTCATCCATTTTACCTTCCTTCGTGAAGTTGAATTTCTGAGTCTGCCCCATCACCGAGATTTCGAGTGATTTCACTGGTCCCTGAGCATCGTTGGCTTCAACATCGTGGAACTTGGTTTGTGCCTGCATAGCAACAGTTGCCATCAGCATGGCAATCATCATCATTGCTTTTTTCATCGTTGTTAAGATTTTAATTAAACAATTTCATTATGCGTTAAATAACTACTGCTTCTTTCACACGGATATCGGCACTGCTGGCACCCAGTTGGATGGTGTAGGTACCTTTATCGAGAAGCCATTGGTGGGTGGTCTCATCCCATGAGGCTAGACGTTCACAAGGGATAGTGATACGTATGTTCCCGCTCTGTCCAGGCTGTAGCAACCCTGTCTTAGCAAAGCCCTTAAGTTCCTTCAAAGGTTTCTCCATCTGCTTACTCTTGGGGGCTGACACATAGGCCTGCACCACCTCCTTACCAGCCACTGAGCCCGTATTGGTAATGGTGGCCTCAACCACAATCTTGCCATCTTGCACATTAACGGTGGGTTTAGCATACTGGAACGTGGTATAACTAAGTCCAAAACCGAAGGGGAAGAGCGGTTTCACCTTGTCACGCTCGAAGCCGCGATAGCCTACAAACACATCCTCTTTATAATATACCTGACGATCAACACCAGGATAGGCCTCCTTTCCGTATTTCACGTAGGGATAATCCTCATAATTCCGTGCAAAGGTGACAGGCAGTTTGCCGCTGGGACATACCTTGCCTGTAAGCACATTAGCCAAGGCAGAACCAGACTCGCTGCCCAGATACCAGCAGTGAACAAGGGCTGGCACCTGATTGATCCACGGCATGGCGTAGGGGTTTCCACCGTAGGTCACTACCACAATGCGCGGCTGTATCTGTGCCAGTTCGCTGATGAGTTCGTTCTGTCCAAACGAGAGATCGTATGACTCGCGGTCGCCATTCTCGCAGTCCTGCTTGTGATTCTTGTTCATACCGCCAATAAAGATAATGAGGTCGGCATTCTTGGCTTTCTCCAACGCCTCTGTCTTCAACTCGGCCTGACGGGCAGGATCAACACGGTCCACATGGTCATACATGGCACGACCGGAGGCGTAGCCTGGAGCATAGTCAACAGACAATTGACTATTGGCCAATGAGAACTGACAGCGCAGACCATCCAGAGGAGAGACGTCGCGGAGGGTCTTCAGTTCAGAGGAACCGCCACCCTGAGTGAGGGAGCGGGTAGCATTCTCACCCACCACCAGAATGCGCTGATACTTTGAGAGGTCGAGCGGCAACAGCGGTGAAGAATCCTTTGTTTTTTTTATTTTTTCATTGCGCAGTAACACAATGCCCTCCTCGCCAATCTCACGACAAACGTCATAATGGGCCTCACTGCATAACGATCCTACTACTTTGTTAGGATTCATAGCAGTACGGAAGATGATGCGCAGCACACGGCTCACCTTCTCGTCGAGCACTGACATTGGCACCTTTCCCTCTTCAATCAGTGCCTCGAAAGGTTGAGCAAGATAATAGTCATCGTATGTAAACTCACTCTCCTTCAGTTTGCCATCGGTAAACGTACCCATCTCTATATCAAGTCCACCATAGACGGCTTCTTTCGTATTGGTGGTGCCGCCCCAGTCGCTCACCAGGGCACCATCCCACTGCCACTCCTTCTTCAGAATGCCGTTGAGCAGGGAGTCGTTATGGCAGCAATGCACGTTCTGCCACAGATTGTAGGAGCCCATAAGCGACCACACATGCGCACGCTTCACGGCCTGCTCAAAGGGATAGAGGTAAATCTCGCGCAGAGCCCGTTCTGAGACATTGACATTCACCGTAAAGCGGTCTGTCTCTTGATCGTTGAGCACATAGTGCTTCAAACAACAACCAACACCATTCTTCTGCGCTGCCAGAATATAGGGTATCGCCATCTCGCCTGCCAGCATGGGGTCTTCGCCCATATACTCAAAAGCACGGCCGTTCATCGGCGTACGCTGGATATTTACACCAGGACCAAGCAACAGGTCCTTGCCACGGAAAGCAAATTCCTCACTGATTGCATTACCATAAAGGGTAGACAGTTCTAGATTCCAGGTAGCAGCCAGACAGGTGAGAGAGGGAAAAGCCACACAATAGTCGTTAGTCCATTTGGCCACATTCCATGTATTCCATTCCAGTTCTTCACGCACCCCATGAGGTCCGTCATCCATATTCAACTGGCGTATGCCAAGACGGGGCACGCCGGCTGAAGTGAACTTACTCTGTGCGTGAAGCACCTTTATTTTCTCGTGAGTGGTCATGCGGCTCAAGGCATCCTTCACACGTTCCTCGACTGGAGCCTGCGGGTCAAGATAGACCTGAGCGTTTGAACTGCTCATTGTAATCATCGCCAAAAGCGATGCCAACATGAACTTTTTTGTCATCTGATATTGGTTTTAGTTATTGAACATCTACTGTGATTTGCTTACCTTTATAAGTCACCACATGTCCCTTTGGATTGTCGAGATTCAGGGTGTGCGGATGATTCTTGTCGATATAGACAATGTTGAAACGACGCTGCTGCAGCATTCCAGGAAAACTACCCTCACGTTTGTCGAAAGTAACGGTTTTGGCAGCCTCGTCAAAACGGATATTAATGGTAGCGTATTGCCCTTTTTCATAGTTATAATTAGTTCCCTCGTCCTCATAGAGTGTGAACTGCGCATCACGGCCACCATAGATAAAAAGGTGGATGAGTTCGGCCGGTTTCTCGTCACTCCACTCCATTTCTGGACCAAAGGGAATGATTGAACCCTCTGGTACGAAAACGGGAATACGGTCATAGGAAGCATCCACTACAAGCCTGCGACTGGAAACGCCAGTTTCAGATTCGACGACCATTCTGCCGGTATATAGGTCAAACCAGCCACGTCCTTTAGGGAAGTAGACGGAGCGGTTGCGTGCCTTATATTCACTGATGGGACATGCCATCAGCGACGGTCCGAACATCCACTGGTCCTTGATATCGAGTACACGATCATCATCAGTAAAGTCCATCACCAATGCACGCATCATGGTATAATCCTTCAGGTGTACCCATCCGGCCATACTATAAAGGTAGGGCATCAGACGATAGCGCAGACGGTCGTAATAGACGAAAGACTGGTAGGCAGGATGCCCCTTGGGGGCGATATTCCAAGGTTCACGCAACGGCCACTGGCCATGAACACGGAACAGAGGTACGAAAGTGCCAAACTGCAGCCAGCGGGTCTGCAACTCACGCCACTCACGCAAGTCATCATTTTCACGACCCGTCTTGTCAAAAAAGTTCTGAGCCTTCACATAGCGGTTCTCCACACAGAAGCCTCCAATATCCATGCCCCAGAATGGCAAACCAGAAAGTGAGTAATTCATCCCGGCAGTCATTTGCGCACGCATATCCTCCCAACGCGTGCCGATGTCACCACTCCACGTAGCCGTAGAGTAGCGCTGTAAGCCTGCGAAACCGCTACGGGTCAACAGGAACACACGAGGCTCAGGAATTTGACTATTCAACAATTTACTGTTTACCTTCCAAGAGTTACGCTGACCCTCGTAGATGGCCTGAGCATTGACCAAGGCATAGGCATTGAAATATTCTGTCGAAGTACCAAGGGCTGTTGGGCCACAGAGTGCTTTTCGGTACCACATGGGAGTACAATCACGAACATTTGGTTCTGAGGCATCCATCCACCATGCATCGATCTTGCCACCGTCTTTCTTGAGAGCGAGGCCAGAGTAGAGGTTCTCGTCCATTTGATGCCAGAACAATTTGCGTGCATCGGGGTCATAGGCATCATAAAACGAACCGATATAACCAGGGCCCACCCAATCGCGGATGCTATCGGCCACTGCCTGATGGTACATCCATCCTTTTGCGTCAAGTTGTTTATAGTTGTCTGTATTGCAATAAAATTTCGGCCAGACTGAAATCATGAAACGACCATGCATTTGATGAATACTATCAATCATCTGTTGTGGATCGGGATAGCGCGAAGACTCAAACTGGTGACTGCCCCACTGGTCTTCCTCCCAATAGTTCCAGTCCTGCACAATATTGTCAATGGGCAGATGCTGACGGCGAAACTCATTAAACGTACCCATGACATCCTTTTGCGTCTTATAGCGCTCACGGCTTTGCCAATAGCCAAGCACCCACTTTGGGTAGACCGGTGCACGTCCTGTAAGCAAGCGATAGCCACTAATAACCTCATCCATTGATGCGCCAGCAATAAAGTAATAGTCCATATCCTGCGCCATCTCGCTCCATATCGTAAGTTGCTTTCTCTCTTCATTAAGACGAGGCTTGGCTACTCGCAAGCCACAATAACTAACGGCTCCATCAGGCCGCCACTCTATGCGCAAAGGAGTTTTCTCACCCTCAGGCACATTGGCTACAAATTTATAGGTATTGGGATTCCATGCTGTACGCCAGCGTTCCGGCACCACCAGTTCACCGTTAATATAGACCTTGATATAACCAGCGTAATAGAGGATAAACTGTGAGATCAGAGATGAGGATCGTGGTTCTATAAAACCTTCGTAGACAACAGTGGCACCGTCAAGGTTGAAGTTCTCGGGCAGGTTCTGAATACCACCGTCATCTAACAACCGTTGTTTGGCAGGCATATCATATTCATAATAAATGCTGTCTTCCTGACGCACCAACGTACGGCCATCCTTATCAGTATAGGTTGCCGTGAGACCACCTTCAATACCATTCTTGTCATAAAGGCAAAAAGCGCGGTTCAACTGAAGGTAGTCCTCCGACTGGCCAAAACGACAATAGGAATACGAGTCCCAAAGGATGCCATAACCCTTCGGAGAAATGACAAAGGGGACACTCACTTTGGTATTATACTGAAAAAGGTCCTCATTCTTGCCATGCATGTTTAGTTCCTCGGACTGATGCTGACCCAGACCATAAAGCGCATCGTCAGAAGGTTCGAAAGACAATTGCCACGACAGTCCGTTGCGCTGTGTCTCGGTCACCCTGACAGAGTCGACACCAATCTCACGGTCAGGCACACTGTAGGGCCAAAAGCACTTGCCATTCTGCGTCTCTCCCAAGATTTTTTTCCCTCGAATATCATAAAATGAGACCACACCTGTACTTTGGTCAACGACAGTCGTCAACTTGGCCGTTTTCACATATACAAAGTTCCCGTCTTGGTTCACTTCATAATTCGGCTTTGCCTTCTGATTGACAATCATCAGACTTTGAGCCTTCTCTGGCAGGCATTCTGCCGAGGTGGCCTGCACTCGAACAATTTCATCACTGACCACCTGCAACCTGACAATGCGTGCGCTACTGCTGTTGGGTCTGACTATTACATACTGTCCCTGATGTTCCACAGGGGCAGCATGAACAACCATGCTACAACAACATAAAAGAATAGCGCAATGCAAATTCAGGAACTTCATGCTTACAGTTATTTCTTATTCACACAATATGGTGCAGATGCGGTCTTGGAATCCTCGTGCCTCAGAGGCACTCTGCACCCCCTGGTTGATAATGGCAAAGCACAACAGATGGCCATTGGAGGACGTACAGTAGCCTGCCAGCGAGATGATACCCGTTAGGGTGCCCGTCTTGGCCCGCACTTTGCCCCCGGCAGGTGTATCCTTCATACGCTTTTTCAAGGTTCCATCGACACCAGCCACTGGCAACACAGGTAACAAATGTTCATAAACAGGCTTATGCAAATAAGCGTAACGAAGCACCTTTGTCTCGGCCTCAGCCGAGAGGTAGTTGTAGAGCGACAGTCCACTACCGTCAGCCAGCCGGTAGCGACTGCTCAGCAGACCAGCCCGTTCAAGGAGTGCTCGCTGCTGACGCTGGGCATAGAGGGCCTTGGCCTGAGAACCCTCGCGCGCGGCTATCTGATAGTACACGGATTCGGCATAGAGGTTGTCGCTGTCCTTCATCATACGCTGCAGTATGTGGTCTATACTACGCTGACGGCGGCTGACAAGCACAGCATCCCTGGGCAAAAGGCCCATGCCCACAGTCACATTGCGCACGACGATGCCTTTCTCAGCCAGCGCGTTCACCAGTTGGGACGTAAAGTTAGCCTTACGGTCAACAAGCAGGGGCGACAGCGTTGGGTTTTGGTCATCCCAGCACCAACCTTCACCCCACTTCAGCGTATCCTTCATCGACACATCAGACACTACACGGCCGCTGATAGTGTCGATACCAGCCTGATGGAGGCTCTCGGCAAAGGCCTTCAAGTCGTCACGTGAGAAGGCAGGATCCATGCCACCCACACAGAAGAGGTCACCCACGAGAGTACGCCCCTGAATATCTCCCTTATAATATAAAGAGGTGGTGAACTGATAGTCGGTGCCCAGCACATCGAGGGCGGTGACGGCGGTAAGTACCTTCATCGTAGAGGCTGGTCGCAGCAACTGGCGGTGGTTGAAGGAAAATAACGAGCAATCGTCGGTAAGATCCCACACCATCAGCCCCAACTGGGTATAGTCCAGCAGAGGGTCACGCATCATTGAGTCCAGCCGCCACTGCAGATTGAGCGGCCAGGGTCGAGCCTCATCGGAGCAGTAGGTCTCAGAGTGGCCTGGCTGCACATCGGTCTGAGCCCATAAAAGGGTCATAGACAGCGACAGAACGGCAGAAAAAAACAGTCTTTTCATCATATACGCCGACAAAGGTACGAAATAATTCATAATTCATAGTTCATTATTCTGAATTATTTTCTAAATAATTCGTAATTCATCATTCGTTATTCGTATTTTTTTCTTATCTTTGCACCATCAAAACACATGTATCATGGTCTATAAATATGACTTCCTGATTATCGGAGCAGGCGTGGCCGGTATGAGTTACGCCCTGAAGGTGGCACGCACAAAGAAAGGTAAGGTGTGCCTAATCTGTAAGACTTCGCTCGACGAGGCCAACACGTCGTTTGCCCAAGGTGGCGTGGCCAGCGTCACCAATCTGGCGGTTGACGACTTCGACAAGCATATAGAAGACACGATGGTGGCAGGCGACTTCATCTCTGACCGTGCAGCCGTGGAGCAGGTGGTGAGAAAAGCGCCAGAGCAAATCAAGGAACTAGTGGGATGGGGAGTGAACTTCGACCGTAAGGACGACGGAGAGTTCGACCTGCACCGCGAGGGTGGTCACTCGGAGTTCAGAATTCTGCACCATGCCGATGACACTGGGGCAGAGATACAGCGCGGACTGATGGAAGCCGTGAGGAGCAACCCAGACATCACCGTTAAGGAGAACCACTTTGCCGTGGAAATCATCACCCAGCACCATCTGGGTGTACGTGTCACACGCCGTTCACCAAACATTCAATGTTATGGTGCCTATGTGCTGAACCCCGACACGGAGAAAGTGGACACCTACCTCTCAAAAATCACCGTTATGTGTACGGGCGGCTGCGGGGCTGTGTATCTGACCACGTCGAACCCCATCATTGCTACTGGCGATGGCATCGCTATGGTCTATCGCGCCAAGGGAACGGTGGCCGACATGGAGTTCGTGCAGTTCCATCCTACAGTACTGCACAATCCGAAGGAGACCCACCCCGCCTACCTCATCACAGAGGCTATGCGCGGCTATGGCGGCATACTGAAACTGCCCAACGGCGAGGAGTTTATGCAAAAATATGATGAGCGGTTGTCGCTGGCCCCTCGCGACATCGTAGCCCGTGCCATCGATAAAGAGATGAAGATTCATGGCATAGACCATGTGTGCCTTGATGTCACCCACAAGGATCCTGCCGAGACACGCCACCACTTCCCCAACATCTATCAGAAGTGCCTCTCGATGGGCATCGACATCACCACCGACTACATCCCCGTAAGGCCTGCTGCTCACTACATGTGTGGCGGCATCAAGGTAGACCTGAACGGGCAAAGCAGCATCGAGCGTCTCTATGCCCTCGGCGAGTGCTCATGCACCGGTCTGCACGGCGGAAACCGACTGGCCTCCAACTCGCTCATCGAGGCGGTGGTATATGCAGACACTGCAGCGAAGGACTCACTACAGCATGTCGACCTATATGACTTCAATGAAAAAGTGCCTGAGTGGAACGACGAGGGGACGATGACCAACGAGGAGAAGGTTCTCATCACCCAAAGCGTGCGCGAAGTGAACCAAATCATGGCCAACTATGTAGGCATCGTACGCAGTGACCTGCGCCTGCATCGTGCATGGGACCGTCTTGACATGCTTTACGAAGAGACAGAACGGCTTTTTAAGCGCGTGAAAGCCTCGAAGGACATCTGCGAACTGCGCAATATGATCAACGTAGGATATCTGATTACCCGTTGGGCACTGGAGCGAAAGGAGAGCCGAGGCCTGCACTACACCATCGACTATCCCGTACACGCCTACGACAAAGACAGATAATTGCAAATTAGAGATTAAAAATAACTAATTCTGTTAAAGACGTTAAAATTAACAGAAACAATTAACTTAAAAGATTTACATTTCTTGATTTCTTCATACCTTTGCATTGTCAATCAAAGCAACTAAGGTATGAAGAAATCTACAATATGGGCTATCGCTATCATCATGGGACTCTCGTTCCTTGGTCTGCTCTACATGCAAATCTCTTACATTGAAGAGATTGCAAAGATGAAGAAGGAGCAGTTCGACGAAAGCGTAAAGCGCTCGCTCTATCAAGCATCGAGGAACCTAGAGGTAAACGAGACATCGCGCTATCTAGAAAAAGACATCAACGATGTTGAGCGCCGTGCCGTAACCCAAGACTCACTGATAATCAACGGTCTGGACGGCAGCATCCAACAAGCCCACCAGTTCTCGGTATCGGCCGACGACGGCACGTTCTACTCTGCCTTCGAACTGAAGACTTTCACCACCAAGCCAGCCAACGTGCCTAAAGCCATGATGATGCGCACGGATAAAGACCAGTTATCGGAAGCCACAAAGTCGTTGCAGGAAGTGGTTCGCAACCGCTATGTCTACCAGAAAGCATTGCTCGACGAGGTGGTGTACAACATACTCTATACCGCCAGCGAGAAGCCACTGAACGAACGCGTAAACTTCAAAATGCTCGACCTAGACATCAGACAGGAACTGACGAACAACGGCATCAACATCCCCTACCACTTTACCGTCCGTACGGCTGACGGCCGCGAGGTCTACCGCTGCCCGGAATACAGTGAGGAGGGCGAAGAGTCGAGTTACGAAGAGGTACTCTTCCGCAACGACCCACAATCAAAGATGGGCATTGTACGACTGCACTTCCCCGATATGAGTTCGTATATTTTCTCATCGGTGCGTTTCATGATTCCGTCAGTCATCTTCACCCTGGTACTGCTCATCACCTTCCTGTTCACCATCGCCATCATTTTCCGCCAGAAACGCTATACGGAAATCAAGAACGATTTCATCAACAACATGACACATGAGTTGAAAACGCCCATATCCAGCATTTCCCTGGCTGCCCAAATGCTGAACGACGAATCAGTACCGAAGAGCCCTGCCATGATGAAGCACCTCGGAGGCGTCATTGGTGACGAGTCACGACGACTGCGTTTCCTTGTGGAGAAGGTGCTCCAGATGTCGATGTTCGACCGCAAGACGGCAGCCTTCAAAAAGAAGGAACTCGACCTGAACGAACTGTTGGAGAACACTGCTAGCACATTCTCTCTGCGCGTAGAACATACCGGTGGACATATCTATACAGAGATCGAAGCCGTAGACTCGGCCATCTACGTCGATGAGGTACACTTCACCAACGCCATCACCAACTTGATGGACAACGCCGTGAAGTATCGCAAGCCCGACGAGCCACTCGACCTTTATATCAAGACATGGAACCAGGGCGAGCACCTGTGCTTCTCCATTCGTGATACCGGCCAGGGCATCAAGAAAGAAAACGTGAAGAAGATCTTCGACAAGTTCTACCGTGTCCACACGGGTAATGTTCACGACGTCAAGGGCTTCGGCCTGGGTTTGGCATACGTCAAAAAGATCATCAACCTGCACGAGGGTGAGATACGATGCGAAAGCGAACTAGGTAAAGGCACCACCTTCACCATCACACTGCCTATATTAAAGGAGACAACATAGTATTAACTTATATCAGAAACGATTATGGAAGACAAACTGAAAATCTTGCTTTGCGAGGATGACGAAAACCTCGGAATGCTGTTGCGTGAGTATCTGGCCGCTAAAGGTTACGAAGCAGAACTTTGCCCTGACGGTGAAGCAGGCTTCAAGGCTTTTATGAAGACCAAGTTCGACATCTGCGTACTCGATGTAATGATGCCCAAGAAAGATGGCTTTACCCTTGCACAGGAAATTCGTACGGCTAACGCCGAAATCCCTATCATATTCCTCACTGCCAAAACGCTGAAAGAGGATATCTTAGAAGGATTCAAACTGGGAGCCGACGACTATATCACCAAGCCATTCTCCATGGAGGAACTAGTATTCCGTATTGAGGCTATCCTACGCCGTGTCCGCGGGAAGAAAAACAAAGAGTCAACACTCTACCACATCGGCAAGTTCACCTTCGACACCCAAAAGCAACTGCTCACCATCGGCGACGATCAGCGCAAATTGACCACGAAGGAAAACGAGTTGCTGGCCTTACTCTGCTCACACGCCAACGAGATTTTACAGCGTGACTTCGCCCTGAAAACCATCTGGATTGATGACAACTATTTCAACGCCCGTTCGATGGATGTCTACATTACTAAGTTGCGCAAGCACCTGAAAGATGATCCTCAGATTGAGATCATTAACATCCACGGAAAAGGCTATAAATTGATAACGCCAGAAGAGGATTAAGGCAACTTATTGATAAAACAACAACAAAGATGAGGGGTCATTTCGGCCTCTCATTTTCATTTTCCAGCCAAATTATTTGTCTATTTCGGAAAAAGGACGTACATTTGCAACTTAAAACAGGAACAAAAGCGTAAAAAGATGAAAAAATGGCTTATTATTTTCCTTTGGACGATGCTGGTTTTGGCTATTACGGCCGTGGCCGGTTGTTTCTGGGCCATCGCTGAGGGAAAAATTGGCTATATGCCCCCAATTGAAGACTTGCAGAACCCCATTAACCGTTATGCCACGCAGGTATATTCGGCCGATGGCAGGCAATTGGGGACATGGAGTCTGAGTAGGGAGAACCGAGTAATGGTAGACTATTCCGACATCTCGCCATGGCTTATAAAGGCTTTGGTTGCCACTGAGGACATACGTTTCTATGAGCACTCCGGCATTGACTTCTTTGCCCTGGGGCGTGCCATTGTGAAACGCGGACTGATGGGACAGCGCAATGCTGGTGGAGGCTCTACCATCACCCAGCAATTGGCAAAGCAACTTTTTACCGTCGAAGTGGCACAGACCACTACAGAGCGTGCTCTCCAAAAGCCAATAGAATGGGTTATTGCTGTCAAGTTGGAACGCAACTACACTAAGGACGAAATCATCTCGATGTATTTGAACTATTTCGACTTCCTGCATAATGCTGTAGGCATCAAGACAGCCTCGAACACCTATTTCTCTAAAGAGCCATCTGAACTGTCCATTACCGAGAGTGCTACGCTCATCGGTCTGTGCAAGAACCCGTCCTATTACAACCCTGTCCGCTATGGTGACCGCTGTCTGGAGCGCCGCAACGTGGTACTGGGCCAGATGCTTAAGGCAGAATACATCACTCAGGCAGAATATGATAGTTGTTCGCAGGTTCCCCTGAACCTGAAGTTCCATGTCTCAGACCACAAAGACGGTTCGGCCACCTATTTCCGCGACTTTCTCCGTCGTTACATGACAGCCCATCGTCCCATCCGGGAAAACTATCCTGAGTGGAACTACGTCAAATATTTCATCGACTCCATCAACTGGGAGCAAGACCCGCTCTACGGCTGGTGCAACAAAAACACCAAGCGCGATGGCACCAATTACAACATCTACACCGATGGCCTGAAGGTTTACACCACCATCGACTCTCGAATGCAGCAATATGCTGAACAGGCTTGTTACGACCATGTTGTAGGCTTCTTGCAACCAGAATTCAGTCGTGCAAACCAGCAGAAGCGCAACCCACCCTACTCCAACACGCTGTCTACTGCCGATGTCCAGCGCATCTTGATGCGAAATGTCCGACAGTCGGAACGTTATCGCGTACTGAAGGAAGAAAGGCTATCCGACGAGGCTATCACTCAGTCATTCAACACACGCACTCCCATGCGTGTCTTCACATTCAATGGTGAGGTGGACACTGTAATGACCCCCATGGACTCCATCCGCTACTACAAGTCGTTCCTGCGCACTGGATTCTTCAGCATGGTTCCACAGAACGGTGCGGTGAAGGCCTATGTGGGTGGTCTCGACTTCCAGCATTTTGCCTATGACATGGCTACTGATGGCCGCCGTCAGGTGGGTTCCACCATCAAGCCACTGCTCTACTCACTAGCCATGGAGAACGGTATGACGCCCTGCGACGAGGTTCCTAACGTACAAGAGACTTATATCGTGGCAGGAAACCCTTGGACACCACGTAATGGCAGTCGAGCCCGCTACGGTGAGATGGTCACGCTGAAATGGGGACTACAACAGTCTAACAACTGGATCTCAGCCTACCTGATGATGCATCGTCTGACCCCCGAAGGCTTCGTTGAACTGCTCCACAACTATGGCATCCGCAATCCAGAGATACATCCTTCGCCAGCCCTCTGTCTAGGTCCTTGCGAAATTACTGTAGCCGAGATGGTCAGTGCCTATTCCGCATTTGTCAATCACGGCATCAGGTCTGCCCCAATGTATGTGACCCGCATTACTGACAATGAAGGTAATCTTTTGGCAGAGTTCAAACCACGCATGAACGAGGTGATCAGCGGCGAGAGTGCTGATAAGATGCTTTACATGCTGCGTGCTGTTGTCGACGGCGGCACTGCCGGCCGACTACGCCATCGTTACAACATCACCGCCCCACTTGGTGGAAAGACCGGCACGACCAACTCCAACAGCGATGCCTGGTTTATGGGTGTGTCGCCAAAACTGGTGACTGGATGCTGGGTTGGCGGTGACGACCGAGACATTCACTTCGAGTCGATGACTTACGGACAGGGTGCTTCGGCAGCACTGCCTATTTTTGCCCTTTACATGAAGAGTCTGTACAACGACCCAACACTCAATTACGCACAGACTGACCAGTTCGACTTCCCCGATGACTTCGACCCATGTCATGGCAACGGTTTCTCGGATGATGACATGGGAATAACCAGTGAGAGCGATGGAGAGAACACGGAAAAGAACGATATAGAAATCATAGAAGAACTTTTCGAATAAGACTAAATAGACAAATACCAACAATATGAAGCATCAACTCAGAAGCAGCATCTGCACTGAAGGCAGACGTATGGCGGGAGCCCGCGCCCTATGGGTCGCAACAGGCATGAAGCGCGAACAGTTTGGCAAACCAATCATTGCCATAGTCAACTCATTCACACAGTTTGTCCCTGGACACACGCATCTACATGAGATTGGCCAGATTGTCAAAGAAGAGATTGAAAAGATGGGCTGCTATGCCGCCGAGTTCAACACCATCGCCATCGACGATGGCATCGCCATGGGACACGACGGCATGCTCTACTCACTGCCCTCCCGCGATATCATTGCCGACTCGGTGGAATATATGGTCAATGCTCACAAGGCCGATGCTATGATTTGCATTTCCAACTGTGACAAGGTTACTCCCGGCATGCTCATGGCATCCATGCGACTGAACATCCCCACTGTCTTCGTCAGTGGAGGACCTATGGAGGCACATAAGTTGAATGGGGAGAATGCTGACCTCATCACGGCAATGGTCAAAGGCGGCGACCCTTCTGTCAGCGACGAAGAATTGGCTGACGTCGAGCAGATGGCCTGTCCTGGGTGTGGTGCCTGCTCTGGCATGTTCACGGCAAATTCCATGAACTCACTCACTGAGGCTATCGGACTTTCACTTCCCGGTAACGGCAGTATTCTTGCTACACACAAGAACCGCATTCAACTCTTTAAGGATGCTGCACAACTCATCGTGAAGAACGCGCTGAAATATTATATGGAGGGTGACGATAGCGTACTGCCTCGTAGCATCGCTACGCGTGATGCCTTCCTGAACGCCATGACGCTCGACATTGCGATGGGTGCTTCAACGAATACCGTACTGCACTTGCTGGCAGTAGCACAGGAGGCCGAGGTAGATTTCAACATGAAGGATATTGACGCCCTGTCACGCAAGGTACCCTTCCTCTGTAAACTCGCACCCAACTGGCAGAAATACTCCATTCAGGAGGAGAACCGCGCTGGTGGTATCCTGGGCATTCTGGGCGAACTGGCCAAGGGCGGACTGCTCCGTCTCGACTGCAAGCGCGTCAATGGCGCCACGCTGGGCGAAGACATCAAGAAATACAGCATTACCGGAGAGACCATCGATTCCGAGGCAGATCGCATCTATCGCAGTGCGCCTGGTGGTAAGTTTTCTACCGTGATGGGATCGCAGGATGCACAGTGGGAGACACTCGATACCAATCGTGCCGAGGGCTGTATCCGCGACATCGAACATGCCTATACGAAGGATGGTGGCATGGCCGTGCTCTTCGGCAATATCGCACAGGACGGCTGTGTGGTGAAGACAGCAGGTGTCGATGAAAGCCTCTGGCACTTCGAGGGTCCTGCCGTCGTGTTCGACTCCCAGGAAGATGCCTGCGAGGGCATCCTGGGCGGCAAGGTGAAAAAAGGCGACTGCGTGGTTATTACCCACGAGGGTCCCAAAGGTGGTCCTGGCATGCAGGAGATGCTCTATCCCACCTCTTATATCAAGTCTATGCACCTAGGTAAGGAGTGTGCGCTGATCACCGACGGCCGTTTCTCAGGAGGCACATCCGGTCTCTCCATCGGTCACATCTCGCCCGAGGCAGCCAACGGCGGAAACATTGGTAAGATTCAGGATGGTGACATCATCGTGATCGACATCCCCTCGCGCAGCATCAATGTCAAACTGAGCGACGAAGAACTGACTGCCCGCCCACAGCAGCCTCTAAAGCGCAATCGCGTCATCTCAAAGGCCTTACGAGCATACGCTCAAAGCGTATCGAGTGCAGACAAGGGAGGCGTTAGAATCATAGAATAATGATTGATTATGAGAGATAGAATAACAGGAGCGGAAGCACTAATGAGGGCTCTACAGGAAGAGGGTGTGAAGACCATCTTCGGCTACCCTGGCGGCAGCATTATGCCAACCTACGATGCGCTATTCGACTATACCCGTGACGTAAAGAAATGCTTCGACCACATCCTGGTGCGTCACGAGCAAGCTGCAATCCATGCTGCTGAGGGCTATGCCCGCGTCAGCGGTGAGGTAGGCGTGGCCTTGGTAACCAGCGGTCCTGGTGCCACCAACACGCTGACAGGCATTGCTGATGCCATGCTCGACTCGACACCTATCGTGGTCATAGCCGGCCAGGTGGCTATAGGTGCCTTGGGTACCGATGCATTCCAGGAGGTTGACCTCGTAGGTGTGGCACAGCCAATTTCCAAGTGGTCATACCAAATACGTCATGCCGAGGATGTAGTATGGGCCGTCAGCCGCGCCTTCTATATTGCCCGCAGTGGCCGTCCTGGTCCTGTGGTACTTGACTTCCCACGCAATGCGCAGGTTGAGGAGATCGACTGGGAACCGAAGAAGGTAGACTTCATCCGCAGTTATGTGGCCTATCCGAAACTCAACATGGAGTCTGTTCATGAGGCAGCAGAACTTATCAACCAAGCCAAGCGTCCTTTGGCACTGGTCGGACAGGGCGTGGAACTAGGCAATGCTCAAGAAGAACTGAAGGCATTCCTCGAGAAAGCAGATATCCCTGCTGGTCGTACCATGTTGGGATTGTCTGCGCTATCCTCAAACCATCCACTGAATGTCGGAATGCTGGGTATGCACGGCAACTATGCAGTCAACCTTAAGGAACAGGAGTGCGATGTGCTCATTGCCATTGGCATGCGTTTCTCTGACCGCGTGACGGGCAACCTGAAAACATATGCTAAGCAAGCAAAAGTCATCCATCTGGATATCGACCGCAGCGAGATAGACAAGAACGTGAAAACCGATGTTGCCATTGTGGCAGACTGCAAGGAGTCGCTGCCCGCCCTAACGGCTTTGCTCAATCAGAGTAATCATGCGGAGTGGCGCGAGTCGTTCAAAGAGTTGGATGCCATGGAGCGTGAAAAAGTCATCGAACCTGCCATTCATCCTCAAGAGGGTCCTCTACTTATGGGCGAGGTGGTACATGCGGTGGCCGAACAGGCTCCCGATGATGCAGTCTTAGTGACGGATGTCGGTCAGAACCAACTCTTTGCGACACGCTATTTCAAATACCATCACAAGCGTAGCATCTGTACTAGCGGTGGGTTAGGCACCATGGGCTATGGCATGCCTGCCGCTATCGGAGCCACCTTCGGTGCCCCAGGACGTACCGTATGCTGTTTCATGGGTGACGGTGGTTTCCAGATGTGTATCGAGGAACTGGGTACAATCATGGAACAGCAGTCGCCGGTGAAGATGATTCTACTGAATAACAACTATTTAGGCAATGTGCGTCAGTGGCAGGATATGTTTTGGATGCGCCGCAAGTCGTTTACCAAGATGATGAACCCCTGCTACGAACTCATCGCTCAGGGCTATGGCATCCCATACGTGGCCGTCACCGACCGCAAGAACCTCTGTGCAGCAGTTGAGAAAATGCTGGTTACCGACGGCCCGTTCATTCTAGAGTGTGCCATTAAGGAGGACGATGACGTACTGCCCATGACCCCACCGGGAATGAACGTCAATGATATGATGCTGGAAATTTGAGGTAAAAGGGATTAGTGAAATGTGATATATTTGCTACCGCTATGGAAGATAAGAATAAATTATACACCCTGCTGGTGTACTCGGAGAACATTGCCGGTATTCTGAACCAGATTACCGCCGTATTTACTCGGAGGCAGGTGAATATCGAGAGTCTGAACGTATCGGCCTCCTCGATAGAAGGTGTCCACAAGTACACCATCACCGCCTGGAGTGACGAGAATCAGATTATCAAGATTACCAAACAGATAGAGAAGAAGATAGATGTTGTCAAGGCCAACTACTTTACCGACGACCAACTCTTTATACGTGAGTCTGGACTCTACAAACTGGCTACTGACAAGGTACTGGAGAACCCCGAGATTTCGCGTACCGTCCGCCGCCACGAAGCCAGCATCATCGAGGTGAACCCCACCTATACCATCGTCATGAAGCATGGCTTAACCGAGGACATCATCTCCCTCTACCGTGCCCTCGATGCCTTTGGCTGTGTGCTGCAGTACACCCGCAGTGGTCGTATAGCCGTCACTCGTGGCAAGCAGGAACAGGTCAGTGAATTTCTTGAGCAACGCGAAAAAGAACATTAACCGCTGCCTGACTACCCAATCAAAAGTACCTCGTTTTTTGCTCAATATGCAAAAAAACGGGGTTTCTTTTTGCAATATGAGTATTTTATCGTAACTTTGTACCCCAAATGACTATATCTTAAATCGTGGGACAAAAGAATCTTAAAATACTGAGTACCATCGACAACCCCACACAACTGAGGCTGATGAAGCCTGAGTTATTGCCCAAATTGTGTGCAGAACTCCGGCAGGACATCATCCAGGAGTTGTCGGTCAACCCTGGTCATCTTGCCTCAAGCCTGGGTGTCGTAGAATTGACGGTGGCTCTCCATTATGTCTTCAATACGCCCGACGATCGCATTGTCTGGGACGTTGGTCATCAGGCCTATGGGCACAAGATACTGACTGGACGCCGTGATCAATTCTCCACCAACCGCAAACTGCATGGCATACGTCCCTTCCCCACCCCAGAGGAGAGTGAATACGATGCCTTTATCTGTGGCCATGCTTCAAACAGCATCTCTGCAGCCTTAGGCATGGCTGTAGCCGCCAAGAACACTAACCGAAAAGTCGTTGCCGTCATTGGCGACGGAGCCATGAGTGGTGGTTTGGCCTTTGAAGGACTGAACAACGTGTCAAGTTCGCCCAACGACCTGCTCATCGTGCTCAACGACAATGACATGTCTATTGACCGCTCTGTGGGTGGCATGAAGGAATACCTCATAGGACTGAGTACCAACGAGACCTACAACTCCGTGCGATTCAAGGCATCACGCTGGCTAGCCTCACAGGGATTGCTGACAGAGGACCGCAAGAAAGGCATCATTCGTCTGACGAACGCCCTGAAGAGTGCCATCTCCCAACAACAGAACATCTTCGAGGGCATGAACATCCGCTACTTCGGTCCCTTTGATGGTCACGATGTGAAGGAACTAGTGCGCATAATGAAACAACTCAAGGACATGAAGGGTCCCAAGTTGCTCCACCTGCACACCAAGAAGGGTCACGGCTATGCACCTGCCGAGAACTACAAGCCCGTGTGGCATGCCCCCGGTAAATTTGACCCTGACACCGGCGAACTCATCAAAGGCGATACGACAAACAAACCACCGAAGTTTCAGGATGTCTTTGGTGAGACACTTCTTGAACTCGCACAGGCCAATCCGCGCATTGTTGGTGTCACCCCAGCCATGCCCACAGGATGCTCAATGAACATCCCTATGAAAGTATTGCCTGACCGTATGTTCGATGTCGGCATCGCTGAGGGTCATGCCGTGACGTTCTCTGCCGGCATGGCCAAGGACGGGTTACTGCCTTTCTGCAACATCTATAGTGCCTTTGCCCAACGGGCCTATGACAATATCATCCACGATGTAGCCATTCTCCGTTTGCCCGTGGTGCTTTGTCTCGACCGTGCCGGACTGGTAGGTGAAGACGGCCCTACGCATCATGGTGCCTTCGATATGGCTGCCTTGCGTCCCATTCCCAACCTTACCATCGCCTCACCACTGGACGAGCATGAGTTACGCCGGTTAATGTATACGGCCCAACTGGATGGCAAGGGACCTTTCGTCATCCGCTACCCCCGTGGCTGTGGCAGTTTAGTGGACTGGCGCTGTCCGCTGGAAGAGATTCCTGTGGGCACTGGGCGTAAACTCCGCGAAGGAGACGATACCGCCATTCTCTCTATTGGTCCTATCGGTAATGATGCCCTCAAGGCCGCGGTAGAATGCGCCATGTACCATCAGGTGCGATGTGCCGTTTACGACATGCGCTTTCTTAAGCCGCTCGACGAGAAGATACTCCATGAGGTGGGCACCAAATACAAGCGCATCATCACCGTTGAGGATGGTGTGCGCAATGGCGGACTCGGCTCAGCTGTACTTGAATGGATGAACGACCACGGCTATCAGGTACAGATTACACGTCTGGGACTCCCCGACCAGTTTGTTGAGCATGGCACCGTGGCCGAACTGCAACAGATTGTCGGTCTCGACACTGAGAGCATCAAAAGGGAAATTCTCAATTCACAATTCTCAAATCTCAAGTCATGAAGATTGTCATAGCCGGCGCTGGTGCCGTAGGAATCCATCTCTCGAAACTCCTCTCCACAGAGAACCACGACTGCGTGCTAATCGACGACAGCGAGGAGCGCCTAAGTAGCATCGACTCCAGTTACGACATCATGGCCGTCAACGACTCGCCGACGAGTATCAAGGTTTTGAAAGATGCTGGTGTTGGTCACGCAGACCTCTTTGTAGGGGTGACCCGCTACGAGAGCCGTAACATCACTGCCTGCACCTTGGCCCACGCCCTGGGAGCCAAGAAAACCGTGGCGCGCATCGACAATTACGAGTATCTCTCCCCTCAGAACCAGCCATTCTTCCATGACCTCGGCATCGACTCGCTAGTCTATCCCGAAGTGTTGGCTGCTGCTGACATCATCAACGGTCTGAAACTGTCGTGGGTACGCCAGCGCTGGGATGTGCACGATGGTGCACTAGTACTGTTGGGTATCAAGTTGCGCGAGGGCTGCGAAATTCTCAATCAGCCGCTGAAAGACCTCTGCGGTCCTAACGATCCATACCATGTGGTGGCTATCAAACGAGGTTCCGACGCTATCATCCCCGGTGGCATGGACGTGCTGCAACTGCACGACCTGACCTATTTCATGACCACTCGTGAGTATATCCCCTACATTCGTAAGATTGTGGGCAAGGAGCACTACGAGGATGTTCACAACGTCATCATCATGGGAGGCGGTAAGACGGCCGTGAGAGCCGCGCTGACTATGCCTGACTATATGAACACCAAGATTATCGAAATTGATGCCGACCGCTGCGAGCGTCTTAACCAATTGCTGGCCAACAATGATGCGATGGTTATCCATGGTGACGGGCGAGACCTGTCTCTGCTTAACGAGGAGGGAATCCGCCATACTCAAGCCTTCGTTGCCCTTACTGGCAATGCCGAGACCAACATCCTGGCTTGTCTGACAGCCAAGAAACTAGGTGTGCGAAAAACTGTGGCCATGGTAGAGAACCTCGACTATGTCTCTATGGCTGAAAGTCTTGATATTGGCACTATCATCAATAAAAAGACCGTAGCCGCCAGCCATATCTTCCAAATGATGCTCGAGGCTGACGTCCGCAACATGCGTTCACTGATGATGGTCGAGGCCGATGTGGCCGAGTTCGTTCCAGCCGAGGGTTCTAAGGTCACCCGTAAACCCGTCAAGGACTTGGGGCTGCCCTTTGGCATGACCATTGGCGGTCTGGTACGTAACGGAAAGGGAATTCTTGTCAACGGTAACACCCTCATCCAAGCCGGTGACTCCGTCATGGTTTTCTGTCATAAGCACCAACTCGACAAAGCCGAGAAGTTCTTCAAGAAGTCTCTCTTCTCCCTTTAATAAGAAAGGAATAGTTAAATTGGTCAACTGGCGTATCATAACAAAGATTATCGGCTCACTGCTCTTCATTGAAGCCTTCTTCATGGGGTGCTGCATGGTCATGGCCTTGTCATTCCACGAAGATGACATGATGGCCTTTATGACCTCCACGATGCTTACGTTCAGCGGGGCTTTCATCTTCCTTTTCTTCGGACGCGAGGCAGAGAACTCCCTGAGCCGCCGCGATGCCTATGTCGTGGTAACTCTCACCTGGGTAGTATTCTCCTTTTTCGGCATGTTCCCCTTCCTCATCCATGGCACCATGTCCAGCATTACCGATGCCTATTTTGAGACCATGTCAGGCTTCTCCACAACTGGTGCCACCGTCATCGACGATGTAGAGTCGCTGCCCCACGGCCTGCTATTCTGGCGCTCACTCATGCAATGGATAGGCGGTTTGGGAATCGTATTCTTCACAATAGCCATCCTGCCCTCACTCGTCGGTGGTAGCGTCAAAGTGTTTGCTGCCGAGGCTACTGGTCCTATGCGCTCAAAGATGCACCCCCGTCTGAGCACCTCGGCAAAATGGATTTGGAGTATCTACTTGCTATTGACCATCACCTGCGCCCTATCGTTTTGGCTGGCAGGCATGGACTGGTTCGGTGCCACCAACTACTCCATGTCAACTACTGCCACTGGCGGCTTCTCCATCCACAACGGCACCATCTTCCTCGCCAAGCCCAGTATCCAGTATTTGGCAATCCTGTTCCAGTTCCTGGCAGGCATCAACTTCACCCTACTCTATGTCAGCATTTTCAAGTTGAAGGTCGGCTCACTTTTCCGCAATAGTGAGTTCAAGATGTATGTCGTCACCATCATTATAGCCACCATCTGGATTATGTATATGCTCATAACCCGTCTGGACTACAGCATCGAGCCAGCCTTCCGTTCGGCCCTCTTCCAAGTGGTATCGTTTATCACCACCACTGGCTTAAGCAATACTGATGCCGGCGCCTGGCCTCACATCACGTGGGCCATCCTCATGCTGCTCATGTTTATGGGAGCCTGTGCAGGCAGCACTACGGGCGGTTTCAAGAGTATCCGAGTGCTCTTGTTGCTGAAGGTTCTCCGCAACGAATTCCGCCATATTCTCCACCCCAATGCCGTACTACCAGTAAAAATGAATGGCCAAAGCGTCCCCCAGGGTCGGCTGGTGACACTTCTAGCCTTCGCCACCATCTATGTTATATCCCTGTTGCTTGTCACCACTATTATGACCGTATCGGGTATCGACATCACCAATGCCCTGACCATCTCGTTCTCGCTCATCAGTAATGTAGGGGCAGGTCTCGACACCAACATGGGACCCCAAATGTCGTGGGCTGACCTCTCCTGCGGCATCAAATGGCTCTGTTCCTTCCTCATGCTCGTAGGCCGTCTGGAGATTATCGCCGTCCTCGTCCTTTTCACCCGCTCTTTCTGGAAGGAAAACTAAAGAGTACCGTCTAGGTAGCGGCTGATGTCATCCTGCACCTGTCGGAAACGCTCACTCTGCTGATAGCCCGCATTCTTCTTAAGCATCGACTTGACATCTTGCTGAGAGTTCTCGTAGCAGGACATTTCGTTGCGTTTCTGCGTCTTATGGGCCTTGGCATTATATATCTCACTCTGACGCTCCTGACGCAACTGATTGCACACCTTGGTCAAGATGGGAGCCACAACGGTGTCAAAGAGATGATGCCCCTGCATATAAAGATAGGTGGTCTGAGGGGTGACACCCAACTGGCGAATATCATCCTTTACCTTGAGATAGGCCTCTTTATTGTCAGGGAAGAGGCGCTGTAATTCATGCACCTTGGTCTGAACCTTGCGACGTACATTATTTATAGATACATCTGGGTTCTGAATAGTGAATCCTCCCGGGTCGGTGACGCGGTTGAAGTCCGAGAGCGAGAAGCGGCCATGATGACCAGTACGATATGCCCATACCGACCATACGAATAGCGGGAAGCAGGCCTCGCTGTAACGCTGGAAATATTCATAGAAATCTATGAGACGGTGGTCGTTAAGGGTGACGGCTACGCATACATCGTGCAGTGATGGGGCATAACACTGGTAATTCTCTATGGCATACACATAGGTATGAAACACATAGGGGCTATTGAGCACCATTCGCGACTGTTCTGTGGCTCCTTGAAGCATAAAATCATAGTCGGCATCGACACATGCAATCATATCTGGACCCAGTTTGTCGTCCATGCTGTTTGTGCCTTCGTGTAGGAAACTCATCAATACCGATTTCTTGCCACGGCTAAGTTTACCCTTCGAAGGCAACATGACCTCAAAATATCGGCTGTCATTCTCAAAACGACTGAGCACAGTGCGCCAAAAGTAGATGTCATCGTAACTCTCCACATAGGCCACGATCCTTCTCCTTGCACTCTTGCCCTTCAAGACATTGGCAGCCTCGAAGTAACGACTATTGATATTGTCAGTCAGCCTGCTCACTTCACACTATTAACTTTTTACTTCTATGTCACTCACCTCAGTCACACTCTCTGCCCAGCCGTTCATTACGACGGCAGGACTATGCGTGGTGAGAATGATTTGCACATTAGGGTTCAGTTCGACAATGAGGTCGATGAGTTGTTTCTGCCATTCTATATGTAGGCTGACCTCGGGCTCATCCATAAAGAGTACATAGGGCAGGTCATCCTCTACGAGTACGGTCAACAGAATGGCCAGCATCTGCTTCTCGCCACTACTGAGTTGATAGGGCACAAGCATCTCCCCTATCTGCGTGAAGCGAATCTCGTTTTCCGTTCTAACGATATGCTTACCTGTCTCAGCAAAGAGACTGTCCACCATATCCTGGAAGCGAATCTTCTTCTGCGACAAATGCTGTGCAGCATCAGCATTGCCTTGCTGTAACTGCTCAATAATGCGATTGCCGATGTTGACCTGATAGTCAAGGTACTTACGCTGTAGGTGATATAGTTGAAAGTCGAGGGCAGAGGAGATGCGCGAGTCGACATGGGCCATCGTCTCGAGGTCGAGCACAGGCGAGTCGAGCGACCGTATGAGGTCGAATCTTATGTGAGTGGCATCCTCTGGGAACGCTGTCACATGCACACCCTTGAGCAAGTGATTGATGAGATCGCCGTTGGTATTGACGCTCTTGACCACCTTGTTCAGTATGGTACTCTTACCCACTCCATTGATGCCACTGAGAATATTCACGTGGGGATCCAGTTCCCACACGATGTGCTTCTTGCCGCTCCACAGCGAGTCAATCTCTATCTTCTGGATATAGTCGGCAAATTTCATGTTGGCCGTTTTCCCGTTCTGCATAGTCTTAGGATTTACTTATTTGATGTCGCAAAGATAGGAAAATAATCTGAAAGAAAAAAGTTTTTCGGTAATTATCTTTGTTAGGCAACAAAAATAACCGCTGTCATGCTTCACACAACAGCGGTCATTCATATTACTATGACAGATTTTTCTTAGTCTTGCATATGCGCCTCACGGGAACGCCATGCGGGCATAGCCGCTCCTGGATGACTAAAGTCGACCAGCGTGAGGTCGAAAATCAACGTACTGTAGGGGGGTATTCCCGAACTGGTCATGTCCTGACTACCATAGCCCAGCGTACTAGGTATATATACACGCCAATAGTCACCGCGATGCATGTGTTGCAGGGCCGTCTGCATACCAAGTATGAGGTTTGACAACTTCATCCTCGACGTAGCATTGGTCTGTATCGAATAGGTGCCATAGACGGTGCCGTCGAAGACATAGCCTTTAGGGAAACTGGTCGTCGGGATGATACGCCCCTGATAACCGCAGCGCACCGAGTCGGTATAGGTGGGCCTTTCTGTTTCCTCGCTGCTGTTGATGACCTTCACATAGATATAGTCAGTCGACGAGTCCTCGGTCTGTGGGTCGAGCGTGAAATTCTTGATGCGGCGCCAGGCGACAGGATCCTTGCTCAGCGAGTCTGCCAATGAGGCAAAGAACACCTCGTTACGCTCCTGCCAGTTGGCATATTCATCCTCCGAACCTGACTCCTCCGAACAGGAGACCGCAACCATACCTCCCACTACAAGTGGAAGGATGGTAAAGAGCAAGGTTTTCAGGAATTTCTGAATAATTTCATTCATGTCGTATCATTCTATCTAATCCCCTCCATCACAGGAAGGGTGGATTTACAATTTCTTCAGCAGGCTGGCAATGCTCACCTTATCCTCGATGATAGATGCCAGGTCACTAATCTTCACACGCTCCTGCTCCATGGTGTCGCGGAAGCGCAAGGTGACGCAGCCGTCCACAAGCGTATCGTGGTCAACGGTGACGCAGTAGGGCGTGCCGATGGCATCCTGACGGCGATAGCGTTTGCCGATGGAGTCCTTCTCGTCGTATTGTGTATTGAAGTGGAACTTCAGGTCGTTGACTATCTCACGTGCCTTCTCAGGCAGTCCGTCTTTCTTCACCAGCGGCATGACAGCCAGTTTAACAGGAGCCAGGGCAGCCGGCAGTCGTAGCACCACGCGAGTCTCGCCGTTCTCCAATTTCTCCTCACAGTATGAGTGGCACATGATGCTGAGGAACATGCGGTCTACACCGATAGAGGTCTCAATGACAAACGGTGTGTAACTCTCGTTGGTCTGTGGGTCAAAGTACTTGATTGACTTGCCGCTGTATTTCTCATGCTGCGACAGGTCGAAATTAGTACGGCTGTGGATACCCTCCACCTCCTTGAAGCCAAACGGCATCTTGAACTCGATGTCGGTAGCAGCGTTAGCATAGTGAGCCAACTTGTCGTGGTCGTGAAAACGGTAGTTCTCTGCACCGAAGCCAAGGGCCTGATGCCAAGCCATACGGGTCTGCTTCCACTTGGGGAACCACTCCAACTCAGTACCAGGCTGCACGAAGAACTGCATTTCCATCTGTTCGAACTCACGCATGCGGAAGATGAACTGACGAGCCACAATCTCGTTACGGAAAGCCTTACCAATCTGTGCTATACCGAAAGGTATCTTCATGCGGCCTGTCTTCTGCACATTCAGGTAATTTACAAAAATACCCTGGGCAGTCTCAGGACGCAGATAGACCTTCATAGAGCCATCGGCCGAAGCGCCCATCTCTGTAGAGAACATCAGGTTAAACTGGCGCACGTCAGTCCAGTTCTTCGTGCCGCTGATGGGGTCAACAATCTCCTCGTCGAGGATAATTTGCTTCAGAGCCTCCAGGTCTGGTCCCTGCATAGCCTCAGCATAACGGGCATGGAGAGCATCGCGTTTCTCCTTAGTTTCCTTTACGCGCTCGCTGGTTTCCAGGTATTTGGCCTCGTCGAAGGAGTCACCGAAACGCTTGCGTGCCTTCTCGACCTCTTTCTGAATCTTTTCGTCGTATTTTGCTATCTGGTCCTCAATGAGCACATCGGCACGATAGCGCTTTTTAGAATCGCGGTTGTCGATAAGAGGATCATTAAAAGCATCCACGTGACCAGAAGCCTTCCATATAGTGGGGTGCATGAAGATGGCACTGTCAATACCCACGATATTCTCATGCAGCAGAACCATCGACTTCCACCAGTATTCCTTGATATTATTTTTCAACTCAACGCCGTTCTGTCCGTAGTCGTAGACTGCACCCAGTCCATCATAGATATCGCTCGAAGGGAACACGAAACCATATTCCTTACAATGCGATACAATTTTTTTAAATACGTCTTCTTGTGCCATTTTTTATTTAATAATTAACTATTTACTTTTTTCAATTTGCGTGCAAAGGTACTAAATAATTCATAATTCGTAATTCATAATTAATAATTAATTTGCAAAAACCAAGCCCTTTAACTCCCTTTAACTCCTTTAACTCCTTTATTTCCCATTAATTTTGTAATTTTGCAGTCAAACTGGAAACCAAGCAATCAAATGGACGACGAAATAAAAGATCCAATCAACGATAGTTCTGAGTACAATGATGGCTCAGAAGGGCACTCCGACTATAAGCCCGTAAACCGCTTCGACGCCTCTGTGGTGCACCACCTCAGCGGCATGTACCAGAACTGGTTCCTCGACTATGCCTCGTATGTCATACTGGAGCGTGCGGTGCCCCATATCGAAGACGGATTCAAGCCCGTACAGCGCCGTATCATGCACTCCATGAAGCGCATGGATGACGGACGTTACAACAAAGTGGCCAACATTGTGGGCCACACCATGCAGTTCCACCCCCACGGTGATGCCTCCATCGGTGATGCTCTGGTGCAAATGGGACAGAAGGACTTGCTAGTCGATACGCAGGGTAACTGGGGCAACATCCTGACCGGCGACCGCGCCGCTGCACCACGTTACATTGAGGCCCGCCTGTCCAAGTTCGCCCTCGACACCGTCTTCAACCCCAAGACGACGGAATGGCAACTGTCCTACGACGGCCGTAACAAGGAGCCCATCACTCTGCCCGTGAAATTTCCGCTATTGTTGGCACAGGGTGCCGAAGGTATCGCCGTAGGCCTGTCATCGAAGATCCTGCCCCACAATTTCTGCGAGATCTGCGATGCCGCCATCGCCTACCTCCACGGTCGGGAGTTTCACCTCTACCCCGACTTCCAGACAGGTGGCTCCATTGATGTGTCGAAATACAACGATGGTCAGCGCGGCGGTGTGTTAAAGGTGCGCGCCAAGATTGAGAAACTGGACCAGAAGACACTCGTCATTCGCGACCTGCCTTTTACCAAGACCGTCAGTACTGTCATCGAGAGCATCACCAAGGCTATTGAGAAGGGCAAGATCAAGGCGCGCAATGTCACCGACCTTACCTCTGCACAGGTAGAGATACAGATACATCTGGCACCAGGCGTGTCGTCCGACAAGACCCTCGACGCACTCTATGCCTTTACTGATTGTGAGATCAACATCTCTCCCAACTGTTGTGTCATCAAGGACGAAAGACCGCAGTTCCTCACCATCTCCGATGTGTTGTGCCATTCCGTGGAGCGCACCAAGGACCTCATACGCCAGGAACTGGAGATACGCAAGAACGAACTCTTAGAGCAGTTCCACTTCTGCTCGTTGGAGAAGATTTTTATCGAAGAGCGCATCTACAAGGACAAGAAGTTTGAGGAGGCTCCCAATGTCGACAAGGTGTGCGAGCATATTGACAACCGACTGACACCTTACTACCCCACGCTGGTACGTGAGGTGACCAAGGAAGACATCCTTCGCCTATTGGAAATCAAGATGCAGCGCATCCTGAAGTTCAACAAGGAGAAAGCCGACGAACTGATGGCACGTATCAAGGCCGAGATTGAACAGATAGACCGTGACCTGGCCAATCTGGTGGAGGTGACATCCGACTGGTTCCAGTTCCTCAAGGACAAATATGGCAATGACCATCCACGTCTGACGGAAATACGCAACTTCGACACAATCGAGGCTACAAAGGTGGTCGAGGCCAACCAGAAACTCTACATCAACCGTCAGGAAGGCTTCATAGGCACGGGACTTAAGAAAGACGAGTTCGTGTGCAACTGCTCCGACATCGACGACATCATCATTTTCTACAAGGACGGAAAGTTCAAGGTAGTACGCGTAGCCGAGAAACTCTTCGTGGGCAAGAACGTTATGTGGCTGGGGGTGTTCAAGAAAAATGACAAGCGCACTATCTATAATATGGTGTACCGCGACGGAAGACAAGGGCCCTGCTACATCAAACGCTTCAATGTGACTGGCATCACCCGCGACCGCGAGGTGGACACCACTCTGGGCACACCAGGCACCAAAGTGCTCTATTTCACCGTCAACCCCAACGGCGAGGCCGAGGTCATCAAGGTAACCCTCGACGCCTCTGTACAGGTTGCTCATCCGCGCATGAGCATCTTCCTCGAACGGTCTTTCGCCTCCATCGACATCAAAGGCCGTGCGGCCAAGGGCAACCTGCTGACCAAGTTCCCCGTCCACCGCATCTCGCTGAAGAGCCAGGGACACTCCACCCTGGGTGGACGCAAGGTGTGGTTCGACCCCGATGTCAACCGTTTGAACTACGACGAACACGGAGTTCTGTTAGGCGAGTTCTTCGATGACGACCAGATCCTGGTAGTGCTGAAGAACGGTGACTACTACCTGACCAACTTCGATGTCAACAACCACTACGAGGAGAACATACTGCGCATTGAGAAATACCAGCCCGATAAAGTGTGGACGGCTGTTCTCTTCGATGCCGACAACCAAGGCTATCCCTATCTGAAGCGCTTCCTGATGGAAGGCATGAAACGCAAGCAGAACTTCCTGGGCGACAACCAACAGTCCATGCTGGTACTGCTCAGCGACGTGACATATCCACTCATCCGCGTCACCTATGGCGGGGCTGACGAGTACCGCGGTTCCGAAGACATTGATGCCGAACAGTTCATTGCCGTCAAGGGATTCAAAGCCAAGGGCAAGCGCATCAGCACCTGGCAGATAGAAAGCATCGTGGAACTGGAGCCCGTCAGATTCCCTGAAGAACCGGAGGAACCAGAGACTCCTGATTCTTCGGATGGTATGGATAACGTCGATCCTGATGCTGGCAAGAGCGAGCAACAGGTCATTGACGAAATGACCGGTCAACTCAGGCTGTTCGATGATGAAATGTAGTGCTTGGCTATTGGCTGTTGGCTGTTGGCTATTGGCTGTTGGGAGTGCAAGGGCTCAACAAAGTTATCAGGTCGGTATCGGCCCTACCCGAATACTCGACACCTACCTGTCGCAGGAGAAATTCAGCGGCACAGGATTTACTTTTCTCAGCACCAACATGACCGGCAGGGAAAGCAGCCGGTGGAGCACACTCTGGCAGCACATGGTCAATCTGTCCACAACCAAAGACCGCACCAAGGACGGCAGCGAACTGGAAGGCGCCTACCACCTCTCCTTCGCTCGCTACTACGGCTGGGAATTCATGGAGGGCAAATGGCAGGTGAAGGCTGGCGGACTGGCCGACCTAGGGGTAGGCTTCATTTACAACACACGCAACGGCAACAACCCCGCACAGGCACGAATAGGACTGCAACTCTGTCCCTCGGCAATCACCACCTACCACCTTGGCCAGTTCTCGTTGCGATATGCACTCGACCTGCCTCTGGTCGGTGTGGCCTTCAGCCCCAACTATGGCCAGTCCTACTACGAGATCTTCTCCCGCGGCAACTACGACCACAACATCGTGCCCACCACCTTCGTCTCTGCCCCCTCTTTCCGCCAGCAATTCAACGTCATGTGGCATTGTTCACGTAGCCTCTCTCTCACCTTAGGCTACCTGGGCGACTACCAGCAGTTGCAGGTCAACAACCTGAAGCAGCACGTGTTATCGCACCGCTTCATGGTTGGCATCGTTCGTGGATTATGAGAAATCCACTAATATGCGGAACACCTTTCCAGGATTCTCACTCCACCAGCGCATGGTGTCAAGAGCCTCTTCCGGTTTGATAACCCTTGTTATCAACTCATCAACAGGACAGGTGCCACGCTCTAGATAGTGGATGACAGCACGGAAGTCAGAGGGTTGTGCATTGCGCGACCCACGAATGTCAAGTTCCTTCTGTACGAAGTATTTCGTCTGGAACGACACCTCCGACTTCGCATAGCCGATACACACCACCCGACCCGTAAAGGCCACTTCGTCGACAGCCATCTGGTAAGTAGGTACGCTGCCCACAGCCTCAATCACCACATCAGGACCGAAGCCACTGGTCATGTCCAGCAGACGCTGGTGCACATCCTCCGTCTTGGTATTGATGACATACGACGCGCCCATCTTCTTGGCCAGTGCCAACTTCTCATCATCGATGTCAGCAGCAACCACGGTAGCGCCACGCATAGCAGAACGTACCACGGCACCCATACCTACCATACCGCAACCGATGACCAGTACCACGTCGATATCAGTCACCTGTGCACGACTCACCGCATGGAAGCCCACGCTCATCGGCTCTACCAATGCACACACCTTGGGGGTGAGCAGTCCAGCAGGAATCACCTTCTCCCAAGGCAACACGATATACTCCTTCATGGCGCCGTTTCGCTGTACGCCCAGTGTCTCGTTGTGCTGACAGGCATTGACACGCTGGTTACGGCACGATGCACACTTGCCACAGTTGGTGTAGGGGTTGCACGTCACCACCATACCAGGTTTCAGTCCGTTGGGCACATCCTCACCTACAGCCTCGATGACGGCCCCCACCTCATGGCCAGGGATGACCGGATTCAAAGCCATCGTGTTACGGCCCAAAAACGTATTGATATCACTGCCGCAAAAACCCACATAGTGCAGTTTCAGCAGTATCTCACCGCGGCCAGGAGCCTGCGGCTTCTCCATATCAATGATGTTCAGTTCTTGTGAATGTGTAATTTGTATTGCTTTCATAATCTTCTTTATTTTTACTATCAACTATCTACTCTGACATATTTTTTATATAAGGTAATTCCGGCAACTTCTTAAAGCCATAGAACTGGCGGGCATTCTCACCTAAGAAGAGTGATTTCTCATCGTCAGAAAGTTCCTTGCTCTTGCTCACGAAATCATACGACATCCGATAGGTGATGGCCGTGATCGTGCGGGGATAGTCAGAGCCCCACATCAAACGGTCTATGCCTACCCATTCGGCAGCCTCACGGATACGGCGGATAGCCGTAGGATAAGGATAGAACTCAGGGTTATACAGCCACGTGATACCACCCGACTCCACCATGACATGCTTACCTTCACGGGCTAAGAGTACCTGGCTGCGGAACGAGGGCGTGGTAGGCATTCCGAAATGACCGATAGCCACCTTCAACTGAGGACACTCCTGTATCACCTCACGCATCTGGCCTATCTGCGTCTCATCATCGCCCAAGCACATCGAGCACACCAGTCCATACCGCTCCATCAGTTTGAACACTGGCATCAGGTCGGTTAGGGGTTGAGCCATGCGATGTCCAGGAAAGGCAATACCCTTCAGTCCCATATTGACCACGGCTTCAGCCTCATCCGTATTCCAGGCCATGCCCATGCAGAAGAAACGGTCGGGATAGCGATGCTGCACATCGGCCAGATAGTCATTCTGGCATCCGTCTATCAGTTCCTGCACCACGACGGCTCCCCCCACCTGTGCATAGTTCATGTTCGAGAGGAACACCTCAGCCGTATTCTGTCCGTCAATCATAAACGGTGGCAACATCTGTACCTCCTCATCGAAGAAGATACTGCGTCCATTCTTTAACGACAAGATGCGCTTGCCGTCAATCTGGGTGTCCTGCTTCAGCCACAGGTGTGAATGCGAATCTATTATGAGTTGGCCCATGTCACACGCTGTTGATCACCTATGATTTCCTTCACTTCATTCACCAAATCCCAATCGGGTTCCTCGTTGGCCCACTCTATATTGCGACGCACATTGGCAGGGTTGGCCGATGAGAAGAGGGTTGAGGCGATACGGGGATTGCTTACACTGTACTGTACGGCCAGTTTCTCTATCGGATAGCCCTTCGCGTTGCAATACTCGGCGGCTTTCTGGCATGCCTCCACCAATGGTTTGGGAGCAGGATGCCAGTCGGGCACACCACGCTGACTGAGCAAGCCCATGCTAAGGGGAGACGCATTGACCACACCGACACCCTCATGTTCGAAGAAACCCATGAAGTCACCCAAGGCATCATCGTTCAAGGTATAGTGACAGAAGTTCAAGACACTCTCCACCACCCCTTTCTCACAATGTTCTATCACCCATTTCAGGTTCTGCAGTTGCAGGTCGGTGATTCCCACATGCCCTACAACCCCTTTCTCACGCAGTGCCACCAATGCCGGCAAGGTCTCATCGACCACCAGTTGCAGACCGCCAGGACGGGCAGCCTGAAACTCAATATCGTGTACATTGATCAAGTCAATGTACTCTATACCCAGACGCTCCATGCTCTCATAGACACTATCGGTGACGCGCTTGGCCGAATAGTTCCATGTATTCACGCCATCCTTGCCATAGCGTCCCACCTTCGTACTCAAGAAGTACTTTTCACGCGGGATGTTCTTCAGGGCCTTACCCAGTACGGTCTCTGCCTTGTAGTGACCGTAATAGGGACTCACATCAATAAAGTTGATACCTCCCTCGATGGCTGCCTCCACTGCCTCGAAACTCTCTTTCTCGTTAGTCTCACGAAACACGCTGCCCAGCGACGACGCGCCAAAACTCAAATGGGAAATCTTCATTCCCGTCTTTCCTAATTCTGTATATCTCATATCTCAAAACACTAAACTCTAAACACTCAATACAGATGAAAAATACGCTCTGCCGGTTGCCATTTCTCGTCACTTCTGGCATTCGGACTACAGCCTTGGAACTTTGCGACGAAAGCCTCCCATTCCGCCTGTCGCGGAAGGGTGGCCAACCGGTTCATCCCTTCTTGCCAGTCGAAGTCGGCAGGCGTGTCAACAATCATCACCAGTCTGTTGCCCAACATATATAGTTCCATCTCAAGGATGCCTACAGCCTTTATGCCTTCACGTATCTCCTTCCAGTGATGCGCCTCGGAATGCCAAAAGCGATACTGTGCCATCAGTTTCGGATCATCGGTCATCTCCAGGAACTGCACGTAGCGTTTCGTCTTACCTTCCGACAAAGTCTGAATATATCCCTCCATCATCCCCTCATTTGTTACTTTTAACTCTCAACTTCCTATACATGATTCCATAGAAGGCGCATACCACGAAACATACCAACGGAATGATATAGGCTATCTGATAGACATCTGCGTTCTGATTCATGATATAGGCCGTAAACTGTGGCACGCAGGCATTACCCACGATAGCCATCACGAGGAAGGCAGACCCCGACTTGGTCTGTTCACCAAGTCCGTCGAGGGCCAGCGAGAACTGCGTGGGATAGATAATCGACATGAAGAACGACACCGCCAGCATGGCATAGAGTCCCACATAACCGCCGAATGCCATGATAACACCACACAGCACCACGTTCATCAATGCATAGACCGTCAGCATGTGTTCCGGCTTGAAAGTACCCATCAGCAAGGTACCGATCCATCGGCCTGCCAGAAAAGCCAGCATATAGAGGCCAAAGAACGTGGTAGCCGTATCTTCCGCTATACCCGCATACTTACAGCAATAGACAAGGAACAAACTGTTGATAGCCGTCTGACCGCCATTATAGAAGAACTGTGCAATGACGCCCCAACAAAGGTGCGGCCTCTTCATAGTTGAGAAATCGATGAGTTTCGAGTTCCGTGCCGATGCGCTTTCCTCTTCGCCCACCTTGGGCAGTTTCACCCATACCAGCACCAATGCCACGATGATGAGTGCCAATGCCAGTAGCAGGTAGGGCAGTTTCATGGAGTCGGTCTCGGTCTGTATGAAGCCTTCCCATCCGCCTGGATAGTCTACCGGCAGCGTCTCACGCGTATAGTCATTGCCACTGAGCACCAACTTACTCAGGAACATGGCTGAGATAAAAGCACCCAGACCATTGAACGACTGCGCCAGATTCAAGCGCCTTGGGGCCGAACTGGCCTCGCCCAACACCGTGACGTATGGATTAGCGGCCGTCTCCAAGAAACACATACCCGTGGCTATCACAAAGAAGATGCAGAGATACACTCCATAACTCTTTACCATGGCTGCTGGGAAAAACAGCAAACCACCCATGGCTGCTATCAGCAGACCTGTGATGATACCCACCCTGTAACTATAGCGGCGCATAAACATCGCTATCGGTATGGGGCACACGAAATAGGCCAGCCAGTAGGCACTCTCGGTAAACGAGGCCTCAAAAGTATTCAGTTCGCAGGTCTTCATCAACTGTCGAATCATCGTCGGCAGCAGATTACTACTGATAGCCCATAGGAAAAACAGGCAGAAAATCAGGCCAAGGGCCAGTTTTGTATGCTTCATCGCATCTATCGCTTTTAGAGTTTACGTTATTGACGATGCAAAGGTAGTAATAATCCTGCCATCCACGCATTACAATACAATCTTTTTATAGCACAAAATTGACCTTTCCTTGTTTTATTCAAATAATTGTCGTATCTTTGCGCTCATAAATACTACTCGAAATGAAATTCATTCATTATTCATTAGTTATTGTCTGCCTACTGACGCTTTGCACGTCATGCGTGGACGAGGAACAGTTCGACAACTCGCCCCAGGGCAACATAGAGGCTCTGTGGAAGATCATCGACGAGCACTACTGCTTCCTGGACTACAAGCACGATGCCTACGGACTCGACTGGGATGAGGTGCATCAGAAATACAAGGCACAGGTGAATAGCAGCATGACCAGCAAACAACTCTTCGAGGTGCTCACCAACATGCTGGCCGAACTGCGCGACGGACATGTCAACCTGACTGCCGCCCACGACTACGGACGCTACTGGTCCTGGCACGAGGACTACCCCGCCAATTTCAGCGATAGCCTGCTGCGCCGATACATGGGTATCGACTACATGATTGCCTCGGGCATCGACTACCGCATCTTCGACGACAACATCGGCTACATACGCTATGAGAGTTTCAACGATGGCATCGGCGAAGGCAACCTCGACGAGGTATTCATGCACATGATGCTCTGCCAAGGCCTCATCGTCGATATTCGCAGCAACAGCGGCGGCATGCTGACCAATGCCGAGAAACTGGCGGCACGCTTCTGTCAGGAACGCACGCTGGTGGGCTATATGCAGCACAAGACAGGACCTGGACACAACGATTTCTCGGCCCGCGAACCCGTCTATCTCGAGCCATCAGGCAATATCCGTTGGAACAAGCCCGTGGTGTTGCTCACCAACCGCCATGTCTATAGTGCCGCCAACGAGTTTACCGCCTATATGCAGGCCATGCCCTTAGTGACCATTGTCGGCGATCACACAGGCGGTGGTGCAGGCATGCCATTCAACAGTAGCTTGCCTAACGGCTGGAACGTACGTTTCTCCGCCGTGCCGATGTACGATGCCCAGGGTCAATCCATAGAGTTCGGCATTGCTCCTGACCATCTGGTTCAGCAGACCGACAGCGATTTTGCCAAAGGCCGTGACACCATCATAGAGTTTGCACGGGAATTATTGCAATAAGACACATTGTCCAAAAAAGAGAGCCAAAAAGGAGTTAACCTTATTTGTTTATTCCTTTGGTTATATGAAAAAAAGTTATTATCTTTGCGCTCATAAATTACGTAACAATGCTACAGATTGAGATTGACGAAGGCAGCGGGTTCTGCTTCGGTGTGACAACGGCCATCAAGAAGGCTGAGGAGGAACTGGCGGAGGGCAAGACGCTCTACTGCCTGGGCGATATCGTGCATAATGGCATGGAGTGCGAGCGGCTGCGACAGATGGGACTCATCACCATCAACCACAACGAGATGCGCCAGTTGCACGACGTGAAGGTGCTGCTGCGTGCCCACGGTGAGCCACCCGAGACCTATGAGTTGGCCCGACGCAACAACATCGAGATCATCGATGCCACCTGTCCTGTGGTGCTGAAACTGCAGAACCGCATCAAGGAGCAATACAATGAAAATCTCAAACCTCCAACCTCCGCTCGAGCTTGCTCGCTTTCACCAAGCGAAGCGACTGAAAGAAACCTCAAACCTCAAATCGTTATCTTCGGCAAGAAAGGTCATGCCGAGGTGCTGGGACTGGTGGGACAGACGAAGGGGACGGCCATCGTCATGGAGAGTTTCGACGAGGTGAAACGGCTGGACTTTACACGCGACATCTATCTGTACTCGCAGACCACGAAGTCGCTGGACGAGTTCCACCACATCATCGACTACATACAGCAGCACATCTCGAAGGAGGCGACATTCAAGAGTTTCGACACCATCTGCCGTTCTGTGGCCAACCGCATGCCTAATATCTCACGTTTCGCTGCACGCCACGACCTGATACTCTTCGTTTGCGGGCGTAAGAGCAGTAACGGCAAAGTGCTCTTCAACGAGTGTCTGCGCGTCAATCCCAACACGCACCTCATTGAGGGGCCGGAGGAGATAGACCCCAGTTGGCTGGAGGACATCGGCTCGGTGGGTATCTGTGGGGCCACCTCGACGCCCAAATGGCTGATGGAGCAATGTGAGTTAAGAATTAAGAATTAAGAATTTAGAATTAAGATGTGTCGGCTTCGCCGAGTAGGAATTAAGAGTTAAGAATTAAAATGTTGCGGTTATTCCTGATCCTTATCATCTGCCATTTGTCACTTCTCACTTCTGTGGCCCAGCGGCCTCGATATGAGAAGATGTCGCCCCTGCTGCGACAGTTGGTGCAGGAGAGTAGGAGGGATGGACGCGTGATGCATAGGGGTGCAGGGAGCCAGAAACCGCAACTCGTCTGCGCCTTCGTCAAGGCCACCGACCCCAAGGCCTTCTCCGACTACGACTGCAAGGTGCTGGCTCAGGTAGGTCAGGTGTATATCGCCTCCATCCCTGTGGCAGGACTGGCGGATATGTCGCTCGACAGCCGCGTGCTCCGTATGGAGGCCCGTCAAGGTAACAGCCTCACCAACGACTGGATGCCTTCAATCCTGAATGCCCTGCCTGCCTACAGCGGCGAGAACCTACCGCAGGCCTATACGGGTCGTGGCGTGGTGGTGGGCTTGATGGACATCGGCTTCGACCTGACCCATCCCACGTTCTACAGTAACGACACGACGGAATATCGCATTCGCCAGTTCTGGGATATGCTCTCTACCGATACGGTGGGCAGCCCGTTCTACGTGGGACGCGACTATGTGGGGCGCGAGGCCCTGCTGGAGGTGGCCCATTCGCGCGACGGCCTCGACCAGTCGCACGGCACCCATACGGCTGGCATCGCCGCAGGCAGCGGCTACGGCTCTCCCTATCGTGGAATGGCTCCTGAGGCTGACCTCTGCCTGGTGTCCAATGCTGTCAGCGACGATATCATCTATATCGACTCGGCCGACTACTATAAGTACACCTTCGCCACCGACGCACTGGGATTCAAGTATATGTTCGACTATGCGAAGAGCCAGGACAAGCCCTGCGTCCTCTCGTTCAGCGAGGGCAGCATGCAGGACTTCTGGGGCTACGACCAACTGTACTACGAGATGCTCGACTCGCTGATGGGACCAGGACGCATTCTGGTGTCGTCAGCAGGTAACAACGGCCATAAGAAGACCTGGTTCCGCAAGCCTGCCGGCGAACACTCGGCGGGTGCTTTCATCAATGCAAGCAGTCAGCAGGCGATGCTCACTTTCAAGTCGGCTGATGACTTCACCCTGCGGTTTGTGCTCTATGGCGAGACCAACGATACGCTGCTGGTCCCCTCTGCCCAGGTGCTCGCACAGCCCGACTCTTCACTCTTCGTCCATGCCGGCGAGGCAGACTCTTTACACTATACGTTCCACTTCTCGCTTCAGACAGAGGCCTATCCGTCGTGCTACAACCCCTCGGAGGTGTGTTATGACGTGACGGTGCTCACCACAAACAATGTGGGTGTCACCAATCCCTTGTCTGTCGAGGTGATAGGCGTGGAGGCCGATGTGGAGTATTTCAAAGTGAACGCCAATCTCCTCACCAATCGCCTCAATCCCGCCTTGAATGCCGGCGAGAAGGTGTGCAACATCAATTCGCCCAGTAGTGCTCCGCGTGTCATCAGCGTGGGAGCCACCACCTATCGCGACAGCATTCAGAACAAGAGCGGTGTGTGGATGAAGTACTGGACGGGTGAGGCTGGCAAGCGTGTGGACTTCTCGTCGGTAGGACCGACATTCGACGGGCGTGTAAAGCCTGACGTGATGGCTCCTGGCAACAACGTCATCTCTGCATATAGCAGTTACTACCGTGAGGCGCATCCCGAGTCGGGCGACCTGCGCTGGGATGTGGCGGTGTTCCCTTTCGGCGAGCGCACCTACTCCTGGACGTCGAATAGCGGCACCTCGATGTCGTGTCCGGCTGTGGCAGGGGCCATTGCCCTGTGGCTGCAGGCCAAGCCTGACCTCACACCGGAAGAGGTGATGGGGGTCATCAGCCGTACCAGTCGTAGGCTTGAGCCCTCGCTCACCTATCCTAATAATTACTATGGCTATGGTGAATTGGATGTCTATCGCGGTCTGCTCGACATCTTGGGGGTGGACCGTATAGAGACTGTCTCGAAGCAGCATACACCTGCCCGCATCACCCTGAGTGGCGATGTGCTTACCATCACGCCCTCTGAACCTCTCACCAGCGATGCCCGTCTGCGCCTCTTTACCGTCGGAGGCCGTCTGCAGCGCGATGTCCGCCTATTGGCAGGCGAGTCGGGCTACCGTCTCTCCCTCAGCACGCTTCCCTCGGGTATCTACGTCGTTCAACTCGACGGTCCTTCTGCCGTCAAGGGCTCCACGTTGATCAGGAAGTAGGTCTGTTTCCTCAGAAACTTATGGAAACGCGGCTTATTTCGTGGCCTTCTCAAACTGCTCCATGAGCCACTGGTTCTGCTCGTCGATGGTCATGTGACTATTGTCGAGCAGAAGGGCATCGTCGGCCTGACGCAGGGGCGACACGTCACGATGGGAGTCAATATAGTCGCGCTCCTGCACGTTCTTCAGAATGTCGGCATAGTCGGCAGGCATACCTTTCTGCTGCAGTTCGTCATAACGGCGCTGGGCGCGCACCTCGGCACTGGCGGTGACGAAAATCTTCAGTTCGGCATGGGGGAAGACGGTGGTGCCGATGTCGCGGCCATCCATCACGATGCCGCCTTCGAGACCCATCTTCTGCTGTTGGGCCACAAGGGCTGTGCGCACAAAGGGGATGGCGGCGATGGGGCTGACGTGGTTGCTCACCTCGAGTGAGCGTATCTCGCGCTCCACATTCTCACCATTGAGAAACGTGGTGGTCTTGCCCTCCACCAGCCGCTGATCGATAGTGATCTGGGGCATGGCCTCGTGCAGAGGCTCTTCGAGTACGGCACCATCGGCTGCAAAGAACTGATGACGCAGGGCGTAGAGGGTGACGGCACGATACATGGCACCGGTATCTACATAGACATAGCCCACCTTGCGGGCCAAGTCTTTGGCCATCGTGCTCTTTCCGCACGAGGAATGGCCGTCAATGGCTATGGTAATCTTTTTCATCTTATTTTATTTTTTCGTTCTTTCGTTTATTCGTTTATTCGATTATTCGTTTTCCCGATATCCCGACATATCGATAATCGATATATCGATATGTCGATATATCGTTATAACGCGTAACTGATATTAATCACTAATGACGATGATGACACGTGGTATTTGGCGTAGGCCACATGCAACTGGAAGCGCTCCAGCATGAGGCCGCCACCCAGCGAGAGGCCTGCGCCGTGGCTGCTGGTATCGTCGCCACTGGTGATTTTCATCTCCGAGGCACGCAGACCGTTGTAGCCGGCAGCCAGATAGAACTGCTCGGAGAGAATGAGGTCGGCACCGATGACGATATGCTTGCCCAGACCGTAATGCCAGTCGTTGAGCCTGACCAGCGTAGCCGACAGGCGCAGCGGTGAGCCCACGAGGCGCTTAGTGACACCCAGTTGCAGGTCGAGCGGCATCGACTCATAGTTGTCGTCGTAGGCCTTGATTTGTCCGCCCAGATTGCGGATGACGGCACTCAGGCTCCATTCCGTATCGGGGTGGTAGTAGTTCATGCCCAGATCGACGCAGGCTCCCATCGCGCTGTAGTTGCCGATGTAGGATGTCACCAGACGGGCGGTGATACCGCCACTCAGGTTCTCGGCCAGACCATAGGCGAAGGTGCCGCTCAAGGCGATGTCGCGTGCGCTGAAGGTGCCTGTCTGCTGGTTGCCTATGGTGGTCTCCTTCATCTCGCCGTAGTTGATGAAGCGGCCTTGCACGCCCCATGTACCACGCTCGCCAACGGCTTTGGCAAACGAGGCACTGGCTGTCACCGAACCCTGCATGTAGGTCATCATGTTCAGGTTGAGCGTCTTGTCGGCCACCATATTAATAAGGGCGGGATTATGGAACACCAGCGAGGCGTCGGCATCCGCAATCGTGATGTTGTCACCGCCCAGAGCCGTCACGTGGGCACTGACAGGCAGACGCAGGAAGTTGAACACATCCTGACTGTCCTGCGCCCTCGCAGAGAGCACAAGCAACAAGAGCAGTAATGTGATGAGATGTTTCTTCATCTGATTTATCAAAGTAACGAGAATAACGGATAATTATTGTGTAGAACGCGAATTACAATTTTTCTTAATTCTTAATTCGTAATTCTTAATTCTTGATTTTATTACTTACCTTTGCACTCGTTATGCTCGAAGTGAAGAAGAGCCGTCAGGCTGATTTGGATCGGGGATGGATGCAGCGCTTCCTGCTGGGACTGCTGATAGCAGCGGGGGGGCTCTACGTGGGGCTGGAGTATTCCTTCACGCCCGATGACCCGTTGGATGATCCTGAACTCTTCGAGATGCTGGCTGGCGATGAGGAACTGTCATCGCTGCTGCGGCCCGAGAACGAACTGGTCCTGGCTCCCAAGGCAGAACCGAAGCCTGCCATTCGGCTGGTGGTGGTCGACGAGGAACAGTCCGTTGATGTCTTGCAGGAGCAGGAAAGCGTGGAAACCGATGTCGATGGCGACATGGAGGCAATGGAGGAAGACGAACTGGAGCCGCCGCCAGCCGATGACGAAGAGGCTGTGGTGTTTCGTGTCGTGCAGGACATGCCACAGTTCCCGGGTGGGGCTACTGAGTTCATGAAGTGGCTGACGCGCAACCTGAAGTACCCCCAATATCTTGCACAACAGAAGGTGCAGGGCAAGGTGGTGGCTGAGTTTATCGTCAACCAAGACGGCTCCATCACCGATGTCAATATCGTGAAGTCGCTCCATCCACAATGCGACCGGGAGGTGTTGCGCGTGCTGCGTATGATGCCCCGATGGACTCCTGGCATCCAGAACGACCAGCCCTGCCGCACCAAGGTCTGCATACCGGTGGTGTTTAAGATTTGATAATTAAATGATAAAAAGAGATATGATTGCATCCGAAGAAATCCTGAGAATCGTGAACGAGGGCCTGGAGGCTCTCCCGTATGACCGCCGTCCCGTGTCGCTCTACGAACCTATCCGCTATGTACTCTCGTTGGGGGGCAAGCGCATCCGTCCCGTGCTGATGCTGTTGGGCTACAACCTCTACAAGGACCATCCTGAGGATATCCTCATGCCGGCACTTGGATTAGAGACTTATCACAACTACACGCTGCTGCATGATGACTTGATGGACAATGCCGACCTGCGTCGCGGTCACCAGACGGTGCACAAGAAGTGGGACGCCAACACGGCTATCCTCTCTGGCGACTCGATGCTGGTGCTGGCCTATCAGCGCATAGCGCAATGCGATGCCGCCTATCTGCCGCAGGTGCTGGACCTCTTCACCGAGACGGCTCTGGAGATTGGCGAGGGACAGCAGTACGACATGGACTTCGAGAACCGTAACGATGTGACAGAGGACGAATATATCGAGATGATCCGCCTTAAGACCAGCGTACTGCTGGCCTGCGCCCTGAAGATTGGTGCCATCTTGGGCGGAGCCTCGAAAGAGGATGCTGACTTGCTCTATCAGTTTGGTGAAGAGATTGGCCTGGCTTTCCAGTTGCAGGACGACCTGCTCGATGTCTATGGCGACCCGAAGGTCTTTGGTAAGGCCATAGGTGGTGATATCACCTCGAACAAGAAGACCTATATGCTCATCAATGCCGTCAACCGTGCCAATGCTGAACAGCGGGCAGAACTGATGCGCTGGATCGATGCCAAGACCTTCGACCGTCAGGAGAAGGTGGCTGCCGTCACCCGCCTCTACGATGAGATAGGTATCCGGCAACTCTGCGAGGAGAAGATCAACTTCTACTTTGAACAGGCTCGTCAGACCCTCTGCGAGGTCAATATTCCCGATGATCGCAAGCAGCACCTTCGTGCCTACATGGACGAATTGTTGCACCGCAACAAATAATGGTAATGGTTCCCGACGGTTCACCCACAAATAACGGTGTCCAGCGGTTCCCCCACAAATAATGGTGTCCGACGGTTCACCCGTCGGAAAAGAATATGAATTACATCGATACGCATTGCCATCTGGACGGTGAGGAATTCAATACCGACCGCGAGGCCGTGATGCAGCGGGCCCGTGAGGCTGGGGTTGGGAAGATTTTCCTTCCTGCCATTGATCTGCCCTCGTCGCAACGCATCCTGAGCCTCTGCCTGCAGCATCCCGGATTCCTCTATCCCATGGTCGGCCTGCACCCAGAAGAGGTGCGTGCCGACTGGCGTGAGCAACTGGCCGCCATCAAGGAACTGATCATTTCTCTCACCACTCACCTCTCACCTCTCACCAATAGAATCCTCGCCATCGGCGAGGTGGGCCTCGACTTCTACTGGAGCCGTGAGTTTGAGCAGGAGCAATTGGATGCCTTTGAAGAACAGGTGTGCTGGGCTGTCGAGTTCCAGTTGCCCCTGATGATCCACTGTCGCAAGGCGCAGAACGAACTCGTTGCCATCCTGAAACGCTATAAGGACGACCTTCCTGGTGGCGTGTTCCATTGTTTTACGGGCAACGACGTTGAGGCGCGCCAACTCCTGGAGTTTCCCCGCTTCGTGTTAGGCATAGGCGGTGTTCTTACCTTTAAGAAGAGCCACCTGCCCGAGGTGTTGCCAGCCTGTGTGCCCCTCGACCGTATCGTCCTCGAGACCGATGCTCCCTACATGGCACCCGTCCCCCTGCGTGGCCAGCGCAACGAGAGTGCATTTCTGGTGCATGTCATCCGCAAGTTAGCCGAGGCTTATCATGTCAGCGAAGACGAAATCTGCCGTCAGACCAACGCCAATGTTGCCCGCGTATTCGGATAGAAGGTTAACAAATTATAAATCTCAAACCTCAAACCTCAATTCTCAAAAGAAATTATTACCTTTGCACCCAAATTAAAAAATTTGGCTGCGAGGATGGGCTGCACCTCGGCAAAGAGCAAGTTCTTTGCACTCGGTCCGCACCTTCCTTGACACCCTAAAGGAGAGGTGCTCGAGTGGTTGAAGAGGCACGCCTGGAAAGCGTGTAACCGGCAAAACTGGTTCGCAGGTTCGAATCCTGTTCTCTCCGCAGGTTGAACAGGTTCAAAGCTCCGAGGAAAAACCTCGGGGCTTTCTTGTTCTCTCCGCAAGAATGAAAAGGATTCAAAGCTCCGAGGAAAAACCTCGGGGCTTTCCTGTTCTCTCCGCAAGAATGAACAGGTTCCTATCCCTCAACCCACAAAATTCTCCGTATTAAAAAGTTCGCTAAAATTTGCAAGATTCCAAAATATGTCGTATCTTTGCATCACGGAATTTACGTGACGGAAAATCCGTGACGGAATTTACGTAATGATTTCTCACACGCAACAAGACTGTATTATGGCAAAAAAGAACATCATCGAACTTCAGAACCCCTTTATTTGCGCGGGTTACGTAAGTCCAAGGTACTTCTGTGACCGTACAGAAGAGACTGAAGAACTGATTGCAAATATGAAAAACGGGCGCAATACGACACTCATTTCTCCCAGAAGAATTGGGAAGACAGGGCTTATTAAGAATGCATTCTATCAACTAAAAAGGGAAGATAAAGATGCTGTATGTATCTATCTTGACATCTTCCCAACCAAGAATCAGCACGATTTTGTTCAACTTTTAGGCACGGCCATAGCCCAGCATGTCCTGTCAGTAGAACAAAAAGCCATGAAGAAACTTCTGGAGTTTTTCGGTTCATGGCGTCCTCTATTCACCGCCGATCCCGTTACTGGCGCACCATCTGTATCCGTCAGCATTGAACCCACACAGTCAGAAATGACACTCAAAGCCATTTTCAATTATCTGAATCAGAGCAAGCATCCCGTATATATTGCCATCGACGAGTTTCAGCAGATCACCTATTACCCAGAAACAGGTACGGAAGCCCTTCTGCGTTCATACATACAATTTGCGCCCAACGTACACTTCATTTTCTCTGGCAGCAAACTGCGTCTGATGGCCCAGATGTTCAACTCACCCGAACGTCCGTTTTACCAAAGTACAGCATCTATGGGTTTGAATCCACTACACGAAGAGATCTATTACGATTTCGCTCGTCGTTTCTTCGAAGGCAAGAAAGGAAATCTTACCCAGAGTGCCTTTCACTACATCTATCAGAGATTCGATGGCATCACATGGAATGTACAGCAGATTCTAAACCGACTATTCGAAACGAGCAAGCAAGTGGACAGCGAACAACAGGTAAATGAAGCCATTCAGCATATCATCAACCAGAATGGCATGCAATATGAGACGCTCATGTCTTTCCTGACCGACAACCAGTTATCACTATTAAAAGCCATTGCCAAAGCCGACTATGTCGAGAGTCCACAGAGCAACGAGTTTATCAGGCAATACGACCTTCCCAGTCCCAGCAGTATCAAAACAGCATTGACAACGCTGCTCGACAAGGAGATGGTATATCAGGACACCAAAGGCTATTTCGTCTACGATCGTTTCCTTAATCTCTGGCTAAAACGATGAGCAAAAAGATGGCGGTGATCCCCATCGAATATCTGTCTGACAAAGAAATGCCTCGGACGCCTCGTCCGAACGGCATCTACGCCCCGTTCCGATACTTTGCACGAGTCGTCCGAATGCTTCCTTACCCCCCTAAGGAAGTATCGGAACGGTGGTTAAAGAGCATCGGAACGAGAGACGCCACCCTCCCGTCACGATAATTGGCTGACATCTATTACTTATGTACCATTTACGCAGATTTATGTTCCTTGAAGTGTAAAGGACAAAAATCTGTCATAAATCTATCAAAAATCTTTCGCTGTGATGGACAGATTATTATTATTGTCAGGGCAGACGCTCAATATTTTTAACGTTGTATTTTGATTCCCAGCACCCTGTCCCTAGTGTCCTCGTCCCAACTGCAAAATTTCCTCTTGCTTGCAAT
>CADCCB010000021.1 GCA_902799905.1 uncultured Prevotellaceae bacterium
ATGCTCCCAACGAGATACAAGTCGGATATGGCGATTCGTAGGTTTTGTTTCGCACTCGGTCCATTTTTTATAAAGACCTCTGAACACCTCAATACTCGCTTCAGAGAAATGCCGCCCACTATTCACCATAAAGAGGTGATTTAAATGCGGTAGTAGGCTTTCAAAGTCATACTTCTTAAATAATTCTGATACTGTCATATCGTTACATCTTTATAGTTCACGATGCAAAGATACAAGAAAGGTGCGCCTTTTTAGGGCACACCTTATAGAAATCTTATCATTATTATCTTTATATTCTATTCTTTTTATTCTTTATGAAGATAATGATGTTTTGTTGATAAGTTGATAAATGACGTAACTAGTTCAGTTCTTCTGATTAATCAGATTGACTACGACTTTCACCATCACGTCTTTCTCTTCTGTCTTGCTCTCAGCAATCATCAGAGTTAGTGCTACGAGGGTGTTATCAGCCAGGCGTTTTGAACCGTCTTTGCGATAGAGAATACCATTATTGTTCAGGAACCACAAGAATAGCGTGGCTGCAATGCGCTTGTTGCCATCGCTGAAGGAATGATTCTTTGTAACCAAATAGAGCAACATGGCTGCCTTCTCCTCGACACTTGGATAGAGTTCCTCGCCTCCAAAGGTCTGATAGATTTGGCCAATACTGCTCTTGAAAGAATCGTCCTTCTCATTGCCAAAGAGTGAACTACCACCAAATTTCTCACGTAAGCCACTGATAGCTTCCATTGCATTCTCATAAGTGGCATGGAAAGACTCCTGCTTCGTGATTTTGTCTATCGTCAGTCGTTCGTAGTCGTAATTATCAAGTGTATCAAGCGCGTAGGTGTAATCGACCACGACATTCAGTAACTCCTGTGTTTCTATTGTATCCGACAATTCCTGATGCTGTAGCGTACGCCCTATCACTTGAACCATCTGGCGTAGTTCGCCAATATGCTCCTTGCGGATACGTTCATTGATGGCATAACCTTTTAAGAGGTATTGCTTCAAGACTTTGTTGGCCCATTTCCTGAACATCACCCCTCGACTACTCTTTACACGATATCCAACAGATGTTACCATTTCCAGGTTGAAATACTCCTTGTCATGCGTCTGAGTTTTATCCTTCATAGCACCATGCTGAGTGGTAGTCGCAAATTTTGCGACTACCTCTTCGGAGCCGGCCAGTTCCTCTTTTAGCGCATTATTTATATGCTTGCTGATAGTTTTATAATCTCTGCTATACAATGTCGCCATTTGCTGGCGATCTAACCACAGCATTTCTCCTTCCATCCTAACATCAAGTTGAATGGAGTTGTTCTCGTCTTTGTAGATTACAATCTGATCTTTTTTCATACAACTTAATTATTTGCAAAGATACATCTTTTTATTAATATAGTATGCAAAAAACGAAAATGTTACATATTTGAGGGCGTTTTTTATAAAATTTCTCTGGCGATCCAGGCACAGGCCTCAGCATCAGCCAGCGCATGGTGATGGTTGGCAAGATGATAGCCACAATATTCTGATACCGTATGCAACTGATGGTTGGGCAATTGTGGGAAGGCCTTGCGAGAAGCCACACATGTGCAGTAGAACGGATAATCCGGATAGTCCATCTGGTAACAACGGAAGACGGCTTTCAGGCAACTCTCATCGAAAGCCTTGTTGTGGGCCACAAGCGGAAGACCTTCAATCAACGGTTCAATCTGAGCCCATACCTCTGGAAATACAGGAGCCTCTTCCGTATCTTCGCGAGTAAGGCCATGAACTTGACTGCACCAGTAATTATAATAGTTGGGCTCAGGCTGAATTAGAGAATAAAATGTATCTACGATTTCGCCATCCCTAACAATCACCACTCCCACAGAACATACACTGGTGCGCTCGTTGTTGGCAGTCTCAAAGTCTATAGCAGCAAAGTCTCGCATAATCAATCTTCCTTGTATTTATTCCACATGTGTTTGCAAATCTCAGCCACCTCATCACGAAACCATTTAGGCTCCAACACCTCAATATCGCAGCCCTGTGAAAGGACCTCCTGCCGGAAATCGAAGGTGGGGCGAAGTCTGACGGTAAAGATGCTGTATTCATCTGTCCGCTCAATCTCATGCTGTGACTGATGTAATCTCAAACTGCGAAGATAATTTGCCTGCCCTGCGGAGACCTTGAACTTGACAGTTTCTATGTTGACGTTTTGATCAGCAATGATGCCAAAGCAATCATCAAAGAATTCCTCTGGGATAAAGTTCTTTGGATACTTAAAGCTCTTTTCGGTTAATCCCAGCCATTGAACCCTATCCAAAGCGTAAATCATGATTTTATTATAATATGGACTACGTGCCACCAAATACCAACGCTGCTTGAAAGCTTTCAGGCAATAAGGCTCAATTTCGAAACTGTTGGCCTCGTCACGTGTAAAACTCTGGTAAGTCATTCCAAGTACCAGATTCTTCTTCAGTGCTTCGAGAATATCAGGGAGATATTGCTCACCATCAGGAATTTCTTCGAACAACACCTTATCCTTGATGCTGACGCTATCCAGCATCAGATTGCTGACTGTCAGCGTATTGAAAAGCCAGCTACGCATTGAGCCGTTTTTTAACTCGTCGGCATTCTGGATATAGTAGCGATATCTACCACTCTGTTCATTCTCAATGATGAGACCAAACATCTCTTCAATAGCTATACGCCATTTATGAAATGTACGCAAGGGAAGTGGATTACCCTCGCTCAAGTCGTTGTCAAGCCAACTCTGGTTAATCTCCTCGTATGTAATCTTCTTGGCCTTATAGATAGTTTCTACCAGCCAGACATACTTATTTAACAAGTTCTTTGCCATAGTTTTATCGTTTGATGCTGCAAAGATACAAAAAAGGTGTGAATTATTGAGGCACAGGTTTGAAAAAAACAATTGATTTTGAAATCATCTTTTGTGTTCCAATTCAACATTTACCATTGGTTGCTACAACAAGGTAGTCTCTTTCCTTTACTGACAAATTCCGCAAAAGGGGGTAGCCTAATACCCCCTGCTTGCAGGGAGTGCCACAATTGTGGTAGCCAAATCCCACCCATGCGGATTGATGCCACAATAGGGGTAGCCTACTACCCCGTTATGGCCTCAATGCCGCAATGAGGACAACGGGGATAGGTGACCGTCTCGCTGTTGATGAGAGGAGGAACCTCATACCTGAATCAGGTGGCAGTTTACAAAGGTAAGGACCTTTTCAAAGCCATAGGGGGTTAACGGGTGCTGCTTGCTGTATTTGACGAGTGGAGGAATCTCACGGTCTTTTGTCGATTGATCTTTGATGCTGTATGATGCCAGCATCGAAACGTATCCTCTCCTGAGATACCTCGCAAGTTGGTGCAGAAGGCAATAATCAGAATGAAAAAATAAATATTTTCGTTCTGTTCGCTCTGACTGAACACATAATCATTACCTTTGCAGCATCATCTTTAAGATACCTGATTTTGCCTGTCATGGGTGGCAAGGGGATATGTCTCTTGCTTTTTAATAAAGCCAGGTAGGGACGTGATTTCGGAACAGAGGCGTCCTTTTGGCCGTTAGAAAACCGTCTATAGAGTCTGTCCAACAATTGACAGCCTTCGCCCATTGCTCTATACAGATTTCTTGCTTCGCTCCTTGTTGGCGCTCTCTTTCGAACTCGCTGACATTCTGCGGAGCATCTGAATCTGCTCTATCTTCTGCTCCCGCGAGTATGGATGCAATAACATTCGCTTCACCGCCCGCTGTGCAGCCATGCTGTTCTCGCGGTGAAAATCGTTGATATACAAGCCTTCCGCTGATAAACTGCTCTGCATAGTAATTGAGTTTTTGCAGACCTTCGGGTGTAAAACCCTCTGCAATGATTGTGCGTATGGATGCCCAAAAGTCTGAGTTGTTCATAATTTTATTATTGATTCTGGGTGCAAAGATAATATTTTATTGGGAAACTGCCAAATAGTAGAGAAATAATCTTATCTGTTCGCTTTGTAGGACAACGGGGACAGGTGACCGTCTCGCTGTTGATGAGAGGAGGAACCTCATACCTGAATCAGGTGGCAGTTTACAAAGGTAAGGACCTTTTCAAAGCCATAGGGGGTTAACTGCCAGTCGGGGTGCTGCTTGCTGTATTTGACGAGTGGAGGAATCTCACGGTCTTTTGTCGATTGATCTTTGATGCTGTATGATGCCTGGATGGCAAGTTTTGCATCAGGTACAAGGAAATCGATTTCTTTGTCAACATGAAGATAGAACACGTTATCTTTGCCATACCTGCGACAGAGTTCTATGGCGACCATGTTTTCGAGCAATGAAGTGTCAGGGTTAATGAGGAAGAGGTTCAGCAGTCCGTTGTCTATGAAATAGTATTTCTTCTGCATTTCCTTTTCTGCCAGTTTGCCCACTTCGTTCTCCATTGGCAGTACCAGCCAACTGTCGGCAGCGAAACCAGCATAGTCGATGGTGGTTGGCACACTGATGGGGCTGCCTGTCGAAACGATGATGTTCTTAAGTCTGTTGAAGGATAAGGGCTGTTTGACGCTTTCTGCCATTTTCTTGATAAGAATGTTCATCACCCTCTCGTTCTTGATCTTGTTTCGTGCGCAGATGTCACCCAAGTATATCTTCTGATAGAGGCTCGACAGCATGGCTCGTTTATTTTTGAAGGAAAGGATTTCCGGCAGACCGCCATAGTAGAAATATTCGTTCAGATGGCGTTTAACTTCACTGCGCTGGACGGTATCGTACTGCCAGTGTTCTTTCAGTTCCACATGCTGGGCTGTTAGATATTCCTTCAGCGAATAAGGATATGCATCAAGGATAAAGAACCGTCCGCCAAGGGTAGTGGTCACGTCCTTGCTGAGCATCTTGGCATTGCTTCCCGTAACATAGACATGGTATTTGGCATCGGCCAAGCGACGCACGAACTTATCCCAATATGGGATATTTTGCACCTCATCGAGAAAAACTACAGGTTTCTTGCCATATAGTTCCAAATGGGCTTCCAACAGGCTGTTGAAGTCTTCTGCCTGAAACTCTGCCAGGCGCTCGTCCTCAAAATCTATAAAGAGAATTTCATCCCAACCCTTTCCTTCGGCCTGAAGTTGGCGTACACGCTGATAAAGCATGTAAGACTTGCCTGCATGGCGCACGCCTACAATGACATAGTTGCCATTGGGCTCGAATTCGATGGGACGGTTGACTATTTCCGCTTCGTCTATCTCTCTCTGTTTGTTCATCAAGCATTGCTTGATGATGTCCTTGCTGATGCTCATTATTTAAACTTCAGTTTATAATATTACTTACTTTTTATAAAGTTTGGTTTACAAAAGTAGTTATTTTCTATAAACTACAATTAATTAAACAGGAAAATCTGCTATTGATTTGGTTTATTTAACGAATCATGCTTGAAGGACAGGTCAGATTCTCGCTGTAGAAGAGGAAGGATGACCTCATGGTGGGGTTATTATTGTTTTTGTTTTATCAACTAATTTGCATCAGAACCTTTTTCAATATTACGATCTGCATGCAAACACAGGAATTAACTAGTGAGCCTAAAAAATGCCCAAAAGTTTGTTTTATTCAAAAGAAATGATTATCTTTGCATTGTGGTAATTCACTCGACTTTCTTTCTAATAACAAACAGACACGATGAAACATTCAACGATTATTGCACTAATGGCAGCGATGGTATGCGGCATGGGCATACTGAGTGGCTGCATGCCGTCGTACAGCAATGCCCAGCACAGGCTGGAGGGACTGCTCAACAGCGACGAGGGACAGCAGATGACGGCCGACGAACTGGCCTGCTTCGAACAGTCCTATTGTAAGATATGCCTGCCCGTCACCGATGCCGACACGCGCCCACAGGAGCATACCTGCTACTATGCTTCGGACACGGGTACGACGATGGAGTTTGACTTCTCAGAGGCCCCTGACACGCTGAACACCATAGGCACGGTGAACGTGGAATGGCGCGAGAGCCAATGGGGCATAGCCAAGGGCGACAGCGCAGAGGCTGACGTCAGGAACTACTTTGTGCAGTCGCGTGGCAAGGGCATCTACTCCTTCTATTATATGGACGAGCAGATGGATAGCGTGGGCAACGTGGTGCGTGATGCCGACGGCCTTCCGCTGACGGCTCCCTTCTGGGAGGGCATGCTCATCTATGTCTATCCTGGTGCTGACAGTCTCATTGTGACTCGTGGCAGTCGCGAGACCGACCACGTGTATCGACTGGGACACGGGGTAGGAGGTGAGCGTCAAATGTAGTATGAAAGTTGTATAGGTTGGACAGAGTTCGTAAAAAAATGGCAGACGGTATGAAGAATCATTGCTTGCTTTTAATTGTTGGCTGTATAGTCTTATGGTCTGGTTGCCAAAGTGGCAATCAGGTGACGGCTTCGGACCTGGAGGTCGTGGAGCAAACGGATAGCGTTTACAGAAGTGACTCGATGGAGGACGAGGCTTCGTTCGTGGTTGACGTGCCAGTAAAGGGGCCGAAACTGTTGATGGACTCTGTCATAGCGTTTGTGAATAAGCAACTCTATGATGCTTGTGAGGGCTGTGTGCATATCGACGAAAACGTCACATCATATAAGCAGGAGGAGGTGTTTGCTGATGATGCAGAACAGATGCTGAGCCACTATATGGCAAAATATGAGACGCTGATAGCAGACAGCCTGTGGAAGACCTATGGGCTAAAGTTGAAGATGGAGGCTCAGACGAAAAAGTTCGTCACCTTCGGCGTGGAGCATTTCCATTGTGGGATAAGTTGTGGCTCAGAGAAATACTACTATACCTTTGACAAGGGTGACGGACACCAAGTGAAGGAGATTATCAGCCACGATGATCTGGTGAGTTTCTTTAAGGACTATCCTGAATATAATACATTAGGGGAAGAGGCAGGAGTTGATTCCCCTTTATGGCAGTTCTTTCCTGAGAGTGAGTTCTGTCGTTACAAGTACGGACTGTTAGGCGATCATTTCTCACTTGTGATAGAGGGTGTTGTGAACCATTATCTGATCATGGACTTCCCGTATAGCCAGATTTTCTCCTATCTTTCGCCAGAGGCACAGAGGCTGGTGGAACAGGAAGGTGAGGAAGAAATGATGCTCCCAGCCTATCTGCCTGAGCGCTCGGAGGATGGTGAGGTATGGATGGAGGTGGACACCGTGAACCATGTTTTGCTTGGATATATCAGGGCGGCTGGTGGCCCATTTGTGAGAACACTCATGGATTACGAGCCGGAACTGGAGATATATCCGAAGCGGGTGCACTCCATTGATGCTGATGGGGGCTCTACGGTCTTCCTGTTCATCTATTCTCGCGGACATCTCCTGTATTGTGATGAGGCGATGACGTGCGTCTTCGATGAAGAGAACCGTTTGCACCCCGTCGAACGCTTTGTGTTGGAAGAAGGGCGTGATAGCGTGATCAGTTGCATGTGGTACGACCAGTTGGTGGAGGCCAGCGACGGTTTCCCGTATGAGGAAGTTGACGAGAATCGTTTCGGCATTCACTACGACCGGTTTACGAAGCGTCTGTATGTTCCCATCATGGATAGTCATGACCCTGGTTCGGAGTTTGCCAATACGAGTTGCCTGCAATACACGGGTCGCTATGATGTGCTCCAGTTCAACGGCAAGGAGTTTGTTGTTGCTGGTACGGATGGTGCCTGGTGGCTGAATAGTGACCTGCGGGATTATAAGCGTACCGTCAGCACGAAGAAGACCGCTGACGGCATTGAGCAGATCGACTTGATGCCCGATGGCAATCTCCGTCGTGCTTTCTGGAAGGGAGCCAAGACCCTGGATGACCTCCGCAAGGTGCCTGATGAGGTGAGCAGATGTGAGAAGTAAGATGACTGATTACCTACAAAACTTGACGAGCCAAGCGACCAGAGGTTGAACGGTCGCTTGGCTCGTCGAAGAGTAGGGTGATTGTGACGATTGTCAGATGCTCAGTTCATCGAGCACGGTGATCAGGCGTTTGTCGAAACGCTTGTCAGTACGGATGCACTCAGAGAAGGGCACATAGACAATATCGTTGTTGCGTATGCCAACCATCACGTTGCGCTGGCCCTGCATGATGGCCTCGATGGCTCCCACACCAGTACAACTGGCCAGGATGCGGTCGCGGGCCGACGGACTGCCGCCACGCTGCAGGTGACCAAGAATGGATACTCGCACGTCGAACTCTGGGAACTCCTGTTTTACGCGGTCTGCATAGTAGAGTGCGCCACACTTCGGACTCTCAGAGACGATGACGATGCACGACTTCTTTGATTTGCGGATGCCGCGACCCATGAATGCGGCCAACTGGTCAACATCGGTCACCTCCTCAGGCACGATGGCAGCCTCGGCACCACAGGCGATGGCACAGTTCTGAGCCAGGAAGCCAGCGTCGCGTCCCATCACCTCAACAAAGAAGATGCGCTCGTGCGAGTTAGCCGTATCGCGGATGCGGTCCACACAATCCATGATGGTATTCATCGTGGTGTCGTAGCCTATAGTGGCATCTGTGCCATACAGGTCGTTGTCGATGGTGCCAGGCAGTCCGATGACGGGGAAATCGTGCTCCATGGCAAAGTTGCGGGCACCCGTCAGCGATCCGTTGCCGCCAATCACGATGAGGGCGTCAATCCCCACCTTCTGGCAGGTCTCGTAGGCCTTCTGACGACCTTCCTCGGTCATGAACTCCTTGCTGCGGGCACTCTTCAGTATGGTGCCGCCCTTGGTGATGATGCCGCTGACATCCTCGGTGGTGAACTCCTTGACCTCACCATTGATGAGGCCGTCGTAACCACGATAGATACCCATGATTCTAAAACAGTTGTAAATACCTGCGCGTGTCACGGCGCGGATGGCTGCATTCATGCCGGGTGAATCGCCACCAGAGGTAAGGATACCGATAGTCTTAATCTTTGCCATATTCTTATGTGTTTGGTTAGTTGTGCTGCAAAGGTACGAATTATTGCCGTAACCACCAAATTCTCGTACTTAATTCTTCTCTAGGAATGCCTTGACACGGTCGGCGACGTTCTGCTTGAAGTTGTTGAAGAAGAATCCGTAGTCGTCGCGGTGGTAGCACTCGGGGCCGAACAGGGGCACGGCGGCCTCTTCGTTGATGGCGAAGGGCTTGGCCTCGGCCGTGGTGACGACGACGGAGCCTCGGATGGTGTCAACGCGGGCGTCGGCGATGCCGGGAACAGTGATTTTGCCCGTCGTCTCGTCGAGCGAGCCGAGGTTGTCCTTGGCGGGGGCGTAGGTGTCGTCGCGCTTCCAGTTGATGGGGTTGATGCTCAGGCCGTCAGGCGCCAGCGTCGCATTCTTGGCGTCCTTGTTGCCGACGCCTTCGGTATTCCACGAGACGATGACGCCCGTGTCGGTGGCTCCCTCGGCAAACTTCAGGCCCGTGCGCTCTAAGTAGTCCTTGGTCACGGCGAAACCGATGGGATAGGCTGCCACCATGCGGCTCAGGTGCTCAGGATGCTTCGTCATGTAGTTCTCGAGTAGGTTGAGCAGCGTCGAGGAACCCTGCGAGTGACCGGCCAGAATGAACGGGCGACCCTGATTCAGGTGCGTCAGGAAGTAGTCCAGCGCATCGGTGGCATCGAAACCCGACAGATAGTTGGTCACGAAGCGGTAGTCGGTGCCGGGCTTCGGCATCGAGATCTGGCGGTAGTAGGGCATGAAGATGTTGCAGCTCTCGTCGAACACGCTGGTCTGGATGCGACGGACCATCTGGGCGCCGGCCACCAGTTCGGAGTCGGTCACCTCGCATATCTGGACAGGGTCGCGGAATCCAGTCACCGTCGGATAGATGAAGAACACGTCGACGGGCTTCGTGGCCTCCTCAGCCCGCTCCACCCAGTTCTCGGCCTTGCTGTAGTCCAGCTTGGTTTGATACTTCTCGATGCCGGCGACGTCCTTCAGCACCTCAGGAATACTGTCCTGCGCGTCGGTGTCGGCGGCTTGTTTGTTACTACTCTTGCACGAGGCAACGGTCATGGCTGTCAGCATCGCCGATGCCAGCAGCACGAGGAAATTCTGTCTTTTCATATTCGTTATTTGTTTAATTCCTTGCATATTTTTTCATCAGCCGGAACTGATGGCGATAGACTAAGCACGCCATGCCGAGATAGGCGGCGGCCTGAATCCAGAGGATACGAATCTCGGGCAGCACTTGGCTGATACTGGCCCCCATCGAGTTGACACGGATGAAGGCGCGGACGCCGAAGGTGCTGGGGAATATCCACGACACGCCCTGCCAGTAACCAGGGATGCTAGACTGCGGCCACGACACGCCGGTCATGAAGAGCAGCGGCACGGAGACAAACACCATAATCAGCATGACGTTCTCGCGGTAACGGATCATGCACGACACGGTGAGGCCGAAGAAGACGCTGGCCAGCGTGTAAGGCAGGAGCATCCAGAAGAGCGTCCAGCCGTTGCCCAACTGTGGGAAAGAGAACATCGCAGGCACAGCCATCGAGAGGTAGGCGGCGGCTACGGCACCAATCATGCCGTAGCAGAGTGCCTTGCCCCAGACGATGCGATAGGCACCACGATAGTGCGGGTCGTCATCGGGAATCAATTGGCCGTTCTTGTGACGCTCGCGGGCAGTACCAGCAGCCATGCCAATGCCGAGAGCAAGGGCCTGCTGCAGAATAAGCATAAGCACGGCGGGCAGCACGCACGAGCCATAGCCTCCAGATGGATTGAACATTGCCACATCGTCAACAGCCAGAGGCTGCGCCGTGATGGCATCCTCACGCTTGGTGTAATTACCCGCTTTCTTGATGTTCAGGCCCGCACCAAGCCGTCCGGCCTCGACCATAGCAGTCTGATAGACGGCCTTATAGGCAAGCATCAGCGACATGTCGCAATAGACGCTGACGGTGCCTTGCTCGCCTCGGTTGACGCGCTCGGCAAAGTCCGACGGGATGAGGTAGATGCCCTTTACCAACTGACGGCTAACCAGCGAGCGGGCCTCGTCAAGGTCTTCAGCGTAGAATCTGACGCAGACGTCGGGCGAGGCGTCACAGTCGTTGATAAACTGGCGTGAGAGGGCCGAGTGCGACTGGTCGACGACTACCACCGGTGTCTCGTGCAGCGACTCGTTGTTGTATATCCACGAGTAGAGTAGGGGATAGCCCAATGGCACGACAACAAGGAACATCAGCACGCCTTCGTCCTTGGCGACACGTATCAGTTCGTGACGGAAAATGTAGAGCACATCGGTGAAGTGCTCACGTATTCTATTAAGGAATGTAGACATAATTCAGCATGGCGTTTTTAATCTTACGAAGTACGAACCAGGGCAGCAGCGTGAAGACCACGAGTGCCACAAGATGGAACCAGACATCGATGACGGGAAAACCATTGAGCACGGTGGCCTGATAGATCATCCAGTAGTGACGCAGGGGGAAGAGCCATGACATGGCCTGCAGCGGTGCGTCCATGCCTGCAACGGGGAAAGCCGAACCGCACATGGAGATGCTGAGCACCGACCATAGCGATGATATACTCATCGACATGCGCAATGATGGCATCAGACCGAAGGCGAAGATGCCGAAGCCAAGGCCTGCCGACACCTGCAGGAGCGTGAGCCGCACAATGCTCCACACACCACCGAGACGGGGGAAGTGGAGCATATCGAAGATATACCATTGATAGAGGAATATCACGAGCAGGAACACCAATGCATGAACAAGATACTTTCCAATGATGGCCACGACAATGTTGTTATCAGCCATTGCCAGCCACTCCTTGCCAGTGTCGAACTTCATCTCCATGCCCACAGCGTAAGCCGAAAGCAGCGCCATGAAGAGCATCAGGATGCCTGGGACAAAGACTGTGGTCAGGCTATAGTTATACGAGCCCTCAGGATTGGCTATCATGTGGGCGTCAATAGTCACGGGCTGTAGTGCTGCCTTGATCTGTTCCTTTGACGCACCTTTTGCTGATAGCGTAGCCTGACCAACCGCCGCCGAGCCGAGCGAGCCGATGGTCTTCATGTCCTTCATGGCCATAGAGCCTGCCGTCATACACGTCATCGTGTAATAATACGAAATTTTCGGTTGACGACCCGCGAGCAACTTGGCCGACGTACCCTCAGGGATATAGAGGTAGGCAAATATCTTGCCTTCCTGCATGGCGTTGCGGGCCTCGGTTATGTTGGCAAACCGATAGACCACTCGCGACGACTGCATGGCATCGAGGTTGCGGATGAGACCGCGCGAAGTGGCGCTGTTGTCCTGGTCCACAACTCCAACAGGCAGGTCAATCGCCACGCCATCATCGAGCATTGTGGTAAAGAAGACCACTAGCAACAACGGGAACACAATCATGCAGAAGCCGTAGATGCGATTCTTCCGCACGATAATGTCGAGTTCGCGCAGCGCTATGTGACCGATATTAGTGAGATATTTCATTGGCAATTATGAATTGTGAATTGTCAATTGGTAATTGTGAATTGTGAATTGTCAATTGTGAATTGTCAATTGTGAATTGTCAATTGGTAATTGTGAATTACTTCTTCAGAATCACCGACATGCCTGGGCGAACATCCTCGACGGCGCTGGTGGGACGAGCCTTTACCTCGAAGGTCTTCTGGTCATACTGACCGCTGGCCTTAGTGGCTTTCCATACAGCAAACGAGCCTTTGTCCTTCATTGATGTGACCTTCATCGTCGTTTCCTTGTCGAGGGCGGGGATGCGAACGGTCAGTTCCGTGCCAACCGTGATGTCTTTCAGATGGTCCTCTCGGATATTGAACGTAGCCCACTGGTCGTCCATCACAGCGATGCTCATAATAGGTGTTCCTGTGCCGACAAGTTCTCCCACCTTCGGATAGACATCGGTCACCTCACCATCCATTTGGGCTACCTGCACGGTTTCACGAATATAACTAGTCACTTCGTCCACGGCACCACGGGCCTGACCAACCGTAGCCGTTGCTGCACGCCTCTCCTCGATGCGGGCACCATTCACGGCCATGTCGTACTGGCTCTGTGCGGCCTTCATTTGGGCCTGAGCCGATTTGTACATAGCCTCAGCCTCGTCGAATTTCTGTGCAGAGACTACCTCCTCGTTGAAGAGCACCTTCATGCGGTTAAACGACTTTTCAGCAATCTCCAGTCCGGCCTTTGCCTGCTCTAGCAGTTGTGCGGCGGCCTGAATCTGCTCCTTTCGTGCGCCGTTCTGCGCCATCATTTCCATGGCCTGAGCAGCCTCGGCAGCACTCTGAGCCTGCAACATCTTGGCTTCTACATCGGGAGCCTCAATGATGGCCAGTGTGTCGCCTGCTTTCACAAGATCGCCCTCCTTTACACGGAGTTCAAGGATACGTCCTGGCACCTTGCTTGACACTCGGTACTCTTCGACCTCCATTTCACCCTGTATCACTTCGGGATCACGCCCCAAGGCCAGGAAACCAATGAGTGCAACGATGACTACTACTGCTGAAAAACCTGCCACAGCCAGCAGGATATTGTTATGCTGTTCTTTTGCTTTGTCTGCCATAATGTTATTTCGTTATTACGTTATTTCGTTTTCTCGATATTTCGATATTTATTGGAGTGTTCCCAGCGCCTTCTGCAGTTCCACCTGACTCAGTTTTACGCCAATCTCGGCATCTATTTTCTGCGACTGGGCCTGATTCCATGCAGTCTGTGCCTCCATGACGGTGGTAAACGATGCTGTTCCCTCCTTGAAAGCGAGATTAGCCATGCGCAGGTTCTCGTCGGCATTGGCGACATTGGCCTCAGCCATGGCCAGTTTCTTCTGTGCTTCCTTCACCTTAAAGTTGCTCTGGCGTACCTGCAGATTAATCATCTCGCGTGCATCGTCCAGTTCGAGGTTAGCCATTGCCGTTGCCCCTTTCGAGGCACGCACCTTGTACTTCACGTCGCCCCAGTTCCAAATGGGAACACGCACTACGACACCCACGTTCCATACTCCCCCGAACTTCTTCTCAAAGCCGTTAAACGTATTAGGATTGCTCACCATATAACCTCCAGTCAGCAGCACCGTCGGCAGATTCCCCGCTTTCAGCACGTTTGTCGTCTGGCGAGATAGGTCCACAGTGTTCTGCAGCAACTTCAGTTCCGGCCTGTTCAGAAATGCCACATCGGTACCACCTTCTGCCTCGCTCTTCACTTTTTGCTCTGCAAAGAGCGCTTCACTTTCCTCGTCAGCCAGTGTTATCTCTTCGTCCTCTGGCAGTCCACACAACTGGCAAAGCAGCATCTTCGAGAGTTCCAGTCCGTCGGTTACCTGGGTCAGCGCCATCTCAGCCTCGTTCACCCTGACGCTGACACTCAGACCATCTCCCTTTGTGGCTACACCTTGGTCTATCATTTTCTGCACATCGCCCTTTAACTTTTTCACCAATGCCACATAACTCTCGGCCAGTGTCTGTTTATGGCGCAATGAAACTACCTGCCAATAGGCTTGGTCGATATTATACAGTGTGCCTTGCTTTTTCATCTCCAATGAGTTAGCGGCCATTTTCTCATTGATGTCAGCCATCTTGTTGGCCGCCACAATGGCACCACCCATGAACACAGGCTGCGTTACTGTTACCGCTCCGGCAAACATGTTGCGTGTGTCAGTCCGGAAACCATCTACGATGCCTGTGCCCACCTGATTCAGCGCCCCGCCGAAGGCTGCCATATCGCCAGCCATCTTTTGTTGCGTCGCGGCGGGCAACTGCGACACCAATGGTGACAGCGCATCCTGCAACTTTGCCGTGGTATTCGTACCCATGTTGCTTAGCGCCTCCTTTTGATCGTCATTGAGTATGGATATCTCCCTACTCATCCACATGTACCCACCCACAGCGTTCACTTTCGGCAGATACTGCGTGCGTGCCGACTTCCGCAGGTTGGTGTTCACCTCTTGCTTCATCTTCGCCACGCCCATCTGTTTGTTGTTCCTCAGTGCCATCGCCCTGCAACTGTCCAGCGTCAGCAGTCGCACTCCCGACGTACCGTCGCCTGTCCGTAGGCTTTGAGCCCCTGAGGCCAGCGGTAGCAACAAGAGCAATCCGAGTGTTGCCACCCTTACCATTCCGGTTGGTTTCTTTTTTGAGTTATTCATCTTATACCATATTTATTATTAGTATTCATCATGATCTCATTTTCCCCCAAGGTATTTCTTCCGATATTCCAGCGGCGTCATGCCAAGATGTTCCTTTACGTACTTGCCGAAGAACGAGGCATTGGGGAAATTCAGGTCATTGGCTATCTCCTGCATCGTCATGTCGGTGTAGCGCAGACGGCGCTCAATGGCCTTCAGCGTAAAGAGTTTTATCATCTCGCTCGGCCGGCGGCTCATCGTCTCCTTGAGAAGTGTCGAAAGGTATTTCGGCGTGATGTTCAGTTGACTGGCGAAGTCATCCACCCTACGCATGCGACCGTCGCTTTGCTCCACCAGGCGCATAAACTTGTCTGCTAACTGCCTTCTGTGGAAACCTGGTGTGTTATCCTCATGAAAGTCCGGCTGAGCCATCTGTTCCTTGTCACGACGCATCATGCAGAGCATTTCAAGCATCATCGTGCTGACTAATGAACGGACTATCTCGGAATACAGCAAGGGCTTTTGGTCTCTCATTCGGCGGCATAACAACTGGAAATAATCATCAAGCAATGCCACGTCTTCATCAGACAGATGCACCTTCGGGTGTTGCTTGAGGTAAGTCAGGTCTGCCAAACTTACTTCACCATACATATTAATGTTCCATAATTCACCACGGGAAAACCAAATCTGCCGACAATTGAAATCTGGTGATGACATGAAATTGCAGACCACGCTATGCGCCATATATAAATAAAGGTCGTTTTTGCGAAGTTGTATCTGCTGTCCGTCGTAGTCAAACTGCGCTATGCCTTCAGTACAGATGACGATAAGCCCATGACTGTCAAGAGATATCTCGCCCTTAGGCAATGAACCGAAGTTCTCCATGACCACAAGTTCGTCGCTGTCACCCAATCGTAGAGTGTCAGAACCGCTCCTTGGCTTGAGATTTTGTATCTCCATACTGTTTTTTTTACTTTTCAGGCTGCAAAATTCGTTAAATGTTTTCGAATTTTACTGTTCGATATTTTCCAAAATGTGCTCTATTTCTTTTTGTTTATTGCTACAAACAGAGATAGGACATCCTTTGGGAAATATCAAACATCTTTGAATGGCTGATTTCTCTCTCAAAAACCAATTTCGGATGCTCTTTTGCTCCGATACTTTAGAATTCGTATCCGAGGTTGATGAAGAAATAGCCCTTCTTGGTATGGTTGCTATAGCCTAAGGTGGCTCCAACGGGACCAAACATCGTCTTGTAATAGTAGGCAACCTGGCCACCAATCATCGTGCGATAGTCAAAGAGTTCCTTCGCCTTTGGTGCCTGTTGGCCAGCAGCCACACGCAGCAGCACATAGTTGTTGGTGCCAATGCGCTGTTGTGCCTGAAGTTGGGCAGCCACGAACTGACGGTCAACGTACTCCATATTGCCGATACCGGCGAATGGCATCTGCTGCTCAATGTAGTGGCCGAACCACTCGCCACCGATGGTGTTGCTAAATCCTGCGGGAACGACAGAGCCAAAAAGTAGGCGGCCATAGACCATAGGCTGAAGGGTGAAACGGCTGCCAAAAGTAAACGACATGCGCCAGTCGGCACTGACATCACTCAATCCCATAGTCTTACCCTGCTTGTTGCCGTCAGCATCACGGACATTGAGTTTTGCGAAGTCGTTGGTCACATAAGCGTATTCAGCATTAAAGCGGACACCATGTGTGGGGAAGTTCCAGTTGTCCTCACTGTTGTAGGCCAAACGGGCACGGTAACTGAAGAAATGTTCGTTTTGGAGTGGTCCCAGGTTAACTGACTCCGATCCGAGTGTGTTGCGGTAGTGGAAATAGTCCCAGCGCAGTCCTATCTGCAGGTTGAAATGGTGCAGGTCGAAATGGATAGGCAGGAATTCTGCCTGTGACTGGTTGTAACGGATGTTATAATCCAAATCGCCAAAGTTATATACGTCAACATCGTTTTTGCGGAATGTATAACTCAATGTCGGACGGGTGAAGGATCGGGGGTGAATGGTGAACTCACCACGGGCCATCAGACGCTTACCCAGTCGAAGCGTGATGTCTGTTTCGATGGGGATGGCCGTCTTCAGCGGTATGTCGACTCCCAACAGTACGGCGGCATATTCTTCTATGTCGTAGCGCATACCAGCATGGAGTTGTACCGACTTACGGTTGCCAGCCGAAAGGATGACGCGTACACCGTCGCCCTCTGGCACTAGTCGATACTCGGCTGTCTGGTAGAAGAGGTCCATGCGCATGCTCGTTGTCAGTTCCTGTCCCATCTTGGCGTCGATGCTGTCGGCCTTGTTCAGATGGAACTTCTGGGTCAGGAACCGTTCTGCCTGTGGCGTCATGTTCTCGAAGATGTATCTGGTGACACGTTGCTTCTCTGTCATCACCTCCGGACGAAGGGGATGCAGGATAGTGGGGCGGAATGTCTCGTCAATGCCGATGCGCTGTTTTAGGGCGATAATCTCATCCCAGTGGCGCATGGCTTCTTCCTCGCCTCGGCGCACCAGCGTGTCGATTGCTGCCAGTGAGAAACTGGCTGCACTATAGCCCTTGGTATCAACGGTCATGTGCAAGTCGGTAATAGCGAGGTTCTCACTGAGTTTGTTCTTACAGTTCACGTCCACAATCTGGCTGATAATGCTCATCGCACCGCCCATGTCCTCGGCGGTCTTCGTTGGACCCTGCACGGTGACGCCGATGATGATGTCGGCCCCCATCTCACGGGCGATGTCAGCGGGATAGTTGTTCTTCAGACCACCATCAACCAGCACCTTGTCGCCGATCCTGACTGGCGAGAAGGCGGCAGGGATAGCCATCGAGGCACGCATGGCTTGTGCCAGCCGTCCGCTGTGGAAGTCCACCTCATCGTTGGTGATGATGTCTGTTGCCACACAGGCAAAGGGGATGGGCAGGTCATGGGTGAAATCGAGCGAATCGGTATAACCCACGCATAACTGCTGGAACAATTCGGCCAGATTTTTGCCCTTGATGATACCACCGGCATTCATGTCCTTCTTGCCAAAGGTCAGGCCTGTGTTAAAGATATAGGTGCTCTGTTTCTTTCGGTCTTCAAGGCTCTGGCGGCTCAGGTCTTCACGGTCGGTGATGACGTAACTCCAGTCTTGCACACGGACCATCGAGTCGAGTGAATTGGCGTTGTAGCCTATGGCATAAAGCCCGCCGATAATGCTTCCCATCGACGTGCCGGTGACAATGTCGATAGGGATGCCCGCCTTTTCAAGCACCTTCAGCACACCAATGTGTGCCATACCCTTCGCGCCGCCTCCACTCAATACGACGGCCACTCTGGCTCTTGGCTTTTCTTGCGTACTGCCCGCAGCAAGCGTCCTTGAACCGAGTGTATCAATAGTCTCTTCCTCTGTTTTGGCATTTGCTGCACCAATCATGAGCACAGCACCAATCATTAATAATGCTTTCTTCATCTTTTTTTTCTTGTGTCCAGAGCGCACCTATTCACTCTTCAAGGGTGCAAATATAGATATAATTATTCTATTTTTGCTGTTTATTCTGTTTTTTTTAATGTTCTATTACGTAAAATTGTCTTGAAAATGACATAATATCATATTTATTTCGTACTTTTGCAGGCCGAAAGCAAAGGAATTGTTATGAGTGAAGCCAGAATTAATCCGTTTCTCGAACCTTATGGCACGCCGCATGACACGGTGCCTTTTAACCGTATACGCCTGGAGGACTATGAGGAGGCCTTCATGGAGGGCATACGCCGTGACAACGAGCAGATAGAGAAGACAATCAATAATCCGGAGAAACCTACCTTCGACAATACAATCATCAACAAGGATGACGACAAGGAAGGCTACTACGACCTGTTGGACCGTGTCAGCACGGTGTTCTTCAACCTGCTGTCGGCTGAGACCAATGATGAGATGGATGCCTTGGCACAGAAGATGCAGCCCATCCTGACGCAGCATGCCAACGATGTGCGGCTGAACGAGCGGCTCTTCGAGCGTATCAAATACGTGCACCGTCATCACCGCAAACTGACACCGGAAGAGAAGATGCTGCTGGACAACTGCTACGACGGCTTTGTGCGTAGTGGTGCTCTGCTGGACAAAGAGGGTAAGGATCGTCTGCGCCAGTTGACCGAGGAGGCCTCGATGCTCTCTTTGCAGTTCTCTCAGAACCTGCTGAAGGAGAACAAGGCCTTTACTCTGCACATCACCGATGAGACTCAGTTGGACGGGCTGCCCCAGACTGCCATTGATGCTGCCGCAGAAGAGGCAAGGACTCTGGGCAAGGAGGGATGGATATTTACTTTGGATTATCCCTCTTACTCGCCATTTATGACCTATAGCACTCAGCGCGAGTTGCGTCGGCAGATGTATATGGCCAAGAATACGGAGTGTATCCACGACAACGACTGCAATAACCTCGACATTTGCAAGCGACTCATCAACCTGCGCCGCGAGATAGCGCAGTTGCTGGGCTATAAGACCTATGCCGACTATGTGTTGAAACACCGTATGGCCGGCAACGTGAAAAGTGTCTACAGGTTGCTCTACGACCTTATCGATGCCTATAAGCCCATTGCCGTTAAAGAACGGGAGGAACTTAAGAGACTCGCAAAAAGAACTGTCCTCCAGTCACCCTCCACCCTTCACCCTTCACCGGAAATAGAGCCTTGGGATATGGGATTCTATTCTCACAAACTGCAGGTGAAGAAATTTAACCTCGATGCCGAAATGCTGAGGCCCTATTTCCAGTTGGACAAGGTCATAGACGGTGTGTTTGGACTGGCCGATCGCCTGTATGGCATCACCTTTAAGGAGAATAAGGACATACCCGTCTATCACCCAGACGTGAAGGCCTACGAGGTATTCGACAAGGATGGCTCTTATTTGGCCGTGTTCTATGCAGACTTCCATCCGCGCAAAGGCAAGCAGGGTGGGGCATGGATGACGCAGTATCAGGGCCAGTTCATTGATAAGAAAGGGGAGAATGTGCGTCCGCATGTCTCTGTGGTGATGAACCTGACAAAACCTACGGCAGAGAAACCGGCGCTGCTGACACTGGGCGAGGTGGAAACTTTCCTGCATGAGTTCGGACACTCGTTGCACGGCATGTTTGCCAATACCCGTTTCGAAAGTCTGAGCGGAACCAATGTGTGGTGGGACTTTGTGGAACTGCCTTCGCAGTTCATGGAGAACTTTGCTGTAGAGAAGGAGTTCCTGCGTACCTTCGCCTTCCATTACCAGACGGGTGAGCCTCTGCCTGATGAACTGATACGTCGCATCGTTCGGAGTCGTAACTTCATGGTGGCAACGGCCTGTCTACGTCAGGTGTCGTTCGGCCTGCTCGACATGGCCTACTATACCCAGAAGGACGAGTTCACTGATGATATCATCCCCTTCGAGAAAAAGGCCTGGCAGAAGGCCATTCTGGGCAAACAGTTGCCTGATACGTGCATGACGGTGCAGTTCTCGCACATCATGGCAGGCGGCTATGCGGCCGGTTACTACTCGTACAAGTGGGCTGAGGTGCTTGATGCTGATGCCTTCTCGGTATTCAAGAAACACGGTATCTTTGACCAGAAGACGGCACAGTCGTTTCGTGACAACATCCTCTCGAAGGGTGGCACGGAGAACCCGATGGTGCTGTATAAGCGCTTCCGTGGCGGTGAGCCCACCATCGATGCCCTGCTGAAGAGAAATGGTATTAAGCCCAATAAGTCCCATTAGCCCTATGAACGAAAAACAGCAAAAACTAGACTCGCGGTATCTTCGCATGGCCCGTATTTGGGCAGAGAACTCCTATTGTGTGCGCCGTCGGGTGGGTGCGTTGGTGGTGAAGAACAAGATGATCATCAGCGACGGCTATAACGGCACGCCAACGGGGTTTGAGAATGTCTGTGAGGATGAGAACAATGTGTCGAAGCCTTATGTGCTCCATGCCGAGGCCAATGCCATCACAAAACTGGCTCGTTCCAACAACAATAGCGACGGAGCCACCATCTATATCACTGCCTCGCCCTGCATTGAGTGTGCTAAACTTATTATCCAGGCTGGCATCAAGCGTGTGGTCTATGGTGAGAAATACCGGCTGGATGACGGCATCAAGTTGCTGGAGCGTGCTGGTATCGAAATCGTGTATTTGGAGGTTTGAGGTTTGATATTTGGGAATTAAGCATAGAATAGATGAACAACAAGAATAGGTTTTCTCCCTTGTGGCTGGCGCTGACTACGGTTATCGGTATCGTGATAGGAACATTCTATACCAGCCATTTCTCAGGCAACAGACTGAGTATCATCAATTCGGGCAGCAACAAACTGAACAACCTGCTCTATATCATTGATGACCAGTATGTGGACACTGTCGATATGGCCAATCTGGTGGAGCAGGCTATGCCGCAGATACTATCGGAACTGGACCCGCACTCCACTTATATCTCAGCCAAGGATGTGCAGACGGCCAACGACGACCTGCGCGGATCCTTTTCGGGTGTGGGCATCGAATTTACGATTCGGCAGGACACACTCAGGGTGCAGAATGTCATCACCGACGGTCCTGCTGAGAAGGCTGGTCTGCTGGCAGGCGACAAGATTGTAACGGTGGATGACTCAGTGTTTACGGGTAAGAGCCTGACTAACGAGGAAGCCATGCACCGTCTGAAGGGACCAGAGGGCACGCGGGTGAAACTGGGTGTGCTACGCTACGGCGAGACAGAACTGCGGCAGTTCACCGTGACGCGTGGCGAAATTCCGATGAAGAGTGTCACGGCTGCCTATATGCTTGATGAAGAGACTGGCTATATCCGTATCAAGAATTTTGGCGAGAATACTTACTATGAGTTGCTCGTCGCCCTGGCACAATTGGCACAGGAGGGCTTTCGCCAACTGACCATCGACCTGCGTGGCAACACTGGCGGATACCTGCAGTCGGCTGTGCAGATAGCCAACGAGTTCCTGCCTAAAAACCGGCTCATCGTCTATACTGAGGGACGTCACTCGCCCCGTGAGGAATATCTCAGCGACGGTCGTGGCTCGTATAAGCACATGCCGCTGGTGGTTCTCATCGACGAAGGCTCCGCATCGGCCAGTGAGATTCTTGCGGGTGCCATTCAGGACAACGATCGCGGTACCATCATTGGTCGTCGCTCGTTCGGTAAGGGCCTGGTGCAGAAACCTGTCGAGTTTGGTGACGGCTCGATGATGCGCCTCACCATAGCCCGCTACTACACACCGTCGGGCCGCTGCATCCAGAAACCATATGCCAATGGACAAGACAAGGAATATGAGGAGGATCTGCTGATGCGCTATCAAAATGGTGAGTTCTTCTCACAGGACAGCATTAAGCACACGGGCCCAGAATACCATACTCGCATAGGACGTCCCGTCTATGGTGGAGGTGGCATCACGCCCGATATCTTCGTGCCAGAGGATACCACCGATTTCACCTCTTATTATAAAGAAGCCATGATGACGGGGCTGATACTCCAGTTCGGCTACGACTATACCGACCAGAACCGTGACAAGATGAAGGGCTTCGAAGACGAGGCCTCGCTGGTGAAATACCTAAAGAAGCAGAACCTCCTGGAGCAGTTTGCACAATATGCCGACAAGCATGGCCTCAAGCGTCGAAACCTGATGATACAGAAGTCGCACCGACTGTTGGAACAGTTCATAGAAAGTCGTATTGTCTACAACATGCTCGATGAGGCTGCGTGGCTTCAGTACCTTAATCAGGACGATCCAGCCATCAAGGAGACCCTGCGTATCTTCAAGGCTGATGAGGCCTTCCCCAAGTCTCCGGAAGAAACACAAAAGCAGGCCGACCAACAGAAGGTGGCCTGGGGCTACGACTACAGATCCACCCACCGATCGTATAGGATCGTGGCTAGGACTTAAGATATAATCAGTTGAAGCGTATGTCGGCAATCATTTGGTTGCCGACATATTCGTTCAGACGGTCAACGAACTCCTTGCGACGCATGCTTAGGTCGGCCCGTAGGGCAGGGATGCTTAGGCTGACGAAGAGCGTCTGGTTGTGGATGCGCACTCCGGTGGTATAACGCGCAATGGCCTCCCCTGCCACTGTCGGCCAGGCCTCGATGAGGCGTTTCTGCAACAGAGGTGTCTCCAGACCCTGAGCGCGGAGGTTGCGCATAATCAGGTCGCCGATGGCTTGTTCTCTTCTTTTAAACATCAGAACTATGAACTAAGAATCGTTCCGTTTTCTACGTGATACAGTTTGTAGTCAAACTCACCGTGTGAGAGTATCAGGTCTAGGTGGTCGCGGTTTGTGTCGGTGATGAATATCTGGCCGAACTGCTGGCTGGCCACTAGATGTATTATTTGTTCCACCCGCGTGGCATCGAGTTTGTCGAAAATGTCGTCAAGTAGTAGCAAAGGCAGGTTGTCGCCCTGCGTTAGATACTTGTACTGCGCCAGTTTGAGGGCGATCACAAATGTTTTCTGCTGCCCCTGACTGCCCTCACGGCGCATTGGGTGTCCGTCGAGCATGATTTCCAGATCATCGCGGTGGATGCCGTGAAGTGAGTAGCCCACGGCACGATCCTTGAAACGGTCGCGTTGAATGATGTCGAGCAATGGTCCGCGCTGACAATGGGAGGTATAACTGAGTGACACCTGCTCGCGTCCGTCGGAGATGGTTTCGTAATACTGCTGGAAGAACGGGATGAGTTGTTTTACCAAGGTTTCGCGCTTGTGGAAGATGATTTCTCCCTCGCGTGCCATCTGCTCCTCCCAGAGTGACATAATCTCCGGGTCGGGCTCACGGTCTTCCATTTTCAGCATAGCATTACGCTGCAGGAGGGCTTTGTTGTAGCGGTTGAGCGACTCGATGTAGGAACGGTCCTGCTGTGAGATGGCCACATCCATCAGTCGGCGGCGTTCCTCGCTACTACCCTCTATCAGCAGGGTGTCAGAGGGCGAAATGAGCACGATAGGGATGAGCCCGATATGCTCTGACAGGCGCTTGTAGGCTTTCTTGTCGCGCTTGAATACCTTCTTTGTCCCTCGCTTCATGCCGCAGGAAATTATTAGCTTTTGGCTATTAACCTTTGGTTCTTGGCATTCTGAGCAAACCGCTAACGGCCAATTGCTAACGGCCTTATAACCTCCCTCCAGCATGAAGTATTCCTCACCATGACGTATGACGAGCGAATCCTGAGTGGTCTGCGCCGAGTGGCAGAACGACAGGAAGTAGATGGCATCGAGCACGTTGGTCTTGCCTGCTCCGTTGTGTCCGATGAAGCAGTTTATTTTGGGCGACAGGTCGAGTGTGGCCTCACCGATATTCTTGTAGTTGACAATGGAAAGACGGTCTAGAATCATCCCCTTGGTTTATATTTTGGTGCAAAATTACTGCTTTTGGGGCTTAAAAACAAAAAAAGTCAGCAATAAATTTCACTATCTGCAATATTTTCTGTAATTTTGCCGCGCAAAAGAAAAATAGTATAATCGTAAATTGTCAAATAGTAAATTATAATGGCAGATACAAGAAAAAATCAGAATGCCGCTGAGACACAGGTGGCATCGGCTCAGAACGAGGATGCTCTCCTCAAGTACAAGAATCTCATCATCGGCGGCGTGGTGGCTCTGCTCGTGTGCGTAGGTGGTTATTTCGCCTGGAATTCGTTTGCTGGCAGTAAGCAGGAACAAGCCAGTACAGAGATGGCCAAGGCTCAGGAGTATTTTATGAACGCCATGACTACCAACGACTCGCTGTTGTTCGAGAAGGCCCTGAATGGTGATAGCATCAACGCTGGATTCCTGACTATTGCAGAAAACTACGGTTCGACTAAGGCTGGCAATCTGGCTAGCCTTTATGCCGGCATCTGCTATGCCAGCCTCGGCAATATGGAAGAGGCCGCTAAGCGTCTCGACCAGTTCGATGCCGAGGATGATGCCCTCATCTCGCCCGCAGCCCTAGGCCGTCTGGGCAATGCCAAGGCTGCACTTGGTGATCTCGATGGTGCTGTTGCCCTGCTGGTGAAGGCTGCTAATAAGGCCGACAACAACTCTCTGTCGCCCCTCTTCCTTATCCAGGCTGGTGAGATTTTGGAGAGTCAGGGTAAGAAGGCCGAGGCCCTCAAGCTCTATGAACAGGTAAAGGCAGACTATACCGATTTCCAGCAGTTTAGCGAGTACGTCCAGGGTTTCAACGGCATTGATAACTACATCGAGCGGGTGAAGGAGTAGTTCATAATGGCAACTAAGAACTTGTCTGAATACAATGTGGATAAGGTGCCCGATGCATCGAATATGATTTTCGGCATCGTGGTGGCAGAGTGGAATCCAAAAATCACTGGAGCCCTTCTGGAAGGTTGCGTATCCACGTTGGAGAAGCATGGTGCACTGCCCGAGAATATCCATGTGAAGACGGTGCCTGGCTCGTTTGAGTTAATCTACGGTGCCCATCAGATGACCCTCAATGACGGTTATGATGCCGTCATCGTACTGGGTAGTGTTATACGTGGCGAGACCCCCCATTTCGACTATATCTGTCAGGGAGTCACTGCTGGCGTTGCCCGTCTGAATGCCACCAGCAACATTCCCGTGGTCTTCGGTCTCCTCACTACCAATGACCTGCAGCAAGCCAAGGACCGCTCTGGCGGACGTCTGGGCAACAAGGGGGACGAGTGTGCAGTGGTAGCCATCAAGATGGCAAAATTCTAAGCAAACTTTCTACGTTTATATACGATTCCATGCGAGTGTCCTTATAGGGCACTCGTTTTGGATAAAAACCAATAATTAATTTACTTTCTCTGGTTGAGGAGTCAAAGTTACACAAGAAAGTGAGCAAATGCGAAAAACCTGAAACTATATGAATAGATACAGCAAATCATTCCTTTACTTCATCTGTGCCGTGTCGGCGATGGGCGGTCTGCTCTTCGGCTACGACTGGGTGGTGATAGGTGGAGCCAAGCCGTTCTATGAACTCTATTTCGGTATCGGCAATGCCCCAGTGATGCAGGGCTTGGCTATGACGACGGCCTTGATAGGTTGTCTGGCGGGAGCGATGGTGGCAGGTGCCGCAGCCGACAGGTTTGGGCGAAAACCATTGCTGATGTTGTCGGCGGTGCTATTCACGGTGTCGGCAATAGGGACAGGCTTGTTCAGTGACTTTACCTTATTTAATATAGCCCGTTTCATAGGCGGCATAGGCATTGGCGTGGCATCGGCTCTGGCTCCGATGTATATAGCCGAGGTGAGCCCTGCGGAGATTCGTGGGCGCATGGTGTCGTTGAACCAGATGACTATTGTGCTGGGTATACTCTCAGCGCAGATCGTCAACATGTTGCTAGCCCGTGATGCCAGTGTGGCAGAGAGCCAGGCTTGGAACGTGGAGTGGGGGTGGCGCTGGATGTTCTGGGCCGAGACCTTGCCAGCAGCGCTGTTCCTGACGATGAGTTTTTTTATACCAGAGAGCCCGGTCTTTGTTAGAATGAGAAATGATAAATTAGCAATGAAAAACGCAAATGAAGAATGTATGAATTTCACATCCCTCATTTCTCATTCCTCATATAGGAGAGTGCTTCTTTTGGGCCTTTTCATTGCCGTGTTCCAGCAGTGGTGCGGTACGAATGTCATTTTCAATTATGCACAGGAGATTTTTACGGGTGCTGGTTATGATGTGGATGGTATGTTCATCGATATTGTCATCACAGGTGTTGCCAATGTGGCATTCACGTTTGTGGCCCTCTACACCATTGAACGGTGGGGCCGCAGGACGCTGATGCTTATTGGTGCAGGTGGACTGGGATTGATCTACCTGACGCTTGGCACTTGCTATTTCTTCGAGGTGAAGGGCATCGTGATGGTGGTTTTGGTGGTGTCGGCTATCTCCGTCTATGCGATGACGCTAGGGCCTGTCACTTGGACGCTGTTGGCCGAGATATTCCCTAACCGTATACGAGGTTTGGCTATGGCAGTGTGTACCTTTGCCCTGTGGGTCGGTTGCTGCACGTTGACGTTCTCGTTTCCCTCGATGAACGCATCGCTGGGCAGTTATGGCTCGTTCTGGATCTATAGTGCTATATGCATGGGTGCTTTCGTGTTCTTGTTCAAGAATTGTCCTGAGACCAAAGGCAAGAGCCTTGAAGAATTGGAGAAAGAACTCATAAAGTCGTAATAACAATATAACGTAATAACGAAACAACGATAATATGTCTGTAAAAGCGTGGAGAGAACTAGTGACAATCCCTACTTATGAGGTGGGAAAGCCGGAGAAGAGCCCGATGTTTCTGGAGAAGCGTGTCTATCAGGGCTCCAGTGGCGTGGTCTATCCCTATCCTGTCATCGAGTCGATAAGTGACGAGAAGGTGGATAAGGACTATCAGGTCATTTGGTTGGAGAATGAGTATATCTTGGTGATGGTGCTGCCTGAACTGGGCGGCCGCATCCAAATGGCGTACGACAAGATCAAGCAGCGTCACTTTGTATACTACAATCATGTAATCAAACCCGCTCTGGTTGGACTTGCAGGCCCATGGATTTCAGGCGGCATCGAGTTCAACTGGCCCCAGCACCACCGTCCCTCCACCTTCATGCCTGTAGATACTAGTATTGAGGAGAATGCCGACGGCTCTGTGACTGTCTGGGTGAGCGAGATGGAGCGGATGTTCCACCAGAAGGGTATGGCAGGCTTCACACTACGCCCCGGTTGTGCCTATCTGGAGATCAAGGGCGTGCTCTATAATCGCACTGATATGCCGCAGACCTTCCTCTGGTGGGCCAATCCTGCCGTCGAGGTGAACGATGCCTACCAGAGTGTGTTCCCGCCTGACATCAATGCCGTCTTCGACCACGGCAAGCGTGCTGTCAGCAGTTTCCCCATCGCCACGGGTACCTATTATAAAATGGACTACTCGGCAGGAGTAGATATTTCCAACTATCGCAATATCCCTGTGCCCACCAGTTACATGGGCATCAACTCGCGCTACGACTTCGAGGGTGGCTACGAAAACGACACCAAGGGCGGTATGCTGCATGTGGCCTCTCATCACTTCTCGCCTGGCAAGAAGCAATGGACGTGGGGCAACGGTGACTTCGGACGGGCGTGGGACCGAAACCTGACGGACGAGTCAACCTCAGAAGAGCGCCAGAAGTGGGGCTTCAAGGAAGGAGGCTTCCGCCCATACATAGAACTGATGGCTGGCGTTTATACAGAGAACCAGCCTGACTTCACGTGGTTGATGCCCTATGAGGAGAAGCAGTTTGTACAGTACTTCATGCCCTACCGCGAACTAGGGGTGGTGAAGCAGGCAAGTAAGGACCTCGTGTTCAACCTCACCCCCAGTCCCTCTCCGAAGGCGATGGGAGAAGTTTCTTTCAAGGTATTCGCCACTAACAAGCAGGATGTTTGTATTATCTTGAGAAACGATGATGGCACCTTATATTATAAAAAGGAGATGACGCTATCGCCTGAAGAAGTACTTGTAGAGACCGTTGATGTGAAAGGTTCCAAGATGAACGAATTGACGTTCGAAATCGTGAAGACCTTTACGTATGGTCAGCGTATTGTACTCAGTTGGCATGCCGAGGCAGATGACATCCGTCCTATCCCCGACAGTGCCGAGGCTGCCCTGTTGCCAGAACAGATTAAGACCAACGAGCAGTTGCTTATCACTGGTCGCCATCTGGAACAGTACCGTCATGCCACTTGGATAGCCACCGACTACTACGAGGAAGCTCTGCGCCGTGATCCTAACGACATCCGTTGTCTGAACGCTATGGGTCTGTGGTTTATCCGCAAGGGCCGTTTCCAGAAGGCTGAGGAATATCTGCGCAAGGCATATAAACTGTCCATCAATCGCAATCCGAACCCCTATGATAGCGAGCCGCTTTATAACCTTGCCCTCGCGCTGAAGTATCAAGGCAAGTTTGACGAAGCATATGAGATATTTTGGAAATCCACCTGGAGCAAGGCCTGGGCAGATGCTGGCTATTTCGAGGCCGCCAAGATCAGCGTGATGCAGGGCCGCTATGAGGATGCTCTCGACGAACTGAACCGCTGTCTCGTCTATGGTGCCCACAACCAGAAGGCCCTGGCTCTGAAGGCTGCAGTGCTACGCATTCTGGGTTGCACAGACGAGGCTCTTGCCCTCTGCACAGCAGCATTGAAGACCGACCGCTTCAACTATGGCTGTATGTACGAGCAGTACCTGCTGACCGACGACGAGGAGATGCTTTCGACCATGCAGGAGATGATGCATGAAAATGTGGAGAACTACCATGAACTAGCCCTTGACTATGCTGCGGCTGGCCTTACAGACGAATTCCTGAAGGTGATGCTGATGGCAAGAAATCGCTTCGGTCATAAGAGGCAGGAACTGATATTCACGCCGATGACCATGTATTATCTGGGCTGGGCATATCTCATGAAGGGTAGTGAGGGGCGTGCCGTCACCTGCTTCAGGGAAGCCGAAATGACAAAGTCCGACTATTGTTTCCCCAATCGTCTGGAAGATGTCATCGTGCTGACTATTGCCAAGAAGCTGAATCCGGAGGGAGCCCGTGCACCCTACTATCTGGGCTGCCTCTATTACGACAAGCGTCAGTATAATCTGGCGATGGAGAACTGGGAGATCTCGTCAAAACTTGACCCGCAGTTCCCCACCGTATGGCGTAATCTGGCGTTGGGATGCTTCAATAAGCGCGTGGCTATTAGCAATGAGCCTATAATAGCAATGAACCAACAGCCAGTGATTACCATGATGGAGCGTGCCTTCCATCTCGACGAGACTGATAGCCGCATGCTCATGGAACTCGACCAACTCTACAAGCGTCTACAGAAACCCCATGCCGAGCGTCTGGCTTTCCTGCAGCAGTATCCGCAACTCATAGCCCAGCGTGACGACTTGTTGCTAGAGGAGATTACCCTGCTCAACCAAACGGGATGCTTCGAGGAGGCTTGTCAGAAACTTGAAGACCATTGTTTCCATCCTTGGGAAGGTGGCGAAGGCAAGGTGTCAGCCCAGTATCAGTTCTGTCGTGTGGAAATGGCGAAGAAGGCCATTGCTACGGGCGATCTAAAGGAACTGGAGCGTGCTGTCTGCCTGTTGAAGCAATGCCTCGAATATCCCGATAACCTTGGTGAAGGCAAACTCTACGGGGCTCAGGAGAACGACTTCTGTTACTTGTTGGGAGTCGCTTACAATCAATTGGCAGAAGCCAACTCTCAACGCTCTGATTTAAAAGAGAATGCTCTTCGCTGTTGGGAGGAAGCGACTAAGGGACCACAGGAGCCCGCTCCCGCGATGTACTACAACGATGCCAAGCCCGACAAGATCTTCTATCAAGGACTGGCTCTGCGCCGGCTGGGGCGTGACGGCGAGGCCAATGGTCGCTTCTACAAGTTGGTGAACTACGGTAAGCAACACATCTTCGAGCATCAGACGATGGACTACTTTGCCGTCTCGTTGCCCGACCTGCTCATCTGGGACGACTCGCTCGACATGAAGAACCGTATTCACTGCCTCTACATGCTTGCCCTGGGCTACTATGGCCTTGGAGACATGACGCATGCCGAGCGATATCTGACCGAGGTTGAGCAACTGGATATCAACCACTACGGCACACTGGCCTTGCGTTCGCTGATGCAAATGTGAGCGAATCTGTGAAAACTTTTCCGTTTCTCGAAAATTAATTATACCTTTGCACTCGAGGATCTTAAAAACTATAAAACAACATGAATCTATTTGCAAAGATAATGGTGGTAGGTGGTGTTTCACTCTTGATGGCGACACCTGTCGGAGCCAAGGAGAACCCCGAGGTAACGTGGGATAGCCACAGCCTCATGTTCGACGGCAGACGCATCTGCCCAGTGATGGGTGAGGTACACTACTCACGCCTGCCTGCCAACGAATGGCAGCAGGAGGTGAGGAAAATGAAAGAGGGTGGAGTGACCATCATTGCCACCTATGTGTTTTGGAACCACATCGAGGAGCAGGAGGGCATTTTCCGATGGGACGGACAGCGCAATCTGCGACGTTTCCTGGATATATGCCGTGAGGAGAAAATGCCTGTGGTTCTGCGCTTAGGTCCGTTCTGTCACGGTGAGGTGCGCAATGGTGGCATACCCGACTGGGTCTTCGCGAAGGGCTGCAAGTTGCGTGAGCGGAATTCTGTGTTTCTCGGTCTTGTCGAGAAATTATACCGTCAGATCTTTACTCAGGTGCAGGGGCTGCAGTGGAAGGATGGTGGTCCTGTCATTGCTGCCCAGTTCGATAATGAATATCGGGGCAGGGGCGAGTATCTGATGGCACTGAAGAAAATTGCAATCGAGACAGGTTTCGACCTCCCCTTCTACACCCGTACGGGCTGGCCGCAATTGTCTACGCCCGTGCCCTTCGGCGAGATGCTACCCCTTTATGGCGACTATGCCGACGGATTCTGGGATAAGGACATCAGTGAGTGTGCTGGCAACTATTACCAGGCCTTCAACTTCAAGAGTCCCCGTCCCTCAACGGCCATAGCCACCGACCAGTTTGACTATTCGCAGCAAACTGCCAATGGCCAAGAGCCAACAGCCCAGAATTATCCTTACTTCACCTGCGAACTCGGTGGCGGTATGGCTACGGCTTACCACCGTCGTCCGTTCATCTACCCGGAGGATGCCCTCTCGATGGCGGTGGTGAAATTAGGTAGCGGCAGCAACCTGCTTGGATACTATATGTATCATGGTGGTACCAACCCTGAGAGCAGCACTGGCATTACCCTCAACGAGACCCAGCGCACACTGGGTACGGCCAACAACGACCTGCCTGTGAAAAACTATGATTTCCAGGCTCCGTTGGGCGAGTTCGGACAGAAAAATGAGGTTTATTACACGCTACGCCCGCTACACCTCTTCATGCACGACTTCGGTGAGGTGCTTGCTCCGATGGAGGCGGCCTTTCCAGCCCCGCAAGACTTGAAGAAAGGCGAGGACACAGGGCTCCGTTGGGCCGTCAGGAGTGAAAAAGGGAAATTGAATAGTGAAAAATCTGCTTCCGCCTTTATCTTCGTGAACAACTACGAGCGGTTGCAGAACCTCTCTGAGAAGAAGAACGTGGAGTTGGAGGCCTGTGGTGTGAAACTGCCGAAGATGACGATCCCTGTTGGCTGTGTGGCCATTTTCCCTGTCAACATCGAGGGCATCAGGTATGCCACAGCCCAACTCGTGGCCAAGCGTGAGGGCAGGATCTACATGATGCAGATACCTGGTGTTCCCACTACCATTGCCCTGCAAAATGGAAAGACGCTGAAAAACGTGAAGGCGAAGGGCGTGGAAAAGCCCATCTACGACAACATCTACCTGCTCTCGCAAAAGGAGGCAGAGCACCTCTTCTTGAGTGAGAAGGTTGAAGGTGAAAGTGTAAAGTGTGAGGTGACAAAGGTGAAGGAGGCCGCTACCCTGCGCATGATAGAAAAGGGACCTGCCAGGGTGGCAGAGGCTCCCTCGGAGCAGGATTGGGCCGCTGCCGCTGTCTATCTCATCAATCTATCCGCTATCCACCAGTCACCATCCGCCATCCGCCAACTCCTCTCCATTTCCTATCAGGGCGATTGCGCCCGCCTCTATGCCGACGGCAAGTTGATTGCTGATCATTTCCAGTATGGGCGCCCGTTCCTCTATGGGCTATGGCGACTGCCGAAAGGGGGCAGCGAACTGGAACTCCGCATCCTGCCCCTGCAGAAAGATGCCCCTGTCTATCTACCCCGTGAGGCCGACAAGACACCTGGCGAGGGTGTGAAGGACTGCTCGATAGTAACATTGAATGAATATTAAACAATAATCGTTTAGTCGTTTAATAGAATAATCGTTTAATAGAATAATCGTTTAATAGAATAATCGTTTAATCGAATAATGGTATGATATACAGATATTTATTTCTTATTATATTTGCTGTCTACTTTAATTCGGCAGGGGCACAGCAGGTCATTGACCTCGCAGGCATGTGGGAGTTCTCAATGGGCGATGAGCCACGCTATGACGACTATGTGATGTTACCTGGCTCGATGCTCACCAATGACAAGGGCAACCCCGTCAGCGTGGACACAAAATGGACGGGATCGCTCTACGACTCGTCCTACTACTTCAACCCCTACATGGAGAAATATCGCGTGGAGGGGCAGATGAAGTTCCCCTTCTTCCTCACGCCCGAACGGCACTATACGGGCAATGCCTGGTATAGGCGCTCCATCTACGTGCCCAAAGATTGGGACAACCAGCGCATCATGCTCTTCTTGGAGCGGCCACACATCGAGACTACCGTCTGGGTGAATGGTCATGAGGTGGGGCACCAGATGTCGCTCTCGGTGCCCCATAGGTATGATGTAACGAAATTCATCAAGGCGGGCGAACGCAATGAAATCAGTATCCGCGTGTATAATGGTATTGAGAATGTCTGTGTGGGACAGGACTCGCACTCTGTGACCGACCAGACGCAGGGCAACTGGAACGGCATCGTGGGGCGCATAGAGTTGCAAGCGCAATGGAAGCGGCTAAACATCCAGCATGTGCGTATCATACCCGACCTGGCGATGAGAGTGCTCACCGTCGAGGTGCAGTTGGAAAATCATGTTGACGGCATCCGCATCATGCCGATGAAAGACTATGTGGTGAGTGCCGACATCCGCCCGTTGCACAACGGAGAGGTGGGGCGTCGCCCTTTGCAGAGCAATGCTGTGATGGCAGAAGGCGACAAGGTGCGCCTGTCGTTCTATTTGAGGGATGGCGTGAAACTGTGGGATGAGTTCCACCCAAACCTCTATCGGTTGACCGTAATGGCTGGGGAAACCGTCTATGAGACCCAGTTCGGCCTGCGCGACATCAGCATCAAGGAAAGGCAGTTCTACATCAATGGGCGTCCGCTGTTCCTGCGTGGCACGGTGGAGAACTGCTGCTTCCCAGAGACAGGCTATCCGCCAATGGAAGAGGACGAGTGGGTGCGTGTCTTTAAGAAGTGCAAGGAGTATGGTCTGAACCATGTGCGCTTCCATAGTTACTGCCCGCCCGATGCCGCTTTCAGCGCTGCCGACCGCGTGGGCATTTATCTGCAACCCGAAGGGCCGTCGTGGCCTAATCACGGTGTGAAGTTGCGCCGTGGACAGAGTATCGACCAATATCTTCTGGAGGAGTCGAAGCGTATCGTTGATACCTATGGCCACCATCCCTCGTTTGTGATGATGGCCGCTGGCAACGAGCCGGCTGGCGACTGGGTGAGTTACTGCAACGACTGGGTGAAGACGATGCACGAGTATGATTCTACAAAAGTGTATTGTGGGGCCTCTGTTGGTGGTGGATGGGCCTGGGACGACGGCTCTGAATACCATGTCAAGGGCGGTGCCCGTGGCTTGGATTGGGATCGTCATGCCCCCTCGTCTAACGATGACTATTACGACCAGATTGAGCGTCCCCGAAACTTCAAACTCTCAACTCCCAACACGCAACCCATCATCGCCCATGAGCAGGGCCAGTGGTGCGCCTTCCCCGATTTCAAGGAGATGGCACAATATACAGGTGTCTATAAAGCCCGCAACTTCGAGATCTTCCGCGACCTGCTGCATGACAACGGCATGGAGGGACAGGCCGAGAAGTTCCTGATGGCTAGCGGTCGCCTGCAAACCCTCTGTTATAAATATGAGATAGAGCGTAACCTGCGCACCAAGGACTATGCCGGCTTCCAGTTGCTGGGACTCAACGACTATAGCGGTCAGGGCACGGCACTTGTCGGACCGCTCAATGTGTTTTGGCGTGAGAAAGGATATGTCAATGGCAGGAAGTGGCGCGAGTTCTGCAGTCCGTTGGTGATACTGGCCCGCTTTCCCAAGTTTGTCTATACCAACGACGAGACGCTTGAAGTGCCTGTCGAGGTGATGAATGCCTTCTTTGGTGACTTGCTTGATTGTTCTGCCGTCTATCAAATATGGGATGACAGCGGCGAATTCTTTGCCAGCGACACTCTCTTCACAGGGACTGTTCCCTTGGGCAAGAATCATCAACTCGGCACCGTTCGCTTACCGCTGGACAGTGTCACCGCTCCCACCAAAATGACGATGGCTGTCTCAATGGGCAATCTGGTCATCAATCACTGGGAGTTCTGGGTTTACCCCTCCCAACTCGACACTCAACACTCTGAATTAATAGTTGCTGACTCGCTCGATGCGAATGTGTTGAAAGTGCTGAAGAAGGGGGGCACCGTATTGCTGACGGCTGCTGGACGGGTGACGCTGGGCAGCGACGTGAAGCAGCATTACCTGCCCGTGTTCTGGAATACCTCATGGTTCAAGATGCGACCGCCGCACACCACGGGAGCCTATATAGACAAGTCGCACCCCCTGTTCAAGCACGGCTTCCCCACCGACGACTGGTCGAACCTCAACTGGTGGGAATTGCTGAACAAGGCTCAGGTGATGAACCTCAGGGAACTGCCTAAGGACTATCAATCGCCCATACAGCCCATTGACACCTGGCACGTCAGCCGCAAACTGGGCATGCTTATCGAGGCCAGAGTGGGGAAGGGGCGTCTGCTCATGACCACGATGGACATTACGAGTGACCTGGAACACCGTCCAGTGGCCCGTCAGATGCGCAAGGCCCTGTTTGACTACATGCAGAGTGACGACTTCCAGCCCTCATTGACACTCGACGAGTCTGTCATCCGCCATTTCTATACGGAGCAGGCTCCGGCAGTTGATATGTTCACAAACGACTCACCAGACGAACTGAAGCCGAAAATCAAGTAAAATGTTTGGCCATATCGTGGGAAATGTCTATATTTGCAACCTCAAATATAGACATTTCTAATTTTTAGCACTCAAAGATATGAAAAAATGTTCGAATTGTGGGGCAGAGGTTAATGACGATGCCCTGTGGTGTCCAGAGTGTGGAGCCGATGTGGGGAACGAATTGCCTCAGCCAGTCCGCAACGTAACTCCAGAGCCTGTGGTCGTGAATGAGCAACCGGCAGAACCGCCACGCCGCCGTCGCCGTCCGCTCTTCATTCCCAAGAAAGAGGAGAATGTGATGGGCATTGTGAGTTTTGTACTGACGATGGTGGGGGTTATAGGTACTGCTACGCTATCGTGGTTTGGCGTAGGACTGGTGTTCCTCTTCCTGTTTCCCCTCACTATGATATTGGGCTTTATCGCCATGTTCAAGAAACCGCGCGGCTTTGCCGTTGCCGCCTTCATCATTTCTTTGTTGGCCAATTTGACGACGCTGGTTATTCTTCTGTTTTTTGGATTCCTCTTTGGTGCCATCTTCTCGATGTAGTAGACCGTAAAGTGGCGAAATCCATCGAAATTATATCATTTAACATTTTTTATCTTAAAAAAGAAAACAACGTATTTGGAAAAAGTGTAATTTTGCACCCGAAATTAAAACATAGAGAAAGTTCACTTATTTTTTAACTAAAAAGAGAAAGCAAAATGAAAAAGATTATGTTTGTGGCTATTGCAGCCGTTGCTATGCTGGTTGTTTCTTGTGGTCAGACCATGAGCCCTGAGGCTGCTAAGGCTTGGAGTGATTTCAAGGCTACTGCCGAGAAGATTGCTACCCCCGAGGCTGCTGATCAGTTCGATTCTTACGAGGACTTCAACGCTGCCGTTCAGGAGTGGAACGCTGCTGCTCAGGAGATGGCTAAGTATTCTGCCGAGTACAGCACAGAGATTGCTGACAGCATGAACAACATCGCTACCACCGTAGGTGCCAACGTTCAGGCTGTTGCTGAACTGCAGCAGGCTGCCAACGAAATCACCGAGTCTGCTGAGGAGTTGGAGGATGCCGCTGACACACTGGAAGAGGCTGCCGAGGAATAATCGGATCCACACAGACAAGCAAGAAAAAAGGATGCACCTCTGCTGGGGTGCATCCCTTTTTTGTGTATTGTCTGTTTGTTTTCTATCTTTATCTCGTCACTCCTTCCCTCAGGAACTTCAGGTATTCGTCGATGTCCTCGTTATAGGCTCTGCTGGCAGCAAGCGGTTTTGCCGTCGTGGGGTCGAGTATTACGTAGAAGGGCTGGGCATTGGCACCAAACTTGTGGCTCTGCAGGTGGCTCCACTTGGCTCCTACGGTGCGTAGTTTCTTGGTGTTGCCCTGCTGGTCGACGACCTCAACAGGTTCGGGTAGGGGAGTCTTGTCATCTACATAGAGAGAGATAAGCACATAATCGTTTGTCAGCATATCAGCCACGCGCGGGTCGGTCCAGACGGCAGCCTCCATCTTTCGACAGTTTACGCAGCCGAAGCCGGTAAAGTCAATCATCACAGGCTTGCCCTCGGCACGAGCGGCAGCCATGCCTTGTTCGTAATCCGTAAACTGTGCCTCCACTCTTTTAGTATTCAGGTTGAAGTCCTGGGTACTCATTGGTGGTGCAAAGGCGCTGACGGCCTTGCAGGGGGCACCCCAGAGGCCAGGAATCATATAGATGGCAAAGGCCAGCGATACCAGTCCGCCCATGATGCAAACCACTGGCATGGGACGAGGGCCATTGACCATTGACCATTGACCATTGACCATGATGCCGTCGCTTTGGAACTTCAGCCAGCCGCACAGATAGGCACCCAGAAGGGCAAAAATGACAATCCACAACGAAAGGAATACCTCGCGGTCTAGCAGATGCCAGTGGTAAGCAAGATCGGCTACTGAGAAAAACTTCAAGGCGAAGGCCAGTTCGATGAATCCCAGCACCACCTTGATGGTGTTCATCCACGATCCCGACTTTGGTACCTGTTTGAGCCACGATGGGAAGAGGGCAAAGAGGGTGAAAGGCAGGGCCAGTGCGACGGCAAATCCCAGCATGCCTAATGCAGGTGCCAGCCAATTGCCGCTGGTGGTTGTCTCTACAAGGAGCAGGCCGATAATGGGTGCAGTACAAGAGAAAGATACCAGTACCAGCGTGAAAGCCATCAGAAGAATGGAGAGTTGAGAATTTAGAGTTGAGAGTTTAGAATTTGCTGCCGCCTTAGATGCCATTTCTTCGCTTTTCTGGTCAACCTTGGTGGCCCATGAGTCGGGCAGTTTTATTTCAAACCAGCCGAAGAAGGATAGGGCAAAGATGACGAGTAGCAGGAAAAGGAAGATGTTGAACACAGCGTTCGTCGACATGGCGTTAAGCGTGTCGCTGCCAAAGACTGCCGTTACGAAAATGCCTAGCGACAGGTAAATGACGACGATGCTCAGTCCGTAGATAGCGGCATCGCGGATGCCCTTACGCCTGTCTGTCTTAGCGCGTTTCAGGAAGAAGGATACGGTCATGGGAATGATAGGCCAGATGCATGGCATGCAGACGGCCAGCAAGCCCCCTACGAATCCCATTGCCAGGATGTAGAACAATGGACGGTCGACGATGCTGTCGCTGTCGCCAAAGGCACGCAGTTCGCTGACAACGGGCTGCCAGAGATCGGTGTCAGCAGGGCTTTCAGGCGATATGACGGCCACGGCTGCCGTATCTGTCTGTGCTGTATCGGATTGGTTGGCTTCCTGTACCAGCACTTCATTTTCAGGCTGATTCTCCAGTTGCTTCTCCTGTTGTTTTTCTGCTGGCTGTTCTGCTGGCAAATTCACCTCACCGCTCTGACGGAAAGTGACTTCCGATGGTGGCAGGCAACTGTGGTCGTTGCAGGCACCATACTCCAGATAGCAGTCGATGTCGTAGTGCGGCTTCGTGAACTTGATCTTCTGCACGAAGGTGACCTTGTCCTCAAAGTACCTCAGATCCATGCCGAACATAGCATCATATTTCTTGATCTCGTTGCCTCGAGGTGTCAGTTTGCCCACCACTTCGGCACCCTCCATCTTGTCTGCGTTGAAGGTGGCGCTGATGGGGCCGTCCTCGCCCAGGTCTGTCGAATAGACATGCCATCCCTGGTCGATGGTGGCGGTGAAAACTATTTCGGCCTCGTTGCCGCTGCCAGTCTTCAGTTGTGAGGTAAAATGGATGGGGTTTGCCAGTTGTGCCTGTGCCGCCATTAGCAGCATCAGGGCTGTCAGTGTCAGGTATATCCTTTTCATCATGCGCGTGTATACTAAATAGGTTTTGTGCGGCAAAGGTACGCTAAAATGCTGTATTTGCCAAAAGAAAAGAAAAAAAAGGCATAAAAAATTTGCATAATTGGGAAATATCACCTATCTTTGTCAACGCATTATTATTAACCGCTAAAAATTCTGAAATTATGAGTACTGAGGATTTAGTAAAAGAGTATCTTTCGACTGAAGGTTACAGATTTGACGTCGACGGTGATGGCGACATCCATTTCAAGTTTGAGGGTATTAATCTCTTCTTCACAGTAGACAAGAACGACCAGCATTTCTTCCGCCTGATCATGCCTAACATCTACACCCTGGAGAACAACCGCGTAAAGGTGCTCGAGGCTGTGAACACGGTGACTCGTGACATGAAGGTGCTCAAGGCATTCCTGGTAGACGATCGTCTGTGGCTCTCCGTTGAGATATTCATCGACTCAACACCAGAGTTGGAGGACTTCTTCCCTCGTTGCATGGGGCTGCTCAAGGCTGGCCGTGAGAAGATCGCGGCAGAGATTTTCGGATAATCATCATCATTCACTAAACGGGTTGGGAGGGGAAACTCTCCCAATCAATGTTTTTTCTTTTTGTCATGGCAATACTCAACAGCACAGATACCATTGGCTCGTACAGGGTGCAGAGCCTGATCAAGTCAAACCTCTATACGGAGACATACCGGGTAGAAGGCACGGACGGCACCCCCTATTTCCTCAAGTTATTCGTCTTGAAGCGTACTCCTCGACAACTCTTGAACAATGAGGCGACCTCAGTGAGAGAGATAGAGTATTGTAGGAAACTGAAGCACAGGAACTTAGCCAGTTTCATTGATGAGGGGACGCTGCAGACTGAGGAGAGCGAATGTCGCTACTATGTGACCACTTATCTCGACGGTGTCGTGTTGGCAGACCTGCTACAGCGTGAGGGACGGCTTGTTGAGGCCGATGCCCTCCGTATCTTCAGGAGCATACTCGAAGGACTGAAATACCTGCACTCACAGGTTCCTGTTCTTTGCCATAACGACCTCGACCCAAGCAATGTGCTTCTGTCTGACGTAGCAGGCGGCGAGGCTGAAATCATCGACATGGGCCATCTGTCGGAGCGTTGCTGTGGCAGCGTGTGGTTCGACACATCCGACATCGCACCCCTCTTCCATGCCAACGAGACCCGTGTGGGCATTTTCGACGAACAGAGTGACATATTCTCGGCCTGTGCCGTGCTATATGCCATGCTGGCTGGCCGTGCACCTTGGGTGATGGCCTTGCCTGAGGAGGGTGACTATAAGGCACGCTTTGCCGATTTGATCAATTACAGGAAGAAGACTCCACTCGACCTCTCGTCTATAGAGGTCAGTCCCAATACTGCGCGTGTGCTGAAGGCTGGACTGGAACTGAAGAGTGCCGACCGTGTCGCCTCTGTCAGTCAACTCCTCCAGATTCTCGATGGCGAGGCACCTGCCGAGGAATCCGAGTCAAAGGGTGACTCGTCGGCACGTGCCTTCGACTCTCATCAGCAACGTGCCCAGAGCCCCAACTATGTGGAGTTCCCCATCAAGAAAGGTTCAGGCAATGGCTTCGAGGATATTGCAGGCATGGCCGAACTCAAAGAGACACTACAGAAACAGGTTATCTTCGTCATCAAGAACGATGAGATAGCCAAGGAATACAAGATCACGCCTCCCAACGGCATCTTGCTCTACGGCCCTCCAGGCTGTGGCAAGAGTTTCTTCGCAGAGAAGTTTGCTGAGGAGACAGGTTTCAGTTACCTCTTCGTCAAGTCATCTGATCTCGCCAGTTCCTATGTCCACGGCAGCCAGGAGAAGATCAACCAACTCTTTGAACAGGCTGCCAAGCATGCTCCTATCGTGGTGTGCTTCGACGAGTTCGATGCCCTGGTGCCTGATCGCTCATGGAATAACGTGTCGGCAGAGGAGGTCAACGAATTCCTTACGCAGATGAACAATTGTGCTCGTCGTGGCATCTTCATCGTGGCCACCAGCAACCGTCCAGACAAGATCGACCCCGCTGTGCTGCGTACAGGTCGTATCGACAAGATGGTCTATGTGCCGCTGCCTGATCGTGAGGCCCGTCGCGAACTGTTCTCCCTCTATCTGAAAGGCAGGCCTGTGGAGGAGGGCATCGACGTAGATGCTCTGGCCGATATGACTGACGGCTATATTGCCAGCGACATTGCCTATATCGTCAACGACTCTGCGATGGTGGCTGCCTATACGCGGGCTAAGATCACCCAGGATCTGCTCAACACTTCTGTTGGCAATACCCGTCCGTCAGTCCGTGCCGACAGCCTGAAACAGTATGATGAGATCAAACAGAAGATGGAAGATACCAATCGCCGTAATATCAATGCCGGCCGTGCGGTAGTCAACCCTTGGTAGTTATTTAACACTCAACAAATATGAATCCTAAGAATGTATTCTGCCCCAATATCGTCGAGGAACGCCAGTTGAACATTACCCACATCGACGTCTACTCTCGTCTGATGATGGATCGCATCATCTTCCTCAGCGGCGAGGTCAATGGCGACACCATGGACACTATCGTTGCACAGATGCTGTTCCTCGACTCTCAGAACCACTCTCCCATTAACCTCTACATCAATTCTGGAGGAGGCGAGTGCTACTCTGGCCTCGAACTGGTGTCTGTGATGCGCTTCATCGAGTCGCCAGTCCATACCACCGTGCTCGGACTTGCTGCTTCTATGGGAGCCGTCATTGCCAGCAATGGCGAAAAAGGCCATCGCAAGGCCTTGCCCTATTCGCGCTTCATGATCCACCAGCCCAGTTCTGGCGTGGGCTATTCCACCTTCCGCGACCAGCAGATTCATCTGCAGGAGATGGAAAACCTCAAGCACGACCTCTATGAAGTGCTGTCGCAGAACTCAGGCCGTCCTATCGACGAGATAGAACAGTTGTGTGATCGTGACAAATGGATGAAGCCTGAGGAGGCCATCCGCTTGGGATTCCTCGACGAGGTTATCGAGCGCAGGCAGTAGCCTTATTTCTTTGATTTCTCATTCTTCTTGATGGCATCGGCTATTGTCTTTGCCATCTTTGCTGCACCCTGATCGTTGGGATGAATCATGTCGGAGGTCATGTCCTTGGCATCCGTGATGACGGGATGTAAGTCGATGATCCGCAGACGGTTGCGCTTGGCAATCTTCTGGATGCTGGGAATGACGCCGTTGGTGATGACGGAGTCCGTGATGCCCCACTTGTCGCGGAAGGCTTTCACAGGTGTGCAGAGATAGATGTCAGGTTTCGTGGGCAGCGCCTTCAGCGTGTCGATCATAGCCTGATAGTCACGCTCATACTGCTGCTGGTTCCACTGGAAATCCTTCGAGTCGTTAGTGCCCAGTTTAATGACCACGATGTTGGGCTGGAAAGCCTTGGCATCGCGCCATGCCTGTTCCTTCATATACGGATGGTCTGAAGTGGCCATCATGCAACGGGCGCCTACACCATAGTTCTTCACTTGATAGTCTTGGCCCAGCAGTTTGCGGAGTTGGGCTGGATAGGCGTGTTGTTCCTGCATGTCGATGCCAGAACCATGGGTGATGCTGTTGCCGATGCAGGCCACGCGAACGGCATCCTGACGAGGCGACGGCAGCGTCTTGAGCCATATAGCCAGGTCGTTGAGCATCTGGTCGTGGTAGGCCCAGGTGCTACGGAATCCGAAGCCATGGCCGCCTGAGGGATAGATGTGCAGCGAGCATAGGTTGCCAGCACGGCGCATGGCCGTATAGTAGGGGATGGAGTTGGTCAGCACAGGCACGGCCTTGTCGTCGCTGGCCGTGAGGATGATGGCAGGCGGTGTGAGGTGGCTGCTCACGGCATTATAGTTGGAGAAAGCCTTCACCAGCCGTTCGTTCTTCTGACCTTCAGCCCCAAGGAAGTTCACGCACGACCCCTTGTGGGTCTCTTTCTCGTTCATCGAGATGACGGGGTAGAACAGTATCGAGAAGTTGGGACGGCAGTCGTACTCGCTATGGGTGGCCACGGTAGAGGCCAGATGACCGCCTGCTGAGAATCCCATGATGCCTACGTCGTAGGGGTTGATATGCCATGTGGCGGCAGAGTCGCGCACGATGCGTATGGCCTGTTGGGCATCACTCATGGGTATAGTGCGGTCGCCATTGGGCATGCGGTAGGTCAGCACGAAGAAGGCGATGCCCTGATCGTTGAACCACTGGGCCCAGTCGTGTCCCTCATGCTGTGTAGCCAGATGACTGTAGCCGCCGCCTGGGCAGTCGACGATGGCGCGACCCGTTGGGTTTTCAGGCAGATAGGCCACCATGTTGGCCTTGCCGTCAGGGGTGATGTCCACGGTGAACTTGCGTGCTGCCGCCGTCATATCGGCTGCCACACCTGCTGTCAGCAGGATGCTGATCAATAATGCTTTCATGTCTGTCAAAAGATAAAAGATGCTACTTTGTAGTTTGTTCAACAAAAAATCGTGTGCAAATATACGCATTTTGATTCGGATTTATTATATTTGCATCGGAAATTTAACAATCATTCATTCTTATGACAAAAAGAGCAATCATCATAGGTGCATCGTCAGGCATTGGCCTTGAAGTGGCAAGACTGCTTATCAAGGAAGGATGGCAGGTAGGTGTGGCTGCCAGACGTGTGGAACTGATGGAGGGCATAGGAGCCGCAGCCGTCGAGCGTATCGATGTTACGGCCGATGATGCCACAGAGGCGCTGCACAGGCTGATTGACAAGACAGGCGGCATGGACCTGTTCTTCTACGCTTCTGGCATCGGCAAGCAGAATCGTGAGTTGCTGGAGGACATCGAACTGGCGACCATGCAGACCAACGGCGTCGGTTTCGTTCGGATGATAGGCGAGGCCTATCGCTTTTTTGCACAGCAGGGTAGGGGCCATATCGCTGCCATCACCTCCATAGCAGGAACGAAAGGCCTGGGGCCAGCCCCCTCTTATTCTGCCACCAAAGCCATGCAGAACGTCTATCTGCAGGCCTTGGAGCAACAGGCCTATGCTCGTGGGCTTAACATCCGCTTCACAGATATCCGTCCAGGGTTCGTCGATACGGCCCTGCTCAGTGGCGATTTCCATTATCCCATGATGCTGAAGCCTGATCGTGTTGCTCATGATATAGTCAGATCCATCAACAGTCAACGGCACATTCGTGTCATCGACTATCGCTATCGCCTGTTGACGGCCCTCTGGCGCCGAATTCCGCGCTTTATTTGGCGTAGGATCAAGTTGTAAGTTGATGCATCGTGGCGTTAAAGGGAGTTAAAGGATGACCCTCTCCATAAAAAAATCTCAATACTTAATTCTCAGTTCTCAATTTCTTTGTATTTTTGCATCCAGAATGGTGAAGTTCGGTAACATACTTTTGTCGTTGCTGCTTTCGATGGCAATCCTGTTTTTCGGAAGCGGTATTACCGTCATTCGCTGTGCCCACATGGGAACACTCAGGATGGTGACCATCTTCAATACCAACGGTATGGGCGATATGAGTTGCGACATGAATGCCGTGTGTATGTCGACTGAGCATTATGAACTGTCACCGTTGAATATGGCACAGGCCGATGGCTACGACTTCCATGCCGACCAGCCCTTGCTGGCCGTCCTGCCAAGCCTTGTAGCAGAATGGCAGGTGCCTGTAGTGATTAAGTATTATGTCCGTCAGTTTGTTCCGTTGGTGTGGAAATGTCCGCCTCGCGACTACCTGAACTTCATCCAAGTCTTCTTGATTTGATTTTTTTGATATGACGATGTGTGCTGGGGATTGCCTTGAGTGGCTCTCACCCCTATAGGCTATTTGTATCATATTAATATCAAAAAATCAGAATAAGAAATGAGATTTATATTGACTGGCATCGTGATGATGTCGTGCCTGACGGCTTTCGCACAGGACAACGACTCGTTGCAGGCCGACTCAATGAAGACGCTCAACCTGGGTAACGTCACCGTCACTTCACGTGCTGGTGCACGCCGACTGAGTACTATCACACCCATTTCAGTCAGCAGGCCGTCATCGACTACGACAGCGACGCCTCGCAGATACGCATCACCAATCTCGACGGCAAGTCGTATTCGAATACCGTTCAGGTCGATGCCACCTATCCTGTCGTGAAGGGACTGGAACTGACTGCCGCATGGCGCTGGAACGACGTGAAGTGCACCTATGGTGGACAGTTGTTGGAGAAGCCGCTGACCAGCCGTTACAAGGGTCTCGTCACGGCCAGTTACAAGACGCCCCTCGGCCTCTGGCAGTTCGATGCCACCCTCCAACTGAATGGTGGCGGCCGCATGCCCACGCCTGTCAACGGTCTCTGGGACGAGCGTTTCTCGGCCTACGAGCAGGTGTCGGCACAGGTCACCCGTTGGTTCCGTCATTTCTCCATCTATGTTGGTGGCGAGAATCTGACGGGCTTCCGCCAGAAGCAGCCCATCATCAATGCTGCCAACCCCTGGAGCAGCACCTTCGACCCCACGATGGTTTGGGGCCCAGTAGAGGATGCCATGTTCTATGCTGGCATCCGAATTAACTTCGGAAGACTTTAAACAACTGATAATATAAAATTGATAATTATGAAGAAAGTAATAGTATTAAGCGTCATGATGCTGACCGTATTGGTTGCTATGGCTAAGGACATCAAGACCGTTGTGGTCACCACGCTGCCTCAGATGCATTGTGAGAGTTGTGAGAACAAGATCAAGGGCAACCTCCGCTTTGAGAAGGGCGTCAAGCAGATTGAGTGCAACATCCAGGAACAACGCGTCATCATCACCTACGATGCCGACAAGACCAGCGTCGAAAAAATCATCCAGAGTTTCGGCAAGTTCGGCTATAAGGCCGCTGAGGTGAAACAGGATCAGGAGAAGAACAAGGAGAACAAGCAGCAGAAGTAGTAGCCGCTCATTTCTTCTCTCTGTTGATGATATAGATACCCGCTGTGGTCAGGACGGCTGCCAGGGCATAGTTCCATACGAATGGCTCCTGGAGACACAGACACGATGTGACGGCCCCTACGACAGGTATCAGCGAGTTCCATATCGCTATCTTGCCTACAGGATTGCACGTCAGCAGTTTGTTGTAGAGCGTAAAGCCTATCGTGGAGATGCCGATGAGCATCAGCAGGTAGAACAGTCCCAGGGGGGTGACGCGAGGCAGCGTGCCCCCCATCAGCATGCCTGGTATCATCAGCAGGGCACCGCCTATGGCCAGGCTGTAGCCCGTTCCTACGAACACGTCCACCCGCTGGCCCACACCCCTCGTCATCAGTCCTGCACAGGCACCACACAGCGCATTCAGAATGATCATACCGTCGCCCAGCAGGGTGAAGGCTCCGCTGGCATCACCGCCCAGGTTGAGCGAGAGAATGCCTGTGAAGCCTATGATGCAGCCTATGGTCTTCCAGACGGTCAGCCTGTCGCTCTTGAAGAACATGCAAGCCAGGATGACCAATACAAACACGCTCAATGAGTTCAATATGGCGGCCCTGCTGCCCTGGCTGTGGGATAGTCCCACGTAGAAGCAGGCGTAGTGCAGCGTCGTGTTCAGCAGCGTAAAGGCCAGCAGAAACAGGCTGCTGCCCCAGATGTTCGCCTTCGCCGTCTCCTTCAGGGCGAAGGAGCGATGGGCCGTGCGAGCGACGGTGAGCACGATGACGCCCGATATGAAGAAGCGGATGCCGGCAAACAGCACCTTGCTGCCCGTCATATCCGTCGTGATCTCAAACTCGTCGAATCCGAGTTTGATCAGCGGATAGGCCCATCCCCAAAGGAAGGCTGCCGTAAACGCGAAGACTGCGGCCCAGACGGGGTGCTGGAAAATGGTGGATGGTGGATGGTGGATGGTGGATTTCATGTCACGCTATCCTTACAGTTTGACTGCTGATATATCCACAAAACCGTTGACGATGGCGTAGATGGTGAGGCCTGCCGGACTGTGAATCTGCAGTTTGCGGGCGATATTGCGGCGGTGAGTGATCACCGTATTGGTCGAGATGCACAGGTGGTCGGCAATCTCCTTGTTCGACATGCCCTGTACCAGTGCGATGATGACCTCTTTCTCACGGTCGGAGAGTGCGTCGGAGTTTTGCCCCATGCCGCCCTTGAACACCATGTCTGTGATGTTCTTGGTGACATCGCTCTGCTTGACAATCTGTTCCAGTCGGCGGATGGCAGGCACGAAGATGTGATCCTCCACCTCGGCATGCTGGCGCAGCCATACCTCGTTCTCGTAGATGTCGTGAAGGGTGGCCGTCAATTGGTTGTTGTGCAGGCCGTCTTGCGGCAGGTATTTGATGATGAGCAACTTCAACTCGCGCAGTTTCTTGTCCGTAGCACCATGATGCTTGGAGAAGGTGTCTACGTTGTAGTCGTTGGCAGGCCGTCCCTCGATGAGCGACTCCACGTATGGGAAGAGCGTCTTCTGCTCGTATTTCATGTGACGGCGAATCTCATGGGCATACTCGTCGTAGAAGCGCAGGATGAGGCGGGCCAAAGAATCATTCTCATCGAGCGACTCCTCCAACTCGCGCCGTATATATGGCAACTGGAAGTCGAGGAAATAGGCGTGACTGGCCTCCAGGTAGTGGAGTAGGGTAGGCACGCTGATCTGCGGGTCGTCCTCGAAATCACCATACCCGTTGATGGTGTAGTTGACCACCGACAGAAACGTGTAGGTGTCCACACCGTTATCCTCACACGTCTCCTTTACAGTCTTGTCGCCGAATCCCAGACTGATACCAAAACTTCCCAACGACTGCAACAAGTCGTAATTATCGCGGATGAGCGAGATCATCTTGTCGTCCGCCTCATACATCTTCTGATTCTTCATTCTTTAAACATTGAACATTGACCATGGACCATTGACCATTCATCTCTCTCCTCGATCTCCGCTCGCTTTCACCAAGCGAAGCGACTGAAAGAAACCTCCGCTCGAGCTTGCTCGCTTTCACCGCTCGACCTCTGGTCGCTTGCTACTGAAAGGACGCAAGAAAGCGAAGCGACTGAAAGAAATCTTAAACCTTATTATTTTTTCGCGTGCAAAGGTACTCAGTTTTTCTGACTTATGCAATAATCATTAGTAGGTATTTTTCGTTCCGATGCCTCGCGTCCTCCGTTCGAATACTTCCTTTGGGGGGTAAGGAAGCATTCCTTCGACTGTTGCAAAGCATCCGGACGGGGCGTAGGAGGCATTCGGACGACCCGTCCGAGGCATTGCGATGAATGGCTGTGTTGCGTGTGTGTTTCATAGTAATGGTTATAGGTTATAGGTTATTGATTCATTTTTCTTTTGCAAAATTACGAAAAAAAACAATGCGAAACAAGAGTTTTCGGGATTTATTTCAGATTTATTTCAAATGTTAAAATTTAGCCCATTGACCATTGAACATTGACCATTGAACATTGACCATTGAACAAACATGTAATTATCGTGTAATGGACCATGTAATTTCTCATATAATAATTAATGACAAATTCGTGTTCAATTAATGATAATTCGTGTTCAAAAGTAAATAAATTTTAATTAGTTA
>CADCCB010000022.1:0-43029 GCA_902799905.1 uncultured Prevotellaceae bacterium
GAGGTGCAGACAGACCGTGCCTTTGTGCAGTTCAAAAGTTTGGAATGGGGCTGGCGGGCAGCCTTCTACCTGCTCACCCGCACCTACTATCACAAGTATAGCCTGGACACCATCAGGGATATTGTTACTCGTTGGGCACCACCCAACGAGAACAATACCCAGGCGTACATCGAGAACGTCAGCCGACTGACCGGCATTGACCCCGACGACCCTTTAGGCAGTCCCAGCGACAGCCCCGCCCGCTGGATGATGGTCGGCACGGCGATGGCGATACAGGAAAATGGCACGTCAAGCCTTGATTATTTCGCCATGCTACGAGGTTGGGAGATGAGTAGGGAATGAAAAAAACTACAACTTTCTCTATTTCATACAATAATCCCACAGGTTCGTACAACGTGGCATTTGTATTTTTGCCATGTGGAGGGAAAATTTTATCTTTGCACCGTCAAAAGTAATCAACGAGATTATGAAGCAGATAATTATCTCTTTGATGATCGTGCTCATGAGCATGATGGCATCAACGCCCGCCAGTGCGAAAACTGACATGAAGGCACTCGCCCAGATGGTTCCCACCAACATCGTGGTGAAGCAGACAACACACTTCAACGATGGACGTACGCTGACTATCTACTACAAGAAGAGCGGCACGCAATGTGAGGTGTATTCGCCCTGCAACGCCAACGACTACAACGTGGACGATGCCTCGAAAATCAAGTCTACCACCTTCGAGATCGCTGACCACGTGGAGGGCCGCCTCTACAAGAAGGCCACCGTCAGCGAGGTGAGGACTATCGTCAAAAGGCTGGTGAACCAGTATCTCTGAACCTCAGTATATAGAGGTGAGGGACGAGAGGTGAGAGGTGAGAGGTCACTTCTCACCTCTTGCTGGACATGAGGACTCATTTTTCCTCTGCTGCCGAGGCAATAAAATGCGGTTGCGGCACGTTATATAGGTGAATATGGAGTGGCTCAAAATATCCACAAGTACAGAACTGGTGCGTGTCGCCACGGACGATATTGTCTACGTCCATGCCGACGGCAACTATTGTGACATGATGCTGACCAATGGGAAGAGCCACAAAATGACATTCCAACTTGTGTTCTTCGAAAAGACGTTCCTGCAACTACGCAATAAAATATTCGTGCGTGTAGGGCGAAGCCTCATTGTCAATAAGCGGTTCATCTACGTGATCAATCTGGCGGAACAGAAAATCATACTGTCTGGAGGCGACATGAGGGAGCAGGTCGTCTTCCATGGGGGAGAGGGCGAAAGTAACAATTATCAGAAAATCCCCCTGTCGCGAGAGACATTGAAACAGTTGAAGGAATTACTTGAAAAAGAAAAGGGATAAGACTATGAGTGAAGATAACATGCAACATCCTGAAGTGCCCGTCATCATCATTGAGCGTGATGACGAGCCGAAGGCATCGTTCTGGCATAATACCGTTGCTCTTACCGTTGCTGCCATCGGCATCTTGGGCGTCTTGTCCATGGCCGTGCTGGCGTCACTATACATCGGCTACAAGGTCTATAACGAAGACCACATCGGCGTGCCCATATCTGTGACACCAGCGCAGAACATTGAGAAACTGAAGGGACACCTGCAGAAGGAAACGGCAGAGGTGGTGCTGACGAGAGACACCATTCTCGACGTGCCACTGGACTTCTATGCACTACACGGACTGCAGGCCGGCATCCAGTTTGAGGAGCCCGATGCGGCTGACACCACCGTCTATCTCTATTCGCGCTGTGCCGACTATACGCCTGACGGCAAGTACCTGGGATCGCTGGTTGCCGAGGGGCAGGAGATGCAGAACGACTGCTCGCGACTGGGATACATGGCGATGGCCGACGGACGCATGGTGATAGGCATCAGCCGCAGCGACGAGGTGAAGGACTATGTGATAGAGCGACGAGGCTCTTTCTTCCGCCAGTTCATCCTGTTGAGCGGTGGCGTGATGCCCCTGCGCTACTATCTGCACGGCAAGGTGGAACGGCGTGCCATAGGACGGAAAGACAACCAACTCTACCTGATAGCGACCTGTCACAAGGAGACTCTCTGGGACTTTGCCGATGCCCTGCGTGAATACGGCTTCATCGATGCCATCTATATCACTGGCGGCAACGACTACTGCTTCTATCGCACACGCGACGGCATGGCCCACGACATAGGCACTCAGAACATCATCCAGCGTGAAAGCATGCGTGGCATCATCCCCTGGCTGGTCTTCAGGAAGATGGAGTGAAAAAAAGAATCAAGTGTTCAGAAAAGGAATTTGACATGGACGAAAAAGCAAGGATAGAGCAGTTGAGGAAAGAACTGCACGAGCATAACTACAAGTACTACGTGCTGAACCAGCCGACCATTGGCGACCAGGAGTTCGACATGATGATGCATGAACTGCAGGAACTGGAGGCCAGGCATCAGGAGATGTTCGACCCCAACTCACCCACGCAACGGGTTGGCAGCGACCTGCAGAAGGAGTTCAGGCAGGTGGCCCACAAATACCCGATGCTGTCGCTCTCGAACACCTACAGCGAACAGGACGTGAGGGAGTGGTACGACAGCGTGACGAAAGGACTGGGCGGCGAGCCGTTTGAGGTGTGCTGTGAGATGAAGTACGACGGACTGAGCATCTCGCTGACCTATGTGGACGGACGGCTGACACAGGCCGTGACCCGTGGCGACGGCGTGCAGGGCGACGACGTGACGCAGAACGTGCGCACGATACGCGCCATACCGCTCATACTGCCAGGCAAGGGCTATCCGCAGGAGTTCGAGATAAGGGGCGAGATACTGATGCCCTGGGCATCGTTCGAACGCCTGAACCGCGAGCGCGAGGCGGCAGAGGAACCGCTCTTCGCCAATCCGCGCAATGCCGCCAGCGGCACGCTGAAGAGCCTCGACGCGAAAGTGGTGGCCGAGCGACAACTGGATGCCTACCTCTACTATCTGCTGGGCGAGGAACTGCCTGCCGACGGTCACTACGAGAACCTGGAGGCGGCACGCTCGTGGGGATTCAAGATCAGCGAGGGCATGAAGAAGGTGAAGACGGTGGACGAGGTGCTGCAGTTCATCAACTACTGGGATGCCGAGCGTAAGAACCTGCCCGTGGCTACGGACGGCATCGTGCTGAAAGTCAATTCCCTGCGCCAGCAGCGATCGTTAGGATACACGGCCAAGAGCCCACGATGGGCCATCGCCTATAAGTTCAAGGCAGAACGGGCATGCACGCGTCTGCTGGAGGTGACCTATCAGGTGGGCAGGACGGGAGCCGTCACCCCCGTGGCCAATATGGAGGCGGTGCAACTGGCGGGTACCACCGTGAGACGTGCCACGCTGAACAACGAGGACTTCATACGCTCGTTCGACCTGCACATAGGCGATGCGGTCTATGTGGAGAAAGGCGGCGAGATCATACCCAAGATCGTGGGCGTGGACATCGACCAGCGACCCATCATCGCACAACCCGTGCAGTTCATACGCCGCTGTCCAGAGTGCGGCACGCCGCTGGTGCGCTACGAGGGCGAGGCGGCCTGGTACTGTCCGAACGATGCCGGCTGTCCGCCACAGATCAAGGGGCGCATTGAGCACTTCATCGCCCGCAAAGCCATGAATATCGACTCGCTGGGGCCTGAGACCGTGGATGAATACTATCGTCGCAAACTGATACGCAACGTGGCCGACCTCTACGACATCGAGGTGCAGCAGATCAACGGCGACGGCTCGCGCACCAAGTCGGCCCAGAAGATAGTGAACAGCATACAGCGGTCGAAGGAGGTGCCCTTCGAACGTGTGGTCTTTGCCCTGGGCATCCGTTTCGTAGGAGAAACCAGCGCCCGTCTGCTGGCCCGTCACTTCAAGTCGATGGACGCCCTGATGGCCGCTGGCCTGGAAGACCTGCAGGAGGTGGAAGGCATAGGCGAGGTGATGGCCAAGAGCATAGTGGGCTACTTCCACAATGAAGAGAACCGCCAGATAGTGGAGCGGCTGCGCCAGTACGGCCTGCAGTTCCAACTGGCAACGCTCGACGCCCAACTCTCGACAAAACTCGATGGGCTGAGCATCGTCATCAGCGGCGTGTTCCAGCATCACTCGCGCGACGAGTACAAGTTGCTCATCGAGCAGCATGGCGGCAAGAACGTGGGCAGCATCAGCGGCAAGACCTCGTTCATACTGGCTGGAGAGAACATGGGGCCCTCGAAACTGGAGAAGGCGCAGAAACTGGGTGTGAGAATAGTCGGCGAGGAGGAGTTTCTGGAAATGATAAGTGACAATTGATAAGTGTATGAAGATTATAGTTTCGCAGGAGATTGAGCAGGTGTGCCCTGGATTCGTGGGGGCATGCGTGGAGGCAGAGGTGAGGAATACGCCCTATTGTGAGGCGTTGTGGGACGAGATACATCGTTTGGAGGCGCAGTTCAGGGCACAGTTGACCACGGAGTCGCTCAAGGAGCAGCCTTCCATCGCTGCCACGAGGCGCGTGTACAAGGCATGCGGCAAGGATCCCTCACGCTACCGTCCTGCATCGGAACAACTCATACGTCGCATGTTGCAGGGCAAGGAACTCTATCAGATAGACACACTCGTGGACCTGGTCAACCTGGCCTCCATCGCCTATGGCTACAGTCTTGGCGGCTTCGATGCCGACAAGTTCGCTGGCGACACACTCACGCTGGGCGTGGGACGCGAGGGAGAGCCCTATGAGGGCATAGGACGAGGGCCGCTGAACATTGCAGGACTGCCCGTCTATCGCGATGCCGTAGGAGGCGTGGGCACTCCCACCAGCGACAACGAGCGTACGAAGATGACGCTCGACACCACCCACCTCGTCGTGCTGGTCAACGGCTATGACGGCAACGAGGAGCGCGTCAGGGAGAATGCGGCCTATCTGAAAAAACTGATAGAGCAGTATGCCGCTGGGACAAACTGCTCTATCATGCTATACCGCTGACGGCGACGATCAGAAACTGAACTCCATCACGTAGCGCATGCCCCAGTGAGGACTGCCGGGCAGGTCGCGGTAACTCAGTCGGCGTACATAATCCACGTGGAAGAAGCGGAAGATGTTGTGTACGCCAATCACAATCTCTGTATAAGGCTTGTTGGTCATCATGTAACTGCCCTCGGGGAAGTACATGAGGGTGGGGTTGCCTGCATTCTCAGGAAGGTAGGGGTTGTTCTTGTCAGACAGGTTGCCCCACAGCATTCTGACGGCAAAGTACTCACGCCAGTGGAGTTTCTTCACCAGCGGCAGACGGTTGAAGATCTTGCCGTTCATGTCCCACGACACCATCATCGACGCATACTTGTCGTTGAGGAACTCCATGGGACGGATGAGGCTGAAGGTCTCGCGCTGGATGACGTACGACTGGTTGGCAGCAGGATGGATGAGCAGGGGATAGGGCACCTGGCTCCACTGCTTGCCGGCCTTCAGGTGGACGTCAATCTTACCCCAACTGTTCATCCAGAAACGCTTGTAGAGATGGGCTTCGGTGAAGTGGTAGGAGTATTGGCCGCCGAACACGTCCTTGAGACCCATGGTATAACTGAGGCTGAAGACGGGGGCATCCTGGTTGATGGTACGACGGCGCAGTTTGTTGTTGATATAGGTCTCGCCAGGGGCGTAGCGCAGCATGGCTCCCACCTCGGTGGTGCGCATGTAGTCGCCGTTGCCTGACTTCTGCTGCATCTCAGGCGCCAGGGGTTCTTGGTTCAGCGTGCGGAACGACATGGCGCCACAGGCCTCGTTCTCTTCCACCTTGCCGAAGACCATGGCCCGCAGGCCCCAGTCGGTCTCATAGTCAAACGTCACTTTCTGACGGTTGTAGAGCATCATCTTGTTAGTCTCCGTCCATTTCAGCGCTACCATGAAGTTATCCTTGTCGGTATCAATGAAGCGGTCGCTGGGCGAGCAGACGTCGTAGGTGCTCTGGATGGTAAGCGTGCGGCGTGGGAACTCGTGGGGCAGATAGGTCTTGGGGTTCAGCGAATAGGTGAACTCGGCACTATAGTAGTTCTTCTTGCTGCCCCAGCCGTGGGCGTAGTAGCCGGCGAAGAACAGGTGGGGGTTCAGGTTGGCCGTGGTCTTCAAACTCAGTCGGCTGCGGAATCCGTCCACATAGTTCTTGGTCAGGAAGGTGTTGACGGGGCAGATGTCGATATAGTTGGGGTTGCCCGTCTCCACAGAGTTCTCGGCAAGGGCCTTGATGCCGAAGATGATATACTTCACACCCTTGCTGTTGGCAATGTTGGTAATGAACTGGTTCATCTTGCTCTCGCTCTTGGTCAGTTCCACCTGACGGTACTGATTCCAGAACTTATCGTCGCGCATCTCGGCACTGGCTTCCACAATCTTGTCGGTGCGGCCCTTGAACAGTTTGTTGGGAATGGGGTCAAAGGCATAGTCAGACAGGCGCGTGGTGCGCGTAACCAGCACGCTGCGCACGAAACTGAACAGGCTGATCTCAGTCACCATGTCATCGACGGTCTGCACCCACTGGCCGTCATCCAAACGGGTGAACTCCTGCGTCACCTGCATGTTCTCCACGAAGTTGACATTGCTCTGCTTGGGGATGGTCAGTTGGGCACGACGGATGTGCAGCGTAGAGTCGTCGAGGATGTAGAGGTCGCCACGAAAACCCATGTCCTGCATGTTGTTGGGCAGGAAGTTGAGGTGTATGCAGCGGTCGTTGTCCACCATCACGGTGTCCTCGATATAGAAGCGGTAGAAATTGATGCCCTCGTTGGACATCGGCGAGATGAAGGGGTACTGCAACAGGCGGATGTTGTCCTGATAGAGGTCCACATTGGTGAAGACATCCTTCATCACCGTGTTGAGGATGTCGCCTGTCTGGAACAAGTCGTTGACACCCTGTGAGGTTTGGCCGATGATGATGGTTTTCTCTGCCTGGGGGTCTTTGCGGTAGATGGTCTGTGAGACCGTCTCATCGACGCTGACGGGCAGGATGAGTTTCCCTGTATAGGTGCTGGGCTCCACCTGCTGCAGCAGCCAGGGCGACTTGCTGAACGGCGGCTGCTCCAACTGCTCTGGCTTCAGGTCGTTCAGCGCCAGCGTCAGTTTCTCGTATTTGTAGTTGGAGAAGAAGTCGTTGTTGCGCAGACTGTTCTCCTTCTTGGCTGCCACTACGCGACGCATCAGTTCGACGGCAGGGTTGTCCTTGCGGCTGTAGCGGCTACGCTTGGTGCGCACGGTGACCTCCTGCAGTTGCTTGGCATCAGGCTTCAGTTTCACGTTTTGACGGTGACGGGTCTTGTTGTTGACCTGTATGATGCGCGCCTTATAGCCTACGGCACTATAGGTCAGGTTCCACCCCTCATGGCGCTCGATGCTATAGAAACCATGCTCGTCGCTCACGGCTGCCACGTTATGACCCTTGTAGACGATGCTGGCACGTGGAATAGTGTCGCCGCTGGCCTCATCGATGACGTAGCCAGTGATCTGCTGCTGAGCCAGCGTGAAGAGGGCCTGACAGAGTAGGAAGGAGATGGTCAGTATTCGTTTCATTCGGATGTGTTTTCTTTTTATTCGTTGTCGGCATTCACACCCCACTGCTGCTGCCAGTTCGTGTAGTAGTCGGGCTTGTCGGTCATCAGCAGGCCGTCAGGGTCGATGAAGAGTTGCGTGCTGCTGCCTGATGCACAGAGCACGTGGTCGCGCTCGCGATAGACCTCGTATTCATAGTCGAGACGGGCACCCAGTTTGGGCACGTAGCGAGTGTGTATCTCAGCCACGTCGTTGATCTCCAGCGGTGCGAAGTAGCGCAGGTGCATGTCGTACATTGGGGCGTAGATGCCCTCGCGCTGCATGTCGGCATAGCCGATGCCTGGATAGTGCCGTCCGAACGACTCGCGGCCATCCTCGAAGTAGGTCACGTAGGAACCGTGCCAGGCGCGACGCATGGAGTCAATCTCGCTGAACTTGACGGTGACGCGGCAGATATCGGTGAGTTCTTTCATTTGAAAGCAAAATTGGTGAACTGGTAGACGGTGTAGTTGCCCCTCTGCTCGTTCATGCGGAGTGACTTCAGGGCCGATGTGCGGCTGTCGATGGTCAGTACCAGCGAGGTGAACATGATGCGACGCTTCTGTTTCTTGGTCTCGGCAGTGGGCGTGATGGTGAGCACAAGGTCTTGTCCCTGCTTGGTGATAGTCAGGTCGTTGTATTTCGACAGGTCGCCGCCGCCTGCCAGAATGGCCTCAAAGACTCCCTGGAAAGTGGCAAACTGAGGATTGCCCTCGCTGGTGGTCTTCTGCTTGCGGCCGCCAGCCTTCATGGTGAACTGGTTGCCCTCCATGAGGAGCATGTCCTTGTTGTCGTTGACATTGATGCAGACGTAGGCAGGCTTCTTCATCTCAAGCGTGCCTGTGGTGACCACATCGTTCTTGACGGCAGCACGATGGCTGTTCTTGGTGACGGTGGCCGTCATCGTGGTGGCTGTCTTGTATTTTGCGACAGCATTTTGGAAGTCGGCGTTCTGCGACAGGCAGAAAAGGGCCTGGCAGAACAGGATGGATAATAGGATGATTCGTTTCATGTCGCTGTTATGTGTAAAGTCCACCGTTGATCTGAATGACATTGCCCGTAATGTAGCCTGCGGCTGGCGAGGCGAGGAAACCCACAAGTTCGGCTACCTCCTCAGGGGTGCCGAAGCGGTTGGCAGGGATGGTCTTCTTCAATGCTGCTTCGTCGAGGCCTTCCACCATATCGGTCTTGATGAAGCCAGGGGCTACGGCATTGACCGTGATGCCCTTCTTGGCTACTTCCTGAGCAAGGGCCTTGGTGGCAGCGATGATGCCACCCTTGGCGGCAGAGTAGTTGGTCTGTCCAGGCAGTCCCTTGATTCCGCTGACACTGGCCATATTGATGATACGTCCGAAACGGTGTATCTGCATGGCGGGCAGCAGGGGCTGGGTGACATTGAAGAAGCCGTTGAGCGTGGTGTTGAGCACGCTGCTCCAGTCTTCGGCAGGCATCAGGGCCATCACGTTGTCGCGACGGATGCCGGCATTGTTGACCACTACCTCAATATAATCGTCAGGATGGGCCTGTTGCCAGGCGTCCAGAGCCTCGCGTGTCTGCTGCATCTGACCAACGTCAAAGCGCAGCATCTCACCGTCCTGTCCGTTCTCGCGGACGAGGGCCAGCGTCTTCTCGGCCTCAGTGGTATTGTTCACATAGTTGATGATAATCTGGTAGCCCATCTGCGCCATTTTAATGCAGACGGCACGGCCGATGCCTCGGCTACCTCCAGTGATTAATGCGTATTTCATATTATTCTAATTTAATAATGCTTCACAAGTCATAAAGGCGGTCTTGGTGACACCCTCCACACCATGTAGTATCAGGCTCTGACCCGTCAACAGCAGGTTTTCTACTGATGTCTTGACAGAGTGCATGCAGAAGAGGGGCGACTGCCAGTCTTTTCGCATGCCGTATGCAGAGCCCTGGGGCGTCAACGTATAGTCGCGCCAGGTCAGGGGAGTGGTGATGTGGCGTTCGGCCACCATCGTGCCCAGGTTGGGGATCACTCGCTCTGCCAGCGCAATGCAGCGGTCGGCCCATAGGTTCTTCATCTCCTCATAATCTGCACCACGATGTCCTACGGTGGTGTCGGCCCAGCGTTCGCAATGCTCCCACGCCATCGGCGTCATCAGGTCTATCTGCAGTTCGTCGCCTTCTGGCACACGACAACTCACCATCACACGGTCAACCTCCTGCGGCTCTTCCCACACGTTGGCCTCTTGATAGACAAAGTGGTTGTGGTTGAAGTATGGCAGGGCATGGGGCTTCAGACGCAGCGAAACGGTCAGCGCGCCTCGTGTGTTCTCTGTATTGGTCATCCGTCGGCGGTAGATGGGCTTCAGTCTTTTCGTCATCGCGCAGGTGATGGCAGGATGGACATCGCTGATAAAAGTACGTCCCTCATAGGTCTCGCCATTCTGGCAGCGGGCTGCAACGATGCGGCCGTCGTGATCTATGAGTTCCGTCACCTCTGCTTTACAGACGATGGTGCCACCATAGGAGGTGATGTCGCTGGTGAGCGACTGCACCAACTGGTTGCCATCGCCTTTCAAGCGCCAACTGCTCTCTATGTAAGAGGCGTTGCCGTGGGCGAAGACGAAGAGGGGTAGCGATGTCTTTCGCACTTCCATCTTCAGGGACGATCCTGCCAGCACGTTGACAAGCAGGGGGTCACAGAAGGTCTCGTTCAGATAGTCCCAGGCTCCCTTGTCAACGATGTTCTCTTCGCTTTGCAGCATTTCCACATAACGGCGCAGGTGCTCACGCTCGTTGGGGAAGTCGTGTGCCAAGGTCTCGACAAACCGGTCGTAGCCCTCTGCAAATCGGAAGGTGCGGTCGCCGATAGTGATATGGTCGAAGCCGTCGGCATCGAGGTGCTGCCAAGGGAGGTGCAGCAGGTTCAGACGCTCAAAGTCGTCGTGCAGACGCTGTCCTTCGAGCAATCCGCCTATATAGTGTAATCCTGTATCGTAGTGAAAACCGTGGCGGGCGAAACTCTGCATGCAGCCGCCAGGTTGTACCTGACGCTCCAGCACGAGCACGCTCATGCCTCTGCGGGCCAGGATGTGAGCACATTCAAGTCCGCCGAGTCCGCTACCTATGATCACTATGTCGTATATCATTCTTTTCTTCCTTCTTTTTTCAGAAACCAGCGATAGGCGGCTGGTTGCAGCACATAGGCCAGCACAACGGCCGATATCATTCCCACCAGCGTGGCGAAGCCCACGGAGCGTATGGCCGGATGGACGGCTACGAGCATAGACCCCACCGTGACGATGAGTATGACAGCACTGAAGAAGATGGCCGTCTTGTGGTATGACAGTTGCTTGCCCTCACTGGTCAGACCGCTCATGACGAAGATGCTATAGTCAACGCCTATACCAAAGATAAAGGTGGAGATGATGATGTTGATGAGGTTGAAGCGCACGTCGAAGATGACCATTGCGCCCAGTACCACCAGCCAACTGAGCAGGATGGGAGCAAAGCCCAGCAGGGCGTGCTTCCAGCGCAGATGGAAACTGAGCAGCAGCACTACGAAGACAAAGAGCATCGACACCCATTGCAGGATGTTGAAGTCGTCGTTCAGTTGATAGAGCGTGTCTGTAGTATAATAATAGGTGTCGAGCACCATCAGGTTGGGTTCGGCTGCTACGGCATCACAGATGCGGATATAGTCGCTCTCGCTGCTACGTACGGAGTCGTTGGCACAGCGCACGGAAGTGAAGCAGAGGAAGTCGCCACCATAGGATTCCTCCATGAGTGTTGACTGGTAGCCGTGAGGGATGAGGCCTGACTCGTAGAGTGGGGCAGGCTCATAGTCGGCAGTGGCCATCTCGAAGAACGGCTCGAAGGCATCGGCCACAAGGTCGGCCTGGGGTGCCGTCTGACGGATGAGTGTACGCACCTGCTCCAGTCGCTCGTCTGTCCAGTAGGCTTTCCAGGCATCGATGCGCTCCTGCTGTTTCTTCAGCGGCACAAACACCATGTTGGTGTGGGTGTAGTCCTTCACAAGTCCCAGTTGCTGCAGCGAATCCAGTTTGCGGTCGAGCACGCTGAAGTTCTCGATAGCCTCTTCCATCGTCTTGCCAGACGATGCAAAGTATTTGCTCTTGTCGCCAGTAAAGGTCTTTTCACGCAGGAGATTCTCTGAGAAAGTGGTGTTGGGGGCCTCATAGCCCAGATTATGCATGTCACCGTCGAAGCGGGTTCCGCCTTTGATATAGAAGCCGACGCAGACGAGGATGACAGCCAGCAGCGTGAAGATAAGCACGCGCTTGCGGTCGAAGGGGTAGGCATTCAGACGGTCGATCAGGGCAAAGGCAGTGTGGTTGACCTTGTTGTTCTTCGTGCGGAGCATCTGTGGCAGATAGATCAGCGTGAACAGCACAGTGCCCACAATGGCGAAGGCTGCAAAGAGTCCGAAGTCTTGCAGCAGGTCGGTCTGAATAAAGATAAGCCCCATGAACGAGCCGATGGTGGTGATGCATCCCAGCAGGACTGGCTTCACTTGGTCGCGCAACACCTGCTCTGGGTCGTTCACATATTTGAAATGGGTCATGACGTGCAGGACATAACTCATGGCTACGCCCAGCACGATGGCACCTATGCCAAGGGCCAGCAGGGAGAACTGTCCCTTGATGAAGTACATGATGGCCAGTCCGAACAGGGTACCAAAAGCAATAGGCAACAGGAGGAGCGGCAAGGTGTCCCAGTTGCGGAAGCACACCATAATAAATAATAGGACGAGCACCAGCGAGCCGATGATGGTTGTCGTCAGGTCGTTCTTAATGACCGATGAGTTGTAGTATCCGCTGGCTGGCGTACCATGATAACTGATGGTGACGGCAGGGTGGGTGGTTTTGAACTGCTCAATCAGTTCGTTGATGGTGAGGAACAGGGCCGATCCCTGTCCTGTGTTCGTGGCAGAAAAACGTGGCGTGATGAAAGCCACACAAACTGTCGAATCTGGCACGAAGAAGTGGTTCTCCAATGTTTGGTAACTGCCAGTGCCCCCGTCAACGAGCGGCTTCATCTGCTCTGCCAGCACGTTACGCAGGCCGATGGGATCCATCTGGATGAGTTCAGGCATAGCCTCTCCCATAGGACTCAGCAGATCGTCATAGTTCTGCCGCATCTGCTGCGTCATGTGGTCTAGGGTGAGCATCGTGTCCAGACGGGCATACACGCTGGTGTCGATATAGGCGGGCAGGTGGGCGGTCAGTTCGTCAACGGCTTCCATCATCAGTTCTTCCGGCAGCCGGTAGAAGATGTCCTCTACGGCAGTGGTGTCGCGAGCCAGGAGCGAGTCGACGAAGGCATCGCAGGTCTCTGTCAGCATCGCTATATCCTCGTCTGTCGCCGTCTTGTCGATGTTAAAGAGCAGGAAGGTCTTGTCCTTGATGCGCAGGTCGGCAAAGGCCAGTTTGGTGGTGCCGTCATCGTTTTTCGACGAGGGCATCAGTTTGTTGATGTCTTCTTCCAGGTATATTTGGGATGCGAAGTAGCCGAAGAACGCGAAGAACACGGCCATCGATGCCCAACAGACCAGCCGGTGTTGGTGGAAGTAGCGGTAGATGCTGATGAAGAGTTCCGTCATTGGATGAAGATCTTGAGTTTTGTCTCAGCGATGAGTTCACCGTCGATGCGTGTCTCGCCATCGGCCAGTGTCACGTTGCCGAAACTCATGCCGAAGGTGATGGTGGTTTCCAGTTTCTCGCCGACGTGCGGACGGCGATGGCATGTGAAATGCTTCACCTCGCCGATGATACCGACGGGAGCCGATTCGGCCTCCAGGTTCTTATAGCCTGCCAAAGCAGAGGCTGACTGAGCCGTATGCTCAATCAGTCCCGTCTCTGCCAGTTCGTCACCCCCGATGACGAAATAGTTGTCGTAGCGCACCGTCAGGCTGGTCTTGCAACTGTCTTCTGTGAAGTCAGTGGCCTCGTCGACCATGATGAATGGGTAGCGCTGGGGGATGAGTTTGAGTATTTCCTTACCTCTCATCATTCTTTGGGCAGATGCTCCTCGATATAATCATAGAGGTCGCTGAAAGTCTTGATCTTGGGCAGGTCGCTTACAGGCACCTTGATCTTATAGGTGTACTGGATGATGGCCACGAGGTCTACGAGGCTCAGGCTGTCGAGCGAGAGTGTGTCCTTGACGTTGTCCTCAGGGGCAAAGTTGCTGTCCTCTACTTCAAACTCCTCAGCAAGTACGCTGTTTACTTGTTCAATGATTTCTTCACGTGTCATAATTAATAATATTGTTTGTGTTAATAAAACTGATATTTACTTCTGATATTTCTTCACGATGAGTGTCGAGTTGGTGCCGCCGAAGCCGAACGAGTTCGACAGGAACATATCGAAGGCCTGTTCCTTCGTCTCAGGAATGACATTGAGGGCTGCCGTCTCTTCGTCGGGATTCTCAAAGTTGATGTTGCCGGCAATGAATCCGTTCTGCATCATCAGCATTGAGTAAATCATCTCGCTGGCGCCTGCCATCCACATTTCGTGACCTGTCTGGCTCTTGGTTGATGTCACAGGAACACGGTAGTCACCGAAAATTTGTGCAATAGCCAGAGCCTCACGTCCGTCGCCGGCTTTCGTCGAGGTGGCGTGGGCGTTGATATAACCTATTTGGCGCAGGTCGCTGATACCGCTGTTTTTCAGGCAGAGTTCCAACGAACGGGCTGGGCCGGCCACGTTGGGCGTAGAAATATGGTCGCCATTGCCAGAGAATCCCCAACCAACCACCTCGCCCAGGATGGGAGCACCGCGCTGGATAGCGTGCTCAAGGCTTTCCAGGATGACTGTGGCTGCACCACCGCCAGGAACCAGTCCGTCGCGGTCGCGGTCGAAGGGACGGCAGGCTTTCGTGGGCTCGTTTTCACGAGTGGAGAAGGCCTGGATGCCGTCGAACGATGCCACGCCATACATATTGGCTTCCTGAGCACCGCCGCAGACCACGCAGTCCTGCAGGCCGTTCTTGATGAGCAGCGAGGCCAGACCGATGGCTTGAGAACTGCTGGCGCATGCAGCCGACGAGGTCAGGTTGATGCCACGCAGACGGAACAGACAGGCCAGATTCATGGTCACCGTCGAGTTCATCGACTGGAAAATGGCGCCACTACCGCAAGCAGCGGTATCGCCAAACTCGCGAAACTTGTCGAGTGCCTCCATCGTGGCCTGAGCCACAGAGTCGTTGCCATAGATGATTCCTACTTCATGGCTGTCCAGATAGTCCTGGTCAATGCGGGCTGCCTCAAGGGCATCCTTTGTGGCCATAAAGGCATATTGTGCCTCTTCGGGCATAAACTGACGGGGACCGCGCTTGACGAATGGCTTCAGGTCTGGAGCCTCCACGTTGGCACAGAGTGCCGAACGGAAACCTTTGTCCTTGCGCTCCTGACTGAAAATGATACCACTGCGTCCTGTGTAAAGTGATTCACGTACTTCTTCAAGTGTCTTTCCCAGGCAGGACCAGATGCCCATACCTGTAATTACTACTCTTTTTTCCATATGTTTATTAGTTCAAATTCTATTTATAAATTGCTTACTGTTTCAATTCAATTTCTTCTTGAAGCACCTCCTGCGCTTCACCGTCTGTGGGTTCAGTGGCTTCCACTGACTCAGTTCCCTAACGTTGTCCTCCAGTTGCGGTCCTGTTTCGGCCCACTTGAAGCCCTTGCTGTTATAGATGGGAATTAGGTCGTTGAAGAAAAGGGCGTTAACACCCAGTCCCTGATAATCGGGCCTCACGGCTATGAGCAGCATCTCAGCGTGGTCGGCGGGTTTCCATTTCAGGGCCTTCAGCAGGTGATACCACCCAAAAGGCATCAGTCGTCCGTGCGACTTGTGCATCGCCTCGGCCAGACTGCCCATAGTGACTGCTACACCCACCATCTCGTTCTTGTCGTTAAAAACAATAGGCATCAGACTGTTGTCCAGCAGTTTCAGATAATGCTCCACAAAGTCGTCCACCTGATTATGAGAGAACTCAGAGAAACCGTAGAGTCCCTTGTAGGCTTCGTTCAGCAGGTTGAATATCTGTTGGCCGTATCCGCCTTTTCCTACCTGTTTGTCGGTCAGTTTCTCTACTCTGAGCCCCAGCATCTCCTGGGCGTAGTCGGCCACACGGGCATATTTGGCAGGTATATCTTGGGGCACATCTATGCGAATCTGTACCCAATCAACCTCTTTCGTATAGCCTAACCGCTCCAAGTGTTTAGGGTAATAGGGTGGGTTGTAGATAGCCGTCAGCGAACCCATCAGATGAAAGTCCTCGATGAGCATTCCCTCCTTGTCGAAGTCGGTGATACCCATTGGTCCAATAATCTCTGTCATTCCTTTCTCGCGTCCCCAGTTCTCCACAGCCTTGAGCAGGGCTTCCGAAACCTCTGGGTCGTCGATAAACTCTATCAGGCCGAAGCGTACCTTGCTGGTGTTCCAGCGTTCGTTGGCCTTGCGGTTGATGATGCCCACAATGCGCCCAACCACTTCTTTTCCTTTGTAGGCGACGAAAGGCTGAAGGTCAGAAAAGTCCATGCCTGCATTCTTCCGTTGGTCGAATGCAGAGCGAATGTCGCGTTCCAAATCCGGAACATACTGGTCACAGTACCTATAGACCACATTCACAAAATGAATGAAGTCGTTCATCTGCTGTTTGTTCCTTACTTTTACGACATTGATACTATCCATAAATTAACACAAACCTCTCGTTGCATGACGTCTTTTTTGAAATCGGCTGCAAAATTACACAATTTTTTTTTAAAAAAGATGTTTTGTTCTTACAAAAATATGTTCAAAACGTAATTTTGGATTCTTTGGAGTGTATAACAATGTGTGACGAGGCGTGTGATAAGGTCTTTAAAAATGACTACAGCCTACCGCGAAATTGCAAGAAATCGTAATGCCGTATGACCGATTCGCTAAGAAAAAAGGCAATATTTTTGGATGTGAAGGAAAAAAGTGCTACCTTTGTGCACAAATTAATTCACAGAAGATATGATACGTTTTTTATTAATCCTCTTTTCTGCCTTGAGCACATTGTCAGCACAGGCACAGTCATGGACAGCCGACAACGGCAATGGTACGTTTACTAATCCGCTGTTTTACGATGAATTCTCAGATCCAGACATCATCCGTGTAGGTGATGACTACTACCTGGCTGGTACGACGATGCATTCTGTGCCAGGATTGGTAATCTTGCACTCGAAAGACCTTGTGAATTGGGAGAATATTTCCTATTGCTTCGACCGTTTCGACTTTACTGAGGACAGGTTTGCACTGAAGAACCATCAGGAAATCTATGGCCAGGGAATTTGGGCTCCCGCCATCCGCTATGCCAACGGTCAATTCTATGTGTTCTCCAATATTAATGGCAAAGGCTTGCAATGCTATACGTCAAAGGATATTCGTGGCCCTTGGACGCACCATAACATGCAGGGTAATATCTATGACCTCAGCGTACTTTTTGACGATGACGGGAAGATTTACGCCATCCATAAATACGGTGAGGTTCATTGCACGGAATTGAAACCCGATATGAGTGGGCCTGTGGAGGGTAGCGACCGCATCATTATCCCGGAGGGAAACGGTGTCGGCGAAGGTCACCACATGTACAAGATTGACGGAATGTACTACCTCATCTCGACCGATTATTTGCCTAATGGACGCACGCTCTGTTCCCGTTCGAAGAACATCTGGGGTCCCTATGAAACGCGTGTCATTACGGCTGATGAGACCTATGGCTATCATGCTGCCCCGCTGACGCAGTTCAAGGGACGTATCCTGCCCGACGGATCGGACTTCAGAATTGGTTCGCTTGACAGGGATGCCACAGCCTGTTCCAACGCTCATCAAGGAGGTATCGTGCAATTTAAGGACGGCTCGTGGTGGGCATTGCTGATGCAGGACTTCCATTCTATAGGCCGTACCGTCTGTCTGATGCCGATTACGTGGGTTGACGGATGGCCGATGATTGGTTTGAAGGGAAACCTGGGACGTGCCCCCCGCACTTGGTTCAAGCCCGATGCTTCTTTGGACTGCATCGGCACCGCTTTGAGTTTTTATGGTCCTGGCAGGGAAGCACAGCCCATGAAGGCTCCTTACGATCGCAACGAGAATTTTGATGGCAAAACCCTAGGACGTATTTGGCAGTGGAACCACAATCCTGACGATAAGATGTGGGGGCTCAAAGGTGGAAAATTGCGCATTCAGTCGCAGGCTGCCGAGCAGTTGATGTGGGCTCGCAACACCCTCACTCAGCGCGTCATAGGACCGAAGAGTATCACTACTGTAGAACTGATTGTGAAAGGCATGAAGGACGGCGATGTGGCCGGATTGGGTAATATCAACATCCCTTGTTCGTGGGTGGGTATTGTGAAGGCTGGCAACGGCCTTTCCCTGCGTTGCTTTGAACAGTTGACTAATGATACCATCGTTCTATCCGTTGGTTTGTCTGACGGGAAAATCTGGCTCCGTAGCATTGGTGATTACGATAACAACCAGGCCCAGTATGCCTACAGCACCGACGGCAAAGTATTCCATACCATCGGTCGCATGATGCCGCTCTCGTACCAACTTACAACCTTCCAGGGCTCGCGTCACGCCCTCTTTGCCTTCAATGTGAAAGGCAAGAATGGCGGCTATGCTGAGTTTGATAACTTTACGGTAGAGGAACCGATGGCCGACCGTTCAGAAAACATCCCTTATGGTAAGACTATCCGTATCGTTAACAAGGCTACTGGTCGTCCTGCTGTCGCCTTAAAGCATGGTTTACTTCACGACACCCGTGCTGGTGACAATAGCGAACAGACGAAGTTTAAGGTTATCGACTGCAAACTGGGTCTTGTTTGCCTGCAGTGTGCCGACGGACGCTATGTGAAGGTCTACGGTGATGGGCTGCCGGGTGACGTACGCTTCACTACTGATGCCAAGGAAGCCGAGATGTTCCTGTGGCAGGACTATCTTGACCATGACTTTATGCTTCTCTCGTTAAAGAACCACCGCTACATGGGTAAGAGTCCATCGACTGGTAGTCCCTATAGTATGGATTATGCTGGTCCAGACCCAGCCCGTCGCAACGGTTCTGTATTCTATTGGGAGGAAGTGAAATAGGTATTTGACCTACGACAGAAGGTTGTCTGCATTGGAAAAACTTAAATATATTTGGTTTTTCCCTCTCTAATTTGTACCTTTGCAGCGAAAAAACGAGAAGAGATGATTTCTGTTGAAGGATTGAAGGTGGAGTTTGGGGTAAAACCCCTGTTCAGTGATGCCACTTTCGTAATCAATGATAAGGACCGAATAGCCCTGGTGGGCAAGAATGGTGCTGGTAAGTCGACATTGCTGAAGATACTCTGTGGGATAGAACATCCCACGGCAGGAACGGTGAGTGTGGCGACGGATACTACTATCGGCTACTTGCCTCAGGTGATGGTGCTACAGGATGATACCACGGTAAGGCAGGAGGCTCAGAAGGCTTTTGCCGATATTCAGAAAATGGCCGACCGTATTCAACGGATGGAACGGCAACTGAATGAACGTACCGATTATGAGAGTGCCGACTATATGGCACTGGTGGAGAAGTTTTCTGCTGAGCACGACCGTTACCAGATGCTGGGTGCCGAGGGTTATGAGGCTGAGATAGAGCGAACGCTGGTTGGTCTGGGATTCGAGCGCACGGACTTCGAACGTCCTACAAGCGAGTTTTCCGGTGGCTGGCGTATGCGTATTGAATTGGCGAAAATACTGCTGCGAAGGCCCGATGTGCTGTTGCTCGATGAGCCAACGAACCACTTGGACATCGAGTCTATTCAGTGGCTTGAGCAATTGCTGGCCACATGGAGTGGGGCAGTGGTGTTGGTGAGCCACGACCGTGCCTTTATCAATAATGTATCAAACCGCACATTGGAAATCTCGTGTGGCAAGGTGATTGACTACCGGGTGAAGTACGACGAATATGTGGTGCTGCGTAAGGAGCGTCGTGAGCAGCAGTTGCGGGCCTACGAGAACCAACAGAAGGAGATGGCCGACATCCGTGATTTCGTGGAGCGTTTCCGCTATAAACCCACCAAGGCCGTGCAGGTGCAGCAGCGTTTGCGGCAACTGGAGAAGATGGAAATCATCGAGGTGGACGAGGTGGACAACTCTGCCATGCACCTGAAGTTTCCGCCCTGCCTGCGCTCAGGCGACTATCCCGTGATCTGCGACGAGGTGAAGAAGGCCTATCCTCTCACCTCATCCCCCTCACCTCAAACCTCTCACTTAGTCTTTGATCATGTGAATCTGACCATCAAGCGTGGTGAGAAAGTGGCCTTCGTGGGTAAGAACGGTGAGGGTAAGTCGACGTTGGTGAAGTGCATCATGGGCGAGATACCCTTCGAGGGCAACTTGAAGATAGGTCATAATGTACAGATCGGCTATTTTGCCCAGAACCAAGCACAGTTGTTGGACGAAAGTCTTACTGTGTTTCAGACCATTGACAACGTGGCGCGTGGGGATATACGGCTGCGCATCAACGATATACTCGGTGCCTTTATGTTTGGCGGCGAGGCTTCAGAAAAACGGGTGAAGGTGCTCAGTGGTGGCGAGCGCAGTCGTCTGGCAATGATTCGCCTGCTGTTGGAGCCCGTGAACCTGCTGATACTCGATGAGCCTACGAATCACCTGGACATGCCCTCTAAGGATGTGCTCAAGGAAGCCATCAAGGCTTTCGACGGCACGGCTATTATTGTGAGTCACGACCGTGAGTTCCTTGATGGTCTGGTGACAAAAGTGTTTGAGTTTGGCGGAGGCAAGGTACGTGAGCATATAGGAGGAATTTATGATTATCTGAGAGAGCATGGGACTAATGAGCCCCCTAAGCCCAATATGGTCTCTGATTCCCAGAAATCTCAAAAGGTGGAGCCTCAGGCTCCTGTCTCCAACTCCTATGCCGAACGTAAGGAACAGCAGAAACGCTTGAAACGGGCAGAGAAAGCCGTTGAGGAGAGCGAGAAGAAAATTGCGAAGATGGAACAGCGTCTGAAGGAATTGGATAGTCTGCTATGCGACCCCAAGAATGCCTCAGACATGACGCTGGTGACGGAATATACTGACATTAAGCGCGCCCTTGACGAAGAGGTGGAACGCTGGGAACAACTAGAGGAAGAACTGGAGACAATGAGAAGTGAAGAGTAAATATTAAAAATTAAACATTATACAAATGAAACTGACTAAGATTTTAACGATGATGGCACTGATAGCCATGAGTATGGGTGTATCGGCTCAGGAGCCGTTGCGCTCGGGCATTAATTTGGGAGACCTGAACACGACGGTCCGTCCCGCTGATGATTTCTATGAGTACGCCTGCGGCGGATGGATGAAGAACAATCCGCTACCTGCCGCTTATTCGCGCTATGGCTCCTTTGACCGTCTGGCTGAGGACAACAACAAGCGCATCAACGGCATTCTTTCTGAACTGCTAACCAATACCTATGAGCAAGGTAGCACAGAGCAGAAACTCTCCGACTTATATAAGTTGGCGATGGACTCAACTCGTCGTCAGCAGGAAGGTATTCAGCCTGTGATGCCTATTATCAATAAATTGGAGGCTGCCAAGACAATTGACCAGCTTTTTGCAATACAGTTGGAGATGGCTAAGTATGGTGATTCGGAGTTCTATTATGCCGGTTTGGGCGCCGACGAGAAGAATGCAACGCAGAATATTCTTAGCGTTTATCAGGGTGGTCTGACGCTGGGCATGAAGGATTATTACTTAGAGAACGACCCTGCAACAACTAAGATTCGTGAAGAGTATAAGAATCACATTGTCAGGATGTTCCAGAAGTTTGGTTTTAGTAAAAGTGCTGCCAATAAGAAGATGAAGAATATCTTTGCTGTGGAGTTGGCTTTGGCCAAAGTGTCGAAGAGTCGGACTGAGATGCGCGACCCGCAGGCTAACTATAACAAGATGACGCTTCTGGAGTTCAACAGCAAGTATCCTCACCTGAAACTGGAGCAGGTCATGAACGCTCAGGGACTGCAGAGTCAGTATATGCAGGAATTGGTAGTCGGACAACCAGCCTTCATGGAGGGTGCAGACAAGTTGGTGGCCACGATGACCCCAGCCCAGTATCGCGACGTGATGGAGTGGGGAGTAATCCTCGGTTCCGCAGGCTACCTGAACGATGAGGTTCGCGAGGCCAATTTCGAATTCTTTGGTAAGGTGTTATCGGGCCGTAAGGAGGATCACCCAGCCTGGCGTCGTGCCACCAATCAAGTTGAGCGTTTCATGGGTCAGGCTCTGGGTAAGATGTATGTGGAGAAGTACTTTCCCGCTGCTGCCAAGGAACGTATGCTGCGTTTGGTGAAGAACCTGCAGATAGCATTGGGTGAGCGTATTGCCGCCCAGGACTGGATGACTGACTCTACGAAGGTGAATGCACTGCTGAAACTCAATACTTTCTATGTGAAAGTGGGCTATCCCGACAAGTGGATTGATATGACGAAACTGAGCGTAGATCCCACGAAGTCTTATTTCGAGAATGCGCTGGCATGTCAGAAGTTTTGGAACGACTACGGCATCGAGCACCGTGCTGGAAAACCTGTTGACAATGAAGACTGGCACATGACACCTCAGACGGTAAATGCCTACTATAACCCCACCACCAATGAGATATGCTTCCCCGCAGGTATCCTGCAGGTGCCCTTCTTTGATATGACTGCCGACGATGCCTTCAACTATGGTGCCATTGGTGTGGTGATTGGTCATGAGATGACCCATGGTTTCGATGATCAGGGCCGTCAGTTTGATAAGGATGGTAATATGCACGATTGGTGGGCTGCCAGCGATGGTGAGCAGTTCAAGGAGCGTACCGATAAGTATGCCGATTTCTTCTCTGCCATCAAGGTACTTCCCGACTTGAATGCCAACGGACGCCTGACGCTCGGTGAGAACCTGGCCGACCACGGCGGTCTGCAGGTTGCTTATGCTGCTTATAAGAATGCAACGAAAAACAATCCGCTGCCCGTGATTGACGGCCTGACTGCCGATCAGCGCTTCTTCTTGGCATACGCCGGCGTGTGGGCAGGCAACATTACAGAGGCAGAGATACGTAACCGCACAAAGAGCGATCCTCATTCATTGGGCCGATGGCGTGTGAATGGCGCCCTTCCTCATATTGACATGTGGTACGAGGCTTTCGGTGTGAAGCCGGGTGACAAAATGTTTATCCCCAAGGAACAGCGTCTCCCTCTCTGGTAGTTTTTGGTAAACTTTTCTCCTGATAATTTGCAAATATCATCAATGTTTCGTATCTTTGCACGTGATTAGGAAGAGAAAACCATAACGGAATGACAGAAAATAACAACCAACAACTCGAACAGATGGGCAGGGCAGCCGAACTGCACCGCGAAGAGGGGCAGACGGTGACACGCATGCAGTCGCAGACGCAGATCCGTACGACGGCAGGTGTGACGTGCCCGGAATGCGGCGCGGAAAACGACGCTGAGGCACAATATTGTGCATCGTGCGGTGCGTGGCTGGGACGGCAGACTTGTCCTTTCTGCAACAACCCTACAGATCAGGATGCCGACTACTGTGAGTCCTGTCATCGCTACATTAGGCAAGACGTGTGCTCGTTTTGTGGTGCCCGCATGAGTGCGAACGACACGTTCTGCCCTGAGTGCGGACAACCCCGGAGCGGCATCAAGTGTCCCGTGTGCAACACGATGAACGAGTTCTCGTTTTGCAAGCAGTGCGGACAGCCTCTCACGTCAGAGGCCAAGGCCATGCGGGAACGTATGATGCAAATGCCCGAATACCAGGAACTGCGCCTACTGGCCAGGGAATATGAAGATCTGCAGTCGCAGTTGCCCTTTACGTCGGAACAGGACCGTCAGCGCGATGCGGCCTCGCAGGAACTGAGGAAACGTATATTGACGCTGTTGGCTGAGGACGAGGGTGTGAAGGACTTTGTGGCTCCACCGCCCACGCGCCGACGCTGCTCGATAGAGGAACTGAATCAGCGCAAGCAGCAGAAGTTGGAACGGCTGTCGCAGATACTCGACAAACTGACGGCACCGCCTATGGCATCGGCTGTGAAGGTGCGCAACTTTGCTATGGCTCAGAAACCGGCTGGTGTGCGCTTGGCCTGGCAATGCAACTACAAGCATGCGCTACACTCCAGTCCCTGTGGATGCGCCAAGCCGCAACTTGGCGGCAAATGGATGGTGCTGGGACATCACTCTAACAAAGAAATAAGAGACGATAAATAAATGGCAGACATTGATTACGAGAAGACCAACGTGCTGGGGCGTGAGGGCGTCATGGGCAATGCTGCCGCTGACGGCTCCAACGACCGTACGCTGATACCTAACTCGCCTTTGGGCTCGTCGCCCCAGATGGCTGACATGCCAACGGTGCCTGTAGAACGCACATTGCGCCCAGATGCTGGGAGCAGTCAGACGGACGACGTGCTTGCCAGTTTGGCCGGCAAGAGAGTGTTCAGCCTGAAAGGTGACGACTATGTGGAGAAGGTCTGCCTGAGCGATAGTTCGGGCGAGGGTCAGGTGTTCCTAGTGGAGCGTGGCGGGCTGGAATATGTATTGAAAGTCTATTACCCCAACTTTGATGTCAACAGGAAGTTGATGCAGGTGGTCCGTTCGTTCGACTTTGAGATGGTGGTAAAGGTGTTCGACTTCGGACGTACCTACGTGGAGGGAGTCAGCCGGTACTACGAACTGATGGAGTATCTGCGCGGCGGTACCATGAAGGACATCAAACTGAACGGCGACTTCAACCGCTTCCGTCGGTTGGCCCTTCAGGCTGCCGGTGCACTGGCCTATTGCCATCAGAACCATCTGCTGCATAAGGACGTGAAGCCCACCAACTACTTCTTCCGTGACAAGGAACAGCAGCAGTTGGTGCTTGGCGACTTCGGCATCTCTGCCATTCAGGAGGGTGAGGGTGAATCGTTCCGTACGACACAGGCACGAACCCCCATCTATGCTGCTCCGGAGATGTATACCGACGTGATCGATGGTGAGGTGGAGATTACCTATGCTTCCGACTTCTATTCTTTGGGCATCACGCTGTTTGCCCTTTGGCTGGGTGAGAATCCAATGAGTTCCAACGAGCGCACCATGATGCGACAGAAGAGTGAAGGTCGTCTTCCCCGACTGGTGGAACTGCCCGAACAGGTGAAGCGTCTCGTGCAAGGCCTCACGGCGGTAAATCAGCAGAACCGCTGGGGCTACGATGAGGTGGAACGATGGTTCAAGGGCGAGAATGTCGATGTGGATATCTCGTCGCCATTCCTGCGCTATAAGAGTTTTATCGTTGATCCTGAGCGCAACCTCATAGCCGCCAATGTCAGTGAACTGGTGCCTATGCTGCTGGCTAACCCTTCGCTGGCAATGAACTATCTGTACAACGGACGCATTGTGCAATGGCTGGAGGCTAGCGGTAACGTGAAGTTGGCAAGCATCATCAAGGATTTGGTGACAAACCGCTATCCGGCTGACCAGAAGGCTGGTCTGATGGCTGCCTGTTATGCTATGGAACCGTCGCTGCCATATACTGATGTGCAGGGTGCGGAATGCGACAATGTGCATGCTGTGTCGTTGTCGTTGCTCAGTTATCCCGAGAAATATGCTATCCTGCTGAAGAATCCCAACGACCCGCTCTTCCTCTGGATGGAGTGTCGGTTGAAATGCGATGTGGAGCGTCTGCGCTCCTATTTTGCAGAAGATAACGACGGGCGTATCGGCGTTCTGAGAATCATTTACGAAATTGATCGTGACGTGTCGTTCCTCTCTCGCTTCCCTTCGGCTTCGCTGTCAGAGATTGTTCATTCCTACGGTTATTGTGAGGTGAGCGAAGATGACTGGCGTGCGCTGTGTGACGGACGCCTGCTGTCGTGGTTGTATTCACATGAAGACGTGACAGTCTGCGAGGCATTGCGTATCATGACCAATGGTCAGGCTCCGTCACGCTCCTTGGGCTATAAGGTGCTCTATAATATGGACCGCTCCGTAGGCTATGACCTGCGGGAGGCTGTCACGCCGGAAAGCATCGGACAGATGCTGGCAGATGATCTCGTCAGGGAACAGAACACTTCCGGTCAGGAACTGACGGAGAGCATGAAGGACTATACGGATGCCGACGGACGGTTCGCCTATTATGCTGAGTTGCATGGATGGACGGACCTGCTGGCTTTGGCACGGCAATGCTTCGACCTCAAATCGGAGGAGAACCACGAACGCCTGGGAGCCTACGATCTGCGTACCGCCCTTTATCGCTTCACTCGCATTCTGGGTGTCGTCCCAACCTATCTGCTTCCGGGAGGCGTACAACTTGCTGATGGGCGCAGTCTGGATCAGAAACTCTTGCCAGCCATCAAGTCGGAGATCCGCAACGGTGGTTTCCTACAATGGATGTCTGTCTTCTATCACGAAGACCCGACCCACGACTTCAGTGAGGAGTACAGTTATGAGCGCGAACTGGAGCAGTGGGTGTTGGATCTGGGCAAACTGGACCCGCAGCAGATATACTTTAAGCGATACACGAAAGCCAGTGAGGACGCAAAGGAAAGGGTGAGAGACGTGCGCCGGTTGTGGAAGACGAATATTATGAAGGAGCGCATGTGGAAGTACGTCTTCCTGGGATGTGCAGCCGCATGGATAGTGGCAGTGTTTGTGCTTGGACTTGACGACCGCTCCTATCTCTTCGACCATCACATCATGACGATGATTCTGCCTCTGGGAGGAATGTCGGGCATCATTGTAGCCGTGAGGGCTTATTTCAAGGGCTATGGTGCTTTCATCTCGATGCTCTTCGGAGCAGTGGGTGTGGCTTCGTCACTGATACCGTATTATATCCTCAGATACGTGGATGGCAACTACCCGGATTTCTTCCAATATGTAGTGGCCTTGCTGAGTGTTGTCTATATCATCATCGCCTTGCTGACCGATTTCAGTAAAGATCAGCATACGGACACGAAGTTCATAGAGAATGTCCTGAACACTCAGGACATACGGTCTACTTTGATCGATCCTCTCTACTATACATTCAAGACACGTTCTCAGAGGTATAAAGCCTCAAACTTCGGACTGCTTGACGAGGTGGCAGACCATACGCACTCCCTGTCAGGCGAGACGATCATCCATTATATCCTCTGGACACTGACAGCCATTGTCCTCATTGCCGAACTTTGTCTGTTCAGTCCGAAGGTGGTGGGATGGAAGTCATCCAAGCAGGCTCCTGCTGAGACCATAACTATTCAAGAACAAGGAGACGTAGAATGATTTGCGAACAATGTAATAAGGAGAACAGAGGTAACGCGAAGTTCTGTAAATGGTGCGGACAGCCCTTGGTGTCGCAGTACGTGCTGGACAAGTTGATTGGCCTTGAAGACGTAAAGGCTCAGTTGAAGAACATTGTCGACACCTATGCCTATCTGCGTTCACGCAAGGATATTGCCACCGTGCGACTCTCTGTCAATGCCATCATCATTGGCGAGACGGGTACGGGTAAGACCGCTTTGGCAGAGATTATCCGCGACTACTTCTTCCAGCATAGGATTATTGAGAAGCCCAAGTTGACGATGGTCGATGCCGTGGACTATCAGCGGTTTGTCGACAAGTGGGAAGACAATATCAAGAAGGCTCGTAACGGAATACTCTTCTTCGATAATGTTCAGAAACTGTTGCCCGACAAGTATTCCAACCAGGTCAATCCCCTGGACAAGTTGTTTGTCGAGATGGACAAATGGGACGACAATCCCATTGTCATCATGGCCGGTCTGCCTAAGGGCCTCGACGATTTCCTCGAGAACAACCCGGCGGTGAAGAACCGTTTCAAGTATATCTTCCGCCTGCCGGTGCCAGGTTATCAGCAACTATGCGACATCGTGAAGCAGAAACTAAGTCGTAAGTACGGCCTGTCGGAGTTCTCGCCAGAGGCTGATGACCAGTTGACGCGTTACTTCAAGTATCAGATTAAGATTAAGGACGAAACATTCGGTAATGCCCATCTCGCCATGAAGACGGCAGAAGACATCTTCACCCTGTTCATCAGCCGAGGCTCTGCCGAGACACGCGTGGAGCGTGCCGACATCAAGGGCTATGTGCCAGAAGAGCGGTCGCTTGACGATATCCTGGGCGACATGGATACCTTTATCGGCATGACCGACGTGAAGCATGCTGTACGCGAGATGGCCTATTCTGTGCAGAACGGCTTGCAGCGTCAGAAGCGCGGACTGGGTGAGGCTCAGAAGATGTCCATGCATACTGTGCTGACGGGTAATCCCGGTACGGGTAAGACCACCATCGCCCGCAAGTTGGGTGAGATACTGGCTGCCATAGGCTATCTCGATTCAGGCCATGTGGTTGAGGTCGACCGTTCAAAGATGGTGTCGCCCTATCAGGGAGAGACACCTAAGGTTGTCAACGCCCTTTGCGACAAGGCTATGGGTGGTATCTTGTTTGTCGATGAGGCCTACACGCTGGCACCTGTGAGCCAGTCCGGCGACCGTGACAACCAGGGTGCTCAGGCCCTTGAGACGCTGATGAAGCGCATGGAGGATGACCGCGACAAGTTTGTGGTCATCGCTGCTGGCTATCGCACGGAGATGGAGAACCTGTTCCGTGTGAATCCCGGTATGCGTAGTCGTTTCAGTTATTTCCTCAACCTTGAGGACTACACGCCCGATGAACTGTTCCAGATCCTGGAGGTCTTTGCTCACGGCAAACAATATGTCTTCTCTGACGAGTCAGAGAAACTGGCCCGCAAGATGATTGGCGAGATGTACGAACAGCGCGACAAAGACTTTGCCAACGGACGTACGATGCGCTCGCTGTTTGATGAGATATGTAAGCGTCAGGCCCGTCGTCTGCAGGAAGGCAATGTCTCGGAGATGACCAATGAGCAACTGATGACCATTGAGGTCAGTGATATCCCGTATGTAGCACCCAAGGCGGTTGACTATAGGGAGTGCCTGAAGAGTTTCGACGGCTTGATCGGCCTCGAGTCCGTGAAGAAGGAGATATCCAACCTGGCCGGATTCCTGAACTTGCAGATCAAGCGTGGCGACAACAAGACCTTCCAGGGCAAGCACTATGTCTTCACAGGTAATCCCGGTACGGGTAAGACCACTGTGGCACGTATCATGGCAGATGTGTTCAAGACGCTGGGCATCATCTCGAAGGGACAGTTGGTTGAGGCCGACCGCTCCAAACTCGTTGCTGGCTACTCTGGTCAGACAGCCATCAAGACCAATCAACTCATCGATACTGCTATGGGTGGTGTCCTCTTCATCGACGAGGCCTATACGCTGAAGTCAAGTGACAACGACACGTTCGGCAGCGAGGCCATCGACACGTTGTTGAAGCGTCTGGAGGACGATCGCGGCAAGTTCATCTGCATCGTGGCGGGCTATACCGACCAGATGCACGACTTTATCGATTCTAACCCGGGTCTGAAGAGCCGTTTCACCCAGACCATCCATTTCGACGACTATACGCCGGACGAATTGACACAGATCTTTGTCAATATGGCCGAGGCTCAGCACTTCGAACTCGACGACGAGGTGAAGTCTGCCATCCATCGCCAGTTCGAGCAGATCTATCTGCGTCGTGACAAGAACTTCGGCAATGCCCGTGAGGCCCGCCGCATCTTCAACGAGACGGTGGAGCGCCAGAGCCAGCGACTGATAGAGTTGATGAGCCAGCCCGACGTGCTCGTGAGCGATGGTCTGTCAGAAGGCTTCTTCAACGAGCAGGATATGTATGCCATCAAGGTGGAGGATCTGCCGATGATGCAGAGTGCCAAGACCCGTCCGTTGGATGAGGTGCTCGCCGAGATGGACGACTTCATTGGTATGCATGCCGTCAAGGATGCTATTCGCCGACTGGCCGTACAGAGTATGTTTGTGAAGCAGCGTGCAGCGGCTGGTGCAGGTCAGGTGCAGCAGATGTCGATGAACTTTATCCTCACTGGTAATCCCGGTACGGGTAAGACGACTATCGCCCGTAAGATGGGTGAGGTGCTTCAGGCTATGGACATCCTGCCTACATCGCGTGTCATCGAAGCCAGTCGAGCCACCTTGGTGGGTAAGTACATGGGTGAGACGCCGAAGATTGTCAACTCGATGTGCGACAAAGCCTTGGGCGGCATACTCTTCATCGATGAGGCCTATACGCTCAGCGATCAGAACGACCAGTATGGCAAGGAAGCCATCGACACCCTGATGAAGCGTATGGAGGACGACCGCGGCAAGTTTGTGGTCATCGCTGCCGGCTATCAGGACAAGATGGAGGAGTTCCTTGAGATGAATGCCGGCCTCGCCAGCCGCTTCACCCATAAACTCCATATCGACGACTATAGCGATCGTGAACTGCTGGAGATCTTCAAGAAGATGGCTTCGAAGGAATCGTATGTGGTGTTGCCTGAGACAGAGCAGAAGGCCCTTGAGACCATCCGCGAGATGATTGATACGAAGGGTGAGAACTTCGGCAATGCCCGTGCTGTTCGCAACATGCTCGATGCCACCATCCAGCAACTCTCTGTCCGTGTGTCGCAGATGCCTCAGGAGCAGGTCACCAAGGAGACCTACCAGATCATCCTGCCTGAGGATGTCAGGGAAACCAAGTAATCAATGACGAAGAAAATAATACAGATATGATAGTTTGTCCGAATTGCAAGGAAGGAATTGATAACGACTCCTGGTATTGTGACCAGTGCGGCCAGCATTTGTCCTATTGTTCCCTGTGCGGTCGTGTGGGCATAGGCAAGCGTTGCACCAATTGTGGTGGCGTGATGGTGCCTTCAGAGGAGTTTTTTGGCAAGAATAACAGTATTACCGCATCTGCTGCATCGAAGCCTGCTGCGACCCAGCAGGGAGACTCGCTTTCTGCTGATGTCACGCTGTCTGATGCCCTGCCAATGTCTACGCCTCAACTGATGCTCGTCAACGAAGCGATGGGCATTCGCATTGTCGGCGTCAACGGAGCCATCATCGGACGCCGTCAGGGGCCCTATTCACAGTTGTTCCAGCAGAATCTGTATGTGTCGGGTGTTCATGCCCAGATCAAATATGATGCCCAAAACGGCTGGTGCGTGACGGATAAGCATTCGTCCAACGGGACGAAACTGAACGATCGTCAGTTGGCACCCGACGTTGACACGCCGATGAAGAACGGCGATGTCGTCATATTTGCTAATGTCGCTCTCAAAGTTAGTATAAATTAAAGGAAAATGCCAGTATTCAATGTAACTGCTTCAAGCAGGGTAGGGTGCATCAGAGCCAACAACGAGGATATGGTTCTGGTCGGCAATCAAGTCATTAGGGATGCAGAGGCGCGTATGACGTTCTCTGACGATGATCTTAATCACCTGATAATCGCCCTGGCTGATGGTATGGGCGGTCATAGCAGCGGCGAGGTGGCCAGTGCCGATACCATCGATAACCTCAAATTCTATTTCGGTGATCTTCCTGTCGGCATGACTGAGGAGATGTTCATGGATAGCATCACCAATTGGCACCGCAGCATCCATTCCATCATCGATTCCAAGGGCTGTCTTGAGAAACGCTACGCGAGGATGGGAACCACGCTGGTGGCTTTGGCCTGCTATGAACATCATTTCTATTGGATGAACTGTGGTGACAGCCGGTTGTATCGTCTGCATGCAGGCGAACTGACTCAGGTGACCACCGACCATTCGCCTCTTGACCCGATGGGTGGACACACCAATCTGATCAACAACTGTATCGGCGGCGGTTGCCAGACCAGTTACATCGACATCGTTCCTTGTGACGAACTGGTTCTGTCTGGCGATACATTGATGTTGTGCAGCGACGGACTGAACGATATGATTTCTGACATCGAAATTCGCAATTTGCTCAATCAAGGCCTCGACGCCAACGACCTTTGTCTGGCGGCAGAGGCTGCCGGAGGCTACGACAACGTGTCGGTAGTCGTCATCCGGATTGAATAACCTCATAGAATATGCCATTAAGACTTCCCGACAGGTTACCTGCCATCGATTTGCTCAAGCACGAGAATATCTTTGTGATGGACGACTCCCGTGCTCACTCTCAGGATATCCGTCCGTTGCGCATTGTGGTGCTCAACCTCATGCCATTGAAGATTACCACTGAGACAGACCTGATCCGTCTGCTCTCCAACACACCGCTTCAACTTGATATCAGTTTCATGAAGTTGAAGAGCCATACACCCAAGAACACCCCCATTGAACACATGATGATGTTCTACCGCGACTTCGAGTCGATGCGCGACGAGAAGTTCGACGGCATGATCGTCACCGGTGCCCCCGTAGAGACCTTGGAATATGAGGATGTGACCTACTGGGACGAGGTCGTCGATATCTTCAACTGGGCCCGCACCCATGTCACCAGTACGCTCTACATCTGCTGGGCGGCTCAGGCTGGTCTCTATCATTTCTACGGTGTGCCCAAGTATCCGCTGCAGAAGAAGATGTTCGGCATCTTCCGGCAGCACACGCTGCAACCCCAGATGCCCATCTTCCGTGGCTTCGACGATTTCTTCATGATGCCGCACAGCCGTCATACCGAGATTCTGCGTGCCGACATCGAGGCCCGTCCTGAGTTGACGCTCCTGGCCGAGTCGGAAGACAGCGGCGTCAGCATCGTGATGGCTCGCAACGGACGCGAGTTCTTTGTCACGGGTCATCTGGAGTATGCTCCCAATACCCTCGACAACGAGTATAAGCGCGACTTCGGTGTTCGCGACGATGTGGAGATGCCACGCAACTATTACCTGAACAATGATCCGAAGCAGGGACCTCTTGTCACGTGGCGCGCGCACGCGAACCTTTTTTATAATAACTGGATTAACTATTATATCTATCAGGAGACTCCCTACGACATCAACGAGATTAAGTAGAAGGGAAGAGTGAAGAGGGAAAAGGGAAAAGTGAAAAATTCGCTACCGCCTAGGAAACTGGAACTGTTAGCCCCTGCCAAGAACTTGGAGTGTGGCATTGCGGCCATCGATCATGGGGCCGATGCCGTCTATATCGGTGCCGACAGGTTTGGAGCCCGTGCTGCTGCAGGCAATATCATTGCTGACATCGCGGCGCTCTGTGCCTATGCCCATCGCTTTGAGGCCAAGGTCTATGTGACGGTCAACACCATCATCTATGATGAGGAACTCGATGCCACGCGTCAACTGCTTCAGGATCTGTCTGATGCTGGCGCCGATGCCATCTTGGTGCAGGATATGGCCGTTCTGAAGATGAAAGATGAAAGATTAAAAATGAAAAATTTAATCTTGCACGCCAGTACGCAGACTGACAATCGTACGCCAGAGAAGGTGCGGTGGCTCTGTGCCCAGGGCTTCCGGCGTGTGGTGCTGGCCCGTGAGTTGTCGGTGGCAGAGATTGCTGAGATTCACGCCCAAGTGCCGGAGGCTGAACTCGAGGTCTTCGTCCACGGTGCCCTCTGTGTCAGTTACAGCGGCCTGTGCTATGCCTCGCAGCATTGTTTCTCGCGCTCGGCCAATCGTGGCGAGTGTGCCCAGTTCTGCCGCATGAAGTTCGACCTGCTCGATGCCGACGGACAGCCTGTGGAACAGCGTCCCCGCTACTATCTCTCGCTGAAGGACATGAACCAGAGCGACCATCTGGGTGAACTTATCGAGGCTGGTGCCACGTCGTTCAAGATTGAGGGGCGCCTGAAGGATGTGGCTTATGTGAAGAATGTGACGGCAGCCTATAGCGAACGTCTCAACCAGTACATAGCCCGTCATCCCGGCCAGTATGTGCGAGCCTCCAAGGGACATTGCACCTATACCTTCCGTCCCGATCTCCGCAAGACCTTCAATCGCGGCTATACCACCTATTTCCTGCAGGGGCGCCAGCCCGACATCGCCTCCTTCGACACGCCCAAGGCTATGGGCGAGTTCGTCGGAACGGTCAAGGAGATACGTGGCCAGTCGTTCACGGTGGCTGGTGTGGCCTCGTTCGCGAATGGCGACGGCCTCTGCTTCATCAACGCCAGTCGCGAGTTGGAAGGTTTTCGTGTGAATAGGGTAGAGGGCAACCGCCTCTTCCCCCAGAAGATGCCTGTCGGACTGCGCCCTGGCCTGCGCCTCTACCGCAACAACGACCAGGAGATGGAGCGCCTGCTCTCCAAGCCGAGCAGCGAGCGCAAGATACCCGTCACGATGGCGTTGCGTGCCACTTCCGACGGCTTCGAACTGCGTATGGACGATGCTGTGTTCACCATCGCGATGGAACACCAGCAGGCACAGAAAGACCCGCGCGAGAACATCGTTCGCCAACTCACGAAGTTAGGCGGCACACCCTACGAATGTAGCGAGGTCGACGTCCCCGCCGATTTCAACTATTTCATCCCCAGCAGTCTGCTTGCCGACTGGCGGCGTCAGATTGTTGCCCTGCGTGAGGAACAGGACAAGACGGAAAATATGGAATGTACGGAAGAGACGGAACGTGCAGAACATTCTGATTATCAGGTTTATCGCTACTCCTACCTCTACAATGTCTCTAACGCTGAGGCTCGCCGTTTCTATAGCGAGCGAGACATAGCCGCGGGGACAGCCTTCGAGTTGCAGGAACCCGCCGAGCGGCTGCTCATGCAATGCCGCCACTGCCTGCGCTATTCGCTGGGCTTCTGCGTGAAGCACGGTGGCAGACGTCCCTCGTGGAAGGAGCCCCTCTCGCTGCGTCTGGGCGACGGACGCACATTCCGACTGGAGTTCGACTGCAAACATTGTCAGATGAATGTGTATGGTAATGAATAATGAACGACGCGCTATGAAACCCTTCACCCTTTTTGTATTGCTCCTCCTGCTCTTCACGTCCTGCTATCGTGAGGAGCGGCAGACCAGCGATGCCTGGGTGGTGACTGAGGCCCAGATGGACTCCATCTCGTTCTACACGACGCACCACTACACGCAGAACTATAACTTCCTGGTCAAGGCCGACACGTTGCTCCTTGTCTGCCAGCAGCCCTCCGAGGCCCTCAGCGGCATGTTGGTCGATACCATCTTCGTGAAGAAAGACGATGTGGTGGTCGTTGCCGACATCATGACCCTCTCTACCGACAGCGTCGATTCCGTGTGGGTGCAGATAGCGCGCGACCAGCAGACGATGGGCTGGATCCATGAGAGTGAGATGCTGAAGGGGGTGGCCCCCGACAATCCCATCTCGCGCTTCATCGACTATTTCTCCGACGAGCACCTGCTCATCATGCTCGCCTTCGTCGTCATCGTGGCAGCCCTCTATGTCATCAGGAGCCTCTTCCGTCGCAATGCCAAGATTGTCCACTTCAACGACATTCCCTCTTTCTATCCCACGCTCCTGGCCGTCCTCGTGGCTGCCTCGGCGGTGTTCTACAGCACCATCCAACTGGCCGACCCCGACTCGTGGCGCCACTACTACTATCATCCCACGCTCAATCCCTTCTCCGTGCCCCTCCATCTGTCGCTCTTCCTGCTCAGCGTGTGGGCCCTGCTGCTCATCACGCTGGCAGCCTTCGACGACATCCGTCGCCACCTGTCGGCCACCGAGGCCATTCTCTACTGCCTGGGACTGATAGCCGTCTGCGCCATCAACTATGTCATCTTCAGCGTCTCCACGCTCTACTACGTGGGCTATCCGCTGCTGGTGGCCTATACGGCCTTTGCCCTCTGGCGCTATTTCAGCAAGAGCCGTCAGGCCTATCTCTGTGGTCATTGCGGCCATCGTCTGCCCTCTAAGGGCATCTGTCCGCGCTGCGGCTATCGCAATGTGTGAGCAAAATCCATATAAATGAGGATTGCGTGCCCGGCTGGAAGGCAGTACCTTTGCAGTCGAAAATGACAAGTGATCTATTTTATATGAACAAGAAGATGATTCTGGGACTAGCCCTCCTGTCCGTACTGCCTGTTTTTGCAGGGACCGAGGCCGATAGTCCCGTTTTAGTGAACGACTCCTCGCGAGTCATCGACCTCGACGAGGTCATCGTTATCTCTCAACCCAAGGAACCCTACCGTTTGCGCCAGCAGCCTTTCAGCAGCACCGTGATTGGCGCACAGGAGATGCAGGCGCTCAATATCCAGAGCGTGAGCCAGTTGTCTGACTATGTGCCCTCCTTCACAATGCCCGACTATGGCAGCCGCCTCACCTCGTCGATGTATATCCGAGGCATCGGGGCGCGTGTCAACAACTCCGCCGTCGGCATCTACTACGACAATATCCCCCTCATGTCGAAGTCGGCCTTCAATTCCCACTTCTACCTGCTCGATCGCGTCGATGTGCTCCGAGGCCCGCAAGGCACCCTCTACGGTGCCAATACCGAGGGCGGCATCGTGCGCATCTACTCCAGGAACCCCATGAACTATCAGGGCACCGACATCAACCTCGGCCTGGGCTCTGCCTTCCGTCGCAATGCCGAGTTGGCCCACTACGCCCGTCCCTCTGAGAGCCTCGCCTTCATGCTTGGTGGCTTCTACAACGGGCAGGACGGCTTCTTCCGCAACACTAATCTCAACGAATACAACGACCGTCTCAACGAGGCCGGCGCCAGGATGCGCCTGATGTGGCAGCCCTCAGAACGGCTCACCTTCGACCTCACCAGCGACTATCAATACACCAACCAGAACGGCTTCCCCTACGGACTTTACAACACAGACGACGACACAACAGCCGACCCCTCAACCACCACTATGAATGGCTATCGCCGACAGATGGTCAACACCGGACTTAACATCACCTATGCCATGAACAACCTGCTGCTCACGTCCACCACCAGCCACCAGTATCTCTGGGACCGCATGGATATGGACCAGGACTATGTGGAGGCCGACTACATGCACCTGAAGCAGGAACAGAAAATGAATGCCGTGACCCAGGAACTGGTGCTCCGCAGCCATTCGGCCAGCCGCTGGCAGCACGCCACGGGTCTCTTCGGCGCCTATCAGTGGCTCCACACCAATGCTCCCGTCACCTTCGGCGATGCTATGGGGGCGTTCATCATGAGCCAGTGGGGCATGCCCGCCGCCGCACAGTCCTACCTCGCGTTCCAGAACAACCGCGTGCCGGGCGACTTCCGCACACCGCAACTCAACCTGGGCGTCTATCATGAGTCCAACATCTCGCTCACCGACCGTCTGAAGATGACCCTCGGCCTGCGCTACGACTACAACCAGGTGAAGATCACCTATGACACCAGCGCCCAGTTCGACCTCGCCGTCTCTATGGGTCGTGAGCCCGTGACCCATTCCTACCTCTCGCGGCTCGCTTCCTCCGACAAGCACAACTACCAGCAGTTGCTGCCCAAGTTCGGCCTCACCTTCCAGACGGCCTCCGACGGCAGCAATCTCTATGCCTTTGTCAGCAAGGGTTTTCGTGCAGGTGGCTACAACCTGCAGATGTTCTCCGAGATCTTCCAGACCGAGGAGCGCGGACTGGGCAGCAGCCTCCGCTCGATGATGGCTGCCGACTACACCGTGGAGCACACCCCTGAGCAGGTGGCCAATGTCAACAACACCATCACCTATCAGCCCGAGGAGAGTTGGAACTTCGAACTGGGCACCCACCAGACCCTCTTCGGTGGCAAGGTGAAGGCCGATGCCGCCCTCTTCTACACGCAGATTCGCAACCAGCAACTCTCCGTCATGGGCCGCGACTACGGCTATGGCCGCATGATGGTCAATGCCGGCAAGAGTTACAGTTGCGGAGCCGAACTGACCCTGCGCGGACAGGCCTTCGACGATCATCTCAACTGGAGCGCCACCTACAGTTACACCCACGCCGTGTTCAAGGAATACACTGACAGCACGATGACTGCCGCCAAGGTCTATGAGCCCGTCAGTTACAATGGCAACCGCGTGCCTTTCATCCCCATGCACCAGTTCAGCACCCGTGCCGACTATCGCTTCGACCTCTCCGACCGTGTGCTCCGCAGCATCACCCTCGGCTTCAATGTCAACGGACAGGGCAAGACCTACTGGGAGGCCGACAACCTGCTGTCGCAGAAGTTCTACGCCACCCTCGGAGCCCACATGCTGGTCGATATGGGTGCCGTCTCCGTCGATTTCTGGGGCCGCAACCTCACTGGCACGCACTACAACACCTTCCTGGTCAACAGCGCTCTGACCCATCAGAACTTCGCCCAGCGTGGCGCCCCCTTCCACGTGGGTGTCGATGTGCGCATGCACTTATGATAGGTTCAATAAAATAAGAATAGAGGGCTACGGTGACGTTAGCCCTCTATTTGCATGAATATGTCAGTTATTAACGTTCGAAGCGAAAAAATAGCGCTGTCACTCTGATCCATATACGCATAAGCCGATGCGCAGAACTGGAGGCCTCGTAATGTCATGACACTGTCGTTCATTCTGCGACTGCTCTCTAAATACTTCTGCGAGTATTCCAGAATAAGTGGATGGGTAAAACAATTATAATTGGCAAAGGCCAGATTCTCATACACCATGTTCTTCAGCAGTTCGTCATCCGCATCCTCAGCAATCGTCTCAGCCACCTTATAGTCCTTAATTGCATCAAACGTCCTACCAAGTAAATGCCTTCTGATGCCCCCCCTGTAATAGTAAGCCCTGCCTCGATGCCACGCATCGCCATGTCTGTCGTAGTAGTCCACACAGGCTGATACGAGCGAGTCGCCATCAGCATGGTGCAGCACGATATAATCCGTCATTACCTTCAGCAGACAGTATTCCATTCTCTCAGTCTCCGACAGCGATGCCGTATCCACCCGATTTATCAGTGCGAGTGCAGAGTCCGGACGCTGATGGATGATGTCCGCAGCCTCCTTCAACAGCGGATGACGCTTCTCGTTACAACCTGCCAGTGCGGCTATGATGATGACTATCCAAACTATTCTCTTCATGACCTATTCATACACGTTTGTTTGTCAACTATCCTAACGTCGAGGATGTCCCGCATCTTTAAGAAACCGTCTCAGAAGGAACCCAAGAAAATACGGGAATGTATAAAATTTCCCGTTCCACCCGATATTCTTGTACCCCAGTTTGATGCCATACTTCACGTCTGGATACGATTTCCAGTCTATCAGATGGTTCAGTGAGGGTGTGGCATTGTCTTTCGCCTTTACCTCTACAGGAATCAGACTGTCTGCATCCCGCACGAAGAAGTCCATTTCCAGTGCCGGACTATCATTGATATAATAGTAAAGTTGCTCGTAACCCGACTTGATCAGCATCTCGCCCACGATGTTCTCATAGATGGCACCCTTGTATGTGCCGAAGTTGCGGTTTTCCCTCAGGTCCTGCTGTGCCTCCTCGTCCAGCGATGCTATCAGCAGCCCTGTATCGTGGTAGTACAGTTTGTACATGTTCGCCTCGTAGTTGCCTTTCAGTGGCAGTTCCACATTGCTCAGACAGTAGCAAACGTTCACCACTCCAGCCTCTCGGAGCCATTCCACCGAACCGATATACTCCCTGCTCCTTGCACCCCGCGCCACCTTCGTAATCTGGTATTTCTTGTTCTCCTTGCCCAGAAACGTGGTGATGTGGTTATACACGGCCAGAATCTTCGCCTTGTCCGTGTTCTTAGCGTATTTAGTGATGTCCTCCTCATAGTCCTTCAGCAACTGCCGCATCAGTTTCAGTGTACCCCCGAAGTGTCCGTTCTTTACAAACATCGCTACCACCTCAGGCATACCGCCAATGCTCATATAGTCCTTGAAATGCCCCATCAGCGTGTCCATCTCCAACTGCGAGAATGGTGTCAGCGTGTCCATGTGCCTATACAGGTCTTCCACCTGTTCCTCCGAATAGCCTTTGGCCCACAGGAACTCCTCAAAGTCCAGCGAGTGCATCTGGTAGTCCTCCTTGAAGCCCACTGCGTTCGACTCTATCTCCTCGTAGTAGATACCCATCAGCGACCCGCTGCAAATCACGTCATAGCGTCCATCCTGGCAGAACGACTTCAGCGATGTGGCACAGGCGGGGCATTTCTGCAACTCGTCGAAGAACAGCAGCGTCTTCCCAGGTATCAGTTTCACCTTCGGGTTCAGCATCGATATGTTCTTCAGGATGGTGTCCACCTCGTAGCCGTCGTCGAAAATGCTCCGATACTTTTCTTCCAGCACGAAGTTCATCTCCACCACCGACTCATAATGCGTCTTACCGAACGCCCGTACCGACATGGTCTTTCCAATCTGACGGGCACCATTGATGATAAGTGGCTTGTGATTGGGATTCCCGTACCACTCTTCCAGATAACTATCAACCTTTCTTTTAAGCAAATTCATAGCGCTAATCACATTTTCTGACTGCAAAGATACAACAAAAATCACATTTTCGGAGCATTTTATCCTACTTTTTTTCACATTTCCTTCAATTTTCTTGCTCCTTCCATTAATTCTCGACTACATGTTTTTACATACAATTGTTGTCTTTTTTTCATAGTTTTGGCAGTCATTCCCTTAAACCAAGCGTTACAGTCTGGGACTTTATTCTTCGTTGCTTTTTATTTACCTTGTTCATTTTCAGTGTTTTAGTATCAAAAATACTGCAACACCCCCTTTTGCGGTTTTTCCGCCTTTTCCTTGTGCGTACCAAATAATAGACATAACTTTGCAAGGATAAAAACGAAACAATTATGAACAAGAAAACCATCATCACCATCCTGCTCGCCCTCGCTGCAATGACGGGTCATGGACAGAACATCACTGGCCGCATCATTGATGAACAGTCTCAGCCGATGCCATTTGCCAATGTTGTGCTCGTCAATCGTGTTGACTCTGCTTACGTTGCTGGAGCCGTAACTAAGGACGACGGAACTTTCAGCATCACCACCGACAAGCAAGATGGTTTGTTGAAAGTGTCGAGCGTAGGATATATATTAATGTATATAGACGCATGGCAGGGCAATATGGGTGACATTCAGATGCAGCCCGACACGCAAACGCTCGGTGAAGTCGTGGTGAAGGGCGAACGTCCACAATACAAGATGACCACGGGAGGCATGACCGTTGATATTCAGAACTCACTGCTGAAGGATGTCGGCACTGCTGACGATGTGCTGTCGATGCTACCACAAGTACAAGGTAGCGATGGCAACTTCACCGTCTTTGCAAAGGGTACGCCTGAAATCTACATCAACAACAAGAAGGTGCAGAACGCCCGTGAACTGAAGCAATTAAAATCTACAGACATCAAGAGTGTGGACGTGATTACCTCGCCTGGTGCAAAGTACAATGCAGAAATCGGGGCGGTTATACGCATCAAGACTAAGAGACATCAGGGTGACGGCATCAGCGTGGAGGCATATAGCCAGGTGGTGTATAATGAGAAGTGGACGACTTACGATGATGCTACGGTAAAATATCGCACGGGTGGACTGGAAATCTTCGGTGTCGGAGTGTTCCAGAATAACAATCACTCAGAGGATAATACGCTGACTACTGATACTCGTGCCAATGGCAACCTGATACACATTTCCCAATATGCACCCAATAGTTTTTGGTACACCAATCTCTCTGGCAAAGTCGGTGGTAACTATGACCTCAACGACAGCACATCGCTGGGAATGACTTACGAGTTAAGTGGGTCGCCATACGAAAGTGGCGACGCACATACCACGCAGACTATTATGCGCAACGGCAAGCAGGAAGGAACCATCAGTCAATATATGAGCAGGAAAGACAAGGACGGCCCTTCGCATGAAGCCAATGTCTATTTCGTTGGCAAACTCGGACGGCTCGGCATTGACTTCAACGGCTCGTATCTGTGGAACAAGAGTTCTATTGACATGCTGTCCCAGGAGCACAGTGATAACCTGCCGGATCGCGACGTGACAACCCATAGCGAAAGGCGAAGCCACATGCTGGCAGGGAAACTGGTGCTGACCTATCCTGTATGGCGAGGTGAACTGAGTGCGGGCACGGAGATGACACACTCCAACAGCCACGGCATATACAACAATATAGAGCAAATAGTGAGGTCATCCGATGACGAAATAAAAGAAAGTAATAAGGCTGGGTTTGCAGAGTATCATTTACGACTTGACAACTGGAGCATCGGTGCAGGATTACGATATGAGGCCGTCACCTCCGACTACTATTCTTTCGGTCAGTACCAGACAGAGCCGAGCCGCAAATACCACGACCTGTTTCCTAATCTCTCCGTCGGCTGGCAAAAGAACAAATGGGGCATCCAACTGGGTTATAACAAGCGTATCAGCAGGCCAGGCTATTATCAACTTAATTCCAACATCCAATACGACAATCGTTACCAGTATGAAGGTGGAAATCCCCTGTTGCGCCCAACCATCAAGCAGAACCTCGACCTCAACGTCACCTACTCGTGGTTGAACTTCACGGCAGGTTACAGCCACAATAAGGACATACGCCTATCCTTTGGTGACCTATTCCAAGAGGGGACAGAGATAACGATGTGGACCAGCCGCAACTTCGATAAGTTCGAGAGTTACAATGCAGCACTCACCGCTTCGCCCAAGTTTGGTTTTTACAACCCCACGCTGACACTCAGTTACTATCAGCAGAATTTCGATACACAGGCGTATGGTACTGCCGTGTCGCTTGATAAGCCACAGTTCGATGTAAATTTCCGCAACTGGTTCACCATTGGCAAGACCGCGAAGGCCATGCTCTATCTGCACTATTCCACCAGCCACGACTACGGCTTTAATCACTATGCCCACGATTTCAACGTCAATGCCCGTATGCAGAAGTCATTTCTCGATGGCTCACTAATAGTATCCCTCTTTGCCAACGACATCTTCCGTAATCGCCGTGAACGTTGGACTGGATATTACCCCGTTACCACAATGGCGAAGGATGCTTATGTCTATACACAGAGCATCGGCCTCTCACTCTCGTATGACTTCAACACCACACGCAGCAAGTACAAAGGTACGGGTGCTGGTAATGCGGAAAAGAACAGATTATAAAAATTGAAAACAGACAACATGATATCCTATATACGATTCCTGCTCCTACTGACAATGTTGTTGGCATTGACATTCGGAATGTCTCAGACGATAATTGTCAAGGACAGTATTACACATGAAGCAGTACCGTTTGTGAGTGTCTATTTCGGGAATGACACTGGTGGCTACACAGACGAAAAAGGGGCAATTGCCATTCCAAACGAAGTAGCACAGATACGTTTATCTCATATCTGCTACGAGACAAAGGATATCGATAAAGTAACGACTGACTTGCGAACGATTTTTCTTGTTCCGAAGAGTATCAATCTTGATGAAGTCGCCATTAGCGTAAAGGTCCCCAAACGAATAAAGACCACAGAAGTGGGATTGATGAAAACGAAGACGCAAACGAAGCACAAAGGAGCCAATGGGTTTGAGATGGCTTTGTTTATTCCATACGACAGCACTTGGACAGAGACGCCATACATCCACTCCATTTTAGCGAGTCTCGATTATACCACCCATTGGCTGGTCTTCACGGAAATCAAGACACCCATCTATGCCACTCTCCGCTTTGAT
>CADCCB010000022.1:43141-46409 GCA_902799905.1 uncultured Prevotellaceae bacterium
TGTGGAATGGATAACCACAGCGCAAGTCTCAGAATCATGCAATCTTGTGCCCTCTCTCAACATGACTTTGGATGAGGTGGATAACAGAACTTGGAACAAGAAGACATTCTTTGCAAAGCAAAGCGGCAGAGCCGAGCGCCGAGGCATGGATTGGATGCGAGAACAAGACGAACCCGCATATAAGAGCGAAGAGGCACAGGTCTTTTATAAAGGCAGGACGCCATCTGCCAAACTCGGTTTGAAATTATCAAAGTAAGAAATATGAAACACTACAGAAAATTACAACTCTTGCTTGTCATGTTTTCGACAGCAACATTCGGGATGGCACAGAGCGACAGTACAAAGGTTCAAAACGACTCCATTACCTGGAATCAGGAATTAGAAGGCATTACCGTTAAGGCTCAACGGCAATTGATTAAACAAGGCATCGACCGCGTAGGCTATGATGTCCAGGCTGACGAAGAGTCAAAAACACAAACCGTGCTTGATATGTTGCGCAAGGTGCCGATGGTAACCGTTGATGGCGAAGATAACATAAAGGTTAAGGGAAACAGCAGTTTTAAGATATACAAGAACGGGCATCTTGATCCCAGCCTTACACAAAACGCCAAGGAGATCCTGAAGTCTATGTCTGCCTCAATGGTAAAGCGCATCGAGGTTATTACCGACCCTGGAGCACGTGAGGATGCCGAGGGCGTCAATGCCATCCTTAACATCGTCATGATGGATGGTCGTAGCTTTAATGGTGTCACAGGTGGAGTAAACCTCTCCTATAGCACCACAAAAGCACCGAGTATTAGTGGAAACATGACGACACAATTCGGCAAGGCTATTGTATCCATTGACGCTGGTTATAACAAAATGACGGAAGAGAGTTCCCAAAGTATCCGAGATATGGAACGAACCTATCTGGAATCAGGCAGAACCCAGAAGTCACATTCGGAAGGCTCTAACCCTGGCGATATCTTCTATACAGACCTTAGTGCCAGTTATGATATTGATACACTCAATCTGATATCAGCCTCATTCGGCGGCTATTTCTATAAGATCAATGTTCAGGGCGGTGGCCCGACAACGATGTACGATGCTAGTCAGCAACCTCTCTATAGTTATAACGAGCATTACTGGATGCCTGGCTACAAACATCATTCATGGAATGGACGATTGGACTATGAACACAAGACCAACTGTGAAGGCGAGAAACTGACTTTATCCTATATGCTTGCCCTAACCCGTCAGCGTACAGAACAGGAAAGTAATTTTAGTGAGATTGTCAGTAGCCCTTTCAGTTATACAGGCTATCTTATCAACAGTAAGGAGAACTTTACGGAGCACACCTTTCAGGCAGACTATGTCAGGCCGCTCTGGAAAGGACATAAGTTAGAAGTAGGCGGAAAGTATATTGAGCGTCACAACAACAGTCATTCGACGCAGTCGTTTATCCAGTCGCCTCAGCCACCTTCTTTTGATACAGAGTTTGAACATACCACACAAGTGGCAGCCGTATATACTGACTATCAGCTGACATTAGGCAAATGGTCTGCCCGTGCTGGATTACGCTATGAATACAGTTATATGAAGGCTCATTATCCTGACGGAAAGAGTACAGACTTTAGTGACCGATTGAACGACTGGGTACCTCAGGCTAGCATCAAATATCAGATTAACGATGCCAACTCACTGAAGCTGAACTACACCACCAGTATCTCCCGCCCTGGTATTTCCTATCTGAATCCTGCTGTCTCTGAAAGTCCTGAAGGGGTTAATTTCGGAAATGACCATCTGACCAGTTCACATCAACAGTCCCTGACCTTATTATACATGTATGTCTCACCCCGCCTGACGTTACAACTGGCACCTATGTACCGATTCTACGATAGTGGTATTAGCGATATCCGTTATGTCAAGAACAACAAGATCTACTGCACCTACGATAACATCGAACGCTTGCGTCGCTATGAAATGGAAACCTATCTGCAATGGAAACCTTTTGATAAGACAACTATTGTCTTCAACGGAAATTTCCGCCATGACTATTATAAGAATCCCAGTCTGCAATTAGAGAATTCCGTTTGGAGTGGATTCTATTATGCGTCCTTGACACAGAAACTCCCATGGAAACTGAGGCTGACCATAAGTAGCTACGGACAGATTGGTCATGAAGCTTATGATGTCTATGACTACTCCAGATCTTATTTCAGCTATAGTGCTGCCTTGCAACGCTCCTTCCTCAAGGAAGACCGTCTGACATTGCGCCTCTCTGCCAATATGCCCTTCAACAAGTATTACCATAACGAGTCTGTCACTAATCAGGGTGATTATACAGGAGTCAGAAAGAACGATTACCTTGGCCGCAGGTTCCAAATCAGTCTTTCCTACCGTTTCGGTAAGCTCAAAGCCAGCGTGAAGAAAACTGAGACTACGATTGAGAATAATGATGTTGTAGGTGGTATCAGCAAAGGACAATAATCAAAGTAATTAGAAAAACACTAAAACGAAGATGAACAAGAAAACTATCATCACCATCCTCCTCACCCTCGTCACAATGGCGGGGCAGGCACAGGAAGAGCGCATTGACACTGTGATTCCGAAGTTCCTTTCCAACGGCTATTTCTTCCGCGAAATGCCACAGTTGCCCGACGGTGAGAAAAACATGTCGCGACTGAAGGACAAGGAGGGCAACAGTGTCATCGTCATCAATGTCAACGCCACGCTACCCAAGTCAGTCATTCGCAAGGCTATTCCCCGCGAACAGGTTCACAACGCCGACCAGTTCCTAAGCGGACTCAATATGATGGCCACAATGACCTCGCTGACACAGGCGGGCGTGAAGGCCGACGGCACATGGTATTCACCCAAGGAGGGTGAGCCGTTCCCGCAGTTCTCGGAAAGGGATATGGACGGACGAACATGGACGAACGACAGCGTGAAAGGGCGCGTCATGGTGATTAACCTATGGTACTCCGGCTGTGGCCCCTGCCGTGCAGAGATGCCCATCCTTTCCGAGTGGAAGGAGCAATTGCCTGGCGTAATGTTCTTCTCGGCCACCTACCACGATGCCGAGACGGCCAAACGCATCACCGACAAGCACCACTTCACATGGACGCACCTCGTCGAGGCCAAGGACATGATGGCATGGATTGGCTATGAGGGTTTTCCGCTCACCATTGTCGTCGACAAGAAGGGCATCGTCCGCCACGCCGTCCACGGCACCAACGAGACGAAGCGCGAGGAACTGTTAGCAAAGATCAAAGAGGCCGAGGCAGAA
>CADCCB010000023.1:0-512 GCA_902799905.1 uncultured Prevotellaceae bacterium
ATCGAAGACATTCCATCCTACTCTCGTCAGTGCTGCACCAGTGCGTCGTAATGAATACTCTGACACATTCCTCTCTCAAATAACCATTGACGATCTTTTTAATGGATAAGATAGCACTGGAAAAGCCGCCAACTACGACAACATATCCAACGTACTGGGAACTATCTGGCCAGGGCTCTGGAATGCTGTTCAAGTCATCATCAATCCCCGACTCGACAAATACGTCATGAATGATAGGGAGAAAGAAACAGTGAGGAAGGCACTCGGCGACAAGCCCAAGGAGCGGCTGACCAATGCAGGATGGATGTTGAAAGCTGTTGATGCGATACGCGACATTGCTGTTGGAACCATGGCTGAGGTCTATCGATTCTTAGCAGCCACAAACGAGGCTATCACAGATAGTCAGATTATCCAATGGCAATGCCATCAAATCAGGTGTCGCCAATCTCTTCGGAAAGGGCAAGTATGCTGAGATGGAGAAAGAGAACAAACGGCTGAAAGAAGAACTGCCA
>CADCCB010000023.1:570-84704 GCA_902799905.1 uncultured Prevotellaceae bacterium
AGACAGGATTATCCGTCTAAAGGACAGCATCATCAATGATTATCGCGAACGGCTTGGTCATTATCTGTCAACCCTTTCAGAACTGCTAAGAGGTGCTGTTAAGGCTGTTATTGATTATATTCAGTCTGGCTATCGTAGTTTCAGCTATCGTCAGGAGTGCGATGTCAAACGCTACATGAATAGTCAGCCTGACAAGGAGAAAGCAGCAGGCACTGTACTTAATGCCTCACTTCCATTCTTGAAATATGATGAGTGTGAGCGGGTAAAGGGACAACTCTCCTACATTGTTCAAGACATGAAGGAAGAACGACAGCAAAGCCGAAGCCATGGATTTCACATGTAAGACTCCGAAAAACAAGCCCGCCAGTACTACATCGGCGGCAAGACCAGCGGCAGCGACCCGAAGCCCGAGCCCCAGCCCCAGCCCGACGGCGGCTCGCAGGACGGCGACGGCGAAAGGCTACGGGTAGGCGAGCAAAGCTCGGGAATGGTGCCCCCCGTGCAGCCCGAGACCGACGGCGACGAAAATTGAAACGCCGCCATGCAACAAGACAGTAGCGGCGCTCCACCCCGGAGCGTCGCTATTGTCAATATGCAGAACCCACGTTCAAGGGTTCTTTCAGTCGCTTGCGCTTTGTGAAAGCGGCAAAGCCGAGCGGAAACGCGCTTCTGCAACCTGCATTTGTCCGTTTCAAGGGTAGAGCGTCCCTTCTGTCACATGACAGCAGCCCATTTCAAGGGTGGAGTGTCCTTCCCGTTCAGCCGAATTTGCAATTCGCCTGAACGGGCAGCAGTGCAAACAGAATGGATATTACCTTTTTCATAACAGGGCTTGTCGTCTAAATTGAAATTCACTGGATTTTCTTTAGATATAGGCTCTTGTTCTTCAAGTCCAAAACCACGAAAAACTGCGACCATAACTTGTTGCCGATAATGGCTGCATACGCATCGCTTGCCATGGCTCCAGTTTTATCGGAACTATACCTCACGGTTCCTGGTACAATTTCCACATCGCCTAACTTCAAACTTGTGGTAACGGTAAATTCATAGCCAGACGATTCGCCGCCGATACCGCCGTGTGCATAGTGAAAGGGTATCTTGTCCTCAATTTGTTCCAGATGGTACTTGGCGGCTGTTTTGCTTGTAAATACCAGACCTTGTCCTGAACCCATATCCATCAAGGCCTTACCCGAGATAGTTTGTCCTTCACCGACCATGACCGTAAAGGGAATCAGCACCCGACCTGGAGCATACTCAATCGGAATCCTTGTGAAGCCGTCCGTCATGTCCGCAGTCACCCTGTCGGCAAATGACATCTTCCCGTCTTGGACATCAATACAGATAACCTTGTCTCCAATCTCTTTTAATCCGAATAACCCGTCGGCATCAGCACCAAGGATGGGTCTTAAATTTATCAGTGGAACATACTGTGGGGTATAGGTCTTGCCTCCCACAGCGACAGCGACTTCGCCGAAGATGATTTTTGTCTTCTTGACTTTAAGTCCGGCTCCGCCTATATTCGCTTGACCAACCTGCTTGAAAGTCAGTCCGCTGGAGACAATAAAGGTGCTGTCAAGATAGATGAGTTCCGCTCCCGTATCGAAGACGAGGTTTGCATCTTTACCATTAACCTGACAAGGAAGATAAATGTGGTTGTCCTGATATGTAATATCGATGGTTTGTGCTTCAGCGATACCTTGTAGTAGCAAAAGCAATCCTACTAATATTGATTTCTTCATATATTCCGATTTGATGGGTTTATTTCTCTTTTGTAAAACGAGCTATTTCTTCGCTGGTGCCGGGCTTGTTCCAAATCATCTGCGTGCTGGTGAGGCGGCGGATGTCGCAATCCACGGTGAGAGCAACTGAGGTATCATCGGGCTTGGGCGAAATTTGTAGATGCCCAGCATCCGTTACGGTGTAGATGCGATAAACTGTGGTCTCGCCTGCTGCCCAGTCTGAGGTGAATATATCAACGGTGCCGTTATTCACAGACTGTGGATGGAATGTGTACTGTACCGTGCCAGCATCGGCCACGCCTTCGTCATACACCTTTTGCCATGTGCCACCAAGCTCTGTTGCTTCGTAGACATCGTTGTCATCATCGCTGCTGCAAGAGACGAGGGAGAAAGCAGCAAGCATCATAAAAATGTTTCTCCAAATCTTCATTGTTTTCATTTGTTTTATGTTTTTTTATATGCAAAATGTCAGTCGTAAAATGTTACATATAATTCTACTTATCATGCTTTTCTATCTGATGAATAAATGATGAAATGTCGTCAATTACATATGAGGCCACATGTCCTTTCATCTGGTACTCCATTGGCGTAGATTTGCCATCGCCCTCCATAAACGGGTGGTTCAGTCGGGGATAACTGTGATACACGATATTTGTTTTCCCCTCAAGCACCTGTTGCCAGAGGCAGAAGTCTTGCATCGTTACCTGATAGTCGCGCTCGCCTTGCAAGATGAGCATCGGCAGCGTCAGGCGACGGGCAGTGTCAGTCTGGCCTTGCGGTTGAAGATAGTGGGGCGACCGCTGGCGAAGGTTATCAATCTGTTGTTCCTTGAAGGCCAGACTTGCACCAGAGGGTAAAAGGTAGTCGAACTGTTCGCGCACCACAGTTTCCATGTCTCTGGCTGGAGCAGCCATCATGATGACTCCTGCCAGCGGCTCTGCTGTACGCTCCGCAATGATTGGGGCAAGCATGGCTCCAAGGCTATGGCCGAGAAGGTACACGCGAGTGCTGTACTGATGGGCAAGGCGGATGGCAGAGAGGGCATCGAGTACGGTCTCGTCATCCAGTGTGGTGACGGGCTGACTATAGACATATGTACGCTTGTCATAGCGTAGCGTGGCGATGCCTTTACGTGCCAGCCCCTCTGCAATATCTCGGAACGGCTTGTTGGCATAAATGGTCTCGTCGCGGTCGAGTGCGCCAGAGCCATGCACCATTACCACGATGGGAGCATCGTCAGCATCGATTGGCATCAGGATTGTGGCAGGCAGGTGTATGTCACCCGTCACTAGCGTATCGGCCATCTCATTGAAAATGTCCCCTGCCAATGCTGCCTCATCGGCAGGAGCTACTTTTTTTTTACGGCGGCGGCAGGAACCAATTGAATGCCGAGCATCTTGCCCGCTGCATCGAAGATGACGAGAGCACCCAGTTCAGTTTTTTCGAACTGTACCATCGAAACGTAGCATTTCTGCCCCATCACCTGCTGCACTTCCCAGGCACCGTGCTTCTGGTACTTACCAACCTGGGGTTCCACTTTGTTGAGAATACCCTCAAACTGCTGTTTCTGCACCATTGGCTTCACCTGCGCTGACAGGTTCTCATAAAGACTGTCTGCCTTATTATCCAACAAGAATTCAAACATTTTTTCAGCACGTCCCATGTTTGGGTCAGTGCTTTCTTGAGCCGTCGCTGTCAGCGAGCAAGCCATTAGTAATGATAAAATATAATTCTTCATTATTATATTTATTGTTATATTGTTAGTGCTTCTATTGTAATAAACGCCGAAGGCCAGAAATCTTGCACCGTCTGGCGTTAAATGTCCTTAATTCTAAGACACGGAAACGGTGCGGACTCTAACTATGTCTGTCCTTTCGGCATCGCCAAACGCCTTTGTCATCAGTCAAGTCAAGCCCACACCATCAGCGTGAGCATTAACTCTATACTACTTGATGACTTTTCTTTTGGCGATTTCAAAGGACAAGCGCATAAGTTAACGCATCTTTTCCGTTATGTCTTCATTGTTTTGTTTATCTATTCATCGGCAATTCTGTTTAAATTTAAGCACAAAGTTACTGCTTTTCCGCGAACTTTCGTCACCTCAGGCTGAAAATCTTCTGATTTTTAACGTTCTGAAAGGGAATATTAGTGTTTAAGGGCTACCCAAGTGGCTATTAGTGTACAAGTGTTTATTGATTCTGCAACACCATGCAATACTATTACTTTCGAAAAGATTGCACGGCATTTCATACTCTAACTTTTCTGTCGCGAATTTCACCTGAATTTCACAGAAAAGTAAAAGAGAGCTACGAAATCTTCATAACTCTCTGATTATTAGTGTGGACCAGCCAGGGCTTGAACCTGGGACCTCCAGATTATGAGTCTGTTGCTCTAACCAACTGAGCTACAAGTCCGGTGCTTTGCATGAAAGCGACTGCAAAGGTAGTGATTTTATTTGAGATTTGGGATTTGAGTTTTGAGTTTTTTTACATTTAAGTCATTATTTAACAACTATTAAGGAGTTGTGTCGCCATAAAAACCGAGGCGGTAGCAAATTATTCACTCTTCACTCTTCACTTTTCACTTTTTTTTGTACCTTTGCAGCCCAATGAAGACGATATTCTTCCCTGACCAGACACTCAATGATGGCATCTATGCTGCCACCATCGGCTTCTTTGACGGCGTACACCTGGGGCATCAGTTCCTGATGGCACGACTGAGGAAAGAGGCTGCTGAACGCGGTATGCGCTCTATGGCCATCACCTTTGAGAGTCATCCGCGCCAGGTGGTACAAGGAGGATGGACACCCGAACTGCTGACGGGTCTCCACGAAAAACTGCGACTGCTGAAGGCTACAGGCATCGACTGTGTCGTCGTGCTGCGCTTCAATCGCCAGATGGCTGCCTTCTCGGCCCGCGACTTCATGCAACTGATGTACGAGCGACTGGGTGTGCGCCTCTTGCTGACGGGCTATGACAACCGTTTCGGACACGACAGGACCGAAGGCTTCGACGACTATCAGCGCTATGGCGAGGAGATGGGGCTGCAAGTGGTTTGTGGTGACCCGTTGGTTGTAGAAGGGGCTAACGCCAGTTCGTCCCGTATCCGCCATCTGCTGAAGGAGGGGTGCGTGGAGGAGGCTCGCCGCTGTCTGGGTAGGCCCTACACGCTGGACGGTCAGGTGGTACACGGTCAGCAGATAGGCAGGCGGATAGGCTTCCCGACTGCCAACATGGAGCCTGAAGAACCATATAAGATTATTCCCAAGAACGGTGTGTATGCCGTGACGGCCCAAGTGGGTGACTCGCCAGCGATGAGGGGCATCATGAATATAGGCATGCGCCCCACATTCCATGGAGAGGAGCGCACGCTGGAAACAAACATCTTCGATGAAATGGGTGATTTATATGGCAATCCCCTTCGCGTCCAGTTCATAGCACACCTGCGTGACGAACAGCAGTTTGCCTCTGGCGAGGCACTGGCTGAACAGATAAAGAGAGACAAGGCGGAAGCAGAAAAACGACTGACAGCATACGAACGGGAGGCGCTGTGCTAACCATTCAAATATTTTCCTTCAAATAATTTGGAAGTCTCAATTATTATTTCTATCTTTGCACCTATAATCATATTAACTTTAAAAACATAACGCTTATGAAGAAAATTTTACGCTTTTCGTTCGTAGCCTTGCTGGCTATGGTGTTCGCTCCCTCATTCGCTGAGGACATTATTTGGCAGGAGGACTTCTCAAGCTATGCAAAAGACGCCGTACCTTCTGGCGGTGATTATAGCTATGCTTGTGTAGGTTCAGGTACTAAGATTTACAATGACAAATTGGCTGGTGGTATAGCACCTGAATTGCTGATTGGAAAAAGTGGAGGTTCTTTCTCAGTAACAATTCCTTTGAATGGTAAGAGTGGTGACATGATATTGTCTTATAAGGCAAATTATGACCGTATTACTGTTACTGCAACAGGTGCAACTCTCGGTGACAAAACAGCTTCAGGAACAAGCTATAGTATTCCTGTAACTGTTGCTGCTGGTACTGAGTCAGTAACCCTTAAGTTTGAGAATACACAAGGAAGTAATGTACGTTTTGATGATGCAAAGCTCTATCAGGGCACAGCTAAGAAGCCTGCTGGTCTGTCTTGGGGCAAGGCTTCTACTACTGTGACTTTTGGTGAAGACTATTCTAACATTCCTACTCTGCAGAACCCCAACGAGCTTGCCGTTGAGTGCACAAGTGATAATGCGGAAGTTTGTACTGTAACAAATGCAGGTGTCATCACTGTTGTTGGTGCAGGTGATGCTAACATTTCTGCCGCTTTCGAAGGCAATGATGAATACGAGGCTCAGACAGTTAGTATCAAGATTACTGTTAAGCCCGCTATCGATCCCGATGCAAAGGGCCAGAAGAACAATCCTTATCTGATTACCGATGAAGACTTCCTGACATTGGCAGGTAGCTTGAAACCTGAAGACGAGACCTCTACAGCTTCTTCTAATCCAAAGTCAGACAAGATTTATGTAAAGGGTTATATTGTTGATATCGATGACGTTACACCTGAAGACTTATCACAGTATGGTAATATGACCTTTAAGATTGCTGCAGTTAAGGGAGATTATGATGCTGAAATAAAGTTGAAGGCTTATCGTTGCAAGTATCTGGAGAATGCGAAGTTCACTTCTGCTGACCAGATTGCCAAGGATGACGAGGTTGTTATTACCGGACAGATTCAGTGGTATGGTGGTTCTCCCCAGTTTGTAAGTGGTTGTAATATCTATTCTATTGTGAAGGCTGAGTCAGAGACTCAGGGTCAGTCATGGGACTTCACACAGTGGAGCGCTGAGACCGTTGCTAACCTGAAGGCTGATGCTGCTGCTAGCAAACTTGCTGGTTGGAGCGACGTAGAGAAGCAGACTGACGCTGAGGCTGATGCCGATCCTACTGAGACATCTAAGGACAACTGCTTCTGGTGTGTTGCTGAGCCTAACGAAGACGGTTCGTTGTCGGCCAATGGCCAGGTGATTGCAGAACTCAAGGGTCTTATATGGAACAGTAACTATACCGTGAAGCGTTCGCTGGCTATCGCAGTCAATTATCCTTCTACTTCTCTGGGTGATTATGCTGGTGGTGCTTACCTGTGGCTTGGTGGTGGCAAGAAGAAGGTTCCTTGCTTCACCATTCCTAGCGTGAAGGCTGGTTCTACTGTCACGATGGAGGTTGAGTCGCACAAGCCCGCTGAGGGTCGTGGTGTTGAACTTTACACTGGCGTAGACGGTGACGGTCTGGTGGATGCTGCTACCAAGATTGGCGATACCTTCAATCCTACAACAAAGGAGACTCACACTTGGACTGTTGAGAACGACTGCGACGTCATCGTTTACAACACCAATGGTTGCCACATCTACAGCGTGAAGGTCGCTCTTGGCGATGAGACAGGCATCAGCAGCGTTGCTGAGATTAAGAAGGTACAGAACGGCACTATCTACAACATGGCTGGTCAAGTAGTCGACAAGGGCTATAAGGGCCTGGTCATTGTGAATGGTAAGAAGTACGTGAATAAGTAAACGACCAAGCCTGAGGCCAACCTCAGCATAGGAAACGACAAAAAGGGTAGCGCTCACAAAGTGCTACCCTTTACAGAAAAACGACAAATAGCATATATGAACAAGAAACTTAGCCCCCTGATAGCCATTGCCTTCGTCCTGATATTCCTGGCAGTACAACTGATCGTACAGGTGACGGTGATGGTTGTGGAGTTACTCTTGAACGGACAGTTGACGCAAGGTCAGTTACAGCAGGAAACAACCCTTTCGACCACAGCACTCATCGTCAGCGAGGCGGTGTCGTCGATAGCAGTCATTGCCCTGTTCACCATCTTCAAGTGGTCGCCCGTCTCGCGAGAATTCTTCAACAGACGGCCGTGGGGCATCTTGTTCTGGTGTGTATTCGCCTCAGTGGGTCTCATCCTGCCCTCCATGTTCTTCCAGGAAGTGACGATGCCCGAACAGTGGCCTGACTTTATTCAGAAACTCATTGACCAGGCTACTGAGACGCTGTCGCAGATCATGTCGGCTTCAGGCGGCTATGCCATCGTCTGCCTGCTGGCCCCCATTGCTGAAGAACTGGTGTTCCGTGGTGCGGCCCTGCGCCTGTTACTGCGGTGGAAGCCTGAGCACCGATGGCTCATGATTCTGCTCTCCGCATTGCTGTTTGCCCTGGCCCACATGAATCCTGCCCAATTCCTCCACCCCATCCTCATCGGTCTGCTGCTGGGCTGGATGTACGAACGTACAGGCAGTGTGCTGCCAGGCATCATCTACCACTGGGTGAACAACACGGTGGCCTATCTGCTCTTCCGCACCTATCCCGACCCCGATGCGTCGCTGGTTGACATCTTCGGCTCGCAAAGCCACGCCCTCATGGCTGTAGGCTTCTCATTGCTCATCGCTCTCCCAGCCATCTATCAGTTGAACCTGAGAATGAGACGCTGAGGAACAGGCTGGCTTAACTCCCCCTTTAACTCCATTCTATAACTCCCGAATAAAGAAGATTATGAAAAAACTGCTTTTCCCCCTTCTCATCGTCTTTGCCGTCATATTCAGTGGATGTAGCAAAGATGACGATAATGTGGCTCCACAGCCTAAAGTGTATTTCACCCAGTGGAACGAGTGCGAAGCCCTTAACGCACTGAAAGACTATGTGACAGACGTGACGAACCCCAACTCCAAGAACTACATCAAGGTGGAGGACCGTATCGCCACGTTCGACATGGACGGCACCTTCGTGGGCGAACTCTATCCCACCTATTTTGAGTACAACATGCTGGAATATCGTGCCCTGGACGATCCTACCTATAAGGATAAAGCCCCAGAGGACGTGAAGGAGGCAGCCCAGGCCATCAGGGACTTCGTCAGGAAAGGCAAGAAGTTGCCAGACCATTTCGACATGATACACGCCCGTGCAGCGGCAAAGGCCTATGCCGGCATGACGCTGGCCGAGTTTGATGCCTACGTGAAGGCCTATGCCGCCAAGCCGGCCAACGGCTTCAAGGGCATGACCTATGGTGCGAGTTTCTATCAGCCCATATTGCAAGTGTTTGACTATCTGAAAGACAACGGATTTACGTTTTATGTCGTATCCGGCTCCGACAGGTACATCTGCCGTTCGCTGGTTGAATCCATCGGCATCGAGCCCAACAGGGTGATTGGCATGGATGTGTGGCTCAAGACAAGTGAGCAGGGCGACCATGTTGGTGTTGACTACACCATGGGCAAGGGGGAGAAACTGATACGTACGGACAGCCTGATTATCAAGAACCTGAAGACCAACAAGGTCAGACAGATTTCGCAGGAGATTGGCAAGGTGCCTGTGATCTCGTTTGGAAACAGCGGCGGCGACTGCGCCATGCACAACTACTGTCTAAGCAACACCCGCCGTTCGATAGCGTTTATGCTGATAGCCGACGATGAGGAACGCGATCATGCCAACAAGGAGAAGGCCCTAAATCTGGGTAAGCAATGGCGCGAAAACGGCTATTATGTCATCTCTATGCACGATGACTTCAAGACCATCTATGGTGCTGGCGTAGAAAAAACTGAGTTTAAATTCGACTGATGAATATCGTTTATTTCGTACTGGGCGGAAATACCGTCATACACATGCAGGTGGGGTTCTCCATCCGCACCATGCTGTCACAGGCCTCCGCTGACGACACAATCTATGTGGTGACCGATACACCCACCGTCTACGCCAACCTGCCACAAGTGGAGACCATCCCGATAAGTGCCGATGAAATCAGGGACTATCGCGGGCCACACGACTTCTTCTGGCGGGTGAAGATCATGGTGTTGCGACAGATAGCGCGGATGGCACCAGACAAGGCGATGATGTATCTCGACGGCGACACCTACCTGCACGGGAGCCTAAATGAGATCAAGGCGCTGCTGGCCGAGGGCTGTAGCATGATGCACAAAGACGAGGGCTGTCCTGGCGACATGAAGCAGAAGTCGCTGAGCATGTGGCAGACGGTGAACGGCAAGACATACGAAGGCATCACCATCGGACGGGAGCACCACATGTGGAACGCTGGCGTGGTGGCCATCCCTGCCAACCGCGTGGTAGAGACGACAGACCTGGCACTGGCCGTATGCGACGGGATGCTCGACGACGGGTCGGAGCCTGTGACGGTAGAGCAGTATGCCCTCTCCATCGCCCTGAAAGAGCGCTCGACGCGGATGGTGGAGGCTGACAGATGGATAGGGCACTACTGGCACAACAAATACTACTGGAGCCGCTATATCGCCAAGTTCTTCGTGCGCTCCTACCGTGAGGGCCACACCGTGGAGGAAGACATCAGGCGCATCCGTAAGACGAACCTGAAAGGCGTACACCAGCGGATACTCATCAAGCGCACATTGGCCAAGTTTACAGGAAGATTATACTGATATGAAGACAGCAGCAGTCATAGTGACCTATAACCGCCTGGCCTTGCTGAAGGAGTGCATCCAGGCCGTGCAACAACAGTCGGAAGCCGTTGAGGCTATCGTCATCATCGACAACGCCTCAACCGATGGAACGGGCGATTTCCTGCGTTCCATCGCTGACGACAGGCTGACCGTAAAGACCTTTGAGAAGAACCTAGGTGGGGCTGCCGGCTTTGCCGAAGGCATCGCCATCGCCACACGACAGGGAGCCGACGCCGTATGGATTATGGATGATGACACCATACCCGAGGCCGAGACCCTGAGCGTACTCACACAGACCCTCGAAGCCCATGAGGATGCGGGCTATGTGTGCAGCAAGGTGGTGTGGAAAGACGGCTCTGTACACATGATGAATATCCCAGGCTATGTCAGTCATGAACCGTTGCAGGATGGGCTCTATGCCATCCGCTCCGCCTCGTTCGTGTCGTTGCTCATACCCTGTAAGATTGTGCGTGAGGTGGGCCTGCCCTACAAGGAGTTCTTCATCTGGGTGGATGACGCAGAATACACATCGCGCATCTACAAGGCAGGTTATAAGGGCTATCTGAACAACAACAGCATCGTCTTGCACAAGACAGGAGCCAACTATGGGGCAGGTATCAAGGTGGCCACGCCCGACTCGGCCTGGAAGTTCTACTACTACATGCGCAACAGCATGTTTGCATCGAGAGGAGAAAAGCCCTGGATTGTGTGGTTCTTCCGACACCTGAACCATCTGCGACTGGACATCCGTCGCACAAAGGACATGCCGAAGGAAGTGAGGGCGACATTCAGGAAGAACCTCTGGCGAGGCTTCGTCGATGGTCTCTCCTTCAAGCCGAAGATAGACTACGTAGAATAAAAACTAGTTGAGAACAAGGCGGAAGCCTACTAGGTCACGGCGACGACGCTGGTCGTACAGATACCTGTTGGTGGAACGGCAATAGCGCGGACTGCAGTCGTAGCCTCCACCACGGATGACGTGGAAATTGCTGGAGGGCTTGCTGGAAGGCGTCTTCCGATACCAGTCATCGCACCATTCCCACACATTACCCGACATATCGTAGAGGCCCAGTTCGTTGGGTTTGAACTGTCCCACGGGCTTATGCACGCGCTCCGTGACATTGTTGAGGGTATATGCCACCTCATCAATGTTGTTGCTGCCAGCATAGATGTAGCCCTTCGAGTGACGACCGCCCCTCGCCGCATACTCCCATTCGGCCTCGGTAGGCAGACGGAACAGCAGGCCTGTCAGCGTATTCAGCCGTGCGATGAAGTCCTTACACATGTCATAGGTGACATACTCCACTGGACATTGGCCATTGCCACGATGCTTGGAACGGTTCTTCGGCATCACGGCCTCCCAGAGTGCCTGGGTCACCTCGGTCTCGCCTATATAATAGTCGCGAAGCGTCACCTCGTGGCGCACCTCATCGGCATCGGCATCAGGGTCGCCTGGCAGGGCTCCCATGGTAAAGGTGCCGCCCTCCACAAAGATCATCTTGAACTTCACACCCCCCACATCAAAGGTTCGCACCTCCTGTGCAAAAGCCGTGAAAGGCAAAATGATGAAAAGGTATAATAGTATATTTCTCATTTCTTTTAGTCGCTTCGCTTGGTAAAAGCGTCTCGTAAACTCGTCGAGCGCTCATTTCTCATTTCTCATTCCTCATTTCTCATTTGGGACTGTTTGGACAGTCCCACTTGGTCCTATCGCCCACCATACAACCCGTAGCCAGCAGAAGAAGAAGGTGTAGACATCGAGCCAGAACGTCTTGTGAATATACTCATGCAACCAGGCTGGACAGAGCACGTCTGTGGGCAGGATGCAGAAGTTGACTACCAATAGCCAGAACAGCGTCCAGTCAATCCACGTACGACGGGGCTGCAGCCAGAAGGCCATCGCATAGAAAGGTAGGGCGATGATGTAGGTATGGGTCTCAGGACAGTCGCTGAAAAGGATCATGAATCCCGTCAGAGCAGCCAGGGCCTGCACACGGAAGCGGAAGTCCTTCCACCGCTTGTAACGCCAGAAGAAGGCAACAGCCATCAGGGCGAACACCACCACCTGTACCAGTCTGTAGTTGGGCAGGAGGAACGGCTTCAGCGGTCGTGCGAAGAGGATGCCGATGAAGTCGGAGTCGTTGTGGTGGCTGGCAATCATGTCGAACATCTCCTGATAGAGCACGAACACATTGTCGAAGGCCGTATTCACGGCAGGCAGCAGGATAAGTGCCGCGCCGCAGAGGATGGCATAGCCGAAGTTGCGCCACACCTTGGGATAGCAGAACAGGATGGCCAGTTCGGCAGCCCCATAGACCTTGGTCGTTGCCGAGATCATGATGAGGAGCACGGCCCAAAAGCCCTTGTTGCGCTCCAGTAGGGTGAAGGCGAAGATATAGATGTAGCAGACGATGATGTTATGCTGATAGCAGAAGACGGTCTGCAGCACCACCGAGAGCAGGAACAGGAATATCCACTGACGGTATTTCTTCAGTTGTTCGGGTAGCGTCTTGATGGCCAGCGTAAAGAGGCAGTAGTTGCCGATGTTCCACACAAAGGGTCCCAGCCACCAAGGCAGGTAGAAGATAGGGGCGAAGATGACGCTGAACACAGGCGAATAGAGGAAATAGATGCTGTTGGCCTGTGCATATTCCAAGTTGTAGGGACTGATACCCTCCCAGAACATACGGGTGGAGTCTTGATAGTCGAAATAGTTGGTGTTACGGCCTCGTACCACTTCTAGCGTCGTTGCCAACAACGCCACGGTGAGTCCCAGGAAGAACACGCACCACTTGTTGCTAAAGAACCACTTTACTCCTGCCACCATCAACCTTTAACCTTTAAAATTGCATATCAACTTGCAGATTTTATCGATTTCATCGTCTGTCAGTTCATAGTAGAGCGGCAGACGCACCAGGGTGTCGGCATAGCGGTCGCAGTTGGGCAATGCACGTCCGTCGTGCTTATCCTCGTAGTATTTGCTCGAGTGGAGGGGCAGATAGTGGAACGTGGTCTGCACGCCATGATTCTTCAGATAGTCCATCAACCGGCTGCGCACACTCAGCGAGGGACACAGCAGGTAGTACATGTGATAGTTCTTGGTGGCATAGTCAGGAAGGTCAGGAAGGGTGATGCCCGCCCCTAACTTACCGCGCAGGGCCTGATCATAGCGTTCCCAGATGTGACGGCGACGGCCTTGGATATCGTCTATCTGCTCCAGTTGTGCCCAGAGGAAGGCTGCATTGAATTCCGAAGGCAGGAACGAGGAGCCCATGTCGCACCATCCGTATTTGTTCACCATGCCACGGTAGAACTCAGCACGGTTGGTGCCCTTCTCCCAAAGGATCTCGGCACGGCTCACGAAACGCTCGTCATTGACTACCAGCATGCCACCCTCACCACAGTTGATGTTTTTCGTCTCGTGGAAGGAGAAGGCAGCCAGATGGCCGATGCTCCCAAGGGGACGCCCCTTATAAAACGAGTCGATGGCATGGGCGGCATCCTCCACCACCAGCAGACCGTGCTTCTCGGCCAGTGCCATGATAGCGTCCATATCGCAGGCTACACCAGCATAGTGCACCACAACGATGACGCGCGTCTTCTCGTTGATGAGCGGCTCTATCTGCTCTACAGTGATATTAGGATCGCTCTCACCGCTGTCGGCAAAGCGCACGTAGGCTCCCTCGCGCAAGAAGGCCAGAGCCGACGAGACGAAGGTGTAGGAAGGCACGATGACCTCGTCACCAGGCTTCAGTTGGCAGAGCATGGCACACATCTCCAGCGCATCAGTACCCGATGTGCAGAGCAGGCACTTGCGGAATCCGTAGCGTTTCTCCAGAAAACCGTGGCATAGTTTCGTAAACTGTCCATTGCCCGACATGGTTGTCGAGTGGCACACCTCCTGTATATAACTCAGTTCCCTTCCGGAACAGTATGGCTTGTTGAATGGTATCATTGATTGTTGAGAGTTGAGTGATGAGTGATGAGCGTTGAAACTCTTAATCGATATTGAGCGTGTCTCTGACGATGAACACCGGACGGCCTTTTACCTGATCGAAGATCTTGCCGATGTATAGTCCCAGGATGCCCATCATAAACAGCAGGATGCCACCTACGAACCAGATGGAGAAAACGGTGGTAGTGTAGCCCACCACTTCGTTCAGCCCCACCAACTTGGCAAAGATGTTGTAGATAGCCATGAGAAACGACAGCAACGACATGACGAGGCCGAGGGTGACAGCCAAATAGAGCGGTCGGTTGCTGTTGGAGATAATCGAGTTGTACGACAACTTCAGCAGGCGTTGCAGGTTGTAGGAACTCTTGCCCTCCAAACGGTGGTCGTGGTACACATCGACGGTGGTCTTCTTGAAGCCCAGCGTGTGGATGAGTTCCACGAAGGAGCGTGAATACTCAGGGATGCTACAGTAGACCTTCACGATCTTCTGACTGTAGATGCCGAACTCTGCCACCGCCTTGTCGGTCTGGAAACCGCTCAGGAAATCGTAGGCCCGATGGAAGACATCCGACGACATCCGCTTCAGGAAGGTGTCGTCGCGCACCACGCGGCGGGCACTCACCACGTCGTAGCCTTCCAAGGCCTTACGGTACATGGCAGGCAAGTCCTCGGGCTTGTTCTGCAGGTCGCAGTCGATGACGGCCACATAGTTGCCCTGGGCATAGGTCAGTCCGGCCGTGATGGCATAAGGCTGTCCGAAGTTACGGCTCAGGTTGATGCCCTTCACCTGCTTGTCGGCAGCACAGATCTCCACTATTTTCTCCCACGAGGCATCTGGCGAGCAGTCGTTGACCAGTACAATCTCATAATCGTCGGTCAGCGGACGGATGGCTTCGTGAATCCTCCTCACCAGTTCCGTGAGCATCTTTTCTCCGCGATAGACAGGCGAGACAATAGATAGTTCCATATACGTATCGTTATAGTTTGCGTTGCAAAATTACAAAAATAATTCATAATTCAACACGCATCATACGCTTTTTTTCATTTTAGCAGTCCCGCTATTGCAATCGTGTCAGTGGATAGACGATATTCACGATTAGGATGTTGGCAGCGAGGATGATGAGGTTCATCAGAAGGCCGATGCGCATGAAGTCGCTGAAGCGGTAGCCGCCAGGACCATAGACCAGCATGTGGGTAGGCGAGCCGATGGGCGTTGCAAAACTGCTGCTGACGCTCACCATCAGGGCGACAAGGAAGGGGAATGGTTCGTAGCCCATCTTCTCAGCGGCCTCGTACATGATGGGGAAGAACATGGCTCCAGCGGCGGTGTTCGAGATGAACTCTGTGACGAAGGTACCCACCAGACAGACGGCGGTCATCACCACGATGGGGTTGGTGCCGCAGACATCGAGGATACCGTTGGCCAGCCATTCGGCAATGCCCGTCTTCTGGATAGCCAGACCGAGGACGGCACTGCCCGCGAAGACCATGAGTATCTCCCAGTTGATGGCCCGCATGGCCTGCTCCATGTTACAGCAGCGACAGATGAGCATGGCGGCGGCAGCAAGGAAGGCACACTGCAACAGGGGCATGATGCCGAAGGCCGAGAGGACCACCATGGCCAACATGATGAGGGCAGAGACGATGGTGCCGCTACCGATGTTGGGCACATCGTCGGAGTCGAAGAAATGCAGGGCTCCCTTCAGCGAGGGGGTATCCACGTTGAGATGCTTCGGACAGACCAGCAGCAGCGTGTCGCCCACCTGCAGCACCACCTCTCGTGGGGCCTTGTTGATGCGCTCACCGCGACGGGCCACGGCAGCCAGTATCACATCGTTGTCTCGCTCGAACGAGGTGGTGCCGATGGCCTTGCCTATCAGGCTGCTGCCGAAGTCGACATGTGCCGTGCGCAACTTGCGGCTCATATCCACCTCGCTCATGGAGAAGATGTGATGGTCGGCACTCACCAACTGGTGACTATCCGCCATGTCGATAATTTCGTCTATCTGTCCTGCATAAACCAGATGGTCGCCACCCATGATGGGCTCGTCCTCTATGACAGGCGACGACACGTTGTCGAAGTGATACAGGCTTATCAGGCTACCACCCTTGATGTGGAACAGGCCGGCCTCACCTATCGTCTCACCGATATGGGGATTGTCAGAAGGGACACGCAGTTCAACGGTGTACTCGCCTGTCGACTCGAAGGCGCTATCAGGCGTCTTGCGATCAGGCAGCAGACGGCGCATGGCGATGATCGACAGCACACCCACGCCCAGACAGAACAGGCCAGGCACGGTGGTGGTCAGGATGTTCATGGCCTCGCCCGTCTTCTCCTCATACAGTCCGCTGATGATGAGGTTTGGCGGTGTGCCTATCAGGGTGCACACGCCACCCATGCCTGAGGCGTAACTCAGGGGTATAAGCAGTTTTGAGGGCGACACGCCGAGTTTCTTGGACCACATCTTCACGATGTCAACGAAGAGAGCCACCACCGTGGTGTTGCTTAGGAACGAACTGAGCACTGCCACGGGCAACATCAGTCGCGTCACCGCCTTCGAATAACTATTGGGAGTACCCAGCAGATTCTTCACGATCCACTGTAGCACACCAGTGTGCGTCAATCCTGCCACTACCACAAACAGCACGCCCACGGTGATGACCGATGTGCTGCTGAAGCCCGAGAAGGCCTCCTTGGCATCGAGCACGCCAGTGACGAAGAGCACACCGATGGCTCCAAGAAACACTACGTCGCTGCGCCACTTGGTACACAGCAGGATTGTAAACATGCCCAGCACCGTCACAATGGTAATCCAGGCATCGAGGCCGAAGCCTAAAAACATAAATGACTCCATAATTGTCGTATTTGGCCTGCAAAATTACAAAATAATCCAGAATTCATCATGCATCCTCCACATTTTTTTGTACTTTTGCACCCAGTATCTATCATTCATCATGAATCCAGAACTAAGAAACAAGTTCTTCCAGTTTGTCCGCTTCGTCGTCACAGGATGCCTGTCGTCGGCAGTCCACATCGGCATCTACTACCTTCTGATGCTGTGGACGGTGGAGAACGTGGCCTATATCACCGGCTATGTGGTCAGTTTCATTGGCAACTACTTCCTGACCAGCCACTTCACCTTCCGCACCAAGCCCACATGGAAGCGGTTCATAGGCTTCGCTGGCAGCCATGCCGTGAACTTCGGGCTCCATGTGGTGCTGTTCAACCTCTTCCTCTGGATGGGCGTCAACGCGATGGTCATTCCCTTCCTGGTCATCGGCATAGCCATGGTAGTGCAGTTCACTATCCTCCGACTGGTGTTTACCCATAATAAAACCCCGAATACAACTGCATGATGCAACCGTATTCGGGGTTGTCGTTCTATAGGCAATTTTATTTCGCGCCTCCGCCCAGGGCGATGTAAAGGGCGATGATGCCCTGTGCACCGTTGTACAGATTAGCGGCCTCGTTGAGTTGGGCCCTGAGCAGATCCTCCTGGGCCGTGAGCACCTCAATGTAGTTGGCCTTGCCGTTGTCCATCAGTTCGTGTGTGCCAGTATAGGCATCGTAGAGCACCTCGACCTGACGGCGGTAGTAGCCATATTTCTCCTGCGCACTCTCACAGTCGGCCATGGCCTCGTTCACCTGGTTGCCAGCATCGATGACGGTCTGGACATACTTGCTCTGCAGGTCCTCATAGGTCAGTTTGTTGATCTTCAGATTGGCCGTCAGTTTGCCACGGGCAAAGATGGGCTGTGTCAACTGGCCTACGGCTGTCAGGAGCAGTTTGCCAGGATTGACAATCATCTCGCCAGCAGAGTTCGTCCAGCCGGCCGTTCCCGTCAGCGTGATGCTGGGGAAGAAAGCCGAGCGAGCAGCCTGCGTGTTATAGAAGGCCTCCTCCATGGCGTGGTTAGCCATGCGGATGTCGGGACGCTGTTCAAGCATTGTGGCAGGCACGCCAACTTTCAGTAACTGTGAATTGAACATATGCTGACCAACAATGTTCTCGGGCTTCTTGGTGAGATCCGAGGTACCCCACTTCTGGCGCTGTATATGCTGCGGCGTGATAGCCAGCAGTTTGCAGATGGCATTCTCGGTGGCACGGATGCTGCGGCGTGTGTCGACAATCTGCGTCTTGACATTGATGTACGAAGCCTCCATTTGGTTGACGGCGGTAGCAAAAGCCTTACCGTTCTCGTAGAGCGACTTCTGCGTTTCGAGTGAAGCACTCCACAGGCTGTCGGTCATGGTCAGGATATCCAACTGGCGATCAAGCAACTGCAACATATAGTACTGCTGGGCAACAATGCTGATCAGATTGGTGCGCACGGCTTCTTCGTACATCTGAGCCTGCAGGAGCACGGCCTTCGAAGCACGCTTCTTGTTGGTAATGGAAGCGAAGACGTCGACATCAATCGAGAGTTGTAACGGGAGGTTGTAGGTCTTGGACCAGGGGTTGTCATCGAACTTGGCGAGGGTGCCCTGCGGCGCCAGGTAAAGCGACGGCAGGTAGGCCATTTTAGCAGCCTTCAGCGCAGCCTGGCTCTTCTCCACGGCTATACGGGCAGAATTCAGGTCTGTATTGCTGGCCAGCGCCTGATCGATGAGTTGCTGCAACAGCGGGTCGGTGAAAAACTCACGCCAAGACATCTGGGCGATGGAAGTAGTGTCGGTACCCTGGGCATTAAACATGCGGGACTCGTCACTGGCGGTAGCACCATAGAGATTGGCTGGTTCCTCTACCTTCTTCTCATACTTACTGTATATGCCACAGCCCGTGAGCATCAGGCTCACGGCTGTAGCGGCGATTATATATTTACAATTCATAATTCTATTCACAGTTCTGTTTGTAATTGTTGGGTGGATGGTGCAAGGTGTCTTCACTCTTCACTCTTCACTTTCACTTCCTTCCCCTGGAATTTCTCATGAAGGTTCTGGAACACAATGAAGAAAGCGGGAACGACGAAGAGCAGGGCAATGGTGCCGACGCTCATACCGCCGATGACACCCAGGGCGAGGACACGGTTACCATTGGCACCGGCGCCACCCTCAATGACGAGCGGTACCATACCTATGATCATTGTAGCCACAGTCATCAGAATCGGGCGCAGACGTTCCTTACAAGCCTCGAAGGCTGCTTCGGGAATAGTCATGCCTTGAGCACGACGCTCGGTAGCAAACTCGGTAATCAGAATGGCTGTCTTAGCCAACAGACCAATCAGCATGATGACACCCGTCTGCAGGTAGATGTTATTATCCATACCTGGTATTTGCTGGTAATAGCCCAAGTAAACAAACGCAAAGGCGCCCATCAGTCCAAAGGGAACGCTGAACAGCACTGCCAATGGGGTGAACCACGAGTTATACAACGATGCCAGGATGAGGTAGATCAGGATGGCGCAGATGACGTAGATGAGTGATGTGGCATTAGAGCCTGAAGCCTCTTCCAACTCACGCGACATGCCGCTATATTCGAAAGTGGCAGTATTGGGCATCACTTCCCTGAACACCTCGTCGATAACCTTGTGAACGTCGCCCTCGGTATAGCCGCCACCAGGAGTTATATAGCAGGTGATGCTCTGGAACAGGTTGAAGTGCTCGATATTGGACGGGCCGACAATTGGCTTCAGAGAGACGAACTCTGAGATAGGAGCCATCTTGCCATCTTTCACCTTCACGAAGATATTATGCAGCGCCTGCGGGTCAAGACGAAACTCGGGTGACGAAGCAGCCATGATGCGATAGACCTTACCAAACTGGTTGAAGTTGCCAATGTAAGCACCGCCACAGAAAGAACCCAGCGTATTGAGTACGTCTGCAGGCGACACACCGGCACGGTCGCACTGGGCGGCATCGACATCGACCTGATATTTCGGGAAACGCTCGGAATAGGTGGACATGGCAGAAGCAACCTCCGGACGCTCAGAAAGTTTGGCCAGGAATTGTTCGGTATGCTTTGCAAACTCCGACAGGTTACCATCGGTGGGGTCCTCAACGATCAAGGCTATGTCGTTACTTGTACCATAGCCTGGAATTTGCGGCATCGGGAAGGGAGCCACCTGCAAATTCTTGATGTCTTGGCAGTCAAAGTAGAAACGATATCTGACGAGGTCCAGATAATGATTCATTCCAGGACGGTCATCCCAGTTCTTCAGACGTACCACCATCGTAGCATAGTTAGAACCGGCACCAGACAACATAGCGTAACCACAGACGACAGCGAAACTCTCCAGTTCGGGAATCTTTTTCACCTTTTCCTCAACGGCTTTCACCATCTCGCGGGTCTGCTTCAAAGTACTACCCTCCGGGGCATGTATCTCAACCAGGAACACGCCCTGGTCCTCCTGAGGCACAAGACCTGAAGGCAGGTTCTTCATGAAGAACACCAGCAGCACAGCAGCCAGCGCCAGGAGGCCCCATGCCGCGATGGGGTGTTTCATGAACTTCTGGACACTCTTGCTATACTTATTATATATAGCATTATAACTGATGCTATAAGCCTTCTTGGTATAATAGGTAATTCCCTTGCCTTCCTTCTTGCCTTCCGTGACGCGCATCATGATGGCACAAAGAGCCGGACACAGCGTCAGGGCTGATATACACGACAGGCCAACGGACGAGGCAATCGTCACGCCAAACTGGGTAAAGAATGTGCCCGATGTACCTGGCATGAACATCACGGGGATAAACACGGCCATAAATACCAACGTACACGAAACGACGGCTACCGACACTTCGCTCATGGCCTGACGGGTGGCTTCGCGAGCATCGCTGATGCCATTCTCCATTTTTGCCATAACGGCCTCGACCACCACGATAGCATCATCGACCACCGTACCGATGGCCAGCACCAAGGCGAATAGCGTCAGGATGTTGAGTGAGAAGCCTGCCAGCGAAACAATAGCAAACGTGCCCAACAGCGACACGACAATCGAAATAGAAGGAATAATGGTGGCCTTGAAATTCTGTAGGAAGAAGAACACCACGAGCACCACGAGGATGATGGCGATAACCAGTGTCTCCACCACATTGTGGATGGCGGCGAACAAGAAGTCATCGCTGGTCATCAGGGTCACGAACTCCAGTCCGGCAGGCATCGTCTTCTTCGACTCTTCAAACAGTTTGTTGATGCTGGCGTTCACCTCAGTGGCATTAGCACCTGGAGCCGCGAACACCATGCAGATGGCGCCAGGCCTGTCCTGGATGTTCGATGTGAAGTTGTAACTCATGGCGCCAATCTTCACCTCAGCCACATCACTCAGGTGCAGCATGCCGCCGCCGCTGGTGCGCAATACGATATCATTGAACTCCTCGATAGTCTTCAGCGTACCTTTGTACTGCATAGAGTACTGGTAGGAGTTATCCGACTGTTCACCCAAGGAACCCACACCAGCCACGAAACTCTGTCCGCCGATGGCGGCGAAGATGTCGTTAGGAGACAGTCCGTACTGTGCCATCACATCGGGTTTCAGCCAGATGCGCAGGGCATACGTGTTACCCAGGCTCAGTACGTTACCCACACCGGTGACACGCATCAGTTTCGGCTTGATGTTGATGTCGATATAGTTCGACACGAAGTCTTCGTCGTACTTGCCGTCGGCACTCTTCACAGCGAAGATGCGCAAGATGTTGTTCTGGCGCTTCTCCACCTTCACACCCACCTTGTTCACGTCGGCAGGCAGCAGAGCCTGTGCACGGGTGACGCGGTTCTGCACGTTCACCGTTGCCATGTCGGGGTCGGCACCCTGCTTGAAATAGACGTTGATTTCCACCTCACCATTCGACGAGGCTTTTGAGGTCATATAGGTCATCTCATTCACGCCGTTGATGGCCTCCTCCAGCGGCTGGATAACCGACTTCATCACTGTGTTCTCGTCAGCACCAGTATAACTGGTTGTTACATTCACCGTAGGCGGTGCAATGTCGGGATATTGCTCTACTGGCAGCGTGCTCATTGAGATATAGCCCACCAGTGCTATCACTATCGAGATGGCACACGCCATCACGTATCTATTGATAAATATATTGTTCTTCATATTATCAATTGTCAATTATCAATTATCAATTGATTTACTCCGTTTCCTCTGGATAGAGAACTTTCATTCCTTCAATCACGTTGTTGGCACCAGTAGTCACTATCTTGTCGCCCTCATTCAGACCGCTAATCACGATGAAGTCCTTACCATTGCCTGTATCTTCTGTCTTCACATCAACAGCGGTAGCCGTGCTATCGGACTGAACCTTATAGACGAGTGACTTGTCTTGCAGACGCACCACAGCAAATTGTGGAATGACTATCACACCCTGCTCGGCGAAGTTCATCACCACAGTGCCCTGTATGCCAGAGTAGAGGTGACCGTCGGGGTTGGGGAACGACACCTTACAAGTCAGCGAGCCAGTAGCAGCGTTCACGACACCCGTCATGCTGACGACGCGACCCTTGTGGGGATATTCTGTACCGTTCTTCATCACAAACGTGGCGGGGGGCAGATTGGCCATATACTTCTCTACATCGTCGGCATTCATGCCCTCCTTCACCATTGCCTCAACAATGGCTTCCGTTACCGAGATCTCTGCGTACATAGTCGTGTTGCCACTCAGCATGGTCAACTGTGTCATTGGCGACACCTGGTCACCAGTACGCACGGGAATCTCACCGATAACACCAGAGACATTGGCGGTGATGGTGCAGAAGCCCAAGTTCACCTTTGCACGGTTTACCGACGCACGGGCCTGGGCCACAGCGGCCTGAGCCTGCTTGTAGGAGTTCTCCGAGTTGTTCAGCATATAACTGCTCACGATTTTCTTCTCATACAGGTTCTTGTTCGATTCATACTCCAGTTTAGCAGAGTTCTCCTGGGCCAAAGCAGCCTGCAAGTTGGCCTGTGCAGCCTCCAGATCCAACTGGGCATTGCGCGAATCGATAATGAAGAGCGTCTGACCCTGTTTCACCTGCTGACCCTCAGCAACACAGATTTTCATCAGTTGACCACTCACCTGTGGCGTTACCGTAACGTCGTTCTGACCTTTCATCCTGGCACTGAACTTGTAAGGGAGTTCGATATTCGACTTCTCCACTGTCATTGTTTCAAACGACGACAATGTCTCCTTTGGCTCGTCCACTCCGCACGATGCCAATCCTACTGCGGCACCGAGCATCCATGCCCACATTGATGCATTCTTTTTTCTCATGTTGATAGTATTATTTTGAATTATTATTTCGAATTGTCGGCAAAGTTACAAAGAAATGTGCAAAATAGCAAATAAAAAGGCGAAAAATTACCTAATCACTTTCTTTCCGTTCTGGATGATAAGGCTTTTGGCTTTTTGCTGTTGGCTATTAGCCACCTTTCGCCCCTGGAGGTCGTAGACTGCCCCCTCTCCTTTGGAGAGGGTTGGGGTGAGGTCCTTGATCCCTGTCGTTTCCTTGAAGAACTGCCAGTTGTCGAACTGGAGGTTTGCGGATGGTTCTTGGACGAGCCAAGTAGTGAAGCCGAGCGCGAGCGAAGCTCAAAGTACGAAAAAAATGATTAAGTAAGAAGAAAAAGATGATTTTTTGACTCGTAAACCTACAAAAGACTTTTCATTTTTGTAATTTTTTCCTAAAAAGTTGTGAAATAAAAGAAATTTATCTATCTTTGTAGCCGACTCTCATAGTCTTGTGCTATGCTAATCCGTGGACGTGTTCCATAAAAGTGCATCAGCAAAGATTGTCTCACGCTCTATTTATGTCTTGTCGGATGGGTTACTTTTATGTAATATAGGCTTAAAGAGATGTGATTTAAAAAGGACTACAAACCAAAACAGAATATCGAACCTATGAATATGAGTTGTAAACATATAGCAGTTTTTATTGCATCTTTGTTATTTTTTCAGATAGTCTATGGTCAAAGTAAAAAGACCGTAGTTGGTGAATATCGTATGATGGTGCCTAGTTATATGAGCCGTGAAGAAGCACGACTGACTGCTATCGAACAGGCAAAGACGGAAGCGCTAGCAAAGGAATTCGGTACGATAGTCTCGCAGACTAATCTCATGTTAATGGAAGAGTCAAACCGACGTTCCAAAAACTCTTTCTATTCTATAGGTCAATGCGATGTAAAGGGTGTTTGGCTTAAAACAGAGGGAGAGCCAATTATCACTGAGCAAATTGTCGGTGATGAACACTGGATAGAAGCGAAGGTGAAAGGTGTTGCCCGCGAACTAAAGTCTGCTACAGTTGACATTGAGACTCACTTGCTGAGAAATGGTAAAGGTGACGAGTTCGAATCCGATGATTATAGAGATGGTGACCGATTCTATGTCTCTTTCCAATCGCCTAGGAATGGTTATTTGGCCATTTACCTGCTAGATACAAAGCGTGATGCATACCTTATAGTACCCAATAAGAATGAAGAGTTGTTCCCTGTGAAGCGTGGTGAACGCTATGTGTTTATTGATGACGAAAAAGAGCGACTCATCTTGACGACAGAAGAACCCATGGAAATCAATCAGGTGTATGTCATTTTTTCGCCCAATAAGTTCTATTCCGAGAATGTATCTGCCACGAGCGATGGTGTCGATTTAGGCAAATACCGCACAGACGAATTCAAGAACATTACCCGTCTAGCCTATATTCCTTGTAAAAAGTTCCAAAAATGGATAAACAACCTCAGAGTAAAGGACATGGAGATGCAGGTGACAACAAAACTTATTACGATAAAAGGACAAGAGTAGGGTTACTTCTATTCGGATATTGCTTTAAAGGACAAAAACAATGGGGGCAATTTTGATAAAATCCTTCTTAAAGATATAATAAACAATAACTTAAATTTTAAACATTATGAAGAAATTATTTTTTGTGCTACTAATGGCAGTTGTATTCAGTGGGAACGTGTTTGGACAGATTTGGGACTATTCCAAGCCAGATAAGGCTATCACTTTCGGTGTGAGGGCAGGTGTTAATATTTCTTCTATGGGTGGAGGTCAGGGAAGAATGTACGATGAATCGTTAATCGGTTTCCATGTTGGTCTAAAAACAGATTTTAATATTGTAAAGAGTTTTGCCATAGAAACTGGCCTTTATTATTCAGGGAAGGGTGCCTCTAAAGCCGAAAAAGGAGGGAATGAAGCATGGAGATGCCCATCAGTTCAACTTCCGGTTCTTGCTAATTTCAAATTCCCAGTGTCTAACAGTGTGGAAATACAAGTTAAGGGAGGTGTGTTTTTAGGTTATGTACACGTAGAAAAACCAGAATCTTTATATGTTGACACCAAAGATAAGATGGATTTTGGATTAATTGTTGGTACTGGGGTAAAAATAAAGAAATTTTATGTTGGTGCTCAATTTGAACCAGGAATGGTGGATCTTGTAAATTTTGAAAAAGGAAACCGATATGAAAGTAGAAATATTGCAATTTCTCTCGGGTATGATTTTTAATTAGGGTTCTATGAAAAAGATATTTTTAATAACCGTCTTGCTGCTTGCCTGCATTGTAACAAATGCAGGCAAGCAGATAACCAAAGATGGGGTGCAGTATAATGTTTTAACTAGTACTACGGCTACGGCTTCTTTGACAGTTCAGGCTAAAGGTGATGTTGCCATTTTAGAAAGAATCAGAATAGGTAATGTTTATTACAATGTAACCCAAATCAATTCAGCCTATTTTAAATCAAATAGCCGCATAACATCTGTTGTCCTGCCGAATACTATTACTACTATTGGTGATCGGGCTTTTGCAGGGTGTACAAAACTCCAAAAGATAGTATTTCCTATTGGAGCCTATACTATCGGGAAAGATGCTTTTACAGAATGTTACAATATAACCGATATTCAAGGAAATACTGTCCCTTATAGTGCAGCGAAGAATAATTTAGATAAGTCAACAACATCCAATGAATTCAATGGGTCTATTCCTAAGTTTTATACCTATGCCAAAGACAAGTTGACGAGGCAGATGGAAGAGTGGCAGATGAAAAAAGCATATGAGACAGTAGAACAATATAAGGCTCGTGTCACGGAAGAGAAGCGACTCTTGCGTATGAAAGAATTCGAAAAGGAATTGCAAGAGGAATATGCTGCTTTATTTGCCCCCAAGACCATATCTACTATGGTGGGTGGTTATGATAGTGAGTATGAAGTTTTCACAATTCTTACTACTTTCGGAAATGTTTATGCGAAGGTACCTAAGGCTGATGCTCGCAGTTTTCGTCAAAACTATAATTCTGTTGTTGTAACACCTCATTTTGGAGTGCAGGGTGATACCTTGTCCATCCTCTCGTGCAATTTCCAATATAAAGGGAAGACCTATGCTAATGCAGAGAGTTATGAAGAAAATGGGAGCCTTGACTACCAGTTTGATTTGCCTCCACTTGACATAGAAGAGGCCATCGCAGCCGAGGAGAAGCAAAAGCCTGTACGCAAGACATTAGACCTCAGTATTGATAAGGAAATCCCTCTGAACAAAACTGACAACGACAAGATGTTCGTACTGGTTATTGGCAACGAGAACTATAAACGCATAGCCGATGTTCCATATGCCAACAATGATGCGAAGGTCTTTGCAGAGTATTGCCAGAAGACATTGGGTGTCCCTAAAAAGAATATAGATATCTATAAGGATGCCAGCATCAACGATATGCGCCATGCAGTGCAGGTGTTGTCGAATCGTCTGAAAGCCTTCAATGGAGAAGCCAAGGCACTTGTGTATTATTCTGGTCACGGTTATCCCGATGAGGCTACCCGTATGCCTTATCTGATGCCTATTGACGGCTTTGCTTCAGATGTCAGCAACACAGGCTATAGTCTGAACGACATGTATGATGAACTGGCAGAAGCACCATCGCAACTCACACTACTCCTAATAGATGCCTGTTTCAGTGGAACTACGCGTCAGGGTGATATGGCAGTAAACGCCAAATCAATTGCTGTTGCAGCCCGTAGTATAGTGCCCACAGGTAACATGATGGTATTTTCTGCTTCGCAGGATACAGAGACGGCATACGTTGACGAAGAGCATGGTCATGGACGCTTCACATATTATCTGTTGAAACATTTACATAACACCAAGGGAGACACTACCCTTGGCGGACTAGTAGATTTCGTCACTGATCAGGTGGGCAAGGCCAGCGTAATCAACAATGACGGAAAGACTCAGACTCCTACGCCTAATCCGTCGTTTAGACTTGGAGAGAATTGGAAGTCTATGAAATTAAGATAATTCTTTAAATGATTAGATTATACCGTTTAAGTCTGCTATTGGTGTTTTTGTGTGGCGTGTTGCCAGTCATTGCCCAACAGAAGTTGAAGTTCTCGGTTGTCAGTTTTGAACTTGACCAGTTTGACCTGACGGCCAGGAACGAGCAGTACAAGAAGGTGGACGGTAACGGGTCATTGTATGCCATCATCAAGGTGACGTCGGCCAATCCCGACGATGACCTGAAGGCATACAACTTCAACTTCGGCAACATGAACAGCCTGGTGGAGCAGCACGACGGCGAACTGTGGGTTTATGTGCAGCGCAACGCCAAGATGGTGACCATCAGCCGCCAGGGCTACACGACGATCAACAGGTATGATCTGCAGACCACCATTGAGGAGGGGCGCACCTACACCATGCAACTCTCCTCGCAGGGGCCAATAGTACAAAAACAGATGGTGTTTTTCCAGATCTCACCTGCCGACAGCAGGGCTGTGGTGATGGTTAAAGGTTCCAGTGCCAATGCTGTTGAAGAGATGCTGAGCACGAACGCCTCCGGGCAGTTGGCAAAAAGTATGTCGCTTGACGTCTATACCTACCGTGTGATGGCTGAAAACTACTATCCCTCAGAAGGTCGCTTTACATTGAACGACCCTGTACAGACACATGAGGAGACGGTCACCCTGCGTCCCCGCTTCTCCATGATTACGCTCACAGTAGATGCCGATGCCGACATTTATGTGGATGGTGAACTCAAAGGACGTCGCAGTTGGAAGGGACCTCTGAATCCTGGCAACTATCAAGTGGAGTGCAGACAGGCTAACCACCGTGCCACCATGCAGAGCATCAGCGTGGAGGAGAACAAGCCCCAGGCATTCACCCTGCAAGTCCCTGTTCCCATTACCGGGTCACTTGCTATCATTTCAGAGCCGCTCGGTGCCGCTATCAGCATCGGCGGCAGGGACTATGGCACGACTCCCAGGAACATCACTGATTTGCTGGTAGGCTCTCATCAGGTCAAACTGTCCAAGGCCGGTTATAACGACTTGACTCAGACAGTGACTGTGAAGGAGAACGAGACGACGGAAGTGAACCTGACACTGAACGACATCCCCGTGGCAACAGACGAGAAGACCTTCACGGTGACAGGCCATGGCAAGACGGTGACGTTCAAGATGAAATTGGTAAAGGCCGGCACGTTCCAGATGGGATCGATCACGGGTGAGAGTGACGAGAAGCCCGTACATAGTGTGACGCTGACGAGCGACTACTACATGGGCGAGACAGAGGTGACGCAGGCCATTTGGTATGCCGTGACGGGAAAGACCATACAACAGCAGCGTGATATGGCAGATAAAAGTTATTCTCTTCGTGGCGAAGGCGACACCTATCCTGCCTACTATATCAGTTATGCGGACTGCAAGCAGTTCCTGAGGGAGTTGAACCAGATGACTGGCCAGTCGTTCCGTTTCCCGACGGAAGCCGAGTGGGAGTATGCGGCCAGGGGCGGCAGCAAGGGCAAGGGCTACACGTATTCCGGCGGCAACGACATCGGCGATGTGGCCTGGTATGAAGGCAATTCTGGAAGCGGCACGCATGCCGTCAAGACGAAGTCCCCCAACGAACTTGGCCTCTATGACATGAGCGGGAATGTCTGGGAGTGGTGCCAGGACTGGTATGACAGTTATCCGTCCTCTGCACAGACAAATCCCACCGGTCCCTCCAGTGGATCCGACCGGGTTTATCGTGGTGGCAGTTATTTAAACAATGCTTCGTACTGCCGCTCCGCCTATCGCTTCTACTACGGGCCGGCGTATCGCGACGGCCACCTTGGCCTCCGTCTTGCCCTGTAGTCCTTCCTGGCAGAACAGCAGGCCGGAAAGCGTGTCCCACCCTGCAGTCGGCGGGGCGTACCGAGGCCGCATTCCTGCTTTCATAAGGGTAACTTCATCGTTGAGCGGGCATTAATGACGAAAAGAGAATAATTACAATATAACGAAACCTGTCTATGAACAGACAATTATCATTGAGAATCGCCGCAGTGCTGCTCCTTCTGTTGTTGGGAGCCGCCAGTTCTATGGCGCAGCCGCGTCAGAAGTTCTCGGTTGTCAGTTTTGAACTTGACCAGTTTGACCTGACAGCCAAGAACGAGCAGTACAAGAAGGTGGATGGCAATGGGTCATTGTATGCCATCATCAAGGTGACATCGACCAATCCCGACGATGACCTGAAGGCCTATAACTTCAACTTCGGCAACATGAATAGTCTGGTGGAGCAGCACGACGGTGAACTGTGGGTGTATGTGCAGCGCAATGCGAAGATGGTGACCATCAGCCGCCAAGGCTACACGACGATCAACAGGTATGATCTGCAGACCACCATTGAGGAAGGGCGCACCTATACCATGCAACTTTCCTCGCAGGGGCCAATAGTACAAAAACAGATGGTATTTTTCCAGATATCACCTGCCGACAGCAGGGCTGTCGTGATGATTAAAGGTTCCGGTGCCAATGCAGTCGAAGAGATGCTGAGCACAAATGCCTCTGGGCAGTTGGCAAAAAGTATGTCGCTTGATGTTTACACCTACCGTGTGATGGCGGAGAACTACTATCCCTCAGAAGGTCGCTTTACATTGAATGACCCTGTACAGACACATGAGGAGACGGTCACCCTGCGTCCCCGTTTCTCCATGATTACGCTTGCAGTAGATACCGATGCCGACATCTATGTGGATGGTGAACTCAAAGGGCGTCGCAGTTGGAAGGGACCTCTGAATCCTGGCAACTATAAAGTGGAATGCCGCCAGCAGAATCATCGGCCAAGTACCCAATCTATTAGTGTGGAAGAAAACAGACCTCAGACATTCACCTTGCAAGTCCCTGCTCCCATTACTGGATCGCTTTCTGTCATTTCAGAGCCGTTCGGTGCAAATATCAGTATCGATGGCAAGGACTATGGCACGACTCCTAAAAACATCACTGATTTGCTGATAGGCTCTCATCAGGTTAAACTGTCCAAGGCAGGCTATAACGACTTGACTCAGACGGTAATTGTGAAGGAAAATGAGTTTAGCGAGGTAAAAGTCACATTAAACAATGTTCCTATAGTAACTACTCCTGTGACAACCGATGAAAAAACCTTCATGGTGACAGGCCATGGCAAGACGGTGAAGTTTAAGATGAAGTTGGTGAAGGCAGGCACCTTCCAGATGGGGTCATTGACAGGTGATAATGATGAAAAGCGTGTCCATTCCGTGACGCTGACCAAAGACTACTATATGGGCGAGACAGAGGTGACCCAGGCTCTGTGGTATGCCGTGATGGGGCAGTCGCCGACATCAGATGGTAGCAAGTGGGATTCGTCCTATGGTATAGGCAACGACTATCCTGCCTATTATATCAGTTATGAGGACTGCCAGCAGTTCCTGACGAAGTTGAGCCAGATGACTGGCCGGAACTTCCGCTTCCCGACGGAGGCCGAATGGGAGTTCGCGGCCAGGGGCGGCACCAAGAGTAAGGGCTATACGTATGCAGGCAGTAACACGATAGGTGATGTGGCGTGGTATAGTGATAATAGCGGGAACGGGACGCACGTAGTGGCAGGAAAGAAAGCCAACGAACTTGGGCTGTATGATATGAGCGGCAACGTATATGAGTGGTGCTCCGACTGGTATGGCAGTTATTCGTCGTCTGCCCAGACAAACCCCATTGGTGCTGTCAGTGGCTCCGGACGGGTTTGCCGTGGCGGTAGTTGGAACAGCTATGCGGAGGGCTGCCGCACTGCCAATCGCAGCCTACGCAGACCGAGGTATCGCTACGACGACCTTGGCCTCCGTCTTGCCTTGTAGCCTTATTGACAAGACGAGGGTTACTTTTCCTCACATTGTGCTTTAACAGATAAAACCTATAATGTATAGAAAGTATGCGAAACCAATTATTATTGACACTCTTGCTGCTCCTCCCCTTGGAGATGATGGCCCAAAACTGGGACTATATCCAACAGTCTGGCGAATACTACTATGGTATCGGCCATGGTTCCACGGAGGCAGAGGCCTCCGAGCAGGCGATGGCTGACCTTGTGAGTATGATAGCCACAAATGTGTCGAGCGAATTCCAAGAACTGACCGACGAAACGAAAACCAATGGCGCGATAGACCATAAGTCGAGGGTGTTGAACTGCGTGAAGACCTATTCGCAGTCGTCACTGACAAACGTGGAGAAATGGGTCGTCGGCAAGGAACCCGATGTGACGGTACGGCGCTATATGAAGCGCTCGGAACTGGCCCGCATCTACGACGGCCGTATCGCAAAGGCGAAGGACATGCTGCTGATTGCCGATGAGTCGCTACAAAGAGGGAAAGTGGATATGGCACTGCAATACTACTACTGGGCTTACTCGCTCATCCGTTCGGTGCAGCGTCCTAATGAGGTGACTGACGAGAAGGGGAGGATTATCACCAACTGGATACCGCTGAAGATAAACGAGATACTCAGTAACGTCAGCGTCTCTTTTGAAAAGCGCGACGGAGACTTCGTCGATCTGTTGTTCAACTATGACGGCAAGCCCGTGTCAAGCCTAGAGTACACCTACAACGACGGACGGGCAGAGTGCTACGGCACAGCCAAGGACGGACGTGGTATGATGGAGATGGTGCCGGGTTATGAGACGGATACCTATCATCTCAGTATAGAATATGAATATAAGGGCCAGGCCCGTGGCGATGCCGAGATGCAGAGCGTGCTGGGTGTTATCACCCGTAAGGTTTTTCCAAAGGCAGCCATGAAGGTCAAGGGAAAAGGCGCCATAGCCAAGACGCAACCCAAAGAGAAAGACAAAAAGGGCGGCAGCCCGAATCTTGTCGATCATACAGGCGTGAACCTGAACCCAAGCGGTTCGCAGATGCCCAATAATGCCGAGGACTATGCTGATGTGGCCTTCAAGGTGATAGAGGCCATCAAGGCGAAGAACAACACGGAGGCTTCGAAGTATTTTACGTTCGAAGGCAAGGAGATGTTCCGCCAGTTGATAGGCTACGGCACAGGACGTGTGGTAGGCAATCCCAACCTGAAGTTCTTCAAGAGTGCCGAGGGCAAGGTGGTGGCACGCGGTCTGCAGATGTCGTTCTCATTTAACCGTGGTACCAAGAAGACTTTTGTTGAGGATGTCGTGCTGACCTTCAATCAGGCCAAGCAGATAGAGAGTATTGCCTTTGGCCTAGGACAGGTAGCCGAAGACGATATTCTGTGTAAACACCCTGGATGGAAGGACGAGACCCGCGAGATGCTGATGGAGTTTCTGGAGAACTACAAGACGGCCTACTGCCTGCAGAGGCTGGACTATATCCGTGAGATATTTGCTGACGATGCTGTGATTATTATTGGCAATGTAGCCAAAAGACAGTCGCCGCAGACGGGAACGCGCGAGCGCCCCATCTCATTGGAAGGTCAGGAGGTGATTCACTACAACCGCTATACCAAGGATGAGTATCTGAAAAATCTCAAGCGCTGTTTCGACCGCAACGAGTTCATCAATATCCGCTTTGGCAACAATGATGTACAATGGTTGGAGAAATTCAAGGACGAGGAGATTTTCGGCATCCAGATCAGTCAGGAGTACAATTCCAGCACATACGGTGACAAGGGCTACCTGTTCCTGTTGGTCAACATGACGAATCACGATCTTCCGCAGATTAAGGTGCGCACCTGGCAGCCTAACGAAGTGGACATGACGAAACTATATAATGCCGGCGACTTTTACAATGAATAAATATATGGACAATCGTTTTATGAAACCACGTATTTCACGAAAGACGCGAATGGGTGTCTCGCTGATGGCCCTGGTGCTTCTGCTCCTTGCGGGCACAGCAACCACAAATGCCCAGCAGAAGTTGAAGTTCACGGTTGCCAGTTTCGAACTTGACCAGTTTGACCTGACAGCCAAGAACGAGCAGTACAAGAAAGTGGATGGCAACGGGTCACTGTATGCCATCATCAAGGTGACATCGACCAATCCTGATGATGACCTGAAGGCCTACAACTTCAACTTCGGCAACATGAATAGTTTGGTGGAGCAGCACGACGGTGAACTGTGGGTGTATGTTCAGCGCAATGCAAAGATGGTGACCATCAGCCGCCAGGGTTACACGACGATCAACAAGTATGACCTGCAGACCACCATTGAGGAGGGGCGCACTTATACCATGCAACTATCTTCGCAGGGAAAGGTCATCAGTATGCAGATGGTGCTTTTCCAGGTGACGCCAGCCGACAGCAAGGCGGTGGTGATGGTTAAGGGTTCCGGGCCCGATGCTGCGGAGACGATGCTGGGCACGGCTGATGCTTCGGGACAACTGGCCAAAAACATGGAGTTGGGCACGTACACCTATAAGGTGGTTTCCGAGAACTACTATCCTTCAGAAGGCCGCTTTACCCTTGACGACCAGTCGCAGACACATCATGAAAGTGTCATTCTGCGTCCGCGCTTCTCGCTGATCACGCTGACTGTAGCCTCAGAAGCCGACATCTATGTGAATGGTGAACGGAAGGGGCGTCGCACATGGCAAGGGCAGTTGAATGCCGGCAACTATCAGGTGGAGTGTCGACAGCAGAACCATCGCACCACCACGCAGAGCATCAGTGTGGAGGAGAACAAGCCCCAGACGTTCACCTTGCAGGCACCCACGCCCATCACAGGCACGCTCTCTATTATCTCTCAGCCGCTCGGTGCCGCTATCAGTATCGACGGCAAGGACTATGGCACGACTCCCAAGAATATCACTGATATGCTGATAGGCTCTCATCAAGTCAAACTTTCAAAGGCTGGCTATAATGATGAACTGCTGACCGCCACGGTGAAGGAAAATGAGTTTAGCGAGGTGAAAGTCACATTAAACAATATTCCTGTAGTGACTACTCCTGAAGCAACAGATGAAAAGACTTTTACCGTGACAGGTAATGGCAAGACAGTGACGTTTAAGATGAAGTTGGTGAAGGCAGGTACCTTCCAGATGGGTTCAGCGACAAGTAATAATGATGACGAAAAGCCTGTTCATTCCGTGACGTTGACCAAAGACTACTATATGGGTGAGACTGAAGTGACCCAGGCTCTGTGGTATGCCGTGATGGGGCAGTCGCCAACATCAGATGGTAGAAAGTGGGAATCATACGATGGTCTTGGTGACAACTATCCTGCCTACTGCATTAGTTATGAGGACTGTCAACAGTTCCTGACAAAACTAAATCAGATGACCGGCCAGAATTTCCGATTCCCAACTGAAGCCGAATGGGAGTTTGCGGCTAAGGGTGGTACAAAATCAAAGGGATATACATACGCAGGCAGTAACGCGATAGATGATGTAGGGTGGTATAAAGATGACGGGATGGGGACGCACGTAGTGGCAAGAAAGAAAGCCAACGAACTGGGGCTGTATGATATGAGTGGCAACGTATGGGAGTGGTGCTATGACGGGTATGGCAGTTATTCGTCCTCTGCGCAGACAAATCCCACTGGTGCTGTCAATGTCCCCGAGCGGGTTATCCGTGGCGGCGGTTGGGAATGCCCTGGGGCGCTCTGCCGCACCACCTATCGCCTCAGCGGCGGGCTGGATGGCACCCAGGGTCTCCGTCTTGCCCTTACATTAAACAATATTCCTGTAGAGACTACTCCTGAAGCAACAGATGAAAAGACTTTTACCGTGACAGGTAATGGCAAGACGGTGACGTTTAAGATGAAGTTGGTGGAGGCAGGGACTTTCCAGATGGGCTCAATGACAGGCGAAGATAATGAAAAGCCTGTTCATTCCGTGACGTTGACCAAAGACTACTATATGGGTGAGACAGAAGTGACGCAGGCCCTTTGGTATGCCGTGACGGGAAAGACCATACGACAGCAGGCCCTTTGGTATGCCGTGACGGAACAGCAGCGTGATATGGCAAAAAAAAGTTATTCTCTTCGTGGCGAAGGCGACGACTATCCTGCCTACTATGTCAGTTATGCGGACTGCGAGCAGTTCCTGAGGGAGTTGAACCAGATGACTGGCCAGTCGTTCCGTTTCCCGACGGAGGCCGAGTGGGAGTATGCGGCCAGTGGCGGCAGCAAGGGCATGGGCTACACGTATTCGGGCGGCAACGACATCGGCGATGTGGCCTGGTATGATGGCAATTCGGGGGGAAAAACGCATGCCGTCAAGACGAAATCCCCCAACGAACTGGGGCTCTATGACATGAGCGGCAATGTCTGGGAGTGGTGCCAGGACTGGTATGGCAGTTATCCGTCCTCTGCACAGACCAATCCCACCGGTCCCTCCAGTGGCTCCGACCGGGTGTACCGTGGTGGCAGTTGGTGCAGCAATGCGACGTACTGCCGCACCGCCTATCGCTACTACTACAGGCCGTCGCTTCGCTTCGACCTTGGCCTCCGTCTTGCCCTGTAGTCCTTCCTGGCAGAACAGCAGGCAGGCAAGCGTGTCCCACCCTGCAGTCGGCGGGGCGTACCGAGGCCGCATTCCTGCTTTCATAAGGGTTACTTCATCGTTGAATGGGCATTAATGACGAAAAGAGAATGATTACTATATAACGAAAACTGTCTATGAACAGACTATTATCATTGAGAATCGCCGCAGTGCTACTCCTACTGTTGATGGGAGCCGCCAGTACTATGGCGCAGCCGCGTCAGAAGTTTTCTGTGTCCAGTTTCGGCCTCGACCAGTTTGACCTGACAGCCAAGAACGAGGCTTATAAAAAGGTGGATGGCAACGGGTCATTGTATGCCATCATCAAGGTGACATCGACCAATCCTGATGATGACCTGAAGGCCTACAACTTCAACTTCGGCAACATGAACAGTTTGGTGGAGCAGCACGACGGTGAATTGTGGGTGTATGTTCAGCGCAACGCGAAGATGGTGACCATCAGCCGCCAGGGCTACACGACAATCAACAAGTATGACCTGCAGACCACTATTGAGGAAGGGCGCACCTACACCATGCAACTTTCCTCGCAGGGAAAGGTGGTCAAGATGCAGATGGTGTTGTTCAATGTGAAGCCAGCCGACAGCAAGGCTATGATAACCATCAAGGGCTCGGCAACAGGTGATGCCGAAACTCCACTTGGCATCACCGACAGCGAAGGCTTACTGGCCAAAGGACTGAATCAAGACACCTATACTTATAAGGTGCTGGCCGAGGGCTATCATCCTTCGGAAGGCAGATTTACGCTAAACGACCAGAATCAGCGTCACGAGGAAACAATCACGTTACGCCCCATGTACTCGGTCATAACGCTAAATGTTACATCTGATGCCGATATCTATGTCAATGGTGAGCAGAAAGGCCGTCGCACATGGAAGGGCAAACTGAATGCCGGAACCTATCAGGTGGAGTGCCGTCAGGCAAATCATCGTCCATCAGTGCAGAGCATCACTGTAGAGGAGGGGACGCCCCAGACGTTTAGCCTTACGGCTCCCACCCCCATCACTGGTTCTCTCTCTGTTCTCTCGCAGCCATTGAATGCCACCATATATGTTGACGGAAAGGAGCAGGGAGTTTCCCCCATCATTCTCAACGACTTGTTGATTGGTGAGCATTCCATATCATTGAAGAAGGCAGGCTATAATGACTTGACTCAGACGGTAACTGTGAAGGAGAACGAGACGACGGAAGTGAACCTGACACTGAATAACATCCCAGTCGTAATGGACGAGAAGACTTTTACTGTAAAAGGTCACGGCAAGACAGTGACGTTTAAGATGAAGTTGGTGAAGGCCGGTACCTTTCAGATGGGTTCAACGACAGGTTATGATAATGAAAAGCCTGTTCATTCCGTGACGTTAACGAAAGACTACTATATGGGTGAGACAGAAGTGACCCAGGCCCTGTGGTATGCCGTGATGGGGCAGTCGCCGACATCAGACGGTAGTAAGTGGGAATCAAAATTTGGCAAGGGCGACAACTATCCCGCCTATAATATCAGTTACGAGGACAGCAAACAGTTCCTGACGAAGTTGAACCAGATGACTGGCCAGACATTCCGCTTCCCCACCGAGGCAGAGTGGGAGTTCGCGGCCAAGGGGGGCACAAAGTCGAAAGGCTATATGTATGCAGGCAGTAACACTATAGATGATGTGGCGTGGTATGAAAAAAATAGCGGGGACAAGACGCATGTAGTGGCAGGAAAGAACGCCAACGAACTGGGACTGTATGACATGAGTGGCAATGTCTGGGAGTGGTGCTATGACTGGTATGGCAGTTATTCGTCATCTGCTCAGACAAATCCCACTGGTGCTGTCAGTAGCTCCCGCCGGGTTGATCGTGGCGGTAGTTGGCGCGGCTACGCGACGTTCTGTCGCGCCGCCTTTCGCTACTCCGACGGGCCGTCAATTCACGGCAGCACCCTGGGCCTCCGTCTTGCCCTGTAGTCATTCAAAAAAAGAGTATAATAATCAGGGTTACTTCCAGCCTCTTTCTGCTTTAAAAACAAAAATATCCTATGAAGATGATGAAGAAGGAACTGTTAATACTACTTTTGGTAGGCTTCGCCTTGGGTGCTGAAGCCGTGACCCACCGTGCTTTGGTGTTCGGACTTGGTAAGCAGGCTGACACATCGTGGGGGAAGATTCATGGCGACAACGATGTGTACTATGTGGTGCAGATGTTGCAGCAGACGGGCTATACCGACATCGTGACGCTGAAGAACGAACAAGCCACCAAGCAGGCGATGGTGAATGCCTTTGTGAGTCTGGCCAACAGATGCCACAGGGGCGACAAGGTGTATATCCACTACTCCGGTCACGGACAGTTGATGACGGATCTGGACGGCGATGAGGCTTTGAAATGGAGCAGCAGACACTCACAGTGGGACGAGGCTTGGATTCCCTACGATGCCTATATGGTCTATGGCCCCAACGACCACGGCGAGAAGCATCTGTGCGATGATGAAGTGGCCGCATTCCTGCAAACCATACGCCAGAAGATAGGCCGAAAGGGTGAACTGGTTGTGGTAGTTGATGCCTGTCACAGTGGTGATGCCACCTGTGGGCCGGACGATGAATGTGTGAGGGGGGTGGACATCAGGTTCAGCATACCCAAGCGCATCAATGAGGATATGCCGCAACTGACAGCGGAGGAATGGCGTACCGTCAGTGCCTGCAAACCATACCAGTTGTGTACGGAAATGAAAGACCTGCAGGTGGGCAAATTGACCTATGCCCTCTATAAAATGGGCATGAAGGTGCTGAAACAGGACAACGAGCAACTGGAACAGACACTGAACACCTTTATGGAACAACATCGTGGGAAAGTCAGACAAACACCCATGGTGAGCGGCAGCAAATAATGAGGAAACGAAGGGTTACTTCTTTACATATTTACCTTTAACTACCAGAACGAGCGATAATGATCAAGGAGTTGTTCACAAGAAAGCCGCAGGGCTACAATGATGTGGAAGTGGTTCTCAGGCTGCAAGCCAGGGATCGAAAAGCAGAAGAGTGGTTCTATAAGACGGCAAAACGCTATTTCGACGAGCATTTCAACGAGGTGTTCTTTGACAAGGACAAGAAGCAGGAGATTTTCCAGTCGGCCTTCCTGAAACTGTGGATGGAGATTGATAATAAAAGAATCCACATAGAGGATGAGAAAGTGTGCCGACAGCAGCAAAACGGAGAGGTGAAGCCGATGACATGCAGTCTGACCACCTTTCTGATGGCCTTTGCCAGGACAGAATTCCGCGAACTGGTGCGTAGCACCAAAGAAGACTACTACGGCGAACTGTTTGAAGACAGCAGCAGGGCTGACGAGGTGGTGACCACGTTCGATAAGGCCGAGGATGCAGAAGAGCAGAAAAACCGTATCGTGGATGAATGTATCAGCGAACTGTCGCCCCGTTGCGCGGAGATACTCACCTTATTCTATTATAAGGGGATGAGCCTCGACCAGATCATGGAACAGCGGGCGGAGAAGAACACCAGTAAGAATGGTCTGAAAACAGCGAAGAACAAATGTATGAACACACTAAGAGATCGTATCACTGTTCAGTTCAAGATGTTTAACTTAACAGCGTAAAATGGTATGAGTGAAGAGGTTTATGTCAAGCAGGAAGCAGATGAGTTGACAAATAGGATTGCCGACCGTCTGGGTGAGCGCCAGCAGAAGTTGGAGCGGATGGCAGAGTGGGAGCACACATCGCACAAGTCAAAGATGCTTCCCATCTATTGGATAGGTGCGGCAGCAGCCTGTGTGGCGGTGCTATTGCTGATGATGCCGTTTTGGAAGACTACAAACGCCTGGGATGATCTGGGACTAGACGTGCCGTCAATGACAGAATACAGGGCCGCTATACCTGAGATATCATCCATCATGCAGATGATAGACGACAAGGACTATAGTTCTGCCTTGGAAAAGACACGACAGGCATTGGAACGTTCCGACTGGATGGTAGAGGCTACAGAAGAACTGGTAGCAGGCTGGGATGATGAGGAGATGATCTACGAACTGGAGCAGGAGGTGGTCAAGAACAGCGAGATACGCTGGACCTACATCTACTTGCTTGTGAAGACTGGCAAGAAGAGAGAGGCCAAAAAGCAACTGAAGCGTTATATCAAGAGCGACCCATACTGCGAACATCTTGAGGAAGCCCAGACATTGCTCAATTCTCTATGATGGAAAATTTTCAGAAAAAATGAAAATGATGGGTTACCTTTCCAGAACTCTTGCTTTAATAGGCAAATAAACAAACAACAATATTATTAACTTTTAAAACATGACGATTATGAAAAAGATGATTTCACTGTTAGTAGTAGCCTTGATGGCAACCACAACATTTGCACAGAGTGCAGCAGAACTGGCCAGACAGCAGAAGGAATTGAACGAGATTAACATGAAGATGCTGAATGCCAAACCGACCAAGGATGCCAAGAAGCAGGCCAAGGAACTGAAGAAAGAGGGTTGGCAGGTTCCTGCTGGAGAGGCTACCATTGAGAAGCAGATCACACAGAGTCAGTTGTACGGCGCAGAACTGATGGCTGACGAGAATGGCGCCCCCACTAAGCGCTTCATCCTGCAGACAGGCCAGACCACATCAGGTACCTACAACGCCGGTGTTGCAGCAGCCCGGACGGCAGCACAGACAGAACTGGCCGCTTTGTTGAAGACGGAGATTGTGGCTGCCATCCAGCAGAAACTGGACAATGCACAGGGATCTACCATTACGGCAACAACCGTGGACAAGTTCAATGAGAGAGCCCGTGCCATTGTCGATGAGTCACTGACCAACTCTATCCGTGTGCTGACCATCTACCGCCGCCTGCCAAACAACAACTTTGAGGTTCAGGTCCGTCTGGCTTTCGACAAGAAGGAACTGACAGCCCGAATGAAGAGGAACTTGCAGAAGGAACTGGAGAGTGAGGGCGACGCACTGAATCCCGTCATAGATGAAGTGTTCAGCAATAAATAATTAGTCATTATGAGATGCTACATCACATTATTGGGCATGGTTCTATGCATGGCACAGGGCCATGCCCAAAATCTTGACAAGAAACAGGCGCACTCGTCGCTCGATGAGTTTAGAAAGGCTGTTCGTCAGGATTTTGAGGATTTCCGCCAGCAGTGCATGGCAGAATATATTGAATTTGTGAAGAATCCCTGGAAGGCTTTTGAGGAGACAAAACCAGTGCCAGTGCCCAAGGAGGAACCCGTACCGCCTGTTGTCATGCCAAAGGAGGATCAAGATAAGCCTATTGAGGATAAGCCTGTCATCATTGAGGAGGTCATCAATCCTGTTCCTGTGGAACCTCGTCCGCAGCCAGTCCAACCCATAGAGGAGGTGCCAGTGGTAGAAGAGAAGACCGTCGATTTTACATTCTTTGGTACACCGGCAAAAGTCAGGTTCGATGTGGCGCACAAGGTGATGCTTGATGGCATCAGTGAAGCAGATATTGCCAATAGTCTGAATCGCATTGACGCTAAGGATTATGATAACATGATTCTAGACTGTCTGGCACTGAGGAAGACGTTGAACCTGAGCGATTGGGGCTATCTGCAGATGCTGAAGGCGCTGACAGACCACGTATGTGGAAAGGGCAGTAATGAGAGTGCCTTGATGCTGGCTTATCTCTATATGCAGTCTGGCTATAAGATGCGTCTAGCCGTTGACGGAAATAAACTGTATATGCTCTATGCCAGTAAACATCAGATATTCAACCAGCCATCGTATGGTGTCAAAGGTGATGTGTTCTATGGCGTCGAGGAACTGCCGTCAAGACTATGTATTTGCGAAGCCGCCTTTCCCAACGAGAAGGATATGTCGCTCCTGATTAACGGTGGTCAGCGATTTGCTGAGAATATGTCACCCTCAAGGACAATTGCTTCGCAGCGGTTCACAGACTTCAAGATAAGTGTGTCTGTCAATAAGAATCTGATAGACTTCTATAATACCTATCCAACCTCGATGATAGGTGACAACTTCATGACCCGCTGGAGTATGTATGCCAATACGCCTCTCGATAAAATGGTGGTGAACCAGATATACCCTACGTTCGTAAAAGCAGTGAAGGGACTGTCGCAACTGGAGGCTGCGAACCGGCTGCTGAACTTGATTCAGACAGGACTGGAATACGAATATGACAATAAGGTATGGGGACGTGACAGGGCATTCTTTGCCGAAGAGTCTCTCAGTTATCCCTACTGCGATTGTGAGGACAGGGCTATTCTCTATACCCGCATCGTACGTGACATCCTGGGTCTTGACTGTATCCTCATCTATTATCCTGGACATCTGGCTGCTGCCGTTGCTTTCACCGAGGAGGTAAATGGTGACTATATCATGTTGGACAATAAGAAGTTCGTCGTGACGGATCCTACTTATATCGGTGCACCAGTAGGGGCCACGATGCCTGAAATGGACAACAAGACAGCCAAGGTGATTGTGTTGAAAAAGTAATTTTACTTCCAAATAGACACATTGTAGCAACTCGCAATTACTACAATGTGTCTTGTGTGTATTTAGTATTTCTGTTGCGAAGGTCTTAAGTGAGTCCTGTATAAATCCTTATTCAATCGTGATCAATAGCGACTCATTGCGGTTCAAGGATAATGAGGACTGTCAGCGTCTCGCTATTGATGAGATGGGAAACCTCGTATCTGAATTAGGTGTCAGGTTACAACGACTGGGGCACCGTCACGATTCGTGACAGTGGTTCCAAAGACAAAACCACTACCCTGATTCAGAGGACTGATTGCGTGATGTCGCTCCGACTGACTGCTTTTGTAAAATATCTTCCATAAGAACTTCTGCTCTTGATGTTGTTCTTAACAAGTCTAATGTGTACTACCATAATTTTATTGCTTCTTTTTAATTTGACTTCATTATTATCTACAATTGCTTCATAGCCAGTTAGTTGTGTACTATGATGACATCATATTGACATCATAATGACTTCATTCATAGTAAAACAACTTGTTTTACCTTTGAAACAGGCATACTTTACTGTGTTAGAAGGCATCTTAACGAAGGTCCATAGAAAGTAGCCTCTTTTCGATTTCTCTGTCAGTATATTTCCCAATTGAGAAGGTAGGAGACAGTTGAGTTTCCTTTTGCATTTTGCTCGCTTATTCGTACCCTTGACCTGTCGGTCGAAGGTACTTTCTAAGGTACTCACGCTCGAAAAAGCAAAAATTTTTTGGCTTTTTGCTTGCTTATTCGTACCTTTGCGTGCGAAATGGAAGAACGTATGATTATTGGGCTGGATGCCAAGCGCATCGTGCGTAACGGCACAGGACTGGGTAGTTTCGGAAGAACACTGGCCAATGACCTGGCAAGAATCGAGGGTCTCGACCTGCGACTCTATGCCGTGGACAAGGGGCGCGACGAACTGCGACTGCAAGTGGCGGAGAACGACTATCTGCATTTCTGTTATCCGCGTGGTGTCTACAAGTCGCCTTTCGGCAAGTCGCTGTGGCGCAGCAAGGGCATCGTAGGTCAACTGACCAATGACGGCGTACAGGTGTATCATGGGCTGTCGGGAGAGTTGCCTTCTGGTCTGGGCAAGGCTGGCATCAAGAGTGTGGTAACTATCCACGACCTGATCTTCATGCGCCACCCGGAATACTACAACAGCATCGACGTAAAGATATACGTGCGCAAGTTCCACCAGGCCCTGAGCGAAGCCGACCGCATCGTGGCCATCAGCGAGTGTACGAAGCGTGACATCTGCGAACTGGGCGGCATCAGCGAAGATCGTGTCGACGTGATTTATCAGAGTTGTGCCCCACGGTTTGTGACAGAGCCTCTGCCACAGAAGATGTGGCAGGTGCGAAACGGCTATGAACTGCCCGACCGCTACGTGCTCAACGTAGGGTCGATAGAGGAACGGAAGAACGTGCTGCTGGCAGTGAAGGCCCTCCAGCGCCTGCCAGAGGATGTGGCAATGGTCATCGTGGGACGACAGACACCCTATGCCGATGAGGTCAGGCGGTACGTCAGCGAGAACATGCTGCAGGAGCGGGTGCTCATGCTGCACGGGGTGCCTGACGACGACCTGCCTGCACTCTACCGCATGGCCGATGCCTTCGTCTACCCCTCGCGCTACGAGGGATTCGGCATACCCATCATAGAAGCCATACGCATGGGACTGCCCGTGGTGGCCTGCACAGGGTCGTGCCTGGAGGAAGCGGGCGGTCCGGACAGCCTTTACGTAGATCCTGACGACGACGAGGCGATGGCCCATGCCCTGATGCAGGTGCTCTATGGTGCACCAGAGCGTGAGCGCAGGATTGAACTGAGCCAGGCCTATGTGGAGCGGTTTGGCAACACGGGGGCTGCACAGAAATATGCTGAGGTGTATAGAGATTTGAGATTAGAAAATGGAGCATAAAAAGGAAGCACTTAGAAAACTGATGATGGCTGTGGAGAAGGAATTGCTGCACAAGCCTAATAAGAAGACATTGGACCGCCTGTCGCTGCTGGTGGGATTCCAGGACTGGGACTCCTTCCAGGACGCACTGCACGGCGATGCCGACGGACGAACGAACTATGAAGGGGAAGAGGAAATGCAGAAGGAGAGCAAATGATGTGCTAAACTCAACAAAAAAAGCATCGCCACACTTCTCACTGTGTGCGATGCTTTATTGTTTTTGTTGAAGGCGATTCTTAATCCTCTCCCTTGGCAACGATAGCCGAACGCTTCTCCTTGATGCGAGCAGCCTTGCCGGTGAGTTTGCGCAGGTAGTACAACTTAGCGCGACGAACCTTACCAACCTTGTTCACTTCGATGCTGTCAATGTTGGGCGACTCGATGGGGAAGATACGCTCCACACCCACGGTGCCAGACATCTTGCGAACAGTGAAACGCTTCTTCTCACCATGGCCTGCGATCTTGATGACCACACCACGATACAACTGGATGCGCTCCTTGGTACCCTCGATAATTTTGTAAGCGACAGTCACAGTGTCACCAGCCTTGAAACTGGGGTGCTGCTTGCCGGTTGCAAATGCTTCTTCAGCAACTTTGATTAAATCCATAACTTTTTAACCTTTTAAAATATTATTTGCTGTATCGTTCCTACGCAACATAACAGGCAACTCTCCTATCTTCCTGCCAGCGATTACGCGGAAAGCGGCTGCAAAGGTACTGCTAAAAAATGAGAAATGAGATATGGGGAATGAGAAATATGTGTTCCGTTAACTTTTTTTAGGAATAAAAAGCGCTCCATAAGCGCCTGACTCTGAACATTTTTTCCTACTTTTGCAGAAAAATAGAGACCTATGAAAAAGTATCTGATCATTTTGGCTGCCGCATCGGGTATGATGCTGACAGCCTGCACTACGCACTACAAACTGACGAATGTGAGCAGAACGCGCATCTTGGTGGACAAGACCTATGACGCCAATCCCGATGCCAAGGCGATGGCCTTCCTGGCCCCCTACAAACAGAAGGTGGACTCGATTATGGGGCCCGTGGTGGGCGAGGTGGCTCACAACATGGCTGCCAGCCGTCCTGAGAGCGACCTCTCGAACCTGCTGCCTGACATCTTTATATATATGGCGAAGAACTACGGCGAGAAGCCTGACTTCGCTGTCTATAACATGGGTGGCATACGCTCGGCATTTGCCAAGGGCAAGGTGACCTATGGTGATGTGCTCGACGTGGCTCCCTTTGAGAACAAGATCTGCTTCCTCACCTTGACTGGCGAGAAAGTGAAGGAACTCTTCGCACAGATAGCCAAGCGAGGCGGCGAGGGTGTGAGCAAGGGCGTGGAACTGGTCATCACGAAAGACGGTCAACTGGTGTCGGCCCGTCTGAACGGCAAGGAGATAGACCCCAGTGCCAAGTACCGCGTGACCACCATCGACTACCTGGCTCAGGGCAACGACGGGCTGGTGGCTTTCAAGAGTGCTACTGACTTGAACTCTCCGCAGGAAGACAGCAACAATGCTCGCTACGTCATCAGGGACTATTTCCAGGAGATGATGAAGCAGGGCATCGTCGTCGATGCGAAAGTAGAAGGACGGATTGTTATTAAATGAGAAATGAGGAATGAGGAATGAATTCGTAAAATTCAGTTCGAAATAAGAGTAGTAATATGAAAAGAATAGTTGCATTATCGATATTTGTTTGTTTGTTCGTGGGTGCCGCGTGGGCACAGAAGTCGATTACCGTGCTGCACACCAGCGATACCCACTCGTGTATTCTCCCGCTGAACGCCAACCTGGCCGACACGGTGATAGCCGGAAGGGGAGGATTCATCCGTCGCATCGACATGCTGAAGGCTGAACGGCAGAAAGATCCCAACCTGCTGCTCTTCGACACGGGCGACTTCTCACAGGGCTCCAGTTACTACACCATGTTCAAAGGCGACGTGGAGGTGGGACTGATGAACCAGATGGGCTATGATGCCGGCACCATCGGCAACCATGAGTTCGACTATGGCATGGAAAACATGGTCCGTCTCTTCAAGATGGCCAACTTCCCTATCATCTGCTCGAACTACGATTTTGGCGATACGGAACTGAAGGATATCGTGAAACCCTACCTCATCCTGAAGCGCAACGGCGTGAAGATCGGCATCTTCGCCCTCTGTCCACCGCTGGAGGGTTTGGTGTCAACCAAGAACTACGGTCCGCTGAAGTTCCTCGATGCCAGCGAGAAGGCACAGGAGATGGTTGACCTGCTGAAGAACAAGAAGAAGTGCGACGTGGTCATCTGCCTGAGCCATCTGGGCTGGAAGACAGAGGAATATCCTGACAACAAGGTTATACAGAACACGGAGGGTATCGACCTCATCCTGGGCGGTCACTCACACACCTACCTGAAGACGCTGGGCTACGAGAACGACAAGAGCGGGCGTCGCGTGCCTGTGGATCATGAGGGCAAACACGGCGTGTTCGTCGGGAAGGTGACACTGGACTTCCAGAAGAAATAATTTTTACTCAACTTTGCAAGTTGAGTTGGAAGGAATGGAAAGGGAGTGCCACTCCCTTAAACTTCCAAGAAGTTGAGCTTGTGAAACTTTTAGGGTTGAGTGTTGAAAGAAGTTGAACTTGCGATACTTTTAGGGTTGAGTGTTGAGAGGAAGGAGGCAGACCTTCCCCTCAGCCAATGAACGGGGCACATCGATGATGCGCTGGTTGTAGGAACCACGGAAGAGAAGGTCGGGATCGCTGAATTTCTCGATAAAGGGGCCATCGATGAGGACATCGAGTTCGGATAGCAGTTCGCGCTGGTCATCATGGATGAGGCTCTCGAAGGTGAAGCCAGTGTAGCACCAGATGTCCTTCTGCGTACGCCGGTGGATCTGACGGGCCAGTTCGGCAAAGCCCGCCGCCTGATACATCGGGTCACCCCCCGAGAAGGTGACACCACGCGTGAAGGGGTCGGCCTCGATGACACGCATAATCTGTTCCACCGTCATCTCCTTCCCACCACGGAAGTCCCACGACTGCGGATTGTGGCAGCCAGGGCACTGGTGGTTACAGCCAGCACAATAGATAGAGGTCCGGAAGCCCGGACCGTCTACCATTGTATCTTCTATGATTGAGAGTACGCGAATCACAATTCTAAAAATCTCCGCTCGAGCTCCGCTCGCTTTCACCAAGCGAAGCGACTGAAAGAAACCTCAAATCTCCAATCTCCAATCTCAATCCTCAAACAGCGTCTGATTACCATCATCGATATGGGTGACACGGTCGTTCAGTTCGGCCAGTTTTCCGCTGTTCCATCGGTCGGTAGTACCCACCAGATAGCCCGTGATGCGCTGCAGGCGGTCAATATGGGTAGAGCCGCACTTAGGACACTTCTTCAGGTCGCCCTGGGCGTTCTCGTAGCCGCAGTCCATGCAACGGTTGCGGTTGTGGTTCACAGAACCGTAACCCATGTTCAGACGGTCCATCATATCGACCACACTCATGATGACCTGTGGGTTGTGGGTGGCATCGCCATCGATCTCCACATAGAAGATGTGGCCGCCACGGGTCAGTTCGTGATAGGGAGCCTCCACCTCAGCCTTATGGCGGGCCGAGCACTTATAGTAAACAGGCACATGGTTCGAGTTGGTATAATAGTCACGGTCGGTGATGCCAGGAATGCTACCGAAGTCCTTGCGATCGCGTTTGGTAAAGCGTCCTGCCAGTCCCTCTGCGGGTGTTGCCAGCACTGAGTAGTTGTGGTGGAACTGATCACAGAACACGTTGATGCGGTCACGCATGTAGGTGACGATCTTCAGACCTAACTGCTGTGCCTCCTCACTCTCGCCGTGATGCTTGCCGACAAGGGCCACCAGACACTCTGCCAGTCCGATGAAGCCGATACCCAGGGTGCCTTGGTTGATGACGCTCTCCACTGTATCGTTGGCACCCAGTTTGTCGGCACCAATCCAAAGACTCTTCATCAGCAGGGGGAACTGCTTGGCAAAGGCCGTCTTCTGGAACTGGAAACGGTCGTCGAGTTGCTTGGCCGTCACTTCGAGCATGTGGTCAAGTTTGGCAAAGAACTGTCCGATGCGCTGCTCCTTGTCCTCGATGTCGCGGCATTCGAGTGCCAGGCGCACGATATTGATGGTAGAGAACGAGATATTGCCACGTCCGATGCTGGTCTTAGGTCCGAAGCGGTTCTCGAACACACGGGTACGACAGCCCATCGTAGCCACTTCGTGGATATAGCGTTTGGGGTCGTCGGCTCGCCAGTCGGCATCCTGGTTATACGTAGCATCGAGGTTCAGGAAGTTGGGGAAGAAACGGCGTGCCGTCACCTTGCAGGCCAACTGATAGAGGTCGAAGTTACGGTCTTCAGGCAGATAGTTCACGCCACGCTTCTTTTTCCATATCTGGATGGGGAAGATGGCCGTCTCGCCCTCTCCCACGCCATCGTAGGTGGACAAGAGAATCTCGCGCATGATGCAGCGTCCCTCGGCAGAGGTGTCCGTACCATAATTAATAGAAGAGAAGACCACCTGATTGCCGCCACGCGAGTGGATGGTGTTCATGTTATGGATGAAGGCCTCCATAGACTGGTGCACACGGCCCACCGTCTTGTTGATGGCATGCTGGCGCACACGGTCGATGCCTGTCAGTCCGTCAAGGGGCTGCTTGAGATAGTCCATCAGCGGCTCATGGTAGAGTGACGAGTAATCTTCGCCGTTCAGGTCCTCCAGATTCTTCAACTCCTCTATATAAGAGAGGCGCACGAAGGGTGCCAGATAGAAGTCGAAGGCAGGTATGGCCTGTCCGCCGTGCATCTCGTTCTGAGCACATTCCAGCGAGATGCAGGCCAGCACCGATGCCGTCTCGATGCGCTTTGCAGGACGCGATGCACCATGACCGGCAATGAATCCGCAGTTGAGGATATTGTCCAGTGGGTGCTGCACACAGGTGAACGACTTGGTGGGATAATAGTCCTTGTCGTGGATATGCAGGTAGTTGTGCTCCACGGCATCACGGCTCTCGGCAGAGAGCAGGTAGTCGTCGACGAACGGCTTTGTGGTCTCCGATGCGAACTTCATCATCATGCCTGCCGGCGTGTCGGCATTCATGTTGGCATTCTCGCGCGTCACGTCATTGGACTTCACGTTGACGATGTCGAGGAAGACATCGCGCGTCTTCGCCTTGCGGGCAATGCTGCGCTGGTTGCGATAGGCGATGTATTTCTGAGCCACATCCTTGCGGCTCGACTTCATCAACTCCATCTCCACCAGGTCCTGAATGGCCTCGACGGTCATCTGTGTCTGCCCGCGCTGGGCGATGTGGTCGGTGATCTGGTTGAGCAGTCGCTCGTCCTCACCTTTATCCGTATGCATCATGGCCTTGCGTATAGCGGCCATGATTTTCTGCTCATTGAAGCCCACGATGCGGCCATCGCGCTTCACAACAGTTTGTATCATCGTTTGATTGTTTTTGGGGTTATCACTAATCTGATGCAAAGATACGATTTTTATTGACAAGTTGTACTTTTTGGAGAACAATTCTTTGGTTAAAAAATGTCAAACCCCTGATAGTCAGAGATTTGACATTTTGTTTTGGAAAACTTCCCTCAGGAAGGCTTTTTCTTAGTATTCAAACGATGAACCGCCAAGGAACTCGCGGAGCAGCGATGTAGGCGGAATCTGATCCTCTGGAATGGGTCGGATGTATTTCAGGAATTTCAGCAGCCTGTAGGCCTCTGCATACTCGACGCAGTTCTCAGGCACCTGCTCGAGCAAGGGCTCGGCCTGACGCTTGATGACAGCCAGTTCGAAGAGCATAGCCGTATTGAACATCTGGTCGGCATTCTCCTGGAACGGGAATATCCACTTGTTCTCGCCGGCACGCACACTGGGCCACCTGCGGATGGTGTCCACTGCCGACACACCACGGTATTTATGGTCGCGTACGATGCGACGCAACAGACGGTTGTCTGTAGTTGGCACGTAGTTGTGGTTGTCGAGCAGCAGGGTGGTCAATGCCGAGGCATAGACGCGATAGATATTCTCAGAAGGCACCTGCGAGGTCAGTTCGGGATTGAGCGCATGGATGCCCTCCACCACCAGCACGGCATTGTCTGGCAACTGCAGGTGCTTGCCACTCATCATGCTGCGGCCTGTCGGGAAGTCGTAGCGCGGCAGTTCTACTTCCTCGCCACGGAACAGGGCGTTGAGTTGCTCATTGAAGAGTTCCAGATTCAGGGCGTGCAGATTCTCGTAGTCGTAGTCGCCAGAGGCATCGCGTGGCGTGTTCTCACGGTCAACAAAGTAGTCGTCGAGTGAGATGTTTAGTGGACGGATGCCGTTGACGGCCAGTTGTACGGAGAGTCGCTTGCACGTGGTGGTCTTACCCGATGATGACGGACCTGCAATCAGCACCAGACGGATGCCCTTGCGGCGGGCTATGTCGTCGGCTATCTGCGAGATCTTCTTCTCCTGCAGGGCCTCGCTGATCTGGATGAGTTGGGCAGAATAGCCCTTTGCGATGGCGTCGTTCAGATCACCAATGGTTCGCATGCCCAGGATGTCCTGCCACCTGTGGTGCTCCTTGAAGATGGCAAACATCTTGTCCTGCATCACCAGTTCGCCCAGTTCGGTGGGATGCTCTGGTGAGGGCAGGCGCAGCAACAGACCGTCGTAGTACTTCTCAAGTCCGAAAAGGTGGATTTGCGACGTACGTGTCAGCAGGGCACCGTAGTAGTAGTCCAGGTAGCCGTCTATATCATAATAGGTGGTATAGAGCGAGCCTGAACTCTGCAGCAACTTCACCTTCGAAAAGGTGTGCAGGATGTTGAACATACGGATGGCCTCCTGCGTCGTCGTCTCGTAACGATGGATGGGGTAGTCGGCATCTATGATCTCCTGCATGCGCTTCCGGATGCGGCCGGCATCGTCGAGTGTCACAGGGTGTCCGATGTCCAGATCGACATAATAGCCATTGCTCACGGGTATGTCGATGGCCACCTTGCAGTGGGTGTACAGGTCGTGCACGGCCTTGCAGAGCACGAAGAACAGGGAGCGGGTGTACACCCTACGGCCTGAAGGCGACGTGATGTCAAGGAATTCCACCTGGCGATTCCTGTACACGCGGTAGTGCATGCCTTCCACCTTATTATTCACACGTGCGCAGACGGCCTCGTAGGGCATGGAGAGGTTCGCCTCTTGCAGCACCTCCATGAGCGTGCAGCCCATCGGCACCTTCACGTCCTTTCCAGTGTTCAGACAGTGTATGGTCAGTTGCTGTTCCATTATCGTTCAATCAATAGTTTCTTCGAACTTAATGTCCAATGGTGATGGGACCGTCATCGAAAGGACTGGAAGTGTGCTCGTCCTCTTGCTGACCGCGCTTGTGCGTCTTGTTGTACTCCTTCATCAGGTCACCAAAGGGATGATAACTCAGGTTACCACGGTTGTCTACCACCTTCACTATCTTGGTGAAGTTGGATTCCCTGGCCTTCTTCATGGCTGCCACCTGGTTGGGCTTCACAATCACCCATACGCCATGATTGTTGTATTCGATGAGGTTGCGGTAGCGCATGCGGCCGATGTCAGAGTTCTTGGCCAGTTCTACGCTGAAGCCGAAGGGCTCTGCCCATTCGTTGATTCTGTCCACCAGGTATTGCTTGTTGTTGTCCACCACCTCGTCTACAATATCTGTCTGGTTGGCCTTCTTCCATTTGAAGCCCGAGAGGAGCCAGAAGTCATTGTTGTTGAGTGACACCTTATGGGTGAGGAAGAGCAGGCGTCCATTGTTGTTCTTACCTTCCTTCACTTGCACGGTCATGTTGTTGAAGAATCTTCTCATGCAGTCTCTCACCTTACCTTTGCCAATGTCATTGGCTCCGTAGTTCAGTCCCCAGATAGGATCCCAAGCCCAGTTGTCGCTGGTAGCATAGTATTTCTGGCGGGTCACGATGTAGTCGCGGAAGTCGCTTGCCTGCGCAAAGCATGCTGTCACGGCCATGAAGGCCACAATTGCTGTCAGTAATCTTTTCATATCTTTAATCGTTTTAGGGTTTATAACGAGTGCAAATATACAAAAAGTTTGGTAAAAAACAACTGTTTTCCATTTTTTTTTGTACTTTTGCAGCAGAAATTCTAATAAATCTACTTTTTTCGTATGATGCTCACGCTTTTCACGATGCTCGGCTCGCTGGCACTTCTCATGTTTGGTATGAAGTCCATGAGTGAAGCCCTGCAGAAAATGGCTGGTCCGCAATTGCGCCACGCCTTGGGAGCCATGACCTCCAACCGTTTCACAGGTCTGTTGACAGGTTCTGTTGTCACAGCCTCCGTACAGTCCAGCACAGCCACCACGGTGATGACCGTGTCGTTCGTCAACGCTGGCTTGCTCACATTAGCACAGGCCATCTCGGTCATCATGGGTGCCAACATCGGCACCACGTTCACCGCATGGATCATGGCCCTTGGTGCCTCGTTCGACATCAGCATAGTTTCCTATATAGGATTCTTCCTGGGCATCATCCTCATCTACATGAAGAAGCACCGCTACATCGGCGACTTCCTCTTCGGCTTAGGACTGCTGCTCTTAGGACTTACCACCCTGCGCATCACTGGCCAGCAGATGGAACTGGGCAAAAACCCCGATGTTATCGCCTTTTTCTCCTGGTTCCCCAGAGAGTCTTATCTGACCATCTTCGCCTTCCTGATCATGGGTGGCGTGCTCACCTTCTGCGTGCAGTCATCGGCAGCCGTCATGGCCATCACCATGCTGCTCTGTGGTAGTGGCGCTATGCCTATCTCGATGGGTATCGCTCTGGTGCTGGGTGAGAATATCGGTACTACCATCACCTCTAACCTGGCGGCCCTCTCGGCCAACACCCAGGCACGGCGTGCAGCCTTGGCCCACATGTTCTTCAACATCTTCGGCGTGATATGGATCCTCGTGGTCTTCTACTGGTTTGTCGACGGTGTGGAATGGATTGTGAAATACGTGGGTAGCGAGATGTTCCATCAGGATATGGCCAGCATGCCGAAGGACAAGTACCTCACTTTCGTCTTGGCAGCCTTCCACAGCGGTTTCAACGTCATCAACGCCAGCATCCTCATCTGGTTCATCCCCCAGATAGAGAAATTCGTTTGCTGGGTCATCAAGCCCAAGAAGGTGGACGAGGAAGAGGACTTCCGCCTGCATTTCATTACTGCCGGCTTCATGAAGACCCCGGAACTCTCGGTGCTCGAGGCCCAGAAGGAGATTCAGGCCTTCTCCAACCGTATGCAGCGCATGTTCGGCATGGTGCAGGAACTGCTCAACCTCTCGTCGAGCGAGCGCAACAAGGAGAAGAACAACGAGCAGGACTTCAACAAACTCTATAGTCGCATCGAGAAGTACGAGGGCATCTCTGATAATATGGAACTGGAGATTGCCAAGTATCTGGAGAGTGTCAGCGATGCCCACCTCTCTGACGAGACGAAAGCAAAAATCCGTGCCATGCTGCGTGAGGTCAGCGAACTGGAGTCTATCGGTGATGCCTGTTTCAACATGGCTCGCACCATCAACCGCAAATATGCTGCCAAGGCCGATCATTTCATCGAGAAGCAGTACAGCCACCTGCACCAGATGATGGGACTCACCGATCAGGCCCTCTCACAGATGAACAAGTTGATGGGTGGCCGCAAGGAGGCTTACGACATCAACCGTACGTTCAACATCGAGAACGAGATCAACAACTACCGCAACCAACTCAAGGCACAGAACATCATCGACGTGAACAACCACCTCTACACCTATGCCGAGGGTACCATCTACATCGACCTGGTGAACGAGTGCGAGAAACTGGGCGACTATGTGGTCAACGTGGTAGAGGCCCGCATGGGTACCCGTCAGCGCGAGGCTTAGGGACTGTTTCCCTAAGCGTCCTCGTAGACACCGTAGAAGAACATAAAGCCTGATACAAACAGGAAGTCCGGACTCAGGACGGCCTGTTGTATCTGTGCATAGTTGTCCTTGAGCCACATCTTGGCATTCAGATACTGGTCGTTGTCGGGGTACTGACTGATCAGGTCGTCTATCTCCGGCTCTAGGTAGGAGAAATAGGTATCGAAGAGCAGCCTGCGCTTCTTCACGTTCATGCCTGCCGTGGTCAGCAGCGTGTTCACCATCCTCACCTTGGTGGCTCCCGTCCGCTTCAGGTATGTATAGACGCTGCGCCCCATGTTCCTGTTGCCGGCATACTTGTCTGTCTTCAGCAGTTTCACCAGATGGGCAAACTTGTTCTGACTGTCGGGATAGCCTATCACCATGTTGTCGTCCAGTTCCCTCACGTAGATGATACCCCCGCTGTTCAGCCGTTCTACAATGGCCGAGAGACGGTCGAAGGGCTTGTCAGAGTCCTTGAGAATAAGTGTTAAATCCACCAGATCGAACCCGTCAAGCCCCTTACTGGCCAATATGCTGTCCATCTTATCGCAGAAGTCGGCATCCTCCATATTGCCAGCATAAAAACAATTTTTCCCTTTGCCATAGGCAGTATTGGCTTCATCGGCGGTGGCCTGGTTGCACACGAATCCATAGACATGCTCTATCTGCGGGCAGGCCGCATATTTCTCCATGGCCGATGACACCTCGTAGACGGCGGGATTGAAGACGGTGAGCCCGCTCTTTCCGGTCAGCATCTCCTCAAAGATCTTGCTCTCTATGTCCTTGCATATCTTGTAGTCCTTGATGATGCGCTCCTTCTCGGCATCCTTCATGCCCACGGTCTCATAGTAGGTGTTCGAGGTCTTCTTCTGCTTCGTCTCCACCAGCGGGTTGCCGTCCTTGTCCTTCAGGAACAGCAGCAGTTGGCTGTAAGCGGTGTTGAAGCCGTTGCTGATGTAGAAGTACCAGATGCCTTGGAAGTGCCTGATGCATTCCAGCGAAGAGGGTAGGGTGTCGGGGAAAGTAAAACCCTGCATAAACAGGAGTACGATGTTCTTGTTCAGTTCCAGTGCCTTCTCTATCTCCAGCCGCACCCAGTCGTCAGGCTTGTCACATCGGTCTAGGGCATGGGGCGAGAGCACGAGCACGAAATTGTCCGACCGTTCTATGCGTTTGTATATCTGTGTGTCAAACCTGCCGGCCTTCATGCCTTCCAGGTCGAAGAACGTGGTATAACCATTGGCTGTCAGCCTCTCATAGAGGCGGCTGGAGAAGTCCAGTCCACCCTCGCGTCGATAACTGATAAATACGTCCATTGTCTCTCTTGTCTTAGGTTTTTCTTACTTTTTTCTTGCCGTCATATACAGGAAGCCTATCATGGCGAAAAACTCCCCCCGCCTGTAAGCCTCTCTCAACGCCGCATGCCGCTCCCTGTAGGCGAGGAAGCGCCTGTAGGCCTCCTCGTTGTCATAGAACGACGAATCGTCGGCTGCCCAGAGGTCGCTGTTGAAGTAGAGGTCCCATAGCGTCTCTTTCATTTCTCCGTTGAAATCGGTGGAATTGATAGTTGTCGAGAGCACCCTGATGTCCTCATAGCCGCTCTTCTGCAGCATATAGGGTATCTTGCGTCCCATCGCCCTGTCGCCCGATTCCAGCGAGTGGTCCCACGCATAGAAGCAGTCGTCGAAACTGTCGTCGTGTGGATAGACCATATTGAAGCCGTCGTCCTCGTCCTGTATAAACAGCCAGCCGCCTGGCACCAACAGCCCGTACAGCCTGTCCAGCACCCGCTGCACATCCTGCATGTGCAACAGGGCTGAGGCTACGTGTATCACGTCGAAGCCCGTCCTGTTCCTACTGTCCAGCACCCGTCTCAAATCCTCCACGACGGCGTCCGTCTCTACGTCAAGACAGAGGAAGGCCTTCCGCTCGTCGGCAAGCCGTTCGTTGGCAGCGGCTATCTTCTGCGGGTTCTTGTCGATGCCCAGCAGGAAGGCGTAGTCCCTCCCGCCAAGTCGCTCCACGATGCTCTTCCCGTCGGCACAGCCCACATCCAGCACGGCCGGATGCACGCAGGCGGCAAACACCTCGTCGAGATAGGGGGCTGCCACTCTGTTGAGATATTCGTTCTGGCGGCCTATCCTGACTATCTCGCTGTCCTCATTGCCAGTATATACACTCTGTGATTCCATTCCTTATTTAAGTTTTTGCAAGTTTCATCTACGCTTCGGCAGCCTGTAAATAGTAAAATTGCCAAATCGTAAATAAATCGTACATCGTAAATAGTTAAATCGTAAATACATAGAACATTATCGCGTCAGGATGACGTCATCCTCTCCGCAGGGCATGTAGAGGGAGTCGGTCTCCAGCGGCACGTCGGCAGTCACGCGGTAGGCCGTCTGCTGTTCCTGCAAAGGTATTTGTAGTCGCACCTGGCCAGTCTCATCAGACATGACCTCATGTCCGTCCACAGTGACTACCACTCCGGCGACGGCCTTCTCTTCCATAGGGTTCCACAAGCGGAAAGCAACCTGACCATACACAGTCTCATCACGCTGGATACCAATGCAGACAGTCTTCGACAGCCGCAACAGGGTATCCACTGGCTGGAAATCGCGACACGCTACACGCACGCGTACCTCCTTATTCATGAATCGGTGCGGTATGTTGGTCATGACGATGTTCCCGTCCAGCGTGCGTATCGTGTCCGTCTTCGTCTCGTTGTCAAGTGTCAGCATGACTACGGCATCTTTCAATGGCGGTAGCGTCTCACGGTGCACGGAAGTCTCCTGCAGGCTGACCTCGGCATCGAAGGGTTGGTTGGTCAGCCAGACGCCAGCCAGTGCTGCTATCACCACCACGATGCCTACAGCCCACGTCACCGCCTTTCTTACCAGCAGACGCCTGTGGCGCTGCCAGATGGTGTCGAACTCCACACCCAGCAGTTTCGACACCAATTGCACATAGGCCCTCTCCTTGTTCAGCCAGGGCCAGCGATACACGCGCTCGTGGATGTTGGCCCCCAGTATCTCTGGCAGTCCCAGCCGCTCCACCACGGGGTTGAAGCACTCCGTCTCCTCACTGCCGCTATGTGGCTGACCATCGACGATGAAGAAGTGTATCTGCTTGGTTCGTCCCAACTGGTGGAAGAACTCTATCTCCTTGCCCACCCATTCTGACCGTGCGGAGTTGGGCGAGCAGATCACGATCAGGTTGCGCGAGGCCTTAAGGCGCTCCTGCAGTTCCTCGTTCAGTCCTCCCGGCTGGATGTCGGAAGGTGCGAAAAACACCGGTTTCATCGGTCTGCGCTCCCATCCGTGCTCGCTGCAAAGTGTTGCTGGCATCCGATAGTGCTCCAGTTTCCGCTGCATCTGCCGTCCCCAGGCCGTGTCCTTGGAACTGTAACTGATAAAGGCAAAATACTTCATCTTTTCTTCCATATTGAGTCTGCTGTCTTTTTATTTCGGCTACAAATATACAAAAACTTTGCCTACTATTTCTTGTTTTCCATAATTATTTTGGTATTCTGGTTAATTTATGCTACCTTTGCTTCCGATTTCCCGATTCAGCAGCGTCCCAACGAGGAGGGCGACAGGCGAGACAACCTCAAAAATGCATGTATTATAGGTATTTGTTTAGTTCCGTCACCAGTTTATGGACAGTCGTCGACGATTCTTCTTCGGCAGGATTGCCGTGAGCAATTGCTGCCAGTACTGTCTCTGAGTTTTTGATGGCCTGCTCCTGACGAGTCAAAAGCAAGTTGTACATCATGGCGCCGGTACCCTCAGTTTTGCTGTAGGGCATACCGATGAGTTTCTCCAGCATATCCTTGTACTGATTTCTATGGATAGGCCCTTGGTATAGGTTGAAGTGTAACAGAAACCAATATTCGAAGGCCTGATTGCTATAGGCTACACGGAATCCGTTTTTCTCAGCATACTGTATTGCTTGATTAAAGTCCTTGGCTGGGAAATCATCCTTGTCGAACACTACCCAACACTGGTCGTAAAATCGCTTCTTGGCTTTATCTGCTTCGCGGATGCTGATGGCTTTGTTGACAAGCGTCATCGTATTCATTGCCTCACCTACGGCCTTAACGGTGGCTGCAGTCATGCGGAATGCCTTGAAGTAGTCAGGTTCTGTCTTTTCTCCCTCACAGACAATGAGGAACGATTGTTTCACCTCCCTAACGCCTTGACGACGCGAGAGATTGGCGGTTCTATGGTCTTTCTTCGGTCTCTTTGCCATATTACTTTACGGAATTAAAGACATTTTCCATATCGCCAATAAGAGGGGTGGCGCCGTATTTGCCCTGCAGATAGTCCTTCTCGAAGGGTGAACTGCTACGCACTTTATATTCTGCCAACGAATAGAGTTCGGTGGCTCCAAAATTGTTCTTCTGTGTGAACCACACCTGATCCCTACGGAACAATCCGGCACTCAGCAGGAAGGTGTCGTGGGCAGTAAATAGCAGTTGCGCCCCCTTGGGGTTGGTACTGGGGTCGTTGAACAACGCAACAATCCTCCTGACGAGCAACGGGTGCAGTTTAGAGTCGAGTTCATCAATGACCACGCGCTTACCGTTATCCAAAGCATCAATGATGGGATAAGCCAGCGAGAAATACTTGATGGTACCTTCGCTTTCATTGCGGTTGAAGGCAAAGGAAACGTTATTCATCTCGCGCCCCTCGTCGTCGTACTGGCGATGCTGGCTCACCAGTCGGTTGTCCGTCTTGACAATGCTCTCGATTCCAAGGTCTGCATATCGCGCAAAATCAGTGATGCGTTGTCTCATGACCTCATCGTCCAAATACTTGATGGCATTCTGCCAAAGCAATTCATCCTCTGAGCAGAACAGTACTTGTGTATTACTCAGCCATTGGAGGATACTCACGGCTGTTGTTTCGTTGAATTGTGCTGCGGTGGAAAGCAACAGGGCATTGTTGCGCACCATCTTCTTGTTGACCAGTTCTTGCAGCAACGAACTCTTGGGGTGAACCGATGTGTTATCAGCTTCGCGATAGAACAACTCTACCTCCTTGGCGCGTTTCTTGCATGCACGCTTGTAGAGCCATTCCACCTCAACAGCATTGCTACTCACCTCAAATCCATAGCGGTAGATAAACTCCCCATCGGTAAAAGTCGCCTCCATGGTGGCAGGCTCGCTGACAGTAGTGGCATTCAGACGGAATGTCTCAACATCAATGGTCTCGCCCGCCTGACTGTTTTTGAACGAATCGGTGATGAACTGCTTGTAGAATGCAAACGCCTTCAGTACATTCGACTTCCCCGAAGCATTAGCACCATAGATGACGGCACTTCGCAAGAGCGAGATGCCGGTATCGCCAACATCGAAAAGTTTGTTCGGCTCAGAGGTACTCTCTTTGAGCGAAGTGGCAACAAAGGACAGTTTCAACTCATCCTTTATCGACAGGTAATTGGTTGCACAAAATTCAAGAATCATACTTTTAACTCCAATATTTGTGAATTTTCTGCAAAAATACAACTTTTCTTTCAAAAACAAGCAAGAAAACAAGAAATAATTGTTTTAACAACCTTAATTCTGCTTGATTCTGACAAAAAGACACAAAAAGGAGGTAAAAGAAACCCACAGAATTTCGGCGAACAGCGAGTGCAGACCGGTGTATTCTCTGTCAGTTCAACCAAGCAGGTGGTGTTCTCGCAGGGCAACTTGCAGGCTACCTACAACGGCAGCGCATGGTCATGGGCCTTCCTGTTCCTCCCTTGTAGAAGAGGAAGAAGGTAGACTAGGGGGTGTCTACACAAAATGCTTCTTTGCTTTGGGAGTGTTGAAACCAGGAATATGCCTGGTAAAGGTTGCCCCCCTCTGATGCCTTCCCTCTTAGACATTAACCCCCTTATAGGGGGTATATGTCATAGAGGGAGCATCACTCCCCCCAAAGGCTAGGGAAAGGAAGCATCGGAACGACCGTAAACTGCCGTCCCCACCGGCGCCATCAACGGCCTGTTCGCCATCAGCAATGACGGTGGAGTAACCACCAGCCAGGTGTTCTTCTCCAAGGGTAACCTGCAGGCTACGTACAACGGCTCTAAATGGTCTTGGGCATTTGTGCGCCTGGTTCGCGCCGTGGAGTAGATAAACTGTCTTGACACAAAGGGATCTCTTTGTGATGTTATAACCTGCCATTATTTCGCGATAATGGCAGGTTATTTAGTCTAAAGAGCTCAGGAATGTGTCAGGTGCCTAGTACATGACACAAAAGCATACTCGTGCTTAGAGTGACGAAGGGACATTGACATGCGCTTCAAGATTGCTCAGCGCATAAAGTGGAATGATATCCACATGTCGCTGCTCTAACTCGTCTTCCAGATCATAGTGGTCAAATTGGCCAAAGTTCTCCAGTGAGGTTCTGATAGCTTCATGCAGCTTTCGCTTTCTCATAAATATCCAGAGACTCTGCATGCTGCCCTGCGTGTTGGCTTTCACTTCGACGGGCAGTATAATCCCATTTCTTACTCTAAGATAGTCCACTTCTGCGTTGCTTCCCTTGGCTGTATTCTGCCAATAGTGCATTTCTGGCTTCAGGAAACAGTCACGGTACTTTTTCATCTCCAGTCCCGCAAACATCTCCGATGTTCCGCCCTTGTTCACCAAATCCACATCCGATGCCGTCAGGATGTCAGCTGAAGGGATGTCAAGCATCGTCAGCATCACACCTAAGTCGAAGAATAGGTACTTCACATAGCTGTTGCTCTCCTCTGCACCAAGAGGCACGCCTGTGCCATCTGTATGTTTTACAGGAGTTATCAGTCCTGCTAGTGTCAGCAAGTGTAATGCCTCTCTCACAACAGAAGAGTGAACATCCCTTGCGGCTTCAGCATAGACGAACTTATTGCCAACTTGAAGAGCTACCGAACGTAGCACCTGGCGAAGCAGTACTGGTGAGACACGCTTCTTATATTTGTTGAAATCATCCTCGTAGGTCTGAATGATATCCGTGTGAACATGCGACACCTCAATGTAGCTGTGCGTCGCTATCCACTCTGTCACAGCAGCGGGCATACCGCCTACCAGATAAAAAGTACGTATTTGGTCTGTCAGGTCTTTGTGTGCCTTAACTGGTAGTGGTTCTTCGTTGGTGGCTCTCTTCTTGTAGCTGACGGTCAGGTCGAGGCCTTGTGCCATTAGGAATTCATCGAACGAGAAGGGGTACATATAGAGCGAACGTATTCTGCCTACACCAAAAGATGGCAGCTCTTCGAGTGCAAACTCCAGTAGAGAACCAGCTGCGATGACGTGTAGCTCTGGATAGTCTTCTTTGAAATATCTCAGCGACATGATGGCTTCTTTCGATACCTGTATTTCATCGATAAACAGTAGTGTCTCGCCTGGCACGATTGGAATACCCAATGTACCACTCAACTTTTCGCACGTCCTTTTCACGTCAATGTTCTCTGGAAACATTTGAATCAGGTCAGGTTGCTTTTCCAGATTAATCTCCACGAAATATTGAAACTGTTTGCCCAGTTCTCTGACAGCAGTTGACTTCCCCACCTGTCGTGCACCACGAATCAGAAGCGGTTTACGGCGTGGATCATCTTTCCACTTGAGCAACTGCTCATCGATAAGTCTCTTGTAGTATGCCATATTCTTAATTTTTCGCGCTGTTTACAGCGGCAAAGATACAAAATAAATCCAAAAGTAAGGGCAAAAAAACGTAAAAATCATCTAAAATACTACCCAAAACCAAAAGTAGGGGCAAAAATTAGTAGTTTTTTACCAAAAGTAGGGGCGATTGATAGAGGTGCCAGACAGCAACGCACACCTCAAAGAGTTCATCGACGAGAACATGGGGTTACGCCGGAATACGCCTGGTAAAGGTTGCCCCCCTCTGATGCCTTCCCTCTTAGACATTAACCCCCTTATAGGGGGTATATGTCATAGAGGGAGCATCACTCCCCCCAAAGGTTTACGCTCGAAAGTGCCGTAGTTTACTAGGGAAAGGAAGCATCGGAACGACCGTAAACTGCCGTCGGAACGGGTCGTAGATGACGTTAGGACGACCCGTAGATGACGTCGGAACGAGGCGAAAAACACTATCTCTTATTATCTCTCCTTATCTCTCCTTATCTCTCGTAACTCGTCATGAATCCTTTGAAAAGTTGTAGATTTGCAAGTAATAAAGGGAAGAGTGAATAGTGAAGAGTGAATAATTTCTTTCAGTCGCTCCGCTTGGTGAAAGCGAGCAAGCTCGAGCGGCTGCCGCCAGCAAGCTCGAGCGGCTGCCGCCCTTGAGAGCATACTGGCGATGGCGGCAGGGACGTTGTCAAGCGATCTTTGAAATATTGTCACAGTAACAGAGGAACAGATGTAACAGATGTTTTTAGGAAAAACTCCCCCGCGTACCGCGCGCACACGGTACGCGCGAGACTACTTTTTGTTTTTATCTGTTACATCTGTTACCTGTTCCTCCCTTGTGGAAGAGGAAGAAGGTAGACTAGGGGGTGTCTACACAGAATGCTTCTTTGCTTTGGGAGTGTTGAAAGCAGGAATTCTATAATTTATTTGGTATTCTCATCAAATTATGCTACCTTTGCGTCCGGTTTCCCGATTCAATAGCGTTATGATAAGAATAAAGTCATGTAAGGATATGCAACAGGCAATTCACCTCCTGTTGCTATGTGCCGTGCTGGCCATTGCCGCTTGCGCGGAGCCTGACCGCAGTGAGGAGGCGCAAAAACTGAAGAACGAGTTGCAGGAGATGGCATTCACGACACCCGAAAAGGCATTTGCGCGGATAGACAGTGCTGAGCGAGTAGGATTGTTTTCACCTGCCACGGCCAACCTCATCAGGACTAACTTCTACGGGCAAATGGGACAGACGCGGTTGGCTATCTTCTACGGCGAGCAGATAGTGAACGTCCCTGAACTGAAGCGCGAAGGTGTTTCCTACTATTCAGCCCTTCTCATGTTGAACGGATGGCTGGAGAGGAATGGCGAATACGGCAAGGTCCTTCGCTTGTGCGATGAGATTATTGCCGATGTGGAGCATGAGCGGGAGCAGGGTGGTGGCATATCCGGTATCAGCGAGGAAGTGGCTTTGCGGGTAAAAAGTCGTGCGCTGACCCTCAAGGGCAGTTGCGAGTTGAGTATGAAGCACCCCGACAAGGCCGAACAGTATTATCTGGAGGGCATTGACATCATGATGGACGGTGTGACGCATACCGACGACTACTGGGTGATGGACGCTATGATCATCGCCGTTGGAGAGGCGACAGAGTTCTATCTTGAGCAGGGCATGCCCCAAAAGGCCCTGCCTCTGGTGGCTAAGGGTGACACGGCCCTGGCCCGTCTGGATCGCTGCGGTGAATTGCCCGACCTCGCTCGTCAAATCCGCCACAACAACATCACTATCTGTCAAGCCATGATCTATGCCGCTAACGGTCAGTACGACAAGGCCGAGGCCCTCTATCAGAAGCACCGTCAGTCTGAAAATCTGAGAGTCTATGACATCGGTGCCGATGCCCGCTATCTGACGATGACCGGTCGCTACGACGAGGCCATCCGCCTGTTCCGCCAATCCGACTCGCTCTATATGGCCCAAGGCAGCGCCATCACCACCGAATACATCAAACACTACCTGATGTATCAGTATGAGACCTTGCAGAAAGCCGGGCGCAACGACGAGGCACAAATTCTGTCCGACCGTATGCGCCAGTTGACGGACTCTATCCATATACAAGAGCGGAAGATTGACGTCGAGCAGCAACAGGAAATCCGCCAGAAGGAGACCGAGATTGCCGACCGCCGCCAGTCGCTCATCATCCACCGCATCATCCTCGTTGCCGCCGTCCTCATCTGTCTGCTCATCGTCTATTTCCTATGGCGCTCCCATCAATACAACAAGGCACTCCTTGAGAAGAACCGTCGCTTGTTGGCCGAGATTGAACAGCGCGAACAGGAGGAACAACAGACCATCGTGCAGTTAAAGGCGGAACCCCAAGAAAAACTGACTGCCAATCAGCAACTCTTCTGCCGTATCTGCGACCTCATGGATGGTCCAGACCATATCTATACCGACACCGATATAGACCGCAACCGCCTGGCTCAACTCCTCGGCACCAATGAGCACTATGTGACGGATGCCATCAGCACCTGTACTAATGGTAAAAGCGTGAACGGCTTCCTCAATGAGTATCGTCTGCGCTATGCCGCCCGTCTGCTGGCCACCACGAAAGACTCTGTTGCCCTGATTGCCGAACTCTCCGGTTTCTCCCGCAGTTCATTCTTCCGTGTCTTCAGCGATGCCTACGGCATGTCGCCATCGGATTATCGCAGGGCAGCGAGCAAATAACAAAAATCGTCCATTCCATCGGGAAAGGTATGCCTGGCGAATTCTGCCAGGCATACTTTTTTCCCCTTTTGAGACACTTTTTTCCTGCCATGGGACAGTTGTTTCCTGAAAACTGAGTACTTTTGCAGATGAAATCAAACAAACAATGCTTATGGATATAACATTTGTGTTAGCAGTTGCCCTTGCCGCCGCCTTCATCGTGGTGGTGCTGGCACTTGTGGTCATCATCATATACCAGCGTTGGCGTATTGGCGACCAGAACGTATTCATCGAGCGCTTCATTCATCAGAACGAAGAGCAGCGCCAGAAACTGAGAAAAGCAGGAATCTTTTAGGTGGGTTGCACTCAAAGCGTGTGTGAATGAAGCATAGGACATACATCATTATATTATGCGCCGTGCTGACCATGATGGCAGGTTGCACTCATAGCAGCGAGACGGTGGACGACGGGAAGGCACAAGCAGCGTGGCAGCGGTATTACGAAGCCTACAATGCTAAGAACCTGAACCGCGCCCTGACCGTCATCGACAGCATGGAGACGGAGAAGATAGTCTGTACGCCACAGGCTGACCATCTGCGTGGACTCGTCTACGACCAAGGCTGGCAGATGAAGATAGCAGAGCAATTCTACAAGAAGTCTTATCAAGGCTATGCCTCAGACCCTTCGCAGGATTGGTACACCTATACCGATGCGGGCTATCGTTGGGCATGTCTGCGCTTGGGTCGGGGCGATATTGAAGGTGCCCTGAGTGTCATCACCGATCTGCTGCATCAGGCAGAAGGAAACGAAGCATTCCCCAAAAGTACAGAGTCGGCCTTGCTGATGCTCATGGCCGATATCCAACTGCAACTGCACCAGTACGACGAAGCACAACTTTCAGGGCAGAAAGCCTTCGAGGCAAATCAAGAGAATGCCAAACATGAGAGCCGGACAGGGTGGGCTATGGCCTGGGTCTGCATGAACATATCCTCAATTCACCAAACATCGGGAGACCTCGAAGGCGCATTGGCATGGCTTGACCGTAGCGCACAAGGACTCGCCCTCGCCGAGGAAGAGCATGAAGACTCGCTGATAATCGAGGAATGGAAAGGCCATGTGGCACTCCAACGGGCATTGCTCTTACAAGAATCTGGTCATGCTGCTGAGGCTGCCGCCACCTATGCCGCTATTCCCCGTAGCCGTCTGATGGAGCCCAAAGCCTACACCGCGGCTGCCGAATACCTGATGGCGGCTGGTCGCTACGACGAGGCTGCCTATTGGTATGAACAGATTGACAGCACCTATTTGGCTACCGACGGTGCCAAGATGACTTTCGACAATATCGCTACCCGTCTCTCTCCCCGCTACATGGCCTACCGCAAGGCTGGGCGAAATGCCGACGCCCTGGTTCTTGCCGACAGTGTCAGCGCCGCCATCGACTCTGCCCTCGTCTGGCAGAAGCAAAATGATGCGGCCGAACTGGCGTTCATCTATCAGACTCATGAGAAGGAACTGGCCCTGAACGATGCTAAAAGCGAAACGCGCATCCATCGTGTATTGCTTGTCGCTGCTATCCTTGTCATCCTGCTCATAGGTTACCTGTTCTGGCGTACACGACAATATAATAAGGAACTCCTTGAGAAGAACCGCCGTCTGTTGGCTGAGATAGAACAGCGCGAGCAGGAAGAACAACAGGCTATCGTGCAGTTAAAGGCTGAACCCCAAGAAAACCTGACAGCCAATCAGCAACTCTTCTGCCGTATCTGTGACCTCATGGAAAATTCAGACCATGTCTATACCGATGTCGATCTGGATCGCAACCGCCTGGCCCAACTCCTCGGCACCAATGAACACTACGTGACCGATGCCGTCAGCACCTGTACTAATGGTAAGAGCGTAAACGCCTTCCTCAACGAATACCGCCTGCGCTATGCCGCACGCCTGCTGGCCACTACCGATGATTCTATAACAGTCATTGCCGAACTCTCCGGCTTCTCGCGCAGTTCGTTCTACCGCATCTTCAGCGATGCCTACGGCATGTCGCCATCGGATTATCGTAAAGTCGCAAAGGAATAACAAAAACATAATACCAAGTAAGTATGAAAAAGAATCTCATAACCTATGCTGCCGGAAGACTGGTGCTCACCGCCTTCTTTTGCTGCGCAATGACAACAGTAGTGAACGCTCAGACGGCAGAGACCGAGAGCAATATGGACAAGTATCTGCGCCTGTCGAAGGAGGCCGACGAGAACCCCACCAACTGGCAGGCTCAGTTGGAGGTGGGCCACATGCTGCTCGACAAGGAGAGCAGTCTCTATAACCAGGCACGTGCCACCAAATACTATGAGCGCATCTACCAGCAGGTTGCTGGCCTCAACAAGGAGGTGCCAGACTCCGTTTTCTTGGAGTCAATTGTCATGCTGATGTCGGTGGCTTCAGATAAGCAGGACATGAAGAAGGTATTGTTCTACATTGATGAGTTGATGCGTGCAGAGAAAATGGACATGGACGTCAATAAGGAGCATGTTATCACCTACAATATGATGGGTGCTATATTAAACCTGATGAACGGTGATGCTGCGAAGGCGTTGTGTTACATGCTGGATATGCGCAAGAAGGCTGCTGACGACAAGAAAGCGGGCATTGACTATTCTGATCCGATGACCGTCATTATGTACGAGAATCTGCTGTCGGAATACCGTAAGACGTTTGGCGACAGGCTGCCCGAATTTACCTTGGACGGCAAGAAGTATATCGTCATTGCCATGAACAAATGGAATGTAGAGATGCCGCTGATGGGTTGGCTGGGCGGCCTTAATGACGAAGGGCACGACGAGAGAGCCAAAGGGCTGAAGTTGTTCTATGGCGAAGACGGCAAGGTCTATGACGACCTACACGGCGATATGAACTACAGTTTCAATTACACCAAGGATGGTTTCGTGCCCCAGGAGGGCTACAATGTCCGCATGATTACCGTCACGCCCGAGCAGCGTCAGAAGATGGTGGATGCCTATCATAATTACATGAAGAAGCACAAGTAGGACACGTTAATCGGGGAAGCGGCTTCCGCCAAAGGGGTATTTTGCTTACTTTTCCCGTTTTGAGACACTATTTTCCCACCGTGGGACAGTTGTTTCCTGAATATGGACTACTTTTGCACTCGGATTTGAGAATACCAACATAATAAACCATTTAAACCATTTATTAATTAACAACATTTTATGAAAAAGATTTTCTTTAAGAACGTGTTTGCACTGATGTGTGCATGTGTGATGACCGCCAGTTTCGTGGCTTGTGGTGATGATGATCCTGTTACCACTCAAACACCAGAGGAGCAGCCAAAGCCTCAGGATGAGGTTGTACCTGTCAATCTTAAGTCTGCCACTTCGGAATTCACTGTTACCACCCAGGGATTGGATGCCCTTAAGGCCATCTCTACCGACGGAAAAGTGATGGTTAGATATACCTATAACACTGGTGAAGTCAAAACTGAGGAGATTACCAGCAGCACTTTCCAGAGATCACTCAGTTACGCGTTTAACGATAAGAAAGAACTTGTAGTATCCATGCAGGTTTACATCAACGACTTCGATGAAGAGAAGTTAAGAGAAATCATCGGCACCGTGTATATGGAAGTTGAGATGAAGGGTGGTGTCGTATTGAAATACGAGAATACTGACGTCAATTATGCATTAAAACAGGTTACCAACTTCAATAAGTTTGAACGTACCGATGAAAAGGTGGAGGCTGCTGTTAAGACTCTCAAGCGCGATAAGGAGAGACATGGTGTCATACCTTTTGCTACTTACGGTTTGAAGGCTACCAATGCCTCTATCGGCTCATCAGCGTCTTGGTTAGGCAATTAATCAACCAATCAACCTAATATCATAATGTGTCCCACATCGTTTATGGACGGTGTGGGATTTTTTTTTGTGTGTCAAAAATCGCCCATTTCATCGATATACTGAAGCCTGGTAATCTCTGCCAGGCTTACTTTTTCCCGTTTTGAGACTCTTTTTTCCTACCATGAGACTGTTGTTTCCTGAAAACTGACTACTTTTGCACTCGAAATCAAGAATACAAACGCAATAAAATAAATAAATATGAAAAAGATTCTCATGACACTAGCAGCCGTCCTTTGCTGCACAATGGCGATGGCACAGATCAGTCCAGCCGTTTCATGGAGGCATTCTGGCGGGTTCCCCCCACTTCCGCCTTTGAAAGTGGATTTTGAGATGAACTTGTTCCACCATGCCCAACCGAGCCTGTTACAGGTGTCCTTAAAAAGCAATCAGCATGAGGATGCCGATGAAAGCCAATCGATCATGCTTCGTCACAAGGAAAAGAACATGGTGTCTCAATATCATTACGAGTCGCGCCCTGATTACTCGAAAATAGTGGATACCTTTGGGGACCTCCGCGAGAGGATTGTAAGAAAAAGAAGATGGAAAGAAGACCGACCAATACAGGCTCCATTTATGAAAATGGATATAAATAATAATGTCAGAGCGAGGTACAGCATAAGAAGATGAGAAAAGCAGGAATCATATAAACTTTAATCATAATCAATCTTTAAAAACAAAAAAAACGACGATGAAAACAAGGAATTCATTTTTGGTTGCACTGGCAATGATGGTACTTTGCTGCAGCATGACCGTCTCGGCACAGGATGCCCAGGAGGGCAGGAACCGGAAGTATCAGATTACGCTGGGTAATGTGCAGTATGCCCACCACGACGAGAAGATGTCGACAGGCGAGGCCGTGGGCAAGATTATCACCGGCGTGTTGACCGGCCAGACCTCGGTGCAGGCCACCAAGTACGAGGAGGACGTGAAGAACGCCATCATCAAGGGACTCTCCAGTGCCTACCGCTTCCGCTTTAACGACGGGCTGCTGCAACTTGGCGACATCGTGGAGGAAGGCAATCTGGTGGCCGATGCCGTCATCACCAATATTCAGGCAAAGTCGAACACCCAGACATGGAAGGACTCAAAGGGCAACACACAGAGTTCCACCTATTATACAGGCATTGCCGAGGCCATGCTCACGCTGAAGGATGCGAAGACGGGCGAGATCATCACCAATACCTCGTTCAAGGGACAGGGAACTACCGTCTCGTCGTTCTCCACCTCCGACCAGGCCATCCGCGATGCCCTCGGAAGACTTTCTAACCGTATCACCGAGTGGCTCAACAAGTACCGCCCCCTGGAGGCTACCATCGTTGAGGCTGGAGCCGTCAAGAAGGACAAGCAGAAGGAAGTGTATATCGATCTGGGCGGTAGCGATGGAGCCTTCGATGGTATGCACATGGGCGTCTATGAAGTGAGGACTATTGCAGGCCACGAGTCCAAGTCGCAAATCGGCAAACTGAAAATAGAGGCCGTACAGGGTCCCAGCATCAGCCGTTGCAAGGTGACCAGTGGCAACAAGGAGATCAAGGCCGCCCTTGATGCCGGTCAGCGACTCGTCGTCGTAACCCTCGAGTAATCATGATGTATTTACGATTTAGTTATTTACGATTTACGATTTATTTTACGATTTAGCAATTTTACTATTTACAGGTTGCCGAAGCGTCGCTGGCTTTACTCCCAGCACGTAGTGCTTTTGCTCCCAATTTTACTACATTCTATAACTCCCAAACTTAAACATATTAATAAACATATTAATTTTTAAAATGAAATTAAGAAAAAAACTATTGGTGGCCGTTGCCTTATTGACGGCTATGACGGCACAGGCCCAATGGAGGGTCGGTGTGACAGGCGGTGCCGACTACAATGTGTTCAGCATGGACCAGCAGTACATGACCGACTACAAGGTCGATGGTCGCTGGGGTGTCACCCTGGGCGTGACGGGACAGTATGACGTGAACGACTGGCTTGGCGTGCGTGCCGACCTGAACTGGACGCAGAAGAACTATCGCCACTCGCGTGTGGTCTATAGTGATGTGAACTACAAACTCACCAACAACTACCTGCAACTGCCCGTGATGGCCTCGTTCCGCTTTGGCGGAGAGCGTCTGCGCGGTTTCTGCAACCTGGGTGTCTATGGCGCCTACTGGCTCAACAGTAATCGCAAAGGTTCTGATTGGAACAGTTTCGCTAATAAGACTACCGAGTTCGACGAGAAGGTGGACTTCTACGACACGCGCGACCAGCGCTGGGACTGCGGTCTCGTGGGCGGCATCGGCTTGGAGTATCTCATTACCAACCACTGGGCTGCTCAGGCCGAGGTGCGCTATTACTACAGCACCACCAGCACCACCAAGCAGTATATGAGGAACAAGGACTACCGCTATAACTCGACCACGGCCGTCCAACTGGGTATCAACTATATTTTCTAAATGAGGGAGGATACAATGATGAAAAAGACTATTATAATGATTTTGGGAGCCGCGCTCCTCACGATGACATTCTCTTCCTGCCGCGAAGAGAGCGATAAACTGATGACCTATGACCACCCCGACGCGATGGCTTTCAGCAAGGCCGACACCTGCTTTGCCGAGAAATTCAAGATTTTGTGGAACGGACTGAACCAGTATTATGCCCTCTGGGACTATGAGGCAGAATATGGCCTTGACTGGGATGCTGTCTACGACGAATACCTGCCGCAGTTCGAGGCTCTCGACAAGCAGGAGACCGTCACCGACGAAGAGTTGAGGGCGCTGCTTGCCAAAGTATGCTCGCCCCTTCACGACGGCCACTTGGCCGTGATCTTCAATAACCACAAGACGGGCACCGAGGAAGTGGCGTATCTACCCAGTCAGGACCGTGCCGTGAAGCATGACGACTATGAGATTGCCATGAAATACAAGCCCTCGCTGAAGTACTATTCGCAGGTGGCCAATGGCGAGGTGGAGACCGACAACAATGGCAATCCCATCGTGCTGCAACATTCCACAAGCATCACTGGGCTGATAGGTTCTGTCCTCAAGGAAAAGGGAATAGGTCTCGACTGGGTGAGCACACAGGTAGCCCAACTCAGTGCCCTGCCCAATCCCACCGCTGCCCAGACGCTCAGGCTTGACTCCCTGAAAACCCTCGAGGAGGAATTGTCAGCCATTAAAATGAATTTCTCCCTGGACGTTGTCAGCCGTTATAACGAGTTGGTCATATTGTACGCATCGCTGCATGTACCTGGACTGGAATATTTCGATCCTGGATTCACAGACAAAGGTATTGATGTCAAGTTCGCCCTGCTGAAGGGCAACATCGCCTATTTCCAGTTCAGCGGCTTCTATCTTACTGCCTATATGATAGAAGATGTCGCCAAACTATTTTTCAATGTAAGTAATCCCACCACTCGGAATCACATTCTTGGCATACAGGCAGTATGGACAGCATGGTTCAATACCGTTCAGCAGTTGCATAAGGCTGGCACCCTGGGTGGCGTCATCATCGACCTGCGCGGCAATGGCGGCGGCATGCAGAATGATGGCTTTTTCATCACAGGATCACTACTGCCCGAAGGTGGCTCTCCATTTAGTTACTCCCGTTTCAAGCGTGGCACCGGACGTTTCGACTACTCTACGCTGACACTCAACTATCTGAACACAATGCCAGACGATATGCATGAGTCGATCACCGAGCCCGTAGTCGTCATGACCAACGGCTATTCGCTGAGCATGGCCGAGATAACCACCATCGTCGTCAGGAGCATGGAGAACGGCACCCATATCGGCAAACGGTCCAAGGGAGGCATTTGCGGACTAACCATGGACAACTCGACATTCACCAACAACTATATGGGTCATATTGGAGAGCGCCACAAGACACCCGTCTATGTCTATCTGCCGTCGGTGGCAACGTTCACACTCGACCATAAGATCATCGAGGGTGAAGGCATCACGCCCGACATCGAGGTCGATCTGAATGAGGCAGAGTTCGTGTCCACTGGCAAGGACTCCCAACTCGACCGTGCCCTGCAGTTCCTCCGCACTGGTAATTAATTGTTATCTTTTCCCCGCATCTGAGGGGTAGGGTGGAGGTTTGGCAACGAGAACCACCCATTCCATCGAAGAAGAAATTCAGCCTGACGGTCTCTGTCGGGCTGAATTTTTCTCGTTTTCAACGAAGATGTGGGGAGGAGCCTCCATTCTTTTCTTTTTTCACTTTTTTTTGCAGGTGCCCACCTCGTTCATCTCCAACAATGCACGTGAGGTCAAGATCGTCTTCGAGGACGACAACGCAACGGGAATCAGCGACGCTTCGGGTCTCAGTGGAACAGATAAGTTCTATGATCTCCAGGGACGCCTGGTCTATGATGGTCAATTGAAGAAGGGCCTGTATATTGTTAATGGTAAAAAGGTCGTGATTAAGTGAGCGAAGAACTGAGCGCGCTCGAGTTCTTCCAAACGGGAGCGAACTCGAGCATCGCTCAAGGTCGTGATTAAGTAAGAAAAGAATTGAGACAATGAAGAAACAATATCAACGTCCAGTCACACGGGAAGTGCTCATCACCGGGGCCGTTACCATGCAGTCAGGTTCCAATCCACACATCAAAGAGACGGATGCTGAAAACGGTGGAGGCATAGACACCGGCAATCAGACTTCCACAGGCTTTAGTCGCAGGAACGCATTCGATGACGAGGAATACGACGATTATTGATGGTTCCTCGCCCTGATGAACGTCGTTGCCTGCATGCACACGCACGGTGCTCATAGGGCGCTTCTTTTGAAGGAGTATCTCCTATCACTACAAAACAACTTGTTTTGTTCTCGAAGAGACTATCTCTACGAGTGTAAGGAAGCATTCCTTACGGAACAAAACAAGTTGTTTTGCTTTTTAAGGAATATTTGTTTTGTATTCTTCCCGACTTTTCGTAATTTTGCACCAACGATGAAAGCAAGAACTAAAGATATGGACGAGAAAAGAGAGAAATACCGTCTGCTCACGGAGCAGATACGAGCATTGATAGAAGGTGAGACAGACAGCATCGCGGTGATGGCCAATGTGTGTGCCGCCATCCACGAGACGATGGGCTTCTTCTGGACAGGCTTCTATCGGGTTGTAGGGAGAGAACTGGTGCTGGGACCGTTTCAGGGACCAGTGGCATGTATGCACATCGGCTATGGCCGCGGCGTGTGCGGCACGGCTTGGGAACGGCGACAGACCATCGTCGTGCCCGATGTGGAACAGTTCCCAGGACATATCGCATGTAGCAGTCTCTCGCGCTCGGAGATTGTCGTTCCCGTGTTTTCGAATCAAGGCGATGTCGTTGCCGTCCTCGATATAGACAGCAAAGCACTCGCGACCTTCGATGACGTGGATCGCGAGTGCCTGGAAACTATCGTGTCGCTACTATAAATCAATAGGCTTGCTCATGCACGCCTTTGACGCGATGTTTGTCGTTCCGTCAATAGGCTTGCTCATGCACGCCCTTGACGGCACGGCCAGAGGGGTCGTTTAAGTTCTTGAAGGCGGCATCCCATTCGAGGGCGATGGCGGTAGAACAGGCTACGCTGGCCTCGCTGGGTACACTCTTGGCGGCAGAGTCGCTGGGGAAATGCTCGGCGAAGATGCTGCGATAGTAGTACTCCTCCTTGTTCTTTGGCGGGTTGATGGGGAAGCGCTCGGCAGCATGGGCCATCTGCTCGTCGCTAACGGCCTCTGAGGTGATTTGTTTCAAGGTATCAATCCAACTGTAGCCTACACCATCGCTGAACTGCTCCTTCTGGCGCCAAGCGACTTCTTCGGGCAACATGTCGGCAAAGGCTTTGCGAAGAATGTACTTCTCAATTAATTGACCATTGACCATTGACCATTGACCATTTTTTTCTGAACCATCCGCATGGCAATGGTCAATGGTCAATGGTAAATGGTCAATGGAACACATTTTCGCCTCGGGGTTCGTACGCATGGCCACATCCAGGAACTCCTTGTCGAGGAAGGGCACACGACCCTCGACGCCCCAAGCAGAGAGGCTCTTGTTGGCACGCAGACAGTCGTAGAGGTGGAGTTTAGATAACTTACGGACAGTCTCCTCATGGAAGTCCTTGGCTGTTGGTGCCTTGTGGAAGTAGAGGTAGCCACCGAAAATCTCGTCGGCACCTTCGCCCGAGAGCACCATCTTGATACCCATTGACTTGATGACGCGGGCCAGCAGGTACATCGGGGTGGAGGCACGGACGGTGGTGACGTCGTAGGTCTCGATGAAGTAGATGACGTCGCGGATGGCGTCCAGTCCCTCCTGAATGGTATAGTTGATTTCGTGGTGCACGGTGCCGATATGGTCGGCTACGAGTTTGGCCTTTGCCAGGTCGGGTGCACCCTTCAGTCCTACGGCAAACGAGTGCAGACGGGGCCAGTAAGCCTTCGTCTTCGAGTCGTCCTCGATACGCATCTCAGAGTATTTCTCGGCAATGGCAGAGATGACGCTTGAATCCAGACCGCCCGACAGCAGCACGCCGTATGGCACGTCCGACATCAACTGACGCTTGACGGCAGCAGTCAAGGCATCATGGATAGCCTCCACGCTGGCGGGGTTGTCCTTGACAGCGTCGTAGTCAAACCAGTCGCGGCGATAATAACATTGAACATTGAACATTGAACATTGACCATTATTGGCTACCGCATCCGATGGAGCAGTAGAATGGTCAATGGTCAATGGTGAATGGTCAATGTTTGTAAGGTAGTGGCCTGGAAGGAAGGGCTCGTAACGCTCGCACTGTCCCTCGAGGGCCTTCAGTTCGGAGGCCACATAGACGGTGCCGTCGCTGTCGTAGCCAATATAGAGAGGTATCACGCCGATGGGGTCGCGGGCAATCAGGAACTCGTCCTTCTCCTCGTCGTAGAGCACGAAGGCGAAGATGCCACTCAGGTCCTCGAGGAAGTCGATGCCCTTTTCGCGATAGAGGGCAAGGATGACCTCACAGTCGCTGCCCGTCTGGAACTCATACTGTCCGGCATAACGGCGGCGAATCTCCTGATGGTTATATATCTCGCCGTTGACAGCCAGCACCTGCTTCCTGTCGGGCGAGAACAGCGGCTGTCCGCCTGATTCAGGGTCCACGATGCTTAGTCGCTCGTGGGCGAGGATGGCGCTACCACCACAATAGATGCCACTCCAGTCTGGTCCGCGATGGCGGATCTTCTGACTCATCTTCAATGCCTTCTCACGGAGCGCATGCGTCTGCTCCTTCACATTTAGTATTGCTACGATTCCACACATAATGGTTATTTTTTTGATTTAACGATTATACGATTATCCGATTAAACGATTATCCGAATTTCTATTTCCTATTCTTCTCCACATAATCCACAAAGGCCTGGTTGCAGAGGCGGGTGCCGCCAGGGGTGGGGTAGCGGCCTGTGAAGTACCAGTCGCCGGGATGGTTCGGGCAGGCGTGGTGCAGTCCCTCAATGCTCTGGAACACCAGTTCGATGGGGGCCTGCATGTCCTTCGGCCGTAGCATCTCTACAATCTTATTGTTTATTTCCTCGACGGTAAACGGCTCGTACAGCGCACGAACGTGATTCTCGGTTTGCGGATTCCGCTTGCAGGTGAGATAGACATCATTCACCAACTGCCACATGCCGCGCTCCTCGATGAGGGCCATCGTGGCACGGAAGGCACAGAACTCCTCCAGACGGGCCATATCGATGCCGTAGTAGTCGGGATAGCGTATCTGTGGCGACGAACTCACCATCACAATCTTCTTGGGGTGCAGACGGTCCAGGATCTTAAAGATACTCTCTTTTAAGGTGGTGCCTCGCACGATGCTGTCGTCGATGATGACGAGATTGTCCTCATAAGGGCGCAGCGAACCGTAACTGATGTCATAGACGTGGGCAGCCAGGTCGTTGCGCTCGCTGTTGTCAGCAATGAATGTGCGCATCTTGATATCCTTCCACACCACCTTCTCCGTGCGGACGTTATAGCCCTGCTGGCGGAAGCCGTCGGTCATGCCGTAGTAGGCCACCTCAGCGGTATTGGGGATATAAGAAAAAACGGTGTTGTTGACGTCGCCGTCGATGGCCTTGAGGATGCTAGGCGTCAACTGTACGCCCAGCAGTTTGCGCTCCTGATAGATGTCACGGTCAGAGCCTCGGCTGAAGTAGATGCGCTCGAAACTGCAAGCACTCAGTTGTTGGGCAGGCATGATCTGCTCCAGATGGCTCTCACCATTCTTATGCACGATAAGCGCCTCGCCTGGCTGGAGTTCACAGATGTCCTCTGCCTGCAGATCGATTGTCGTCTGCAGTACAGGCCGCTCGCTGGCGAGAGCAATCATTTCGTCATCGCGATAGTAGAAGGCGGGACGGATGCCCCATGGGTCGCGCACACTGAACATCTCGCCAGAGCCCGTCAGTCCGCACATCACATAACCGCCGTCGTAATGACACATCGTGCTCTTCAGCACATTCGCCATCTCCACGTGGTTGTCTATATAGTCTGTAATGGCGGTATCCTTCAATCCCTGCTCTTTCGCGAGGGCATAGAGTCGCTCCACCTCACGGTCCAGACGGTGGCCCATCAGTTCGAGCGTGATATAGGAGTCACCATAGATACGTGGCGACTGCCCCTGTCGGGTGAGGAACTGAAAGACCTCGTCGATATTGGTCATATTGAAGTTGCCGCACAGACAGAGGTTCTTTGCCCGCCAGTTGTTACGGCGCAGGAAGGGATGAACGTATTGCAGTCCGCTCTTGCCTGTCGTCGAATAGCGCAGGTGGCCCATCAGCAGTTCGCCCTTCATCTCTTCCGTCACACGAGAAAAAATCTCGGTGATGGCGTTCTTGCCCTCAGCCTTCTCACGGAACATATACTCCGTGCCTGCCTCCTTCGTCAGACTGACGGAAGCGATGCCGGCACCCTCCTGTCCACGGTTGTGCTGCTTCTCCATCATCAGATACAACTTGTTGAAGCCATAGGCCCAAGTGCCGTATTTCTTCTCGTAATAGTCGAGTGGCTTCAACAGGCGAATCATCGCCACGCCGCATTCATGCTTCAGTTGCTCCATGTTCTTCTTTCTCTCTCGTTTTTTCGTTTTCTCGTTTTCTCGTTTTCTCGTTTTTTTCGTTTTTTCGATATGACGATATTTCGATATTCCGATATTTCGATATTCCGATGTCTCGATATTCCGATGTCTCGATATTCCGATATTTCGATATTCCGATATTTCGATGTTTCGATGTTACGATATGACGCAAGCCTTGATGAAACTCATAAAGAGGGGATGGGGATGCAGGACGGTGGATGAGTACTCGGGGTGGAACTGGGTGCCGATGTACCAGCGCTTGTCGGGAATCTCCACGATCTCCACCAGGTCGGCGGCGGGATTGATACCCACGCACTTCATGCCCTTGGCCTCGTACTCCGCCTTATAGGCATTGTTGAACTCGTAGCGGTGACGGTGGCGCTCGCGAATGGTCGTGTGCCTTGCGGTTTTGCCGCAAGGATCCTGGTATGCCTCATACACCCTGCTTCCTTCTTTCAACTTACAATCATAAGCGCCCAGTCGCATGGTACCACCCATCTCCGTAATGTTTTTTTGTTCTTCCATCAGGTCAATCACATTCACAGGCTCTTCATGCTGACCACTCCCCTCCCTCGCAGGGAGGGGCTGGGGGAGAGTCTGCTGGGTCTGTTGCCGCATCTCCGCACTATTGGCATCCTTATACCCCAGCACATTTCTTGCGAACTCGATGACCATCATCTGCATACCCAGGCAGATGCCGAAGGTGGGGATGTCGTGGGTGCGGGTATATTCGGCTGCAATGATCTTGCCCTCGATGCCACGCTGTCCGAAACCAGGACAGATGACGATACCCGCCATGCCCGACAACTGTGTGGCGACGTTCTCCTTCGTCAGTTCCTCGCTGTTGATGAAGTGCAGCCGGGCTTTCACGTCATTATAGATGCCAGCCAGGTTGAGGCTCTCGCGGATGCTCTTATAGGCATCCTGCAGGTCGTACTTACCCACCAGTCCGATATGTACCTCGCGTGTGGCGTTGCGCTGTTTGTCGAGGAAGTCGTGCCAGGGCTTCATGGCTGGCGTCTCACCTACGGGGATGCCGATCTTACGCATGATGGCAGCGTCGAGGCCCTGCTTCTGCATACTTACCGGCACCTCGTAGATGCTCGGCATGTCCTCACTCTGTACCACACACTCCAGATCGACGTTACAGAACGAGGCCACCTTCATTCTGATGTGGTCATCCAGGTGACGCTCCGTGCGGAGAACCAGTATGTCGGGCTGTATGCCCATACCCTGCAACTCTTTTACCGAGTGCTGTGTGGGCTTGGTCTTCAGTTCATCGGCGGCTTTCAGGTAAGGCACGTAAGTCAGGTGTACACACACCGCATCGCGCCCTAACTCCCAGCGCAATTGTCGGATGGCCTCCATGAACGGTGCACTCTCAATGTCGCCGATGGTGCCGCCCACCTCGGTGATGACGAAGTCGTATTCAAGGGAAGAGTGAAAAGTGAATAGTGAAGAATTTGCTGCCGCAGTGGTTTCTTGTGCGGTAGCCGTTTGGCCTTTGGACGCTTGGGCGGTAGCAAATTTTTCACTATTCACTATTCCCTTTTCACTTAAGCGGAGCATCCTGCGCTTAATCTCATCCGTGATATGCGGCACCACCTGAATGGTCTTGCCCAGATAGTCACCATGACGCTCGCGGTCGATGACGGTCTTGTAGATGCGGCCCGTTGTGATGCTGTTGTTTCGTGTGGTGTGAATGCCCGTGAAGCGCTCGTAGTGTCCCAGGTCGAGGTCAGTCTCGAAACCATCCTCCGTCACGTAGCACTCGCCGTGCTCGTAGGGGTTCAGCGTCCCCGGGTCGATGTTGATATACGGGTCGAATTTCTGAATAGTGACCTTAAAACCACGTGCCTGTAGCAATTTACCGATGCTGGCGGAGATGATTCCCTTGCCAAGTGAGGAAACCACACCGCCAGTCACGAAGATGTATTTTGTGTTCATGTTATGTTGTTTGAAAGTGTGCACTGTTATACCTATTTATATTTATGATCCGAGCCGCAGCCTTCACTTGCAGTCACTCGGATTAGCGATTGCAAAGGTATATTGTTTGGATGATTATTCAAAAGCAATGCTTGCGTTTTGATTGTTAAAAACGCACACAACTGATAAACTGTAAAGCAACGGGGGTCGCAAGGTACTGAATAGTTGTCACTCTGATTCGAAAAAAAGGCTTTTCGTAGCAAAGTGATATTATTAAAGAAAAAGAAAGATAAAATAGTAAGCATTTTCTTTTATAGATAAACATTTAGTACTACCTTTGCATCCGAATTGGAACAAAAAGAAAGTAAATTCAAGGATAATATGACAAAAAGCAAACTTCAAACATCGGAAATGACGCAGGAAGGACTTTATCAGAGCCAGTATGAGCACGACGCTTGCGGCGTGGGTATGGTAGTAAACATACACGGCGGAAAGAGTCACGAATTGGTGGACAATGCACTGAAGGTGCTTGAGAACATGGAACATCGTGGTGCCGAGACTCGCGACAAGACGGGTGACGGCGCTGGTATCATGGTTCAGATTCCACATGAGTTTATTTTGTTGCAGGGCATCCCTGTGCCCGAAAAGGGCAAGTATGGCACAGGTTTGGTGTTCCTGCCTAAGGACGAGAAGGCGCAGCAGGAGATTCTGAGTGTGATGATCGAGGAGATTGAGCGCGAGGGACTGACGCTGATGCATCTGCGAACCGTGCCTACTAATCCTGAAGTGCTTGGTGCGGCTGCCCGCGAAGTGGAGCCTGACATCAAGCAGATTTTCGTAAAGAGGGGACCCACCCCCCATCCCCTCCCTGTAATGGAGGGGAGTGATTACACTCCAGACGAAGAGGAGAAGGCATTCGAGCGCACATTATATATAATAAGGAAGAGAATCGAGAATAGGGTAGCCAAAATGGAGGCATCTACTCCCCTCCCTCACAGGGAGGGGCAGGGGGGAGAGTCCGATTTCTACATTTGCTCCCTCTCTTCTAAGAATATCATTTACAAGGGCATGTTGACCAGTGGACAGTTGCGTCGCTACTTCCCTGATCTTTCGAACGATTACTTTACGAGCGGCCTGGCCTTGGTTCACTCGCGTTTCTCAACTAATACATTCCCAAAATGGAAACTGGCACAGCCTTTCCGCTTGTTAGCCCACAACGGAGAAATAAATACCATACGTGGTAACCGCGGCTGGATGAAGGCTCGCGAGAGCGTGCTTAACAGCGAGGCGCTGGGCGACATCAAGGACCTGCGTCCTATTGTACAGGACGGCATGAGCGACAGTGCCAGCCTTGACAACGTGTTTGAGTTCCTGATGATGAGCGGACTCTCGTTGCCACAGGCCATGGCCATCCTGGTGCCAGAGAGTTTTAACGATAAGAACCCTATCAGCGAGGATCTGAAGGCATTCTACGAATATCACTCTATCCTGATGGAACCTTGGGACGGTCCTGCAGCACTGCTGTTTAGCGATGGTCGCTACGCAGGCGGTATGCTCGACAGAAATGGTCTGCGCCCAAGCCGTTATACCATTACAAAGAGCGGTATGATGGTGGTAGCCAGTGAGGTTGGCGTGATGGACTTCGAACCTAGCGATGTAGTATCGAAGGGCCGATTGCAGCCAGGAAAGATTCTGCTGATTGATACCCAGGAGGGTAAGATATACTACGACGGCGAGATAAAGGAGAAGTTGGCCAAGGCCCATCCTTACCGCGAGTGGCTGAACGAGAACCGCGTGCAGTTGGAGAAGTTGAAGAGCGGACGTAAGGTGGACAACGGCGTGAGCGATCTCAACGCTAAGTTGGTGACCTTCGGATTTGGTCAGGAGGACATCGACAAGACTATCATCCCGATGGCCACAGCAGGACAGGAGCCTGTAGCCGCCATGGGTAACGACACCCCGCTGGCTGTTATCTCAGACCGTCCACAGGTGCTGTTCAACTATTTCCGTCAGCAGTTTGCACAGGTTACCAACCCAGCCATCGACCCCATCCGCGAGGAACTCGTGATGTCGTTGACAGAATACATCGGTGCCGTGGGTACCAACATTCTGACGCCCGATGCATCGAACTGTAAGATGGTGCGCCTGCCACAGCCAGTTTTGACCAACACACAACTTGATATATTATGTAACATCCGCTACAAGGGCTTTAAAACCAAGAAACTGGCGATGACCTTCAGACTCTCCCCCTTACCCCTCCCTGTGAGGGAAGGGAGTGATTACACTCAAGCCGGAGAAGCGCTAAGGGCTGCTCTTGATAAGTTATGCAAGGATGCTGAGGCCTGCGTGGACGAGGGCGTGAACTACATTATATTAACAGATAAAATTGAAGATGCAGAGGTATCTACTCCCCTCACTCACAGGGAGGGGCAGGGGGAGAGTCTCTTCTACATCCCATCTCTGTTGGCTGTATCAGCCGTTCACCACTACCTGATTAGCGTAGGTAAGCGTGTGCAGACAGCCCTGATTGTTGAGAGCGGTGAGATTCGCGAGGTAATGCATGCTGCGCTGTTGTTAGGATATGGAGCCAGCGCACTGTGTCCGTATATGACATTCGCCGTACTGGATGACCTGGTAAAGAAAGGAAAGATTCAGGAGGAGTACGCTACTGCCGAGAAGAACTACATCAAGGCAGTGGATAAGGGTCTGAAGAAGATTATGAGTAAGATGGGTATCAGCACCATCCGCAGCTACCGCGGTGCCAAGATCTTTGAGAGCATCGGACTGAGCGAGGACCTACTGCGCCGCTACTTCGGTACCGAGGTAAGCACCATTGGTGGTGTTGGTCTGAAGGAGATTGCCCGCGATGCTATCCGTCTGCATGCGGAATCCCCCCGCCAAACGGGGGGATGGCTTCCGCAGGGGGGCAAAAATGATACTGTCCTGCCCAACAACGGTCAGTTTGCTTGGCGAAAGGATGGTATCAAGCATGCCTGGAACCCCGAGACCATCGCCAAGCTGCAGTTGGCTACCCGTCAGGGCAACTACGATAAGTTCAAGCAGTGGGCTAAACTGGTCGACGAAAAGGAGAGCCCTATCTTTATCCGCGACTTCTTCGGATTTAAGAAGGCCGCTAAACCTACACCTATCGACGAGGTTGAGCCCGTTGAGAGCATCGTGAAGCATTTTGTGACTGGTGCTATGTCGTTTGGCGCTTTGAGCATCGAGGCCCACGAGGCTTTGGCACTGGCCATGAACAAACTGGGCGCACGCAGTAACACTGGTGAGGGTGGTGAGGACAACGCCCGCTATCATTCAGAGGTGGATGGTGTTAGCCTGAGTTCAAAGACCAAACAGATAGCATCTGGACGTTTTGGTGTAACAGCCGAATATCTGGTAAATGCAGAAGAGATACAGATTAAGGTGGCACAGGGTGCTAAGCCCGGTGAGGGCGGACAGTTGCCCGGATTCAAGGTTAACGAGATTATCGCCAAGACGCGTAACGCTATCCCTGGTATCTCGCTCATCTCGCCTCCACCACATCACGATATCTACAGTATCGAGGACCTGGCACAGCTTATCTTCGACCTGAAGAATATCAACCCCACAGCTGCCGTAAGCGTAAAGCTGGTGGCCGAGAGCGGTGTAGGAACCATTGCCGCTGGTGTGGCTAAGGCCAAGGCCGACCTGATTGTTATTTCGGGTGCCGAGGGTGGTACAGGTGCAAGCCCTGCATCAAGTATGCGATTCGCAGGTATCAGTCCTGAAATTGGACTCGCTGAGACCCAGCAGACACTGGTGATGAACGGCCTGCGTAACCAGGTTCGCCTGCAGACCGACGGACAGTTGAAGACTGCCAAGGACGTTATTATTATGGCCATGCTTGGTGCCGACGAGTTCTCGTTCGGAACACTGCCACTGATAGTTCTGGGTTGTGTAATGATGCGTAAGTGTAATACCAATACCTGTCCAATGGGTGTGGCTACCCAGAACCCCGAGTTGCGTAAGCACTTCGAGGGTCGTGCTGAATACGTGGTGAACTTCTTCACCTTCCTGGCCGAGCAGGTACGCGAATACCTCAGCGAGATCGGTGTTCACAGTCTTAAGGAGATTATCGGACATACAGAACTCATCGAGGTTGATACTACCAACGCTACTGATAAGCAGAAGACTATCGACTTTGCCCGCTTGCTGCACAAGCCTGAGACAGACAAGGCCCTCTACTGGGATCGCGGAGCATTTACAAAGGTTACCGGCGTGAAGGACGAGGAGATCATCAAGGCTGCTCAGAAGGCCATCGAGAACCAGGAAGAGGTAACACTCGACTATGCCATCAAGAATACCGATCGTGCCGTAGGTACCATGCTGAGTGGCGCGATTGCCCAGAAATACGGCGAGGAAGGACTGCCCGACGGAACTATCAAGATTAAGTTCAAGGGCTCGGCTGGTCAGAGCTTCGGTGCCTTTGCCGTGAAGGGACTGGATTTGCGCCTCGAGGGCGAGACCAACGACTACTTTGGTAAGGGTCTTTCTGGTGGTCGCATCTCTATTCTGCCTCCTGCCCGCAGGAGCGACGACTTCAAGGCTGAAGAAAATATTATCGCAGGTAACACCGGACTGTACGGTGCTACATCGGGCGAACTCTATATAAATGGTAAGGTAGGCGAGCGCTTCGGAGTGCGTAACTCGGGTGCCATCGCTGTGATTGAAGGTGCCGGCGACCACTGCTGCGAGTACATGACTGGCGG
>CADCCB010000024.1 GCA_902799905.1 uncultured Prevotellaceae bacterium
TTCAGTTCTTCGCAGGCAGCATCATCGGCCACAATGATGCCGTGGGGATGCATCTGCAGGGCCGAGATGGTCCACATGTGGTTGACAGAACCCTCGACAGCAGCCTGCAGGGCACGGCACTTGGCGTGACCGTTCACCAGAATCATCACTTCCTTGGCAGCCATCACAGTACCTACACCTACGGTCAGAGCCGTCTTGGGCACCTTGTTGATGTCGCCCTCGAAGAAGCGGCTGTTGGCAATGATGGTATCCGTAGTCAAGGTCTTCTGACGGGTACGGCTTGAAAGCGATGAGCCAGGCTCGTTGAATGCGATGTGACCATCGGGGCCAATGCCTCCCAGGAAGAGATCGATGCCGCCGAACTTCTCGATTTCCTTCTCATAGTTGGCGCACTCAGCAGCAAGGTCAGGTGCGTTGCCGTTCAGGATATGGATGTTCTCCTTCGGACAGTCGATGTGGTTGAACAGGTTGGTGAACATGAAAGAGTGATAACTCTCGGGATGTTCCACAGGGAGGCCCACGTACTCGTCCATATTGAAGGTAACGACATTCTTGAACGACACCTTACCTTCCTGATAAGCCTTCACCAGGCCACGATACATACCAATGGGCGACGAGCCAGTGGGAAGACCCAGCACGAAAGGCTTCTCAGCCGTTGGCTTTGCTGCATTGATCTTTGCTACGACATAATTTGCTGCCCACTGCGACATCAAATCATAGTTCGGTTCAATAATTACTCTCATAAAGATTGATGTTTAAAATTAATAAATATAAAGTTTATTAAGACATTTGCGTATCGTACCATCAGCACGTCGCTGAATATAGAGGCCCCGGCCTTGACCGCCAGAGAGGCTACGCCCCTGCAGGTCATAGATTTGGGGCTTGAGGTTTGAGATTTGAGGTTTGAGGTCGGAGATGCCCGTCTGATCACCACCCATGAAATCGAAGGAGACGCATCCCTCCTCGCTCATCCTGATATTGGTAATTGGCTTATTCAGCGCCATCTGACCTTCCCCATTAGCATAGTTCATCTTTGGAGCAGGCACCGATGTCTCTGTCAACTCATCGTTGACAAATACCGTAGAGTCAGTAGACCACGGATAAGGAGATGAACTCAGGTGACGCTTATTCATACGTTGGCTGAAAGCATACTGACTTAATCCCTTTGTACTGATATAATCATCCCAGGCGTCATAATCCATGTTGTCAGCATGTACCAGTTCGAAGCGACGCTTGCTGGCATTATTGTTCACGGTGTTGCCTCTCCACACAGAATTATCATAGTACACATGATAAACAACCAGGCCTTTGCCAGGTGCTCCAGCATCCCAACCACGCTGCTGACGATTTTCCAGCAACAACCATTCCGAGTCTGAGTGCTTGATGCGGTAGACCTCGCCACCCTCTGCCACAGGCTTCAGATCGGTGATGGAGGCTGGCTCTTCCAGATCAATAAAGGAGAGCCATCCTAAACACCATTTCTCCACTGGCGTATAATTTGGCGGACACCAACCATAGTTAGTGAAATTGCCCCCGTCCATCAAGTCCCACTCATCGCAGACAGAATAGCCGGCATCACCTGTAGTAGGATAGATGTCGGGCAATCCCAGACTATGACTGTACTCATGGCAAATGGTGCCTATGCCGCAAGACCTTTTCGTCGATGTAGGCCACAACTCGCCACTGATGGTATAAGAGGAGATCTTATAGCCATCTGTCGTGGTGATGGTGTTGAACGTACTGGTATTTGGCCAAATGTGTCCATAGCAATCAGAAGCATCAATATTGCCTGTCAGTCCTGCAAAGACATAGATAACCTGTTCTATGGAGCGGTCGCCATTCCAGTCATACACGGAGAAATCGATTTCCGGATAGGCTGCAAGTACCTTGTTGGTGGCCTCAATCATAGGCTCCCTGCCGTAGTTACGCGTACTGGCGGTGGGATTCTCTATCGGTTGTGCCTTTGAACTGACCTTCACAGGGCCATAGACATCGAACTGCAGGTTCAGCATGCCTTGTGACTGGTCGCGGAAATAATCAGCCGTACAACCAGGACCCAGACCATCATTGAAGTCCGAGTCATTGAACAAACGGTCATAGAAGGTGTGTGGGTCATCGGCATAAGTGAACGGTGTGTCTTCAAACTCAAAAAGAATCACCAATTGCCTATAAACCTTTTCCGAGTTCCAGTCTTTCCTTATAACAGGAAGTTTCTTTCTTACCGCCCCAGCCCTGTGCCCAACGGTTGTTTCATAGAAACCATCAGGCAAACAGTCATCATGCACTAGTGTGAACTCATCCTGTGCAGAAGCATTAAAAGGCAAAAATACTAAGAGGTAAAAAGGTATAAACCACTTTACATACCTTCTTAATGCATTGTTCAAAATAGTTCTCATCTTTCCACTCTTAGTTATTTGTCAATCTCCACGCATCACTTACAACACGGTGTCCAAGGTTTCAGGGTCTTAAAGAAGTCGTTGCCCTTGTCATCGACGAGGATAAAGGCGGGGAAGTCCTCTACTTCAATCTTCCAGATGGCCTCCATGCCCAACTCGGGATACTCTACGCATTCGATGCTCTTGATACTCGACTGTGACAGCACGGCAGCCACGCCACCGATAGAGCCCAGATAGAAACCGCCATGCTTCTTACATGCCTCGGTGACCACGTCAGAGCGGTTGCCCTTGGCAATCATCACCAGCGAGGCACCCAGCGACTGGAACTCGTCCACGTAGGGATCCATACGGTTGGCTGTGGTCGGGCCCATCGAACCACAGGGATAGCCCTCCGGTGTCTTAGCCGGACCAGCATAGAGCACAGGATACTTCTTGAAGTATTCAGGCATATCCTCGCCGGCATCAATGCGGGCCTTCAACTTGGCATGGGCAATATCACGAGCCACAATAATCGTGCCACGCAGGTTCACCCTCGTGGAAACAGGATACTTTGTCAGTTCCTGACGCACAGAGTCGATGCCCTTGTCCAGGTCGATCACGATGGTGTTCTGACCCTCGCCAGCCTTGGCATACTCGGCAGGAATGAGTTCTGAAGGATTGCTGTCCATCTTCTCCAGCCAGATACCGTCGCGGTTGATCTTGGCCTTGATATTACGGTCGGCCGAGCATGAAACACCCATGCCGATAGGACAAGAGGCACCATGACGAGGCAGACGGACAACACGGATGTCGTGAGCCAGGTACTTGCCACCGAACTGTGCACCGAGCCCGATCTTGTGGGCCTCTTCCAGCAGTTTCTTCTCCAAGTCCACGTCGCGGAACGCACGGCCAGTCTCGTCGCCTGTCGTAGGCAGCGAGTCGTAGTATTTGATGCTGGCCAGTTTTACGGTAAGCAGGTTCTTCTCTGCCGATGTACCACCAATCACGAAGGCGATATGGTACGGCGGACAGGCTGCCGTGCCCAGCGACTTCATCTTCTCCACGAGGAAAGGTATCAGCGTGCCCTCGTTTTGGATGGTTGCCTTAGTCATCGGATAGAAATAGGTCTTGTTGGCAGAGCCGCCACCCTTGGCCACCATCACAAAGCGGTACTCGGCACCCTCGGTAGCCTCGATATCAATCTGTGCGGGCAGGTTGCAACGGGTGTTCACCTCGTCGTACATATTCAGCGGTGCATTCTGCGAATAGCGCAGGTTGTCCTGAGTAAAGGTATTGAACACACCTAGCGACAAGGCTTCTTCATCCTCGAAACCCGTCCACACCTGCTGACCTTTCTCACCGTGGATAATGGCCGTACCCGTATCCTGGCAGAAAGGCAGGATGCCACGGGCAGCCACCTCGGCATTGCGCAGGAACTGGAGAGCCACATACTTGTCGTTCTCTGAGGCTTCCGGATCCTGAAGGATCTGAGCAACCTGCAGGTTATGCTCACGACGCAGCATAAACTCCACATCGTGGAAAGCCTGTTGTGCTAACAGCGTCAGGGCCTCCTTCGAGACCTTTACGATTTCCTTTCCCTCAAACTCTGAGACGGTCACGCCTTCCTTTGAAAGCAGTCTATACTCTGTCTTGTCCTCGCCCAACTGAAACATCGGGGCATACTTGAATGCTGGTGTTGCCATAGTTTATCTTTATATAAGTTTATTTGGGCACAAAGGTAAACAAAATAATTGAAAAATCAACAAAAAAGGACACAAAAAAAGCATCCTAAGTTGAAGGATGCTTTTCGTTTGTTGCCTCCGACTGGTTAATAGCCGAAGATTTCCTCTGTAGAGAGCCGCTTGATAGTGCCGAATTGCTGAAGAGCCGTAAGGTCCAGTTCCTTTTCATTACCAAGGATGACATAGCGATAGGGCTTTTGGGCCACCTGCTCCTGCTCGAACTTCACCACATCCTCCAGCGTCATGTTAGGCAGGGCATTGTAGATACGCTCATTGAGATCATAATCAATACCACGCTGCTGAGCCGTCAGCCAGGCGTTGATCAGTCCGAACTTAGTGGTGCGCTGGCTAGCCAGACGCTTCGTCAAGGCCTCCTTGGCAATCTGGAACGAGCCTTCGCTCTGAGGCATCGTGTCGAGAATCTCATGGAACTGGTGCACACAGTCCATCATCTTGTCATTCTGTGTGATGATATGTGTGAAGAAATACTCCGGATTCTCCTTGTAGTTAGGCTGTATATAGGCAGCATAGGCGTTGTAGGCCAGGCCACGAGCCTCACGCAGTTCCTGGAAGACAATGGTATTCATACCGCCACCATAGTATTCGTTGAAGAGGGCAATGATAGGAGCCTGGTCTGCATTCCACTGGCGCTGTTCATTGTGAATCATCCGCATGTAGATATTCTTGGCATCGTATGGTGCCAGCAGCACCTCGTTCTCCATAGTGGGTTGCATCTCGTAGTGCTTTCCCTCAGGAACAGCCTGGAGGTCAGTAAGAGTAGAGAGGTGAGCGGCGAGTGCCTCTGTCAACCCGTTCTCGTCCATGGGGCCATAATATAATATGGTGTGCTCATACTGTGAGAGCGTCTTCAGCAGGTCAAGCAACTGCTGAGGATCAGTCTGCTGCAACTCTGCGATGCTCAGGTCATTACGTGAGGGGTTGTATGGGCCATAGACACCATAGTCAACCAGGAAGTTGAAGTTGGTGCGCTGATCCTGTTTCTGGTCGGCACGGGCTTTTGCCTCAAGCATCACGAACTGCGCATAGGCATCCTGATCCACCTTGGCATTCTGCATCAGGTGCTCCAACAGTTTCAGGGCTTCTGGCATATTCTCGCTCAGTCCGTTCAGACTGACGGAGATGGAGCGCTGGCCCACCTGTATGCCGTATCTGCAGGCCAGTTTGTAGAACTGCTGCTTAATCTGTTCGTTGGTCAAAGAGTCAGTACCCAGGAAGTCAAGATACTGGGCAGCATAGCCGTAGCGAAGGTCAGCATCGTCGCCGAACTCATAACGGAATGTCAACTGGAAGCGTCCATTCTCCTCATTCTTAACATAGATATAGGGCAGATTAGCACCTTCTGATGCGAGCGGACACTGTCCGAAGGTCAGGTCTTTCTGGAAATCAACGAAGCGAGGCTCGATAGGTTTCACCTCTGTCTGCTGAATCTCCTTCACAAAATCACTCACCATGTCGCGGTTGGTGGGGATAGGCGTAATCTCAGGCTTGTCTATCTTCTTCTGCGTGGGGTCAACACCCTGACGCTTATAGACGGCCACATAGTTGTCACCGAAGTGACGGTTGGCGAATTCCACGACCTGTTCCTTGGTGATACCTGCGATGCGGTCGAGCGACTGCACTTCCTGTTCCCAGGGTGTTCCATTGACGAATGCATCCACGAACATATCGGCACGGGCACGGTTCGACTCCAAGGCGTTATAGTACTGCAACTTCATGTTGTTGATAACCGATGGCAGCAGGTCGTCAGAGAACTCGCCTGCCTTCAGTTTCTCTATCTCGGCCAGAAGCAACTGACGCACCTCGTCAAGCGACTGTCCCTCCTTGGGTGTACCTGCCAAGATAAAGGTGCTATAGTCCATACCAGTCTGCACGCCACCCCATGCCTCCAGCATCTTCATCTGCTGAGTGATATCTAGGTCGATGAGTCCGGCTGTGCCGTTGCTGAGCATCAACTCGATGACATTCAGGGTGTCAGTCTGCAAAGAAGAGGCCTTGTCGAAACGATAGCCGAGCCAAATGGTCTCAGCCTCCAAGCCAATAACCGTGGTGTCAACAGGAGCCGTCAGTTCAGGCTGCTCAGGATAGACGGGCTGAGCCACATCATCGCCTGGCTGCCACTGTCCGAAATACTTGTCGATAGTAGCGATGACCTCATCGGGATCGAAGTCGCCAGCCATACAGATAGCCACGTTGTTGGGCACATACCACTTCTTGAAGTAAGCCTTAATATTTGTGATGGAAGGATTCTTCAGGTGATCCTGTGTGCCGATGGTGGTCTGCGTGCCATAGGGGTGAGTGGGATAGAGTTTAGCACTCAGCGCAGCAAAGAGTTTGCGCATATCGCTAGTCAGGCTGATGTTATACTCCTCATAGACAGCCTCCAGTTCGGTATGGAAACCACGGATGGTCATATTCATGAAGCGGTCCGACTGAATCTTTGCCCAGTTGTCCACCTCGTTCGAGGGGATATCCTCTGTATAGCAGGTCACGTCATCGCTGGTGTAGGCATTGGTACCTTCTGCACCAATGGCAGCCATCAGTTTGTCATACTCATTGGGGATGTTGTACTGTGCTGCCAACTGGCTGACAGAGTCAATCTCATGATAGGCCTGACGGCGCTCTTCCGGATCGGTCAAGTGACGATAAGCCTCATAGCGCTGCTCTATCTCATCGAGATAAGGAGCCTCAGCGGTAGCATCGCTCACCCCGAACTTATCAGTACCCTTGAACATCAGATGCTCCAGATAGTGAGCCAGACCAGTTGTCTCGGCAGGGTCGTTCTTCGAACCCGTACGCACAGCAATATAGGTCTGGATGCGCGGTTCCTCTTTGTTCACACTCAGGTAAACCTTCAGGCCATTATCCAGGGTATAGATGCGGGTCTTCGACGGGTCATTGTCCACTGTCTCATACTTATACTTACCATCACAGGCAAATAAAAGTAAAAGGGCAAAAAGGGATAAAAGCAAATTCTTCTTCATTTCTATTCTCTATTTTAAATTATTAACTCTCATAGTCAATCTCATGGTCAAGTTTTGAGAGGAAGTCCTCATAGACCTCCGGATCAACATCGCCCATAGCATATTCCTTCTGCGCATCCTTGCGGATCTCGGCAATCCAGGCACGACGAGCCTTCACATAATCCTCACGGATACGTTCGCAAGCCTGAGCATCCAATTCTGTCAGGTGATAGTAGTCCAGGATGAGTTGATAGGACCATGCCCAACGATAGTCGCTATAGGCATTGTTGATATCATCGAAGCGGGTCAGCACCTGCTGGATATTCTCGATGGTACCGTCCTTGATATCTTCGATGAGACGCTGCTCCTCACTTTCAGGTAGCAGCAGACCGCTAAGGTCAATCCACGGTCCCTGACCTACAGTTGATGTAGGCTGTCCGAAGAATCCCTCTTTCTGGGCACGCTTCAGCACAGCACCCATATAGATGCGCAGGGCGATATCATAGTATTTCAGGCCCTTCTTCAGAGAAGAGGCATTAACAACATACTCATGGAAGTTATAGGTGGTCACGTTATCGCCCGAAGCGGCACGGAGTGCCTTCAGAATCTCGATGCCCTGCAGGATTTCACCCACGGTGAAGGGCGAGAGCCAGTCGAAGTTGATGATCGACTTCTTCGACTGCTTAGAACGCTTGTCACGTTTGGGCCACTTCTTGATATCACGATAGAGTCCCACGGTTGTAATATTACGGCCAGGCACCAGATACATGGTTTCGCCGTAGGCAATCAGATAAGAGAAAGGTAAATTGCGTGTATCGGGATGGTGCATCAGTTTGCCGAAGCAGACACTGAAAGCACCGATGGTAGCAGGCATCAAGACATAAGAGCCAGAGGCGGTCTTTGTGCCGCGCTCCAACGTGCCGTAATGCAGGGGACCCATTTTGTAGGCATGGTTAGAGAAGTTGGTATTAGAACCGGCATTATAGAATGAGAACTGTCCGCCGATGAGCAGGCTCGACTTGTGGTGACTGGCCGAGAACGGACCGCAGAAAGCAGCACAAGCCTCACCGTTAGCCATAAACGAATTGGCAAAGAAGAGACTAGCCTCAGCCGTGAAGCCATTGGTAATCTGACAGGCCTCGCCAACAAAGCAGTCCTGCATCTTCACAGAATTGTTGATGGAGCAGCCGTCGCAGATGATTGAATTCTCACAGATGACACCCGTGCCGATAAATACCGAGGCATCCTCGCTGCTCAAGATGGTACACTCGTTCAGGCGGGAAGCACCACTCACCTCGCAGTCGCCCTTGATGACAGTATTGATGATGTCCTTGGTGTTGATAATCTTCACGTTGTTGCCAATGATACCACGTTCTGGCGTTGAGATGCGAACCTCATCGTCAATGAGTTGCTTCAGCGTGTTCATCAGGGCCTTGTCATGATGATGCTTCACCATGAAGGCTGCCAGTTGCGAGTTCAGTTCACGGAAGAGCACCACGTTGCCGTCGCCCATCTCGTTGAGCACGCTGATAGTCGAACCTGCACCATAACTCGCACCCTCGCGTGTCTCCAGCGTCGAGATATTCGAGATGTAGCAGTCGTCGCCGATGGTATAGTTGTTGATGAAGTTGCCCACCTTCTCTATGAGGCAGTCATTGCCCACGGTGACATTTCTCAGCGTGGCATCATTAATGCCCGAATGCTTGTAGAAGTCCTGAGCCACCTCAATCTTTTTCTCAAAGTGTCCAAGACGGATGTCGCCATAGAATATCACACGGTGAAAATTATACGGACGGAACTTATCGTCCACCAGCACCCTCGCCCAGTCCTCTGCCCAGCACATATTGTTCTCGAGCACCTGGATCTCCTCTTGTGTCAATTGTCTGTAATCTCTCATAATCGTTATGTTTGTGTTTGGGTTCAATTATCTATTTTCAATCTTCAATCTGGTACAGGAAGTCGTTATAAGGGTATTTCTGCACATGTAGTTCACGTACCTTATTATATAGAGTAGTGCGCAACTCCTCGATATTCTCCTTGTTTTTAGCGCTGATGAACAACGGAGCGGTAGCAAATTCTTCACTCTTCACTTTTCCCTTTTCACTTATTTTCGCCATCCATGTCTGTTTCAGGTCGTCAAGCGAGATGTTTTCTTTCGTAGGCTCCGTTAGATCGTCTTCATCCTGAGGTGTCCATGTGTAGGCGTCAATCTTGTTGAACACCACCATCGAGGGGGTCTCTGAACAACCCAGTTCGCTGAGCGTCTGCTCCACCACACGTATCTGGTCCTCAAAGTCGGGATGTGAGATATCCACCACATGAACCAGCAGGTCGGCCTCGCGCACCTCGTCGAGCGTACTCTTGAACGACTCCACCAGGTCGGAGGGCAACTTACGGATGAAGCCTACGGTATCAGCCAGCAGGAACGGCAAGTTCTCTATCGTCACCTTACGCACGGTGGTGTCGAGGGTGGCAAAGAGTTTGTTCTCTGCAAAGACATCGCTCTTCGAGAGCAGGTTCATCAGCGTCGACTTGCCCACATTGGTATAGCCCACCAGAGCCACACGAATCAGCCGGCCACGGTTCTTACGCTGTGTGGTTTTCTGCTTATCAATCTCTTCAAGACGCTGCTTCAGCAGGGTGATACGATGCAGGATGATACGGCGGTCCATCTCCAACTGCGTCTCACCAGGACCACGCAGGCCCACGGTGCCTTTGCCGCCACCGCCGCCAGAGCCACCGCCCTGACGTTCCAAGTGCGTCCATAGTCGCTGCAGTCGGGGCAGCATATAGCGGTGCTGCGCCAGTTCCACCTGTGCCTTGGCCTCAGCCGTCTGGGCACGCATGGCAAAGATATCGAGTATGAGCGATGTACGGTCCAAGATTTTCACCTGCAGTTCCTTCTCGATGTTACGGATCTGCTTGGCGCTCAGTTCATCGTCAAAGATCACCATACCCACGGGCTGTGGCATGTCGGCATCGCTCTCATAATCCTCGCGATGCTCCATGGCCTCGTCGTAGGCATCCTCGCACATCTTGATATAATGGCGAATCTCTTCCAGTTTTCCACTACCTACATAAGTCACGCTACTGGGACCGTTCACCTTCTGCGTAAACCGCTTCACGGTGCGGGCACCAGCCGTAGTGGCCAAGAACTCCAGTTCATCGAGATATTCCTTGGTCTTGGCTTCGTCTTGTTGATTAGTAATCAGTCCTACCAGCACAGCCGTCTCGGCTTTTGCCTCGGAGATGACAAATTCCTTCATTCAGTACAATTATCGATAATCGGCGACAAAAGTAATAAATCTGCGTGAAATACGCAAGTATTCATTAAACTTTATGAGGGGAACCGTATCAAAATAATGAAAAATTGCTTAACTTTGCACCCACAAACAACTAGGTCAATGAAACAGAATCTACTAAGCGTCTTGCTTACATTATTATGCCTGGGGGCTATGGCACAGCCGAGATACGACTATGCCAATTTGAGTACAGAGAAACTGGACCGTGGTGTCGTGGCCGTCCGACAGGCCGACGGCAAAGTCTTCGTGTCATGGCGTATCCTCAGGGATGACAGCAAGGGCGAGGCCTTCGATGTCTATCGCAACGGCGTCAAACTCAACGCAAAGCCGCTGACTGAAGGCGGCTCGTACTTTATCGACGAACAGCCGATTGACGGTGAGGCGACTTATGAGGTAAGGAGATGTGATGGCGTAGACACCATTTCTCATTCCTCATTTCTCTTTTCTCCTTCAGCCCCTACGGGCTATATCCCCATCAAACTCAACAAGCCAGAGGGCGGCAAGGTTCCCACCATTCAGATGCAACAACCACGTCAGCCACGCAACAACGGCAACCGACAGGGGCGAGGACAAGGCTTCGGATGGCGCGACACGGGTCAGTTCACCTATTCGGCCAACGATGCGACGGTGGCCGATGTCGATGGCGACGGACAATATGAGATTATCCTGAAGTGGGATCCCTCTAATGCTCACGACAACGCCCACGACGGCTATACTGGCCCTACCCTATTGGACTGTTACAAAATAGTCCCTGGTGCATCTGCAGATGGTCAAGTGACAAATAGCAAACTGCTGTGGCGCATCAATCTGGGACGCAACATCCGCAGCGGCGCCCACTACGTTCCGTTCATCGCCTACGACTTCGACGGCGACGGCTGTGCCGAACTGATGGTGAAGACGGCTGATGGAACCATCGACGGCCAGGGCCATGTGCTCGGCGATACCCTCGCCGACTATCGCAGCAAGACTGGCCGCATCCTCTCCGGGCCGGAATATATCACCATCTTCAACGGTCTGACAGGTGCCGCGATGGACACTAGGCCATATATCCCGGAACGTGGCGAACTGAAAGCCTGGGGCGACGAGCGCGGCAACCGATCAGAACGCTATCTGGCTGGGATGGGATACCTGGGAAAGGTAAAGGGTAAAGTGAATAGTGAAAAATTGGCTTCCGCCCTCTTCTGCCGCGGCTACTACACCCGATCCGTCATTGCTGCCTGGGACTGGGACGGCCACGAACTGAAGAATCGCTGGACCTTCGACACCAACGAAAAGCCCTGGCACTCGTATGCCGGACAGGGCAACCACAACTTGCGCATCGCCGATGTCGATGGCGACGGCTTCGATGAGATCACCTATGGTTCGATGGCTGTCGATAACGATGGCACGGGTCTCTACAACACAGGCATGGGTCACGGCGATGCCATCCATCTGGTGACAGAGCCACAGTCAGACCGTCTCTATATCTGGGACTGCCACGAAAACCGCCGTGACGGCTCTGACCTACGCGATGCCAAAACGGGCGAGGTTATCTTCCAGATACCCAGCAAAAGCGATGTAGGCCGTGCGATGGCTGCCGACATCGACCCCACCAATCCTGGCTGGGAGATGTGGAGTGCCGACAGTCACGGCATACGTAACATGAAAGGTGAGATCATCAACAAGGCCAAAGATGCCGACGACCCGCAGCACACCAATTATCTAATGATGGGTGGCCGCTGGCTCTCCATGAACTTCGGCATCTGGTGGGACGGTGACCTGCTGCGCGAACTGCTCGACCGTGCCACCGTCTCGAAATACGACTGGGAGAACCAGCGTATCGTTGATATACTACGGTTCGACGGTGTCTTCAACAACGGTACGAAGTCGAACCCCTGCCTCTCGGCCGATATCCTTGGCGACTGGCGCGAGGAGGTGCTTATCCGCAATCGCGAGTCCACCGAACTGCGTCTTTACACGACGACCATCCCCACCGACTACCGCATCGACTGTCTGATGCAGGACATCCCCTACCGCATCTCTGTAGCCACAGAGAATGTCGGCTACAACCAGCCCCCAGAGCCCGGCTATTACATTGGTCCCGACCGCACCGACTACCTCAAGTAAAGGAAAAAGGGGAGTAAAGCGAGAAGGCGAAGAAGCAAAAACCACAGTCACTCGTAAACCAGCATTCCTTGCAAAGGAAAGTCGGCGGAATTAGTAATCAATTCCGCCGATTTTGGTCACCAAATTCGCCGATTTTGGCCAGACAGGGATTATCCTTCTTTATTCCACCACGATGGGCTTGTACTTCGGCACGAGGGTCTTCATGATGAACCAGCCGATGAGGTAGGCTACGGCACAGATGCTGAACACCACCATATAAGCAGCGGGCTTACCCTCAAAGCCAAAAGCGGCCCAGGGCTGTGTGAGCATCTCACCACCCAGTTCGGTGACCTTGGCCACCATATCGCTGGCAGCAGTACCTGGCTCGATGGTACCCTTAGCCAGATGGAAGGCTTTCTCGATGGAGTCGCGGGTCATCACCAGCGTCTCACCATTATATGAGAATGAACCGGCTGCCCAGTCAAAGAAGTTACCAGAGCCCTTGTTGATAGCAAACGAACCCAGACCGCCAGCCATAGAACCGATACCTGTGATGGTGCCGATGGTGGACTTGGGGAACATATCGCCAATGGTAGAGAAGAGGTTGGCCGACCATGCCTGGTGTCCTGCACCAAGCAGACCAATCAAGATAGCAGGCCACCATGCGCTATAGGCGCCAAGGGGCTGTGCCAACAGGCCCAACAGGGGGAAACAGGCGAAGATGAGCATGGCGCGCATACGACCCAGATAGGGGTTCATGCCACGCTTCTCAACGAAATAGGTAGGCAGGTAGCCGCCACCGATAGACACGAGGGTAACGATGGCATAGAGAGTGATGATGAGGAGCATACCCATGCCGGAATCGCTGGAATAGCCATACTGGTCGGAGAAATAGGCGGGAGCCCAGAAGAGGAAGAACCACCATACACCGTCGGTAAGCAGTTTACCCGTGATGAACGACCAGGTCTGCTTAAAGGTAAAGCACTTCCAGAACGAGATAGTCTTCTCTTCCTTTGCCTCCTGCTTGTTCTGTACATCAGCAATGTCACTGTCCTGCTCAATATAGTTGAGTTCGGCCTGGTTCACATGGCTGCTCTTGTGAGGCTTCTCATAGAGCCACATCCACAGGCCCATCCATACGAAGCCCAGCACACCAATGACGATGAATGCCATCTCCCAGCCCCAAGCGCGAGCCAAGAGGGGAATGGTGGCGGGAGCAGCCAAAGCGCCCACGGAAGCACCACTATTAAATATAGAGGTAGAGAAGGCACGGTCTTTCTTGGGGAAATACTCTGCGGTCACCTTGATGGCTGCAGGGAAGTTACCAGCCTCACCAAGGGCGAGCACCATACGGCAAGCCAGGAACATATACATAGAAATGGTGGCCAGCATCACGGCAGCATCGCCAGTGAGTTTTCCTAACTCGGCGATAGAGGAATAGCCGCCCCACTGCATAGCAGCCCAGCCGCAACCAGCATGGAGACATGCACCCAGCGACCATACGAAAATGGCAATGAGATAACCTTTCTTAGTGCCTGCCCAGTCGATAAACTTACCAGCAAAGAGGTTGGCAATGGCATAGAAGATAGAGAAGATAGCAGTAATATTGCCATAGTGAGAGTCAGTCCAGTGGAACTCAGGTGCGATAAAGTCTTTCCACGTCAGAGAGAGGACCTGACGGTCCATGTAATTGATGGTCGTTGCCAGGAACAACAACCCACAAATAACCCAACGGAAGTTGGACATCTTTGTTTTTGTTAAAGCACTCATAATATTTGATAATTTAGAATTTAGAGTTTAGAATTTAGATGTATCGGCTTCGCCGAGTAAGAAGTAACAATTAAGAATTAGGAGACTATCATATTCTTACGCTTTGTCTTGATAATGGTGACTAGCATGCGTTTTATCTCTTCGCCATCTTCGAAAATCGAATTAAACTGCTTTTCATCAAGATCATTGACATTCCTCAATAAGCGTAACCAATATAGTGTTTCATTACATTCTTTTAAAGAGATGTATAGTTTGGCGATAAAATCGCTATCACTAATAGCACATTCTGCTTCTGCATAATTCGCACCAATACTCATTCCGCTGCGCATAATCTGATCTATAATATGTCGACCTTTCTTTTCTTTGTCTAGGAAACGGCATAGGTTCACAATCCTTGTAGCATACAGAAGGCATTTCTCATCAAACATCTTGCTGAAATCACTCATCGTATTACTTCTTAATTGTTACTTCTTACTCGACAAAGTCGACACTTCTTAACTCTTAATTCTTAACTCTTAACTCCGTCATCGGATGTCGATGACGGGAATGTTGTCCTTATCGTTATAGTACAGGTTCTCGCCAGCCATACCCCAGATGAAGGTGTAGTAGTAGGTGCCTGCTGCAGCATGCATGCTCCACTCAGGCGACATGATGGCCTGCTCGTTGTGCAGCCACACCACGCGGCTCTCCTCGGGCTGTCCCATGATATGGGCGATAGTCTGATCCTGAGGCAGGTTGAAGTAGTAGTAAGCCTCGATGCGGCGACCGTGGGTGTGAGGGGGCATCGTGTTCCAGGCAGCGCCAGGATTGAGTTGGGTCAGACCCAGTTGCAACTGGCAGGGACCTTCCTCCAGCACATCGTTGACGATGAGTTTATAGACGGTACGATTGTTGCACTCCTCCAGCGAACCTACGGGTCCCCATACGGCAGCCTTCAACGAGCCCTTGCGGCCATCAAGAGTGATCCACTGGGTCTTGTAGTGCTGGTGGGCAGTGGCCGAGTTCAGGTAGAACTTGGCAGGCTTTGCAGCATCCTTCGAGCGGAAGAGCACCTCCTTGTTCACATCCTTGTCCTTACCAATATGGCCACGGCCTATGTAGAGGGCCTCCTTGGGTGAGAGGGCATACTCCTTGCCATCGACGATGACCACGCCGTCGCCCTCACCGCAGTTCACGATACCAATCTCGCGATTGTAGAGGAAATACTTCTCTTTGATGTTCTTATCTACATCAAGACCCAGTTCCCAGAAATTCTCCAGTTTCAGGGTCTTGGTCACAGGCATCGCGCCGCCAAAGATGAAGCGGTCGTAGTGGCTGTAGGTCAGCAGGATAGAGTCTGCTGCCATCACCTTTTCCATCACAAATCGTTCACGAAGGGTCTTCGTGTCGTAGCCCTTCACATCCTCAGGATGGCAGGCCGTCTGGAAACGCACATGCTGGGCACCAACAAATCTGTCGGCTTCCTGTGCATTTGCAGAAGCAAATGTCATTGCCAAGAGGGTTAGGGAAAGAAATGTTCTTGTTTTCATATACTTTATTTTAAATTAAATTCTTGTTTGTACTTGAAACGAATAGTCTATTTTTGAAACGAATTAGAATAATCAGAACGAATTAGAACGAATTATTATTCTCATTCGTGAATTAATTATTCCAATTATTCCAATTCGTTTCTTAAAAATCACATATTTACTTTGAATTCTTTTCCTCACGAACGATGCGGAGGCGGTTCCACACCACCATAGCGATGGTGATGAGGGACAGGACACCCATGCCAATCCACTCGAGGTATTCCACACAGGCGAAGATGACATAGCCGAAGAGCGACGAAGCGAAGTCCATAGCACCAGCATCAAAGCCCTCAGGAATCTTGGCAGCCTTGTCTTGAGTAGCCTCGTAGACCGTATTGGCTGCGTTAGTAAATGCTGGCGCCATATCGGTGACGAAATAGAGGCCGATGGTGACGGCCACCAGACCGATGATGAAAGTCTTCACCACATTACCCTTCGTATAAGGCAGCACCATCACAAAGACATAGAACATACCAGCAAGCGATGCCAACGGCAGGAACTGGTTGCCAGTCTTCGACAGGGCGATGGCCAGAACGAGCGTCACAGGAATCAGGAGCAGCGACACGACAAGCGTTGTGGGATGACCGATGACCAGAGCCGGCGACATGCCGATATAGACCTTCTTGCCATTGAACTTCTTCTTCACCACCTCCTGTGTCTTCTCTGAGATAGGCATCAGTCCGTCGATGAACAGACGGGTGATGCGAGGGATGAGTTCCATCACGGCTCCCATCGTCACACCCAGGAAGAGCACATCCTTCACAATGCGCATCACCGTGTCAAAGGTAGTCAGGGTTGTTACCTTGATGCCCTCTGACAAAGCACTGGCTGTAGCCGTGGCATCACTCAAGGTGTGGCTCTTGAAGGCTGCATTAAACACATCCAGACAGCGGTCTAACAGGCTCTTGTCAAAGGCGTTCTGTTCCAAATAGACGCGATAGGCCTCAATGTCGGCGATATGGTTTACATGGCTGGCCAGTCCAATCAGTGCCCCCACGATGACGCCAAGCACGATAGGCTCGCCCAGTACGCCGAACTTCTTCTTTAGTCCTTCTGCATCGATATCGAGTTTCGAGAAGCCGGGAATGCGATCCAGTAGCCAGTTGATAACGATGGCGAAAAGGGTAAAACTCTGGCAGAAGGGCTGAGGGATAGAGATACCATCCATGTTGTCGTAGTACCCCTGAAAGCGGTCGGCTGTCAGGTCGGCCATCACCAGCGTGATGATATAACAGGTAATGGCAGCGAAATAGCCCCACAGCAGGCTCTGATCCATCACGAAATAGGCTACGGCACCAATAAAAGCAAAGTGCCAGTAGTTCCACAGGTCGATATTGACCGTACGAGTACACTTGGTGACCAGCAGCAGGAAGTTGATGCCCAGACAAATAGGAATGATCAGTGCCCCCACGGCTGTGTTGTAAGCCACGGCTGCGGCAGCAGGCCATCCCATGTCAAACACCTTGAGGTCGAGATTGAAAATCTTCGAGATGGCTTCCAATGGAATCTTAAAGTTGTCTGTCAACAAAGCCGTGACGATGCCCAAGCCAACGAAACCGACACCCACATAGAGGCCGCTCTTGAGCGACTTGCCGAACTTCATGCCGATGCACAAGCCAATAATCGTGAAGAGTATCGGCATCATGACCGAGGCTCCCAACTGGATAATGTAACTAAAAACTTGTTCCATTTTTATCGTTTTGTTTGTTTTTAAGCGTAGATTGGGTGCAAAATTACAAAATTATTTTGAATTATGCACCCGGCTTACCGCTTTTTTTTCGTTTCAGTCTTGGAAATAGATACGCTTCACCCTGTTCGACACTCCCGTCAGCACTTCATAGGCGATGGTCTCGAGGATATCGCTCAGCACCGTGACTGGCAGGTTCTTGCCGAAGATCTCCACGCTGTCACCTTCCTGACAGGGCACATCGGTCACATCAACGAGTGCCACATCCATGCAGATATTTCCCACATATTCTGCCTTCTGACCATTGATCAGACAGTAGCCGTGACGATTGCCCAACCTACGGTTCAGGCCGTCGGCATAGCCGATAGGGATGGCGGCGATGCGGCTGTCACGCTCAAGAATGGTCTTTCGGCTATAGCCTACACTCTCGCCTGCCGGCACCTCACGGATTTGCAGAATGGTGGTCTTTAATGTTGACACAGTAGTTAATACGCCATTGGTACGTGGATCAACCCCATAGAGTCCGATGCCCAGACGACACATATCAAGTTGGCGCTCAGGGAAGTGCTCGATACCTGCAGAGTTATCGATATGTCGAAGTATCTTGTGCGAGAAGGCACCTTGAATCTTCTGACTGGCCTCATCAAACACACGGAACTGCGTAGCCGAGAAGTTATCGAAGTCATCACTATCTGAGCCAACGAAATGAGAGAATACGGAACGGGGGATGATGGCCGACTGATGTTTCAGCAAATCAATAAGTTCATCGAGATCTTTCTGAGGATCGAAGCCCAGGCGGTGCATGCCGGTGTCGAGTTTGATATGAACGGGCCACCCCGTGATGCCCTCGTGGCGAGCAGCCTTCACCAATGCGTTCATCAGACGGAAGGAATACACCTCCGGCTCCAAGTCATAATCGAAGAGCGTCTTGAACGACGACATCTCGGGGTTCATCACGATGATGTTCTGTGTGATGCCGGCCTTACGGAGCGTCACGCCCTCGTCGGCCACAGCCACGGCGAGATAGTCCACACGGTGGTCCTGCAGCGTCTTGGCTATCTCCACGGCACCAGCACCATAGGCATCGGCCTTGATCATGCAGACCATCTTGGTCTCTGGACGGAGGAACGAACGGAAGTGGTTCAGGTTGTCCACTACGGCGTTGAGGTCCACCTCAAGGATGGTCTCGTGCACCTGCTGTTCCAACTGCTCACTGATGCGCTCGAAGCCAAACGGTCGTGCCCCCTTCAGCAGCACCACCTCATGATGCATATTGCGGAACACACTGCTCTGCAGGAATTGCTCCACATCGGGGAAGAACCACTTCTGGCCTATCGTGAACTGGGATGCCTGTGACATGATCTCTGGACCGATACCTACAAAGCCATCGACGCCACGCTTCTGAATCAGGTCAGACACCTGACGATAGAGTTCTGCTGGCGTCTCACCGCTCTGGTAGATATCGCTCAGTATCAATGTCTTCTTGGTTTGAGCATTGAGGTTTGAGGTTTGAGGTTTGGTCTCAACCCTACGGTTCATAAAGTCGAGTGCGATGTCGAGCGAGTTGACATCACTATTATAGGAGTCGTTGATAAGTATCAGCCCTCGCTGACCCTCCTTCACCTCCAGTCGCATGGCGATAGGCTCCAGCCGGGCCATCCGCTCTGCCACGGTCTCTGGCGAGAGGCCCAGATAGAGGGCCACAGTGGCACAGGTGATGGAGTTCTCGATACTGGCCTCATCTAAGAAGGGAATCTCGAAACTGCCCTCCACACCTTTATATATATAAGAGACGCAACGGCCTTCTGTTTTCACGAACATGGGGGCCGTCTCGTTGTAGCGGCTCCAGCCGATACGTTCGCCCTGATACTGCGAGCGACGGATGCAACGGCTGATAGTGTCATCGTCAGAAGGATAGATGACAACCTCGGTATTGCGGAAGAGTTGCAGTTTTTCCATGCACTTCTCGTCCAGCGAACGGAAGTTCTCCTGATGGGCCGTACCCAGCGATGTCAGCACACCGATAGTGGGCTGGATAATGTCGTGCAAGGCCAGCATCTCACCAGGCTCGCTGATGCCCGCCTCGAAGAGTGCCACCTTCGTCTGCTCGTTCAGCAGCCATACGGACAGGGGAACGCCAATCTGCGAATTGTAACTCTTGGGCGAGCGAGTCACCTTCATCGACGGCATCAGTATCTGGTAGAGCCACTCTTTTACCCAAGTCTTACCATTGCTGCCCGTGATGCCCACCACAGGAAGGTTGAACTCATCGCGATGGCGCTCGGCCAAGCGCTGCAAAGCAGCCAGTGGCGATGGCACTTTCAGAAAATTAGCATCTGCGAACTGTGTCTGGTAATTCTCTGGCACCTGTTCTACTACAAACGACCGAACGCCACGGCGGTAGAGTTCGGAAATATATTTATGACCGTCATTGCGCTTGGTGCGCAAGGCGAAAAACAAGGTCTGCTCAGGGAAACACAATGAACGACTATCAGTAAGCAGCCAACCTATGGTTGCATCCTTTTCACCATAGCGACGCGCTCCTATCAGCGTTGCCACTTTTTCAATTGTATATGTCATAGTATCGTATTTTAAATTTTCAAGAGGCAAAGGTACAATAAAATTTTCAATTTTCAATTATCAATTATCAATTTTTATTTGTACCTTTGCAGGCAAATTCAAAATCATCCATATAAATAAGGTTTATGATACTCTTCTTTAAGACTCCCTCAACGAGTGTGATAGCCACCCAAGTGGACCATCAACTCAACCAAGACGAAGTAAAGGAACTATGCTGGCTCTACGGCGATGCCACGCTGCTGGATGCCCAGACTTTGGACGGATTCTACATCGGTCCGCGACGTGAGATGGTGACCCCGTGGTCAACGAATGCTGTTGAGATTACCCAGAACATGGGTCTCAAGGGCATCAGTCGTATTGAGGAGTATTTCCCCACTGCCAGCAAGGATGCTGAGCACGACGAGATGCTGCAGCGCATGTACACTGGCCTGAACCAGGACATCTTCACCATCAACATCAAGCCAGAGCCCATCAAGTATGTGGATAATCTGGAGGAATACAATGAGCAGGAAGGTCTGGCCCTGAGTCCTGAGGAGATCGAGTATCTGCATGGACTGGAGAAGCAGAACGGTCGTCCGTTGACAGACTCTGAGATTTTCGGTTTCGCACAGATCAACTCTGAGCACTGCCGTCATAAGATCTTTGGTGGTACCTTTATCATCGATGGCAAGGAAATGGAGAGTTCGCTCTTCGCCATGATTAAGAAGACGACGCAGGAGAATCCAAACAAGATCCTCTCGGCTTATAAAGATAATGTGGCTTTTGCACAGGGACCTGTTGTTGAGCAGTTTGCTCCAAAGGACCAGAGCACCAGCGACTACTTCCAGATTAAGGATATCGAGAGTGTGATTTCGCTGAAGGCTGAGACGCACAACTTCCCCACAACAGTAGAGCCATTCAACGGTGCTGCTACTGGTACGGGTGGTGAGATCCGCGACCGTATGGGTGGTGGTGTCGGCTCATGGCCCATCGCTGGTACAGCTGTTTATATGACTGCTTATCCACGTCTGACTGACGATGACAAGCTGACACGCGACTGGGAGAGCATTCTTCCCGTTCGTCAGTGGCTGTATCAGACACCAGAGCAGATACTGATTAAGGCTTCAAATGGTGCTTCTGACTTCGGTAATAAGTTCGGTCAGCCACTGATCTGTGGTTCTGTACTCACTTTCGAGCATCAGGAGCCAAACGATACCAAGTATGCATACGATAAGGTGATCATGCTGGCTGGTGGTGTAGGATACGGTACCAAGCGCGACTGTCTGAAGAAGGAACCACAGCCAGGCAATAAGGTCGTTGTTGTTGGTGGCGACAACTATCGCATCGGTCTTGGTGGTGGTTCTGTATCATCTGTTGATACAGGTCGCTATAGCAATGGTATCGAGTTGAATGCCGTTCAGCGTGCTAACCCTGAAATGCAGAAGCGTGCATACAACTTGGTTCGTGCACTTTGCGAGGAGGATGTGAACCCCGTTGTTTCAATACACGACCATGGTTCAGCCGGTCACCTCAACTGTCTCTCTGAGCTTGTTGAGGAGTGTGGTGGTGAGATTGACATGACCAAGTTGCCTATCGGCGACAAGACCCTTTCGAGCAAGGAGATCATCGCCAACGAGAGTCAGGAGCGCATGGGCTTGCTCATCGATGAGAAGCACATCGAGCATGTACGTAAGATTGCTGAGCGTGAGCGTGCTCCACTGTATGTAGTAGGTGAAACTACTGGCGATGCTCACTTCTCGTTCAAGCAGGGTGATGGTGTGAAGCCATTCGATTTGGATGTGGCTCAGATGTTTGGTCACTCACCCAAGACCATTATGCGTGACAATACCGTTGAGCGCCACTATGCCAATGTCGAGTACGATCTAGATATCAATGGTCAATGGTCAATGGTCAATGGTCAATTACCCAAAGTGCTCCAGCTGGAGGCTGTGGCTTGTAAGGACTGGTTGACGAATAAGGTAGACCGTTCTGTGACAGGTAAGATTGCCCGTCAGCAGTGTCAGGGTGAAATCCAGTTGCCATTGAGCGACTGTGGTGTTGTTGCCCTCGACTATCGCGGTGTTAAGGGTATCGCTACAGCCCTTGGACATGCTCCTCAGGCAGGTTTGGCCGATCCTGCTGCTGGTTCTGTTCTCTCTGTTGCTGAGGCGCTGACCAACATCGTTTGGGCTCCATTGGCCGAGGGTATGGATTCGCTTTCATTGAGTGCCAACTGGATGTGGCCTTGCCGCTCGCAGGAGGGTGAGGATGCCCGCCTGTATGCAGGTGTTAAGGCTCTGAGCAACTTCTGCTGCGACCTGCACATCAACGTGCCTACAGGTAAGGACTCGCTCTCTTTGAGTCAGCAGTATCCTAATGGCGAGAAGATTATCTCTCCAGGAACAGTGATTGTATCTGCTGGTGGTGAGGTTTCTGACATTAAGAAGGTTGTATCACCTGTATTGGTAAACAATAAGAATGCCTCACTCTATCATATCGACTTCAGCTTCGACGAGCAGCGCCTTGGTGGTTCTGCCTTCGCCCAGAGTCTGGGTAAGGTGGGCGACGATGTGCCTACAGTGAAGAACGCTGAGTACTTTGCCGATGCCTTCATGGCTGTTCAGCAGATGATTGAGAAGGGCTGGATTATGGCTGGTCACGATATCTCTGCCGGTGGTCTTATCACCACTCTGCTCGAGATGTGCTTTGCAAACACTAAGGGTGGTATGCACATCAACCTGCACGACATCTGTGCCGATGGCGATGTTGTTAAGACTCTCTTCGCTGAGAACCCAGGTGTGGTTATCGAGGTAAGCGATGAGTACAAGCAGGAGTTCAAGGACTTCATGGAAGAGCAGGGGGTTGGCTATGCAAAGATCGGTTATCCCGTTGAGGATAGTCGCACCATCGTGGTGAAGGCAGGTGATGAGGAGCATACATTCGACATCGATGCACTCCGCGACACTTGGTATAAGACTTCTTACTTGCTCGACCGCAAGCAGAGCTTCAATGGTAAGGCTGCTGAGCGCTTCGCTAACTATAAGAAGCAGCCCATCGAGATGAAGTTTAATAAGGACTTCAAGGGCACGCTTGCTCAGTACGGCCTCAACCCAGACCGTTGGAAAGCAGCCAACAGCCAAAAGCCAACTGCTAACTGCCCGAAGGCTGCCATTATTCGTGAGAAGGGTACCAACGGTGAGCGAGAGATGGCTTACTGCCTGTATCTGGCTGGTTTCGACGTGAAGGATGTGATGATGACCGACCTGATTTCTGGTCGCGAGACACTCGAAGAAATAAATATGATTGTGTTCTGCGGTGGTTTCTCTAACTCCGACGTACTTGGTTCGGCTAAGGGTTGGGCTGGTGCCTTCCTCTTCAATCCTAAGGCTAAGGAGGCTCTCGATAAGTTCTATGCCCGCAAGGACACACTGTCACTGGGTATCTGTAACGGTTGCCAGTTGATGGTTGAGCTTGGTCTGACTGGTGCTAAGGGCGCTAAGATGCTGCACAACGACTCTCATAAGTTCGAGAGTGAGTTCATCAGCCTGAGCATTCCTCAGAACAACAGCGTGATGTTTGGTTCGCTGAGCGGTAACAAGCTTGGCCTGTGGGTAGCTCACGGAGAAGGCAAGTTCTCTCTGCCGGAAGCAGAGAGCAACTATAATGTGATTGCCAAGTACAACTATGCCGGCTATCCCGCCAATCCTAACGGTTCTGACTACAACGTGGCAGGAATCTGCTCAGCCGATGGACGTCATCTCTGCATGATGCCTCACCTGGAGCGTGCCGTATTCCCCTGGCAGAATGCCTGGTATCCCGCTAACCGTCGCAACGATGAGGTAACACCTTGGATCGAGGCCTTTGTCAATGCACGTAAATGGGTGGAAAAGGCAATTGGCTGTTAGCAGTTAGCAATTAGCAAATAGCCAAAAGCATATAGCCAAAAGCATATAGCCAAAAGCATATAGCCAAAAGCAAATAGCCAAAAGCCAATAGCCAAAAGCAAATTGTAAATGAACATATACTGGGAATCATTCAAGACCTTCTTTAAAATCGGCTTGTTCACCCTTGGTGGTGGATATGCCATGATACCGCTGATTGAGGAGGAGGTTGTCAACAAGAAGCAGTGGGTGTCGAAGGAGGAATTCGTCGACCTCATTGCTATTGCCCAGAGTTGCCCAGGTGTCTTTGCCATCAACATCAGCATCTTCATCGGCTACAAACTGAAGAAGATTCCCGGGGCTATCTTCACCTCGCTAGGCACTGCCCTACCCTCGTTCCTCATTATTCTGGCCATTGCCATCTTCTTCCGTCAATTTGAGGACAACCCCATCGTGGCTGCTATCTTCCGAGGCATACGCCCCGCTGTAGTGGCCCTCATCGCCGTGCCTACATTCAATCTGGCCAAGAACTCCAACATCACGTGGTCCACATGCTGGATTCCCTTTGCAGGAGCACTGGCCATCTATCTCATCGACGGCTTCTCGCCTATATACCTTATTATATTAGCAGGCGTCGGCGGATGGGTCTACGGGAGATATGTCAAGCCAACTGAATAATTAAGAGTTTAGAATTAAGAGGAATGGACGTTGTTTGGTTATACTTACAGTTGTTCGGGACTTTCTTCCTGATAGGCCTCTTCGGTTTCGGGGGCGGCTATGGCATGCTGTCGCTCATACAGACCAAGGTGATGCCGACGTGGATTACCACCGCACAGTTCACCGACATCGTGGCCATCAGTCAGATGACGCCTGGACCTATCGGCATCAACTCGGCTACCTATTGTGGTTATATGGCCTGTCACAATGCTGGCATGGGGACTGCTGCCTCAGTGCTCGGATCGACCATAGCCACCTTTGCCCTGGTGTTGCCGTCGCTCATTCTCATGATTATCATTGCCAAACTCTTCATAAAATACATGAACACGCCCACGGTGCAATCGATATTCACCGGTCTGCGACCTGCCGTAGTGGGCCTGCTGGCTGCTGCCACCCTGCTGCTCTGCAACAAGGAGAATTTCTCTACGCCTTCTGAGAATCCCTGGCAGTTTTGGATTAGCATAGGTCTCTTTATTGTCACCTTCATTGGTACCAAGATATTCAAGGTCAACCCCATCAAGATGATCGCCATGGCTGGTTTTGCCGGACTCCTGCTATTATACTAGTCACAACCTGAAACCCGTGCTTGCGGGCAATGATTGCGCAGATAGTTCAAGATGGTGTCGAAGTCAGTAGGACGGACATAGACATACACATGATCCAAGCCAAGGCTCACCTTGATATGCCCAAGACGGCGACGAGCCTTGATAGTACGAACACGCTTCAGGGGCATAGTGGACGTTGATTTTCCCGTAGCCCATACAAATCCCCAACCGGGAAGGCCCGGACGGCTTGATAGGATATCGATGAGTCCAGACAAACCCTTGGGGTTCGGCAGTTTCTGAACCTTGTATGGCACATAGTTCTCGCGGAGGTTTTTCTTGTCGAGTGTATAACTGGAGGTAAAGCCACCTCCGCGAATACAGCAATAGATGACATAGCCCACCAGTCCAAGAGCCGAAAACCCTAAGATGACTATAGCGATGGTGAGTAGGGCCTCGACAAACGTGGCGTTACCCAACAGCAGACGCACAACGGCTAAGAAGACTCCTATGCCAATGCCCCACCGCACCATGAGTTTCTGTGAGTGCAGCAACATGGTCATATTAGTCAGCAGGCTGATCTCACATGCCCACTGGTAACTCTCTTCGCTTTTTGTCGACATTCGAGAGCCTTTGGATAATCTAAAGCGAATAAACTATTTCTTTGTTGCGAGCGGTTCAGGACCGTTGAGCGTAGGCGTGACGGGGATGATCTTGCCCTGCTTGTCGAACGTCAGACGGTCGATGCACACCTCGCGATGGATGCCTGGATCCTGGTGTAGGAAGTGCTTATTGATGCGATGATAGACGATGTACCACTCATCCTTGCCTGGAATCTGGAGCACAGAGTTATGAGCCGTACCATAGATGCCATCCTCGGGCTTCTGCTTGATGACGAGATAATTCTGTTCATCGATGGTGATGGGGCCGAGGGGCGACTTCGCGGTGCCATAGCACACATGGTAGTTGGGTGAGCCCGTATCGTCGACACTCCACATGAAGTAGTAGGTGCCCTTGCGATAGAACACATAGGCGCCCTCACGGAAAGCCCAAGTCTGCAGGTTACCGCCAGCAGGTGTCATGTGGGTGATGGTCTCCTTCTTCACGCTAAGCATATCATCGTTGAGTTCAGCCCCTGCCATGAAGCCATTGCCCCAATAGAGGTAGTACTTGCCGCTCTTCGGATCCTTAAAGACATCGACATCGATAGCCTGTCCGCCACGTGCCTCCTTGGGACGGTCGGCATCGGTGATGATGGGAGCGCCACTATCTACGAAAGGCCCTGTGGGGCTATCGCTCACGGCTACGCCAATCTCCTTGCGATTGCTTTGGGGATTATGAGCCGAGAAATAGAAGTAATACTTTCCTTTTTTCTCGATGATACAGGGAGCCCACGCATTGCCCGTGGCCCATTTCACCTGATCACCCTTCACATCGAGCATCTTGCCCTCGTCAGTCCAGTCGATGAGGTTGGTAGAAGAGAATACACTGAAGTCGTGACCGCCCCAACCTGGCGTACCGTCGGTAGTGCTGTAGATGTAGTATTTCTTGGTCTTCGTGGAGTAGAGCACCTCCGGATCGGCATGGAATCCCGTGAGGATGGGCTGCTTGTGATTACCAAAGGCCTTCAGCAGACGCTCCTTCTCTGCACGGGTGATAGGAATGATGGTGCCGTGACGAGGCGTGAACTTTCCCTTTGTCTCCGTGTTCTGCACAAACTGGAAGGTCTTCAGATCTTCCGACTTACAGAACTGATAGTGGCCGTTGCCATAGCAGTCGTACATGATGATCCATGACTTGCCGTCGATGGCCTTGCACACACCGACGCCCTCTACGGCTTCCTTCGTCTGCTCCACATTGCCGTCGAGCATCTGCCACTTGTCGGTCAGGTTCTTGGCCACAGCCTGATAGATGCCCCTACCCGACTCCTGCTTATAGAAGAGGTGGTAGAGTTGGTCGGCCTCGTTGTAGACAATATCACCGTCGATGGTAGCATTGCCGGCATCGAAGAGCCACTTCGGCTCACCCTCAAGGTCGGTGAAGTCCTCGTTGGCATACTGGTAGTAGATCTTGTCGTAAGAACGATGGTCGCTGGTGCGCAGCGAATAAAAGACCATGTACTTCTTAGCCTGATGGTCGTAGATGGTCTCTGGTGCCCACACGCGGATCACGTTCTTCCACGTCTTGGTGTAGCGCGTGGGGAAATTGATGGTGGAATGCGTCCAGTTGATGAGGTCGGTCGACTTCAGCAACACCATGCCGCGGTTGCTCGACCAGCCCAGCGATGAGCGCATATCGGTGACCACCATATAGAACGTCTTGCCGTCCTCACAGCGCAAGATATGGGGGTCACGCACACACTGTGTCAAGGCGATGGTGTCGCTCTCGATGACAGGCATACCGTCATTCAGCGGCGTGTAGTTGTAGCCGTCGTCACTCAGGGCGTAGCAAATCTGCTCGTCCTTGGGGTCGTTACTATTAAAATAGGTGAAGAGATAGGCCACCATCTCGTTGGGGTCTTCCGGCTCCGGCACCACCTGTTTTGCCTTGGCTGCCATCGAAGGACAAGCGCATACCGTTAACAAGAAAACGGTCAGAAAAGTCTTTGTCATTTTCATCATAATATTTTGTTAAGTTATTATTCTCTTTTGATGCATTTCATTTGTACGGAAAAATATCTATTCATATCGTCAGAGTGATCTTCTCCACCCCCAAAGGTCGTCTTATAGTGGGACTGGACACGGGCAGGGACACTAAGACGGATATTACGGATACTGTCACCTTCCCATTGGACAATAATACTGTCACATGAGATAGCCAGAGGACCATTAGGCGGTGATACCGTTAACTCCTTGGAAGAAACATAGGGATCGCGCCCTTCGCGACTGTCGATACTCGACTTGAATGTCATAGTCGATGGACTGCAGGTGATGCTCCCATTCACCACCTTGACGTTGCCCCTGTTGCGACTTCGCGGATCGGCAGTGTACTTACCAGTGGCAGTAAAACCTGGCGTATCGAACTCCCTGGTGACCTTATCAAAGTCATCCCAATATTTCAGGTGGATGGCAGGTACGGTGATCGTGAACTGTCCATCCTTAAACTTGGCATGACCAGTGAATAGTTGTTCGGGCTTACGCGCATCGAGACCCATACGGAACTGATATTTGTCATTTCCTCTCATACTGACATATTCGCTCCACACATAGACATCTCCATCTAAAACAAACTGATCGCCGTTCGGATTTCCTCCCGGTTGCGTAGTCTCCTGGCGTCCCTGATCGTCATCGCCTTCTATCTCAGGACCCGTCACCATCGTGGTGGTGTCTCTCTCAGCGGTCTGACTGACTGTTCCACGCTGTTTGCGGTAGTTTACCCTGTCAGTGGCAGGTGAGTAGTAGCGTCTGCCAACGGGTGACTCGTAGTACCAGCGTGATCTCATCTGCAAATCAATGTTGGCAGTGTCGGTGATGCCCAACTTGTCGTAGGTAGCCACAAACACATCCTTCCACCGTTCATTCTTTACCACATAGGTCTGCTGCTTGCCCGTTCTGTTATTCTTGATGGCAATCTGCAGTCCTGTCACGTAACCTTTCTCCTTCAGTTCTGCCACAGGCTGACACTTGGGCCTTACCAATAGTCCCCGTTTATCGAGCGACGGGCCACTGACAGCAGGTGTGTTCTGAGGTTGGTAAAACGCTACGATATCATAGTAATAGTCATCGCCCATGGACAATCCCTTACTGTCTGGACGTGTCATCACAGCAGCATAGTTAATAGCAGGATAATTACGTGAATAATTGGGCTCATAGTACATACGGTCGTAGGGGAATTCGCTTCTCATAAAGAACGTGAATGTAATCTCCGAGCCCTTCACTTTCTCCGAGTTGACAGCAAAGAGGTTATATGGCTTGCGCTGTCCGGGCTTTGCCTTGATACGGAACGTGTTTGCCATAAACGGATAGCCTGTCGTACCTCCCTTTTCACCAAGGTTTTTGATACGCATGACACAATGTGACGGGTCGTGCTCCACGTCGGGCATCACCAGACGATCGCCAGCCTGTTGCATACGATAAGCGTACTGCCGTGTTTCAATATCGTCAATATATTGCCGGCAGAAGCCCTCGAAGTATTTTACAAACTGCGGGTCGGTGTCTATACAGAAGATATCTCTTATCGACTTCACCAGACCCTTGTACACAGAGTAGCGATTCATCATCTTGGCAAAATCCAGGGTGTCGCGCCTGTTGGGCTGATTGTCCAGCATGTACTGCAACAGGTCGGCCAACATGTAACCGCCCTCGCACTGGACTAGGCTGATACCCTGAAAACTGGGATACTTCTTGTCCAGCGGACAACCCAACATCTCTTTCTTGTCGCGAAGGGTATAGCCCATCATCTCAGCAGCCTCGGCACTCTCCGCACTAGCAAGTGTTATCTTACCTTGACGGATGAGCCAGTCCGTGAAGAGATGCTCAACAAGAGCACCAGTTGCTTCCAAATAGCGGTCATTTTTGAACAGCGAGCAAGCCACATACTCCATCTGGTAGACATGCATGGTCTCGTGAGCCATTGTACAGAGGATCTTTGCATACTTATCCTGATCATAAGTACCGTTCACCACCAAATTGGAATAGTTTACCACCACGATGGGGTCAAGGATAGGCGTCTGGTGGCGGAAGGCCTCCTGACCGAAGGCCTCAAAGTTGGGAGTGAGGTATATGACATACTCATAACTCAGGGGTTTCATATGCTGCACTGAGCGGCAATAGCGATTGGCCAGTTTCGCCGACCGGATGATGTGCTCCACGCTCTCAGGAGTTTTCAGCAAAGTGTCGTTGGCCAGATCCTGCACCCGCTGACTGTTGGACATCAGTCGGTAGAAGATGGAATCGATGCCTATACGACGGCGCTCCTGCTCTGCTGGTGGCAGACGTCTGGTGCCAAGGGTAGGTGGGTGCTGATTGTCGTACATGATCTTTGCTTCATCACGCATGGCTCTCTCCAGCGCAATCAGTTCGTTCTTTTTCTGTACGTATTCCTGAGCCTTGGCACCATTCTCCGTCATGCTATAGCGATAACTGACGTAGAAGTTACCGAACGTATCTTCCACATAGAGGAACACCGCATCGTCCCACTTCCACCAGTTGCTGGGCCAAATACCTGCATCGGCCATGCGACGGGCTGTCTGCATGACAGCCGGCAAACGGGCATAGGCTATCCATGAGCCCAGTCCCAACGTACCAAAGAGGAAACACAGGCCAGCGATAGTAATACTATTCTGGCTAGCCTGATAACTAGCCATATGGCCGTTGATCCGTACGTTCAGCGGCTGCAGGTGACCATCGCCAGCCACGCGGTACATGACGAAGTTCCTGTACATGCTTTCAGGAATGCCATGCTTCTCAAGGTCAATGGTCACTGTATATTTACCAGGAATGACAGAGTCGGGCGGCAGACCTGCATCCAGGTCGTAGGCAAAAAGCATCGTTCCACCACCTTCCTGTTCCATCAGGCGGTCCAGTTCTTCCATCTTCTGCTCAGACACATCAGTCACCCTGATAACCACATCCTCTTCGAAGGCTCCGGCATCGGCACGGATGGTCATATCCTCACGTGGATGAAGACTAATCGGCCTGCTATGGCCTGGTTGTTCAAAGGGCACGTCAGGGTCGAAAGTATCGAGCCATCCATCATCAATGACAATCTGCGAACGAGGAGCATCTATGTTCTCTCTTGCTGGTGGCAGGGTATTACCGTCGTCACCGTCGTTGCCATCATCGCCATTACCAGAGTAAGAATAGATGACAATACCCGCGAAAATCGCTATCATCAATAATATAACACCCACAACGGGTATTATGAGGAGCAGCCAGTAGTTTTTCTTCATAAGTCGCCTAGTTTTAGGTGATAGATTCTTCGTTATGTCATTCTCGGCTTCAAAGATAAACAAAATTCCCGACATTCTCCTCAATTTTTCATAAAAAAACGATAATCCATCTAAAAATATTGGTTAACTGGCAAAAATCATGTAACTTTGCACAGCATAACAATGTGTAATCTCATAATCCAAGAATCATTATGATTAATCGTTTTCTGGCTCATCCGGCCTCATATCTTGCACTCTCCTTGGTCCTATTGTCTTTCACACCCGCCTCTGCCCAGAACCCGCAGAAGGGCGATTATGGTTATCTGTACTGTCACATGAGTGACAAAGGACAATGGACGGCGTATGCCGTGAGCCGCGACGGGTATCACTACGAGGATATCCTGGGCGGCGACCCGATTATGGACCCCAAGGAGCATGCCCGCATCGAGGGAGGCCAGCGCGATGCCTATATCTGTCGCTCATGGAACGGCAAGGGCTACGTGATGGTGACCACAGATATGAACAATGCGATGACAAAGACGCTGGGCAAGCAGAACGACTGGGACAACTACGGCATCGACCTGCTGACCAGCAAGGACCTCATCCACTGGGAGAGCGTGTCGTTCGACTACCGTAAGGGCACCAGCATCTTCTCCAACCCAGAGGCCGAGAGCGTTTACAAGGACTGGAGCACCATCAACCGAGTATGGGCACCACAGATATTCTGGGATCCGAACTACATTTGGGAAAACGGCGACAAGGGGGGCTACATGATCTACTACTCCATGTGGAACCGCGCCGAGAAGCAGTACGACCGCATGTACTACTCGTATGCCGACAAGACTTTTACCAAGTTGACACAGCCCAAGTTGCTCTTCGACTGGGGCTATGCTACCATCGATGCTGACATCAACCTGCTCAGCGACGGCAAGTATCACATGCTGATCAAGAAGGAGGGCGGCAAGCCTGGCATCTACACGGCAACCAGTGACCACCTGACCTACGGCTGGGGCGAACCTGTGGAGGATGACTACGTGTCGTTCGAGGGCAAGAAGAAATGTGAGGGTTCATCAGCCTTCCAACTCATTGGCGACGACACATGGCGTGTGGCTTACATCCAGTACAGCGACCGCCCCAAGCACTACCGCATCTGCAAGGCCGACAAGAACCTCCGCAACTTCAGCGACCCTGTTGACATCGAAGGCGTCACAGGGCCGCAGCATGGTTCATTCATGCGTCTCACGAAAAAGGAGTACAAACGCCTCTTAAAGATGAATAAGTAAAAAACAAAATTTGCCACCGCACTTCCTATCGGCGGTAGCAAATTTTTCACTCTTCACTTTTCCCTATACCCTTAAAACGCCAGTACCAGCGTCTGGCGGGGCTTCATCTTGTGATTTCTCGACAAGTCGTAGTACTGACCTGTAGGCACGTCCTTGGCACGCTTGGTATTACCAATAATCTCCTTGAAGCGGTCCACCTCGAAAGTGACAGGCTGCGAGGTGCCGTTAAGGATGGTCATCACCGTTTGTCCACCATACTGACGGGCTACAACGTAGATGCCGTTATAAGGTATGAACTGCACCATCTTTCCTTTGGTGATGACGGGATTGTTCTGACGCCAATGCAGCAGACGGCTCAGCCAGTTGAACATGCTGTTCTCAGCCTTTGTACGTCCTTCCTTGGTGAAAGCATTATGGGTATCGCCAGGGAAGCCTCCAGGAAAGTCCTTACGCACATTACCATCGGTGACCTCTTTTGTGCCGTTCATCAGCACCTCCGTACCATAGTAGAGTTGGGGGATGCGATTCACGGTCAGCAGCAGAGCCAGCGCCTGTTTCAAGGCCAGCGTATCCTTACCGTTGCCTAAGAAGCGGTCTGTATCGTGGTTCTCTATGAAGGCCATCACACTCGACGGATTGGGATAGAGGTAGTCATAGACAAACGAACCATAGAGACGGTTCAGACCTGTCCACCAGGCATCCGTCTCCTCGTTCTTGGCCTGATTCAATTTGTCGAAGAACGAGAAGTCCATGACGGTCTTTAGATAAGAGTTTTGCGCTGAGAGTTTAGAGTCCTTCTGCCAGGCAGCGGTATAGGCAGGCTCTGTCACCCACGTCTCACCCACGACGTTGAAGTTAGGATATTCGTCGTCGAGTTCCTTCATCCACTGGGCCATCGCATCGGCATAGGCGTAAGGATAGGTATCCATGCGGATGCCGTCGATACCTACGGTCTCTATCCACCAGATAGAGTTCTGAATGAGGTAGCGCATCAGGTGAGGATTATGCTGGTTCAGGTCGGGCATGGAGGGCACAAACCAGCCCTCAACGGTCTCACGCAGGTCAACGTCTGAGGCATAAGGATCAACCACAGGCGTCAACTTATAACTGGTCTGCAGGTATTTGCTCTTCTGGGGCTCAGAGCCATCGCTGTTGGCTGTGAAGCCCGTCATGGGGTCACGCCCGCTCTCCTGTTCATTCAGCCACTCAGGCTGGTTCAGCCAGTCTTTCGTAGGCATGTCGCTTGTCCAGGGATGCTCAAAGCCACTATGGTTGAAAATCATGTCCATCACAATCTTCAGTCCCTTGGCATGGGCCTCATCACAAAGACGGCGGTAGTCCTCATTAGTGCCAAAGCGCGGATCAACACGGTAATAGTCCGTTGTGGCATAGCCATGATAGGTGGAGAAACCGTTCTCCGTATCTGGCGAGTTATTCTCCAATACAGGCGTAAACCAAAGGGCCGTCACGCCTAACTCCTTGAAATAGTCCAGATGCTCACGAATGCCATTGAGGTCGCCGCCATGTCGCAGACTCGGCTTCGAGCGGTCTTCCACATACTGACGCAGTCCCTTTATCTGAGCATTATGGCCAGCGCCCTGCGCAAAACGGTCTGGCATGAGCATATACAGCACGTCGGCATTCGTGAAGCCCATTCGCTTGTCGCCACTCATCTCGCGCTGTTTCAAAGTATAGTTCACTTTGATGGTTTGAGGTTTGCGATTGGAGGTTTGAGATTTAAATGTTAACGTCATCGTGCCAGGCTGGGCCTTACCTACATTCATATAGATGAGCAGGTAGTTGGGCGAGTCAAGGCGCACCAGACTATCGATCGTTACGCCTGAATAGTCTGTCGTGACAGACTGAGCATCGCGGATACCCTGGCCATAGACCATCAACTGCAAACTAGGGTTCTTCATGCCCACATACCAGTCGGTGGGATCAATGCGACTAACCGTCGGCTTTGCATTCTTGGCTGCACTCATAGTCATTGCGCTCATCAGCAGAGCAAGGAAAAAGAAATACCGTTTCATAATACATTTAGTTATTGCGGCTACAAAGATACACCTTTTCCGCTAAACCGTCACCCCTACTCCATCCACATTCGTCACTATGGCTATGAAATCGTTTGCATAAACGACGCCCCAAATGACAATTACAACAAAAAAAGTCCGCTGCAACTCTCACGAGCAACAGCGGAACAAGCCTATGTTTAACTAAAAATCCTTTTTCCAAAAGAAATTTTCAGTCCACAAGGACTAAAAATTTGAAAGTTTAAAAGGGTGTTTCACAACAACCTCCTGTTATCCTACAGTTGAAAACTTTCTTTTTTACCAATAACTAAAAACCTAAAACTATAAATATTACTACTAACCTAAAACAATCTCTGAATCTTTTTGACGATGCAAAGGTACGACGATTTTCTGAATTGCGCAATACTTTTGCTTGAATAAATATCAAAAATCGCCTCATTCTTGATGCAAATCAAGCCATTGTGCCCGCAAACACGCAAAAAAGCACAATTCTTTGTTTACCCTGTCCGTTTTTCAGTATAGCGAAGCGTCGCTCGGCCCTTGGGACGCTTTCTCAAAGCAAAGCGACTGAAAGAACGGTGTTTTTGCTTTCATTGATTTCAATGCATGGAATGCTGCGTGTGGTGATAGTGACGGCTGCTTTAAGGAACATAAATCTACATAAATGGTACATAAATAATTTTTTCTTCAGTCCCTGTATCTTTAAGGACAAAAATCTACAATAATCTAACAAAAATAATATCCATCAGGCAATCACAGAAAGATTTATGATAGATTCATGAAGATTTATGTCCTTTACAACCACGGGGACAGCGGCCCTCTGGCAAAGGATTGTTCCTCTGAGTTGAAGAGATATAGCCTTTAAAAGTAAAACAACTTGTTTTACCTTCGTTAAGATGCCTTCTAACACAGTAAGGAATGCCTGTTTCAAAGGTAAAACAACTTGTTTTACTGTGAATGAAGTCATTATGAGGTCAATATGATGTCGTTATGATGTTAATATGATGTCATCGTAGCACTTAACTAACTGGTTATAAACAGGTTAAAAGCAATTATGATGTCAAATAAAAAAATGATGTTCAAAAAAAAACGGAATTGAAGATAGCCTTGCATCCCTATGGTTGCAGAGATGAACCATACTTTGTATAAAGGTAGTCTGCGACTTTGTCAAACTAACCATTCACTCGGAAATGAGAAGAAAAACGAGTTTTCCTTTTGCATTTCTCTCGTTTTTTCGTAACTTTGTAAGAATTCTCAGCTTTTCTTTGTATAAAGACAGTCTGGGAGATTGAGGAAAATCTGGGTTACGAATAGGCAACCGTACTCAATTCCGCATTCTGCTATAAACTGCATCCGCTCGAGTTATGCTCGCTTGCTACCAACGGGACGCAAGAAAGAACACCTGACGCTGAGCCACCAGCCGTTTTATAACTCATCATCGGATGCAAAGGTAATCATTCTTTCTGAAAGAACCAAATCTACTCACACATTTTTCTTTTGAGCTTGCTCCTCGCTCACTAAGCAGATTGCGGCATCTTTTGTGGCACCTGCCAGAAAAGTGCGTATTAGGCTACGTCCTTCTACCGTAATGATATGTTTTATACAGAAATCACTTATTCACCTTCAAAAGGTAATTCACCCAAAAACTTGTCAAAGTCGCTTTGGAACAAACGATCTTGTACGATGCGGTACTTCTCAAATTCTGTCTCGGCATGCTCTTTGGCTTCTTCAGTTGTTACTGAACCTGCCGTTTGCAGCACTTCATTACCACCAGCAGCCAATATGGTATCAATTTGTTTGGCCCAGTCCTCCATTGTCATTGGGATATGGCGTTTAGCCATACGTTCTGCCAATTCCAGTACACCATTCACCAACTGCCCCATGTCTGCCAATTCCACCTCTTTTAAGTAGTTCTTGGCTACCGACACATCTGTCTTAACAATCTTACCGTCAGGAGCATTCTCCCAAGTGGTCAACCCCATGTGTTCCTGTTCAGCATCAGCACGCTCCACTATTAACTCTGCGGCTGTGCGTCCATGTACGGCATAGTGCATCTTGTTTTGCATCATCTTGAAGAAGAGTCTTGTCGTTGGCGCATCACGGTTGTAATCAATTGCTGTAGCATAAATGTCCGTCAATTTCTGATAGAAACGACGCTCAGACAAACGAATTTCACGAATCTCGGCTAACAGGTGTTCAAAGTAGTCTTCATCCAAGAAAGTACCATTCTCCATTCGTTTCCTGTCCAGCACATAACCACGAATGGCATATTCACGAAGTACACTTGTGGCCCACTGGCGGAACTGAGTAGCCCTTATGCTATTGACACGATATCCCACGCTGATGATGGCATCGAGGTTGTAAAACTGAAGCGTACGGTTGACATCCCTGTTACCTTCACGTCGAACTACCGAAATTTTCTCGGTAGTTGCCTCCTTTTTAAGTTCGTCCGTATCATAGATGTTCTGCAAATGTACACTTATATTGTCAGAAGTACAGTCGAATAGCATCCCCATCGCCTTCTGGGTACACCATACCGTCTTGTCTTTATAGTATACCTCTACCCCCTGTTCTTTCCCCTCAATCTGAAAGATTAGGAACTCAGCCGTGCTATTTCTTATTTCTCTACGTTTTGCCATATTATATAACCTTTTTGTTCTTGCAGCTCTATTGTTTGATGAAAATGGATTAGGGGATACCCCATAATTCCGTTGCTATCGTATGCAGAAATTAGCCGATAATCGGATGAGTATTTATAACTTCTGGTTTGTGACAAATCATTAATAATCAAAGCAATACACCTTTTATCAGCTAAATATCGGCTAATTGTTAGCCAATACTACATACCTCGTAGCAGGACCAGAACCATCTTTCCGGCAGAGGCCTGCATTCACCATCTGTTGCAGGTCGTTTTTGGCTGTCGGATCGGAAATCTTATAATTCCAATATTGCAGATAGTCTTGCTTAGAGAAACTACCTCCTACTTTCTTTGTGGCTATATACTCAGTAACTCTGGCATTCAGCCTAACGATATTGGGTGTGCGATATATGGTTAGTTTCGTTTTTCCGTCCATACATTCCCATTCGGGCAATTTACGCTTCAAGTCATTCATCTGGTCGTGAATCAGTTTCAACCCTCTTCCTGTCTTTTCCATTTTCCCGTCGACATAGAATATTTCTGCCATTAACGGATTTCTTGGAGTGGACACATGAGGCTGCACCACATTCTTTTTCTTTATTAGGTTTTCAGGCATTGTTCCAGGGTTGATAATTTCTATTCTGTCTGCATAGATGAATACAAGGACTTCACCCGTTGTGTCGCTCATGTCCCGATGTATGAGGGCATTCGTCACAGCCTCGTCCAAAACATCCTGTGGATATTCCGAGTAATCTTTTCTGTCCCATTCCTTATGGTGGAATTCACTGACCATCGGCAGTCGATTTAGGAAGTAATCGCTTGCACGTTTCGACAATTCCAGCAGATTTCCTTCCATCACTACTGTATCTTCATATTGGCTTGCCGCTTTTCCTCCCAGCATCACTTGTATCCGCATCCTGCTCTGCGGAAGAAATCTGGGAGCCTCTTGTCCAAATAAAGCCATTGCTCCATTCTTTACATTGGGGGTATCGACTAATTGCAGATTGCCAAGGAGTTTTTCCGGGGTGTTGTTACGCTCGTCCAATCTGCCTCTTTCCAATCCTTTACTAACCACTTCGTGCATGAGATTTACATTCAGATCCTCCCATTCTGCGTCAAGACAAGTGCTTTTCTCCCAAGATGAGGATGAAGTCATTGAGCGGCGAATCAACAGGTTCACCTCGTCGGTATTTGGTTTGACAACCTGGTCGCCAGCCATTGTGTAATAACTTGAATCAAACGAATAGGGAGGCAGACCTCCTTTCATCACTGTCACCAGCACTACTTTACCATCCTGATAATCCTCAGCATGAATGTACACCAGTGGAAGGGGCTTAATTCGCTGTACGGCATTTCGCTGAATATCAGCCGCAACCGCTTCAACATCTACGCCCGTCCGCGCTCCATCCTCAGATGCACCTATAACAATCCATCCGCCGTCGTTATTCAGGAAAGCGCACACTATTCGCATGACTGTTTCGGCATTATACCCTGCCAGCAGTCTAAGCCTTGCGCTCTCGTCTTTCTGCGAGAGCAATGCTTCTATAAACCCCATATTACTCATGACTTCCTATCAATTGCTTTATACGTTCAACATCCTTAAACTGTGCTTCCACGTGCAGCATCACGTCTTGCATGTTCCTATACTCTTGCACCCAGTTACCCTTCCTGCTTTTTGGTAGAGTATTATTCTGAATGGCAGCATTATACAACTCTATACACTCTGCATGGACCACTCTATTGGGACGTTCTACGATGCTTCCGTCACTTCGTTCTCTCTTTACAGAGTTCGGTATGTCACCAGTCGGTATCTTCATCAGGTTGGTAAACTGGCGTGCAAAAACCACGCGATAATCTGCCAGCACGAATCGTGGCATGTTTACCTTGAAAGCCACCTCAAACTCCTGCGCAGTGATGGATTTCTCTTCAGGCTTCAGGATACCCGTGCCAGTCAGAGGTCTGACGAATCCAAGGAAGACATCGCAACCCTCAACTCCTTTTAGGCAGTTCTCCAGATTGCTCAACTTACTGTCGAGTGGAATCGTTCCCTTGTGCGACATCATCACGTCGTACCCATAGCCGTCCAGTGTAGAGTATACCATGTCCAACTGTGACTCAAAGTCATACACCGTTGATGATACGAACACCTTTATATGGTTCCTTTCTTTATACATATCTTATGCTATTTGTCTTTATAAAGTTTCTGTTCCATATATCTCATTTCGTTTGCAAAGTTACTGATTTTCAAAAACAATCAAAAATACTACTCCCTTAATTTAATTTGTTATTAGAAACATCCAAGTAATTGTGTTTCTGATTCTCCTAAAGTTTGAGTATCAATAATATTATTCAATTCTTTCTTAGAGAGTAAACATACGTTTCTAATACTTTCCATGGAAACACCTTTATATACTCTCTCAAACTCTCCTTTTACATAACCATGGAACTCTCCATCATCGATATCACCATCAATATCAAAATCTTCACCAATATCTCTCATTAATAATGTTTGTTCATAGTCCGTTTTTGTTATTACTATACATCCGCTGGGGAAAAGCTTAAGAGTATTGGCTTTAATTCTCCACTCTCTAAGCCACGTATAATCGCTAACTTTGGGCTTGTACTCTACGCAACGCCAATAAAGACATTGGGACAGTTTTCCAAAATCATCATTCGTCCCATAGATAACAGGTCTGCATCCTAAATCAAATAGAATGTCCTTTTTTATTCCTACTCCATATGGTGCAAACATCGGTTCTGGGTAACGATCAAAGATTTGAAACATGTTATATAAAGCAGTCAATGGCGCTTCTGTAAAACAAATATAACCATTCCTTTTTATATCTTTTAGCTTACCATCTGCAAGAATTCTCAATAAAGTCTCAAATGCTTTACTACCTCTTGTAAAATGAAAAAGATAATCAGAGATATCTTCCCTTGCTGCAAGTATGGCTTTCAATGTAGAGTTAACCATCTTATAATTCAAATAGTTTTGTCCATTATTCATAGCCTTGTACTCGTTTTGTCAAAACATAGCTATCATTATCTTTGTAGGGTTTATACTTTTCACATCGTACAGTTCCATTTATAAAAGGTCCTAATTCTTCTAAGCCACCAGCACTTATCACACACTCGCCCTGCTTGTTAATATAAAAATCTCCTCCAACACCTATTTCATGAACTAAAGCCAACCCTTCTGAAAAATCATTTGCCCAGTCAAATCGTGGTTTAATGATTAACTCCATTTTTTCATTTATATATCCATATTTTCCTCCAATACAGACACAAGCCATTCCTTCAGCAAATTGTCTGGCATGTCTTAACACAGGTGGACAAAGAATTTTTCCTTCAAGATCTTTATATCCAAACAATTTCCCTTCTTTAAAACATAATGGTGGCTCCAATTCTTTAATTTTCTTACAATAATCTATGTTATTACTATTTATTAATTTGATCTTGGCAATAGCTTTTTCCAATTCTATTTTATTGGGAAAAACACATGGAATTATTTCGTTCAAATATATATCGACACAGCCAAAACTTTGCCCCTTTTGGACTATTGCCACACCATTATCAAAATCGTAAGCCCAGTCATATTTTGAAGGTATTTCTATTTCTTTTAAACCATTTTTTACAAACACACACCCTTTAGTATTGATGTATCCAAAATCAACGTCATATCGTACTTTTGCTCTACCTTTTTTAAATTCATGTATTTCATTATATTTGCATTCTATTACTTCTACTCCATTTACATCGATAAAACCATATCCTCTGGATAAGTCATAGACAGGTAGTAGACCATCACGAAATGTATTTCCCATATGATTGTATTTCTTTCCATTTCTTGATAGTGAACTATCTAACCACCATCGATTATCCTTCATGCGAAAGCTATAAAATGTTCCATCAGCCTTCACTAATCCTATTGGAGAATCATCAGCATAATAGCTTTTTAAAACTCTAATCCATCCATTAACAATTTTTTCCATAAAATAATTACAATCCTCGTCATCCTCTTCCTTGTTTATTTCAAAAATGGAAAAAAGTTCTTTTTGGTTCCTTATGTCAATTAATTTGAGTCCATGATCCACTATGGCAATATTACCATCGCAATCATCTATATACATATAATGTGCAGGAATAAGTTCTTTTCCATCATAATCTAATAATCCACATTTGTGATTATCAATTACAAAAATATAATCTCCATCCATTTTTGCATCACAAATATATGTAAATTTTGGTTCATATAATATATTTCCATTTATATCACAGATGCCATACAATTGATGTTTCCAATCTCCTCCATTAGAAACATGTTTGTAACATATAACAACATTACCAATCAAGCCACATAGTTGATATTGCGTCTCAATCACACTCCCGTCTTCCCAAATAATACTATTTGATTCTATTCTTATCTTTTTTTGTTCAGTTATTACATTGTCAAAATCATCATTGTTTTCAACAATAGGAATAGGAGGGAAAACGCTTGTGTTCACTTTTTCTGTTTTAAAATCCCTCTCATAGGGAAAAGCACTTTTCCTGATTTTAGCATCATAATCCATATCATAAGGGTATGTATGTCCTTCTGCATCAATCAATAATGTCTTTCCATTTTCTTTTGCAACAGCTAATTCACCTTGACTCCAAAGAAAAGCATCTAATTCCGGAATATATTTTGAAGTATATATCATTTCATAGTTTAGTATTTTCATAGAGCCTTTACCAGCATCATAAACAGCATAAGAGTTGACTCTTAAAGTTTCTCTCCACCTATATACTTCACGTATTTTGCTCAAAGTGAATATAAAAATATCTTTAGAATGACTAAAATTTAAAGAAACCATAGTTTTTGCGCTTTTAACTAACTATTATTATGTTTTTTCACCTTCTTATTTTGACGAAACCAATAACTCCCTCACATCCACATCAAGGTGGTGTGCAATCTCATAGAGCTGTTCCACGGATGGCTGCACCTTATTAGTCATCCAGCGTGAAACGGTACTGATGCTGTGGCCCATCTGCTCTGAGAGCCATGTGCCAGTCTTTTCTTTCTCAGCCAAAACAATCTTTAGCCTGTTACTTGCCCAACATTGAGCGTTCTGTGCGCAAATATAATCAAAAAAGTCGAGAATATGATGATTTGTGAACATAAATTAAGAAAAAGAACAATCTTTTCCCTTGGTATAGCAATATTCCGCATATATTTCTGCTTGCAATGCCGTAGAAGGGTGTAGCCTAATAAATGAATTAATTTTATTTTGCGCTCGACTTTTCGTCGCTCGGTTTACTTAGCACTCTGAAAAGCTCAAATATATTTGGCTTTTCCTTCGTTTTTTCGTAACTTTTTGCTCCTATGGAGCAGGAAGTTACTCCGTCTCGGCAAAAAAAAAGAAAATCTTTTTGTTTTGCTCTCGACTTTTCGTAACTTTGCAGGCTGATGAAGGTACTGATAGTCAACACGAGCGAACGCACGGGCGGGGCTGCTGTAGCAGCCAACCGCCTGATGGAAGCACTGAACAACAACGGTGTGAAGGCCAAGATGCTGGTACGCGACAAAGAAACCACGAATCTTTCCGTCTGCGCACTACCCAAGACATGGCGACTTCGCTGGCATTTCATGTGGGAACGCCTCTGTATCTGGCTGCATCTGCACCTGAAGCGCGACCATCTGTTCGAGATAGACATCGCCAACTGCGGTACAGACATCACCCGACTGCCAGAATTCCAGGAAGCCGACGTCATCCACCTGCATTGGATCAACCAGGGCATGTTGTCGCTGAAGGATATCCGCAAAATTCTTCAGAGCGGCAAACGTGTGGTATGGACAATGCATGACATCTGGCCGGCGACTGCCATCTGTCATTATGCTCGTGGCTGTAAACAATATCAGTCCCAATGTGTCAAGTGTCCGTTACTTCCCAACAGCAATTTGGCGAAGCAGGTATGGAAGGGCAAGGTGCAAATGCTCTGCGGACAACATATTATATATGTATGTTGCAGTGGCTGGCTGGCAGATGAAGCCAGGAAGAGCGCCCTACTCAAAGACCAGCGCATTGTCAGTATCCCCAACACGATTGACACGCGCCTATTCCGTCCTCAAGACAAACAAAAGGCCCACCAAATACTTGGATTACCAGCCGACCGTCGCATCATACTCTTTGTATCCCAGCGTGTCACTGATCCGCGTAAGGGAATCAGTTATTTCGTCAATGCTATCAGTCAGATGGTCGAGAAGCATCCTGACATGAAAAAGGACACAGGCATTGCCATCTTGGGAGGACATGCAGAAGAAGTGGCCTCGCGGTTGGCTTTACCATCTTATCCGCTTGGCTATATCAGCGACCCGACGAAAATCGTCAATGTATATAATGCTGCTGATGTCTTTGTGCTGCCTTCGTTAGAGGACAATCTGCCTAACACCATCATGGAAGCGATGGCTTGCGGTGTGCCTTGTGTGGGATTCCGCGTAGGTGGCATCCCTGAAATGATAGACCATCATACCAACGGTTATGTGGCTGACTTCCAAGATGCTGCCGACTTGGCACATGGCATACACTATGTGCTAAAAGAGGCTGATTACGAAACACTCAGTCATGAATGTCTGCGAAAGGTTATGCACAACTATTCGCAACAGAGTGTGGCTAAGCGGTATATTGAGATATACGAAGGAAGGGACGAAACTAAAATGCCTGACTGATGAACCCAATAACACAAGCGCTAATTCTTTCAGCATCGACATTACGTATGCTGCCCCATATCGCTATCTTCCTCGCCAAGAGAAAGAAGATTGCCGCCGACCTGCAGAAAGTACAGGACGGCAAGCCGACAATACTCAACTTCATCAAGGCCTGTACACGTGAGCGTACTTTCCGTAACCTCTTCTACTACAGAATTGGTGAATACCTGTCAGCACCCATCCAATGGCTGTTGCCCCCAGAGCGTACGCTGAACATCTGGTGTCCGTCCATTGGTCCTGGGGCTCATTTTGAGCACAACTATGCCACATACCTGAATGCCGAGAGCATTGGCGACAATTTCTATTGCCTTCAGTTGGTGACACTAGGTAATGGCAAGGGAGGACGCCCCACTATTGGCAACAATGTGTCCATATATACTGGGGCCATCGTCTACGGTGGCATCCATATTGGCAACAACGTAAAGATTGCAGCAGGCTCTGTAGTATTCAACGATGTACCCGACAATTGTATTATGGCAGGTAATCCTGCAAAGATTGTTAAGACGCTATAAGAATTCTCATTAAGGACATGATACGCTTTTCTGTAGTCACAATCACCTATAATGCCGAGAAGGTGTTGCAGCGTACGCTTGACAGCGTATGTAGCCAGACATACGAAGGTGTGGAACACCTGATCGTTGATGGTGCTTCCAAGGATCAGACGCTGGCATTAGCCGAACAATATAAACAGCAAAGCGACAGTTCTGACAACAAGCACAAGGTTATCATCCTGTCAGAACCCGATCACGGCATCTATGATGCCATGAACAAAGGACTGTCGCAGGTATCGGGCGATTACGTGGTGTTTCTCAATGCGGGCGACTTTTTCCCAAATGCCAACACGCTGGAAGAGATTGTCCATCAATGCCGACTCAACGAATATCCATCTGACGGACTGCCTGGCGTGCTCTATGGCAATACCGATATCGTAGATGGTGATGGACGCTACCTTCATCCACGCAGACTGCAACCGCCAGCACAACTCAATTGGCGTTCGTTCCGACACGGTATGCTGGTGTGTCATCAGGCTTTCTATGCCCGAACGGACATCGCCAAGAACCTGCAGTATGATTTGCGCTACCGCTTCTCTGCCGATGTGGACTGGTGCATCCGGGTGATGCGTGAGAGTGAGCGCATGGGGTTGCCACTATCTAATATAGGCATGATAGTGGCCAACTATACCGAAGAAGGGGCTACCACCCAGAACCATCGTGCCTCGCTGAAAGAAAGGTTCGACGTGATGCGCCGACACTACGGCCTGCTGACAACACTGGTCATGCACGCCTGGTTCGTGGTCAGAAAGTAAATGCCTTGAGTGCGGGCATGGCCTTGCCCGTCTTGTTGTCGAAGAGTCCGCGGTTCAGCCACCCGTCAGTGACACTGTTCTGATAGCCGTTTTCCTCTGGGTACCACCAGAACACGCCAGTTACGTTTTCGTGTTTTTTCAGTTCTTTCATCAGTTCGCGCGTGAACTGCTTCTGCCCCTTAGGCGAGATGGGATAAAACTCAGAATATTGTCCTGGCTTGGCCCAAGGGTCACGTTCATGGGAATAGTAGGCCGCCGTCTCAACAATCATCACAGGCTTGTCGGGGTACATCTCCTGCAGACGGTTGAGCGTCACGCCTAAGTTAGGAATTGACTTGTGCCACATGGGATAGTAACTCAGTCCGATGATGTCGTAATCTACATCATACTGGCGAAGATGTCCGTAGTAGGACTCCGTGATATCCCAGTTGCCGGCCTTCTCAGTATGGATGATGATCTTGGACTGCGGGCAGACCTCACGACAGGCACGACAACCAGCCTTCAGGAATGCGCAGAGCACATCCCACCCCTCATCCTTCGTCGGATCAATCTTGCCAGTAGGCCACAACATGCCATTGGTAATCTCATTGCCCACCTGAATCAGTTCCGGCTCGGCATTGACGGCTTTCAGAGCCAGCAGCGAACGGCGCGTATGCTCATAGACGCTGTCAGCCAACACGTCCTTGTCACCATGTTCCCAGTCTTTGGGCGTGAATTGCTTACCTGGATCTGCCCATGTATCACTATAGTGGAAGTCGAGCATCAATTGATAGCCAGCCTCCTTGATACGACGACTCAGACGGAGCACATAGTCCAAGTCCTGACAGACGCCCTCGCCCTTGCTGAAGTCAGAGGCCAGAGCAGGATTGACGAAGAGCCTCACCCGCATGGCGTTCCACCCGCACTCCTTCAGGAAAGGCAGCACTTCGACCTGACGGCCATGCTCATCTTTATATACAGCACCTGCCTCTTCATAGGAGGGAAGAAACGAAATGTCGCCACCCAGCAGGCGTTTCTGCTGGGCAGCGACAGTAGTGGCGAGGCAGCACAGGACTGCCAGGACTATGGTTCTTATCATCTGATAACCACCTTTTTATTATTAATAATGTATACTCCAGCCTTGGGCTGACTGACCCTACGACCCTGCAAATCGTAAATGGTTGAGATTTGAGGTTTGAGGTTTGAGGTTTGAGGCGTCACGATACCTGTGACCACGCCCTTCTGCCCGTCCTTGGTGTAGTAACCGCCATTGGTGAATGGCAGGTCGGCAGTCTGACTCGATCCGTTGTTAAAGATAATGTTGTCAGGGGCCGTCGTCTTTGTCGACGTCCACTTGAACACCCTATTGCCATTGTCAGCCGTTCCCAGCAGCGTAGCACGGACGCCAGGCCACCCAGTGCCCACATAGTTACTTCCATCGCCACCGTTCATCCAAGCCCAAACATTGATCTGGCTGCCCCATGAGACAGGTGCCTCGAAGAAGGCGCATATCTCTCCATCATTAATGGTACAGAAAGACGGGATAACGACATCCTGCTGCTCCTGCTTTTTCTTCACCACGAGAGTGCGGCTTACGATACCGCTCACCTGACCGTTAATGAGCAGGCCCACCTTCAGGGTGGTGGTACCAACGGGAATGGTGATGGTGGTACCGCTGGCCACCTTGGTGCTTGAAGCGGTGGGATTCTCTCCATCGGTGGTGTACACCAACTGGGCACCTGCTGTTGCCGTTACGGCTGTGAGCAGGGCCTTCTGTTCACCTGTATAGGTGCTCGAAGGCAGGTCAACGTATGCCGTGTTCAGCGACGAGGGCAGGTAATAAGCGTAATGGTAACCACTGAGCACCTTCGTCCAGTCGGATGCCTTCACCTTAGTATCTACTGTGGCGATGTTACCCACAGCCACCAACAGACGGTTCTCGTTGTTACTCTTAATGGTAGCGGAGTAGTAGGCTGAGGCAGAGTAAAGTCCCGAATAAGTGCTCTCGTTGTGAATGCCCGCAAACTTACGTGCAGCCACCATCGTCTTGATCTCGGTGGGATAAGCCAGCCAGTGAGTGAGGAAGACGCAGGGCGTGCCAGGCATGGCCAGCAGGTAGGCATTGGCTGCCAGCGTATCTTTCTTCAGCGGGTCCTGAGCAGCATTAGGACGCTTCTCCGTGTCATGGTTCTCTACGAAAGTCACGGCATAGCGGCGATAGGCTCCATTCTCATAGTTGCTACTTACGAGCGGCCAGTTGTTATCGTTCTGTGCAGAAAGTTTAGTCCATGTGCCGTTATTGGCAGCATTACGCACGGTATAGCGGAACTGGAAGTCGAAGGCGGCACTCTGAATAGTGCCATTCACCTTCGTGCCGTCAATCCATCGGCGTATAGTCTCTGTACCGTCCCAACACTCGCCCACGGAGAACTCAGGTGCCGAAGCAGTATTATACATGCCAGTGAACGAGGCCGAATAGCCTTTCACCATGTCATAGCGGAAACCGGCATAGCCCAGGTCGTTCTTCAGGAAATCGAGGTAGGCCTTGACGATGGTCTGCACGTTCTCGCTCTTATGATCAAGGTCGCGCATGCCGTCCCATCCTTCGCCTGAGTCGGTATTGGAACTGAGCGTATAGCCATTCTGTGAAGCCCATGTCTTCGTCTTGCCGCCATCATCATTGGAAACCACATCGGTGGACTTCATTTCATAAGTCACCCCATTATAGGTCTCTCTGGGGAAGACCACCCAGTTAGAGAGTTCCTTGCGGTGGTTGATGACCACGTCGGCAATGGTCTTGATGCCTTTCTGCTTGAAGGTGGTGATGAGCGAGCGCAGTTCCTCTTCGTTACCGAAAGAACTGTTGTAGTTTTCGAACCAATAGAGGTCATCATAACCCATCGACGTACCTCCACAGTTGCCACTCTGTGGCAACCACACCAAGTCGAAGGTGCCTGCCAGATGGTCGCTCTGCTGCTCAAGCACAATCCACTGAGAGTCTTCGAAGCCGTCCCAGTAGAAGCCCTGCAGCATGACACCGCCATATTGTGCCGGCCATCCCTGTGCCGACATGGTAATCACTGCAAAGAGTGAAAATAGAGAAGTAATAATTCTTTTCATATTAAGAGAGAAAAAGTGAAGGTGAAGGGTGAAGGGAGGCTTAAGGATTCAATAGTAAGACTATTATCCCTTCACCTTTCACCCTTCACCCTTCACTGGATACTATTGCTTCGTGATGACAACGCGATTGCTGCCCTCGTAACTGATGTAGAGTTTGAACGTGTAAGTACCAGCCTCATCAACGATGATGTTGGCGCCATTGTTCTGGGTCAGGTCGTCATAGGCCTTGCCATTGCCGTTGCCACCCCAACTGATAGACCAGTCATGGTTCATACGGAACTTGAAGCCGTTGGTGTTCACTTCTGCCGAGCCTTCCCAGCAGCCTTCCTCGACATTGTAGGTCAGGTCTACATCGCCGCCCCATCCGTTGAAGTCGCCGATGACGCTGATGGTCTCCACCTTGGTCAGACTATAGGACAGGTTACCTGCATCGAGGTTGATCTGATAGAAGCCTGCACCTGGATCGGGACAGTTGGGACCGCCACCATCGGTGAGCGAGCCGCTCATATTGTCACCGCTGACATACTCCAGGTCGTCGTTCCAGTTGTCGGCATTGGGCTTGAACTTAAACTCACCATTCAGGTAGTAGTAGCCCAGATACTTGCCGTCGCCTGCTCCACCAAAGAGGGGATGTGAGGTGCCCCATCCAGATTCGCCACCGATCTCATAGAAATACTCGGCGAAGTTGAGCGGAGTGATGGTATAGGTCATCTCGGCCATATTCACCTGGAAGCGGTAGAACTTAGCCAGACCGTCAACACAGAACGAGTGGTCGCCGTCAAGGTTGTAGCGGCGGTCGAACGAACCGCTGAGATCCTTGCTATCGCCCTTCGTGCCGAAGAGTTTGTTCCAAGTACCCTGTCCAACAGCCTCGATAGCCTCGTCGTCACCAAATGCGAACCACATATCGCCACCGTTACCTGCGAAGACATAGGTGAAGACGGGATCGTCGACCACGCTCTTGTCGCTGTGAGAGAACTTCTGAGCCTTCGAGTCGTTCCAGTCACCAGGACCACCGATGAGGTAGTAGTTCTCTGAGATATTCACAGGCTCGATAGTGTAGGCATAGTCCATCATGTCAATGGTCACCTTGATGAGTTTGTTGCCGGCAGGTACGCAGAACGAACCATCGTCATTCAGGTTGTAGCGGCGGTCGAGAGTACCTGTCAGGTCGGTATTGCCGTTGCCCTTGGTAGTTCCAAAGAGTTTCGACCAGTCATTGTCGTTAGCGATAGCCTCACAGGCCTCGTCGTCGCCGATGGCAAACCAAGTGTCGCCCTCGTTGGCATTGATGACGATAGTGAAGATGGGATCCTCATACACGTCCTTGCCGCTGTGCGAGAACTTCTGAGACTTGTTCTTAGCCGACTCACCCCAGTCCTGAGGACCACCCACGAGGTAGTAGTTCTCCGAGATCTGAGGAGCCTCTGGCGTGAGGTTCAACTTGATAGTGCCTGCGTCGATGAGCACAGCCTGTCCGTTCTTCACGGCATTGCAGTAGACATGGGCATCGAACACACGATTCACAGGGCGCTTGCCGTATGCCTTCTCGATGATAGCCTGAATTTCGCTCTTCGAGAACGTACCATTCTCGTCGGCTGTGAGTGTCACAGTCTCTTCACCCACGGGAATCTCCAGACGGATGTTCTGAATGGTGAAACCCTCGGGCAGGGCCGACTGGCTCAAAGCCAGTAGTGAGATAGCGTCGCCAGCAGTGTTCAGGTCGACGGCACCGGTTGCAGAGGCGGTATAGCCGGGAATGCTGACAGCGTCCTCGCCTGTGGGCTGTGCCGGCTGTGCAGCCCAGTCGGTGTAGTCTTCTGTGCAGGCCGTGAAGAACAGGCCTGCCAGAACGACTGACATAATATATGATATCTTTTTCATACAATACTTCGTTTTGAGGTTAGTTATTTGATTTCACCAGTACCCTTGGCAAAGTTAAGGTAAACCTTCTGACCAGCAGTACCTTCCACACGCTCCTGGTCGTCACCAGTGCCACGGAAGACAATCTTGTTGTCAAGCACGATAAACTCAGACTTCCACCAGTCGTAGCCAGGCACCTTGACATAGAAGCGTACACCGCCGTCGCCGGACGAATCATGAGAGAATGCAGGTGATACGAACTCACCGTCGGCAGTTTCAGGAATAGAGAACAGGCGGTTGTCGTCGGCCTCATCCTCAGCCCAAGCAGCATCAGGAGTGACAGTACCCATCAGACGGATAGCAGCCTGGTTGAAGGTCACGTTGTACTTCACGTCGCGACCAGAGATGCTGGCAGTGACAATCATCAGGTACCACTTCGGTGAGTTGGAGGCGATGTTGCCGTCACCGTTCTGGATCTCGCCAGCCAGGTCGCCGTCGATGGTGATATCGGCAAAGCCCTGCTCACCGCCGTCCCAGTCCTTGGCACTGTTGAACTTAATACCAGAATCGTCAATGTATACCAGACTCCAGTAGACGTCGCTCTGGTTCTTGCCATCACGGGCACCCCATACGCGCTGCATCTGGAAGCACTTATCGCTATCCCAACTCCAGCCACAGAAGTTACCAGTGATATAGAGGTTCTCAGGCACATTCACAGGAGGCAATGAGAATACGAGGTGAACCTTCTTCAGAGACACCACATTCGACACTACCTCGGTCGACTCTAAAGCCGAGCCACCGGCATTGATGGCGGCACGTACACGCAGGTAGACGGGAATAACCATGGGGAAGTCTGCCTCCAGTTTACCCTGCTCCACCTCCATGGTGGTGAGGATGCTGGCCAACTCTGCGGCATCGATGGTCATCTTCGGCTCACCGAAGGTCTGCGACAGGGTCTTGGCATTGCTCATGTTCTGATCGGTGGACACCTCCACGGAATAGGTCTTCAATACGGGGAAGCCATAGTCAGGATAGGTGCACACGAGGTTGATGCCCGAAGAGTTAGCCAAGTCGATGTCAGTCTCAGCAAGAGCGGGCGTGAACAGTTCGATGGATGCGGGCACCTTGACGGTGGGATTCGAATCGTTGTCGTCTGAACAGGCGGCAAAGACGAATGCACCACAAGCGAGCAGTAATGCTGACTTAAATATCTTTTTCATCTTATTATCTTTTTTACCGTTTTACTTGTTTTCTTCTTAGTAGCCAGGGTTCTGCTTGATATTGCCCTTCACCTGCTCTGCAGGAATGGCAAAGATATTCTTATCAGCAGTAAACTGGCGGCCTTCTTTCAAACCACCCTTCCAGGTCCATTTGAAGTTATTGTCGCCACCAAACTTGTTGTAGCGAATCAGGTCTACACGGCGGCGGCCTTCGAAGTAGAACTCATGCTGCCACTCGTCAAGGATATCATCAGTGGTGTAGGCAGTCTTCGTGGTGGTGTTAGCACGCTCGCGCAGGTCGTTCAGGTATTTCACACCTTCAGCAGTGGCCTGGTTGCCGTTCAGACGGGCAGTGGCTTCTGCATAGGTGATATAAGCCTCTGGCAGACGGAACAGGAAGAAGTCGGCATCGGGGAAGGTAGCGTCGCTACCTGCAGAACCGTCGGTCTTGAAGTTGGTGAACTTAGCCACGGCATAGCCGTCCTTGAAATCACCAGCATAGCCTTTTACGTTGTCAAGGGAGCGGGGATCAGGTTCCTTATCTTTCTCACCATAACTGCAGAACAAGGCACGATCGTCGCCAGCAGCGTCCTTCATGTCGTATGCCTGTGCACACTGCACTTCAGAAGGAACTCCATTCGGGAAGAACTTCAGAACCAAGTCTTTGCGTGCACGGTTACCACCCCAGTTCTGGCCTGTACCATTGGTGGCTACGCCATCGTTGGGATTGCTGTGCATATCAGCATCATAAGTACTGGCAATAACATAGAGTGAGGTAGCCCAACTGGTGGTGGTCAGACCGTCGCAGAGGATGGGGAAGATAGCCTCGTAGGCAGCATCCGTCTCGCCATTGTCGCCCATGAACAGCATCTGGTAGGCACTCCAGCCATTCTTACCTTCCGTGTTCAGACGGTAGTCGGAGTCTATCACCTTCTTGGCATAGGTGGCGGCATCCTGCCAGCGTGCCTCACCAGTGTAGACCTCAGCGTTCAGGTAGAGACGAGCCAGCAACATCCAAGCAGCAGCCTTGTCCACACGGCCATAGTTGGCATCGCTCGACTTCTTAGCCTTGGCTTCGCTCAGGTCAGCCTCGCACTCCTTCAACTCCTTCTCGATCCAAGCGAAGGCATCCTTACGACTGATTTGCTCAGGCTCGGTGAGGGTCGTAGCGAAGGGGATATTGCCGAAGGCATCCATCAACATATAGTAGTGCAGGGCGCGGATGTATCGGATCTCAGCCGTCATCGTGGCGTTGTTGCCGCCAGCAATCTCCAGATAGTGGTTACAATAGGAGATACCTGTGGTCAGACGGGCGTAGTAACCATTGAGCATCGGGTGGCTGGCATCCCACGTGTTGTAGCAGAACTGCTCGATACCATCGTCACCCCAACTGCAGATAGCCTCGTCGGTGGTCAGTTCGTTTGAATTCCACAACTGACGGATGAAGCCAGAGGTACCGCCGTCGAGACCGTCGATGTCGCAGTCGCCATTGGCTCCACCGTTACCAGGCAGGCCAATATTAGCATAGCACTTGTTGAACAGACCGTTGATGTTGACCTCAGTGTCCAGATTGGGGTTGATGGGGGTCACGTCCAGGTCTTTCGTGCATGAAGTCATACCGAGTGCCAGTGTGAGTGCTGTTATCGGAATGATATTTTTTATAATATGTTTCATATTCTATACTCCTTATTTATATTTAGAAATTCAGGTTAAGACCCATAATGAATGAGATGGGACGCGGATACATCTCGTTGTCATAGCCACTGAACACCTCGGGGTCGAGGCCCTTGTACTTAGTGATGGTGAAGACATTAGAGACGGTAGCATAGACACGGCCGTTGATGCCCTTGTACTTCTCGCCAGCCAGGAACTTGTCGAACGAGTAGCCCAGCGTGATGTTGTCGCACTTCAGGAACGAGGCATTGTGTACGTAACGGTCTGAGAGTTGAGCGGTGAGGGTATAGGTCTGCCAGCCATCCTCCACCGACCTCACTGGACGGTTGGAGAGGTAGTTCGATGATGACCATACCTCATTGGGCTGTACGTTAGCCTGGCCAGACTCGATGTTGTTGAACACATAGTTGCCAAGGCTTGCACGCAGTGAGAAGCCGAAGTCGATGTTCTTGTACTCCAGACGTGAACTGAGACCCATCGTCACAGGAGCAGCGGGGCTCTTGTAGAAGTAGCGGTCGGAGTTGGTAATCTGTCCGTCACCGTCACGGTCTACAACCACGTTCTCGAGGGCTTTGCCATTCTCATCGTATGCCTGCTGGAACACCCAGAAGGAGTTAGCGGGATGGCCCACCTGATGGTATTCCAGATACTTGTCAGTACCAATCTTGATGCCAGTGTTAGGGATGGGCGAACCATCGGCTGTGGCACCAGTCAGGTCTGTAATCTCGTTCTTGTTGTAAGTGATGTTGTAGTCAATCTGCCAGAACCAGTCTTTGGTCTGGATGGCCTTGATACCGATGCTACCTTCCACACCAGTGTTCTTCAGCGAACCGATGTTCTGCCATGCCTGGTTACGATAAGCCGAGAGGGCTACGGTGGGCGAATAGTTCAGCAGGTCGGTAGTCTTACGATAGTAGTAGTCCACACCCAGGGTGAGACGCTGGTTGAAGAAGCCCAGGTCGAGACCTACGTTATAGGTCGTGGTGGTCTCCCACTTCAGGTCGGGCGTATAGTTATCAGGACGATAGAGCACGCCCTGCTTGCCATCGACGTCGAGCAGAGGATAGAAACCGTTGGTACCAGTGCTCATCGAGTAGGTGGGAATCCAAGCATAGTCGTTGTTCACGTCCTGCTGACCGGTCTTACCCCAACCCAGACGCAACTTAGCATCGCTCAGCCATTCAACGTTCTTCATGAAGCCCTCCTGGTTGATGCGCCATGCAAGAGCCACAGAGGGGAACAGCGACCAGCGGTTGTCCTTGTGGAAGCGTGACGATCCGTCGTTACGCAGAGTAGCGGTGAGCATGTAGCGCTCCATGAGCGTGTAGTTCATACGTCCGAACCACGACACAAGATAGTTCTCAGTCTTGAATACATAAGGTGTATGGGGATATTCCTCACCTGCCTTGGTAGCGTTGGTAGAGGGATAAGTGCCCACATAGTCGTTATACTGCGAACGCCAAAAGCGCTGCCACTCGTAACCACCCATGATATCGAAGTGGTGGTTCTCGTTGAAGTCCTTATAGTACTGTGCGTAGGCCGAGAGTGACAGGTTACGCTTGGTAATGGTCTCAGAACCGTTGGATCCGAAGTAGATAAACTGCGGTGAGGCCGATGTAGCAGAGCGATACTGAGTACCCTTGGAGATATCAGCACCCAGGGTCACATGCAAGCGGAGATCCTCAAAGCCGTGGATCTTATAGTCAATGTCGGCACTGCCGATGAAAGAACGGCTGTGGGCTGACTCTGAACGCTCGTCGAGGATAGCCAGTGGGTTCTTCGTAGCCAGGTTGTTGTAGGTGTAGGGCCAAGCAGGGTCTCCATAAGCACCAGCCTGAGGCCATTCAAAGTAACCGCCAAAGTTTTGCAGTGTGCTGGCTTCGAGGGCACCCAGCAGATTCTTATGATACTGCGAAGTATAGGCATAGGGATCCTGAGTGGGGTCCATTCGGAAAGCAGAGCCCACGGCCTCACCGTCGGCATAGACAGTGTGGGCATACATGCCCTTGGCGTTGAGGTTCATCGTCAGGTGGTCGTCAAGCAGCGAGGGGTTCAGGTTCACCGAAGCGGTATAACGACTGAAATCACCAGTACGCAGTGTACCTTCCTGGTCGGTATAGCCCAGCGAGATGCGGTAGGGCAGATTCTTCAGAGAACCAGTCAGCGTCACATTGTGGTCGTTAGACAGGGCGGTACGGTAGATCAGGTCCTGCCAGTCGGTATTGGCTGTTCCCATGGCGTTGTAAGCATCGCTACCCTCGCCCCAGATGTCGCGGATAAATGCGCGATACTGGTCACCATCCATCACGTCGAGGGTGTTCTTGTTCTTACTGATGGTCACGCTAGCACTATACGAAAGTTGTGGAGCCTGACCCTTGCGGCCTTTCTTCGTGTTGATGATGATAACACCGTTAGAACCACGGCTACCATAGATAGCGGTGGCAGAGGCGTCTTTCAGCACGTTGAACGACTCGATGTCCTGTGGGTTGATGGTCGAGAGGAGGTTAGCCACACCCTTCACACCATTGTTGTCCATAGGCACACCATCGATCACGATAAGAGGATCATTGCTGGCGTTCAGTGACGAGCCACCACGGATACGGATGTTCATCTTACCACCAGGGGTACCGTCGTCAGAGACAACGCTCACACCGGCAATCTTACCCTGCATCATGTCCTGAGGGTTCACCACGACGCCCTTGTTCTTCGTGTCGGGCTTCAGGGCGGTCACAGAACCGGTCAAGTCACTCTTCTTGGCAACGCCATAACCGATGACCACTACGTCATTCAGCACGGTGGCATCTTCCTGAAGAGTCACAACAACACTGGGAGCGGCCTTCACCGTAGCAGCCTGATAACCCATGTAGGTCACTTGGAGGTCGGCTCCCTGATTGGCTTGTACGGTGAAGTTACCATCAAAGTCGGTCAACGCAGCGGTCTGGGTACCCAACACGCGAACGGTAGCGCCGATGATAGCCTCACCTGTAGCATCTTTCACATGGCCTTTAACAGTAATCTGTGCAAAGGCTCCTACCGACAGGAACAGACAGGCCACGAGTGCCATCAACCTGAACGGTAATCTAATGTTTACCTGCTTCATCATTACATTTAATTAGGTTTAAAATTTAGTTAGTATTATTATTTGCAATTGGTTATATAGACCTTCTTTCGGTGCAAAGGTAAGTTTTATTTACTCTCATTGTACTTTTTTTTTATAAAATTCGTTATCTATTCAAATGCAATCGTTTGCATGCAACTCCTGTCAATAAAATGACTAAAGGAGACCTCTATAGAAAAAGTTTTGCCTAAATTTGCATTGCAATCTAAAGGTCTGAAACCTAATGAACGATAAGACGACGCTGACAATGAAGGACATAGCACGGGAACTTGGTGTTTCCGTCGCTACGGTATCGCGTGCATTGAAGGACTCGCCTCACATCTCGTCAGAGCAACGGGAGCGCATCAAGCAGTATGCCCAAGAGCATCATTTCACTCCTAACACCATTGCCGAGTCATTGCGCCACAGTCGCGTTCAACCCATGAAGGTCATTGGCGTCATTGTACCGGAATTCGTACACTACTATTTCTCCACAATCCTCAAAGGTATCGAGGAGGAGGCCGAAGCCCACGGCTACCGCGTGATGGTAGCCCAGAGTGGCGAGCAATACGAACGTGAGGTTCGCCTCTGCCAGTCGTTCTATGAGAACAAGGTTTGCGGCATCATTGTCTCTCAGGCGAAGGACACCCATCACTATGAGCACTTCCAGCGCCTCATTGATGCCGGCGTGCCGTTGGTCTTCTATGATAGAATATGTACGGGCGTGAACGCCAGCCGTGTGGTGGTCGATGACTATACGGGGGCTTTCAATGCGGTGGAATATCTGATCAGGACTGGTTGCAGGCGTATTGCCTACTATGGCTCCCAGATGAATCTGGAGATAGCGAAGAACCGCTTTAATGGTTATAAGGATGCCCTGCTGAAACATAGGCTGCCGTTTGATGAGTGTCTGACCCGCATCTGCGACAATCGTATGGATGCTGAGATCATCACCCCTGAACTGTTTGACGGCGACTACTACCCAGACGCCTTCTTCGCCGTAAACGACGACACGGCCATCGGCATCCTCCACGCGGTGAAGCGCATGGGGCTACGAGTTCCAGAAGACATCAGCATCTGCGGATTCACTAACGGCGACCGCGCCATGGCCTGCGACCCGATGCTGACCACCGTCGAGCAGCGTGGTGTCATGGTGGGTGAAGAGGCTGCCAGCATCCTCATCGGCCAGGTGGAGGGTACCATTCCCAAGGCCAAGACAGAGAGGCGCATCGTCCGTACCCGCCTCATTATTCGCGGAACGACAAGGTGAGAATGCCCCCGGAGTCAGGGGGATGGAGGTCTGAACAAGCGCAGACATCCATATATTGAAATAATGTTTAGATGAGTCTGATGAACGCTTGTTCAGACCACCACCCCCTGACTCGGGGGGTCAACAACATGAAACAGAAACCGAATTTAAGTTTTTGGAAACTCTGGAACCTGAGTTTCGGATTCTTTGGAGTACAGATAGCCTATGCACTCCAAAGCGCAAACATCTCTCGCATCTTCAGAACGCTGGGGGCAGACCCTCACGACCTGAGTTTCTTCTGGATACTGCCGCCCCTGATGGGCATTCTGGTACAGCCCATTGTGGGCACGTTCAGCGACAAGACATGGACGCGCTTCGGACGCCGTATACCTTATTTATTTATAGGAGCCGCCATGGCCGTGGCCGTGATGTGCCTGCTGCCCAATGCAGGCTCACTGGGACTGCGCAACGTCACCTACGTGCTCATCTTCGGCCTCTTCGCCCTGATGCTGCTCGACACCAGCATCAACATGGCCATGCAGCCGTTTAAGATGATGGTGGGCGACATGGTGAACGAGGAGCAGAAAGCCAAAGCCTACAGCATCCAGTCGTTCCTGTGCAATGCAGGATCGGTGGTAGGATTCGTGTTCCCGTTCTTCTTTGCCTGGATTGGTCTGAAGAACGTAGCCCCTGATGGTGTCGTGCCCGACACCGTAGTTTGGTCGTTCTATATCGGAGCCATCATCCTAATTCTGTGCGTACTCTACACCACGCTGAAGGTGAAGGAGTGGCCGCCAAAGGAGTATGCGGAGTACAACCCCTCTACGGCTCAGAAGGAGGAAAAGGCCAACTGGTTCACCCTGCTGAAGAATGCCCCCTCCACCTTCTGGACGGTCGGACTGGTACAGTTCTTCTGCTGGGCAGCCTTCCTCTACATGTGGACCTACGTGGTCGATGCTGTGTCTCTGACCGTATGGGGCACGGCTGACCCTAAGACCGAAGCCTATCAGGAGGCAGCCAACTGGACGGGCATACTCTATGCCGTTCAGGCTATGGGCAGCGTGGCATGGGCTACCATTCTGCCACGCTTCAAGAACCGCAAGATGGCCTATGCGTCCAGTCTGGTACTAGGCGGCTGGGGCTTTGCCCTCATCCCCTTCTTCCACTTCAGTTTCCCCGTATCAGTTGTCGATGCACCTACTGGCGAGGCATTCATGATGGTCATCCAGGCCCAATACCTGCAGTTCATCCCCTTCCTCCTCATCGGCTGTGCTTGGGCTGCGATGCTGGCCATGCCGTTCACCTTCGTCACCAACGCCTTGCAGGGCTACGGTCACATGGGAGCCTATCTGGGACTGTTCAACGGCACTATCTGCCTGCCGCAGATTGTCGCCGCCCTCTGTGGAGGCACCATTCTCCACTGGGTGGGCAGCGATCAGGGGCACATGATGTATGTGGCTGGAGGATTGCTCGTAGCAGGTGCCTTGAGCGTTTCCCTGATCAAGGCATCCAAATGAAGCACCAGTAGGGTGTGCAATCGTTTGCGCAGTTAGCAAGACCGAAAGTAAGTCACAGGAGATGACTATATGACAAAAATATCGTACTTTTGACCTTGAAATGCGAACTTATTATCAACGAACCAATAACTAACGCATATGAAACTATCATTCAACTTGGAATACAACACCAGTTTCGACGAGCAACTGGTATTGAACATCATGGGCGAGAAAGTAAGCACTCATGCCATGTCGTCACTCGACGGGTTGCACTGGTCTGTGGAAATCTCGTGCAACAAGCCCAGCGGCTCCTATTTTGACTACTACTATAGCGTGATGCGTGGTGAGAAGAAGGCACGCCACGAGTGGCTGGTTGAGCCGCATCGTCTGGAACTGGCTGCCGTCAAGGGCGCCCGCTATACCATCTACGACCGCTGGCTCGACACGCCCGAGGACAGTTACATGTATTCCTCTGCCTTCACCGACTGCGTCATGGCCCGTCAGCGCCAGTTGAGCACGAAGACGGAGTACCAGTGTACCATCCGTCTGAAAGTGCGTGCTCCACAGTTGCGCAACGACGACCGTCTGGCCGTGGTGGGCTCGTCAGACTATCTGGGCTGCTGGGACTGCTCGAAGGCCATTCCCATGGCCGAACATGAGTGCCATGAGTGGGTGGTCAGTCTCGATGCTGACCGTCTGCCCGATACTTTCGAGTACAAGTTCGTCATACTCCATCCTGAGAATGCCCCCGTCTGGGAGAACAGCCAGAACCGTGCCCTCACCAAGCCCGCCATGAAGCAGGGCGAAGTGGTGGTCTACGAGTTACCACAGGCCTGGTTCTCCATCGCCCAGTGGAAAGGTGCAGGCACCGTCATACCAGTATTCTCCCTGCGTAGCGAGGGCAGTTTCGGCGTAGGTGACTTTGGCGACCTGGCCATGATTGTCGACTGGTGTGCCAAGACCAACCAGAACGTGCTCCAGATCCTGCCCATCAACGACACGACGATCACCCACACCTGGCAGGACTCCTATCCCTACAATTCCATCAGCATCTATGCCCTCCACCCACAGTATACGGACTTCCGCCAACTGCCGGCCATCAAGGACGAGGCACAGCGTGCCCAGTTCGAGGCCTTGCGCCAGGAACTGAACGCGCTGCCCCAGATTGACTACGAGCGGGTGAACACGGCCAAGATGGACTATCTGCACATCATCTTCAAGCAGGAGTGGGCCGCCATCAAGCGTCGTGCCTCCTACAAGAAGTTCTTCGAGGACAACAAGACCTGGCTGGAGCCCTATGCACAGTTCTGCATCAACCGTGACACCTACGGCACGGCCGACTTCCGCCAATGGCCTGAAGGCAAGAGCCAAAAGGCAAAAGCAAAGGGCCAGACAGACTTCTGGTACTTCGTGCAGTACAACCTTGATCAGCAGATGCGGGCCGCCCATGAACATGCTCGTCAGCAGCGTGTCATCCTGAAAGGCGACATTCCCATCGGCATCAGCCGCGATGGTGTGGAAGCATGGGTGGAGCCACGCTACTTCAACCTGAACGGTCAGGCTGGTGCGCCGCCTGATGCTTTCTCCACCGATGGACAGAACTGGGGCTTCCCCACCTACAACTGGGACGAGATGCTCAGCGACGGCTGCTCGTGGTGGGTGCGCCGCTTCCGTAAGATGGCAGAGTATTTCGATGCCTATCGTATCGACCACGTGCTGGGCTTCTTCCGCATCTGGGAAATCCCCGTGCCTGAGAAGTCCGGACTGATGGGACAGTTCAGTCCTGCACTCGGCATGAGCCGCGAGGAGATTGAGGCCTATGGCATCCACGGCCATCTGGATGACCTATTCCTCGTTGACCACAAACGTGCCGACCGCTGGCATCCTCGCATCGCCATACAGTTCCAAGAGGCCTACGAGCGTCTCAGCGATGGCGAGAAAGATGCCTTCAACCGCCTGTACAACGACTACTTCTATCGTCGCAACAACCAGTTCTGGTACAATGAGGCCATGAAGAAACTGCCTCGTCTGACTCAGGCCACACGAATGCTGGTCTGTGCTGAAGACCTGGGCATGGTGCCTGACTGCGTGCCTTGGGTGATGAACGAACTGCGCATCCTCTCGCTCGAGATACAGTCGATGCCAAAAGACCCCACCGTACGCTTCGGACAGTTGCAGCGCAACCCCTATCGTTCCGTATGTACCATCTCCACCCACGACATGTCAACGCTTCGCCAGTGGTGGGACGAGGACGAGGAACGCGCACAGGACTACTTCAACAATGAACTGCACTACAGCGGAGAAGCCCCCCACCCCATGCCGGGCTGGCTCTGTAAGGAGGTAGTGGCCCGTCATCTGATGTCGCCCTCTATGCTCTGTCTGCTGTCGCTGCAGGACTGGCTTTCTATCGACGAGACGCTGCGATTGCCTGACGAGAATGCCGAGCGCATCAATATTCCGGCCAATCCACGTCACTATTGGCGCTACCGCATGCACCTGACCATCGAGCAACTGTTGCAGGCCGACGACTTCAACCGTGAGGTCATGATTCTGATTAAACAGGGAAGCAGGTGATTTGAGGTTTGAGGTTTGAGGTTTGAGGTTTGAGATTTGAGATTTGAGGTTTCTTTCGTGAAAGCGAGCGGAGATTTGAAAATTGAGATTTATGAAAAAGATACTGTATTTATTACCATTTTACCTTTTCACCCTCCTGCCATTAAATGCGGCCACGGTGGCTTCGCCTAATGGTAATGTGGTGTTGAAGTTTGAAATCGATGCCCAAGGGCGTCCCACTTACGAGATGACCTACAAGGGTAAGGCCGTGGTGCTGCCTTCGCACCTGGGTCTGGAACTGGCAAAGGACAAGCACGCCTCGAAGGGGCTCAAGGAGACCGACCTGATGGAGGGCTTTTCGCTGAAGAGTGAGCAGACCACAGAGTTCGACGAGACCTGGCAGCCCGTCTGGGGTGAGACACGCGACATCCGCAACCACTACAACGAGTATGCTGCTGTGCTACAGCAACAAAAGGAACAGCGTGAGATTATCATCCGTTTCCGCGTCTATGACGATGGCATCGGCTTCCGCTATGAGTTCCCCCAGCAGGAGAACCTCATCTACTTCCTCATCAAGGAAGAGCGCAGCGAGTTTGCCATGGCTGGCGACCACAAGGCATGGTGGCTGCCAGGCGACTACGACACCCAGGAGCAGATGACCCAGGAATCACGACTCTCAGAGATCCGACAGCGCTTCAACGAGGCCGTCAACTGGGGCAATTCCTCTGTGGCCACCTTCTCTGAGACAGGCGTTCAGACGTCACTCCAGATGAAGAGCGACGACGGTCTCTACATCAACATCCACGAGGCTGCCTGTCTGGACTATGCCACCATGCACCTTGAACTGGTGGACAACAAGACGAAGCACCTCTCCAACAAACTCACTGGCAGCAGCAATGCCTATACGCCTGCACCCAAGTTCTCCAACTACCAGTTGCCCAAGCCCTACACCTTCGTCAGCCATCTGACGCCTGATGCCACGGGCTTGAAGGGAGCCATGCAGACGCCCTGTGAGACGCCCTGGCGTACGGTGATGGTGAGCGACGATGCACGCGACATGCTCTCGTCGAACCTCATCCTCAACCTCAATGAGCCCTGCAAACTGGAGGACACCTCATGGATTCACCCCACGAAATACTGTGGCGTATGGTGGGAGATGATCGTGGGCAAGAGCAGGTGGAACTATACCGACGAGTTCCCCTCCATCCAGTTGTCCACCATCAACTATCAGACGGCAAAGCCCAACGGCCTCCATGCTGCCAACAACGAGAAGGTGCGCCGCTACATCGACTTTGCTGCTGAGAACGGTCTTGACGAGGTGCTCGTCGAGGGCTGGAACGTAGGCTGGGAGGACTGGGCCAACATGTGGAAGCGCGACGTCTTCGACTTCGTCACCCCCTACCCCGATTTCGACATCCAGGCACTCAACGACTATGCCCACTCAAAGGGTGTGAAGATCCTGATGCACCACGAGACATCCTCATCGGCACAGAACTATGAGCGCCACATCAAGGAGGCCTACGAACTGATGAACCGCTACGGCTACGATGCTGTGAAGACAGGCTATGTGGGCGACATCATCCCTCGTGGCGACCACCACTACTCGCAGTCGATGAACAACCACTACCTCTACGTCATCCGCGAGGCTGCCAAGCATCACATCATGGTCAACTCGCACGAGGCCACCCGTCCTACAGGCCTCTGCCGCACCTATCCTAACCTCGTGGGCGGCGAGTCGGCACGCGGTACTGAGTACGAGGCCTTTGGCGGCAACCGTCCTGACCACACCTGCATCCTGCCCTTCACCCGTCTGCAAGGCGGTCCGATGGACTATACGCCAGGCATCTTCGTGACCAAACTCAACGAGTGGAGCGACAACACCTCATGGGCACGCATCACGCTGGCTGGCACCCTGGCACTCTATGTGACCATGTATTCACCGCTGCAGATGGCTGCCGACCTGCCTGAACACTACGCCCGCTATATGGATGCCTTCCAGTTCATCCGCGACGTTGCCGTCGACTGGGACGAGAGCATCTACCTCGAGGCCGAGCCTGCCGACTATATCACCGTAGCCCGCAAGGCCAAGGGTACCGACAACTGGTTTGTTGGCGGCAAGTGCGACGAGAACGGCCACCAGTCCGTCGTCCGCCTCGACTTCCTTGACAAGGGCCGCAAGTACGAGTGCACCATCTATCAGGATGCTGCCGATGCCCACTACGAGACCAATCCGCAAGCCTATGTCATCACCAAGCGCACCGTCAAGCGGGGCGACACGCTCAAACTGAACGAGGCTCCTGGTGGCGGCTTTGCCATATCCCTAATAGCCCAATAGTATGAAGAAAATCCTGTTATCCGGACTGGTAGCACTCGCCGTGGGCTGTCAGCCAGCCTCCGAGGCGTTCCATTTCGACGAGGTGACCTACTCGCCCTCTGCCACCGTGTTCCGCCTCTTTGCCCCTGCCGATGCCGAGTGTGTCGTCAAGGTAGAACAAGACTGCACGCCAATGGTCTATGGCTCAGACAGTATCTGGTCGGCCACGGTCCAAGGCGACCTGAAGGGTAAAACCTACGAGTTCGTGGTCAACGGACAGTCGTCGCCTGGTGTCTTTGCCAAGGCCGTCACGGTGAACGGACAGAAGGGTGTGGTGCTCGACATGCGCGACACCGATCCTGAGGGCTGGAACAGCGACCAGCCTGTACGCCGCCCCTACCAAGACATCATCGTCTACGAGATGCACCACCGCGACTTCTCCGTCAGCCGTCCTGAGGCGCAACATCCTGGCAAGTTCCTCGCCCTCACCGAGCCTTGGGCCATCGCCCACCTGCAGGAACTGGGTGTCAACGCCATCCATATCCTGCCCAGTTACGACTACGGCTCCGTTGACGAGACACGTCTGGACACGCCACAGTTCAACTGGGGCTACGATCCTGTGAACTACAACGTGCCTGAGGGCAGTTACTCCACCGACCCCTACGACCCCGTCTGCCGCATCCGTGAGTTCAAGCAGATGGTGCAGGCCCTCCATCAGGCTGGCATCGCCGTCATCCTCGACGTGGTGTACAACCATACCTACGACATCGAGCACTCCAACTTCCAGAGGACGTATCCGGACTACTACTATAGAACCATTGACCATTCACCATTGACCATTGACCATTCTGCTGCGCCAGAAAGTGAGAATAGTAATAATGGTCAATGGTCAATGGTCAATGGTCAACGGTCAATGGTCAATGGTCAATGGTCAATGGTCAATGGTCAATATTCCAACGGCTCCGGCTGTGGCAACGAGACGGCTTCTGAGCAGCCTATGATGCGCCGCTTCATGATAGAGAGCGTCAAGTACTGGGTCAACGAATACCATGTCGACGGCTTCCGCTTCGACCTCATGGGCTGTCACGACATTGAGACGATGAACACCATACGCAAGGCCCTCGACGACATCGATCCCTCCATCTTCATCTATGGCGAAGGCTGGAGCGCAGGCGACTGTGCCCTACCCCGCGAGCAACTGGCCATGAAGGCCAACATCCCCCAGATGCCTCGCATCGCCGCCTTCAGCGACGACATACGCGACGCCCTGCGTGGACCGTTCAGCGACGACACCAAGGGTGCCTTCCTGGCTGGCATCGCTGGCGAGGAGATGAGTCTGAAGGCCGGCATCGCAGGTATGATAGAGCACCCACAGGTGGACTACTCGCTGGTGAACTATAGCGACGCGCCCTTCGCCCTGGAGCCCACGCAGATGATGTCCTACGTCAGCTGTCACGACGACATGTGTCTCGTCGACCGCCTCACGGCCAGTGTTCCCAGTATAGCCAACAGCCAAAAGCCAAATGCTAACGGCCAAGACGAACTCATCCGCCTCGACCTGCTGGCCCAGACAGCCGTCTTCACCTCCCAGGGCGTGCCCTTCATGCTCTGCGGCGAGGAACTGCTGCGCACCAAGCAGGGCGTTCACAACTCATTCGAGTCGCCCGACTCCATCAACCAACTCGACTGGCAGAACAAGGAGCGATATCCGCAGGTCTTCGACTACTACAAGCGTCTCATCGCCCTGCGCAAGCACCATCCCGCCTTCCGTCTGGGCAATGCCGACCTGGTGCGCCAGCATCTGGAGTTCCTGCCTGGAGGCGACTGTCTGGTGGCCTTCCGTCTGAAGGACCATGCAGGGGGTGACGCGTGGCAGAACATCATCGTCATCCTCAATGCCAACCGTGAGGCCAAGACGGTAGAGATTCCTGAAGGTCGCTACAAGGTTGTATGTTGCGATGGCCAGATCGACGAAGAAGGTCTGGGCGAGGTCAACGGCAATCATGTGCAGACAGCCCCCCAGTCCGCCCTCATCCTCTGCCAATAGCCATAACTACTAAAGAGGAACAGATAACAGATGTAACAGATAAAAACAGAAAATAGTCTCCCGCGTACCGCGCGCATACGGTACGCGGGAGAGTTTTTTCTAAAAACATCTGTTACATCTGTTCCTCTGTTACAATAAACAATTTAACTTTCGGTTATTAACAAAAACCCCAAAAACTCCCATATCAGGATGTAAGGGCTTTTGCCCTTATAATATGCGAGACAGGTATTTTTCCTTACAAGCATACTTGTAGATAAAAATCTCTGCCTC
>CADCCB010000025.1 GCA_902799905.1 uncultured Prevotellaceae bacterium
GACTGCCCTCATCTCTCTGATAGTTACGGCTTCATTCTATATGGAGGGTAGCCAGCCCTTATATATCATGTGCGCCTCGTGGCACACCGCTGCTCCATCAGTTGCGCCTGCCCCGCCACTGTGACGAGAGCGAGCAGGATGGTGATGATGGTTCGCTTGTTCATATTCATATTTGTTCTATTTCATTCCCAATTATTCTTCCATTGCATCAAGTTTCTTCTTGAACTCGGACAGGTTCTCGTCGTCGAGCCAATTGAGATGATGCATACGGCCTTGCTTGTCGAAAAGACGATAGGTGGGGTAACCTGTCAGTCCTACATACTGCTCAACGGCATGCTGCTGGTCAGATGGCAGATTGTAGTGAACGCAATTGGGCTCTGTGAGATTGTACTCAGCGATGACGTTCTTCCACGACTTTTCAGGCGAACTGTTGGCCAGGTAGAGATACACGATGCCGTATCCCTCAAGTTCGGCCTTTAGTTTGTGCGACTCGCTCAACTTGCGCTTGCATGGAGAGCACCAAGTGCCCCAGATGTCAAGATACACAATCTTACCCCGATAGGGCTCGACTATCTTGTCGATGATAGCCTTGCCGTCGGTGAGTCCCTCTACATCAGATGACGGATGGATGACACGATTCACTGCCTCTTCCTTTTCCTTCATCAGTTGTTTGTAGTAGTCGTTCTTCTTGTTGATGACATCCCTGAAGAACGGCTCCTTGATGAGTGCGATGTAAGGCTCCAGTTCATCCGGTAGCGCACATCTCTCATGTTCAATATACTCGTTGAGTATCTGCGCATGGTGCAGGCTGTTGACGAGCGGGTCGGTGCAAAGCGAGTCGATGATGGCATTGGCAATACCCTGCTCACCGCCAATGCACAGTGTGTTCAGTGCCTTCTGGTAGTCAGCACTCTCTTGGATCTTGTTGACCGCATCGACATGCTCCAGGTATTTCTCCGCAACACCACTGATGGAGTCATTGAGCACGCTGCGGTCTTTTATCCGGGTATAAAGAGCGAAGAACTCCCTGTTCATCTTCTCAACCTGGCTGATGGCGACATGATCCTCGTCGCTGAGACGAAGCATACCTTTCGATTCAAGCCAAGGCAGGGCAGAGGGCCTTCTCCACAGCAGATTGATTCGTGGGTCGGCCCAAGTATAGCACTCGCGCTTGTATCTCAGCATCGATGCCATTCCGCTAATGAGGTTGACGGGCAGTGAAGTATCGACAGCCGAGTGCTCTTCTACCCACTGCATGATGTCGGCAGGCAATAGGCGGGAATAGGTTTCATAGTGCATCATCAGTATATAACGGCATACATCGATGCGCTGGCTCTCGCGGATAAAGTCACGAAAGCGCTTGCTCATGTTGGGGTGCTGAGTTAGGAAGTCCTTGTCTTGAGCAAGGCATTGCTCATAGCTGTGTATCCACTTCTGTGCCATGACCCTTACGGAGTCATCGCTCACCGGGTTATCAATGAAACCGACATACCCCACGCTTGGACTCTCTGACTGCAACTCGTTCTGTAGACGGGCGTCATCACCCATGAACAGCGTCTGCGACGACTTGTAGTCTTTCAGCATGAAATACTTCTCGCCTGGCGTCAGCACGATACCGACACCGTCAATCATCTCATTCTGACCATTTCGTATAAGCAGGGAGACTCCCTGTGTGCCAACGAGCGGAACATTCAACTCGAAGCGGCCCAAAGAGTCGGCCTGAGTGGAGTGATGAGTATAGTCATCGGTAGCGACGTTACCAAGCGAAGCCTCGACTGTCAGACTGCTCCGGAGCATCTCTTTTGGAAATCTCAGCCAACCGCTTACGGCGGCATTACCCTCTTTCAATTCGGTATTAAAGGAAGTCTCGTCGGTCACAGGGTAGTCGGTAATAGAATTAGCGGTAATAGCAGAGAGCGTCAGCTTCTTGCCGTCAAAAGCGAATACACGCTTGCCTTCCTTTTCCTTGCCGATAGAGATGGCTATCTTGTCATTGCCAGCGGACAACACAATCTTCTTGTCTGACTTCTTCTCGTACTGCCACACCTTATTATTATATACAGCATAATCATTGAAAAGACTGATAACCCATTCGCCCGTCTCCACGTTGCGCCAACTGCTGCCAAAGAGCGACGCCTGCTGCTTGTAGGCAGGGTCTGTTATGTCCCAAATCTTAAAGAAGTTACGGGCATAGCCTTCGACAAGGTCAAACTGCTTGACATCTTGAGGCAACGGCTGGAAATGGAGTGCCACGTCGGTTTTGCCTGATTCAGGAATGGGGATATGCGTGTCGAGCGCAAGGTCAGTCTCGCCATCGCGTGTCTTCTTTGCGCTGATGATTGGGTACGACCGTCCATCTTCAGTCTTCAGCACGGTGCATTTCCCGAAGGAGAACTTGGCATTAGGATGGTTCTTGACGATGATGTGCAGCACAGTCTCGTCAGGCCGGAACTCCACCTCGTTGACATCAAACTGGAATCCGTGCGGTTCGTTGCGATAACCCGGATTGGTCCAAACTTTCTGTGCCCATCCGCTGACTACGACGAGGGCGAACAGGATTGAGAAGATGATTTGCTTGTTCATATTCGTTTCGTTCTAATGATATTCTTTACTTCATCCATGATTTGCCGACAACGCTGTCGCGTCATCCGTATGTTGGTTCCTACGGCTATCAGGTCTTCATCAGTGGGAATACCTTTATAATTGATGGTCGAGGCGTGCTCCCCTAACGTGTTGTCATTGGTCAGGTCATAGGCTGGTGCAAGTGTCCACTTCCCATTACGGCAGATGAAACTGAAATTGCGGGCGTGATCATCGTAGTTTTCTGCATATACATTGAATGCCATACGGCGGAACTGCTGCTCTACCGCTTCTGGCGACTGTGTCAGGAAGCCAGTCAGTTGCAATAGGCTGTGATAGTCCATCTTAGGGGGAGAAATCGGCTCATTCAGTAGCGCACTGGCTGTTGCCACGTGTAGCCGAATGCCGTCCATTCCCGACGTTCCGTCGCCTACCCGTAGCCTTTCAATGTCAAACCGTCGTGTGGCGAAGTATTTCCCATCTACCAGTTTGAAGTCGGGCACGTCAATGCCGCACCTCCGAGCCATTTCGTTGTAATGGAACTCTATCTTCCCCATGTTCTTAGGATCGTAGGTGTGGCGGAACTTCACCAGCCAGTGTCCTTCGGCGTCTGTATATAGGCACTTGGGGCGAACGCCGCCGGAGTTGCCACTTCGGAAATAAAGCTCATCGGCATGTAAATCCGTTTCCTCCGACAGCACATCGAGTGCCGTTTTCTGCATCTCGTCCAATGTCAACCGTGTTTCTTCCTGCTGCAACTTCGTCTCAGGCACATAGCATAATGCCCCCATTCCTGAACTGCCTACAATACTGAGCCACTGCACAGGCGTCATGTTCTTACAATCTATGCCAGACTTATTGAGTATCTTTCGCAACAAGTATTCGCCATAACCACCAGGCAGACTATCTTCGAAAATGCCAAAGTTCCCATTAAACGGCATATAGTCTGCCGTGAAGAGACCAGCCTTCAGAGGTAACTTCAGGGGTGATATGGAGAAGCCATCAGCAAGCCAGTTCTTGTCATACTCAAACTGACAAACCGACCTACTGCCCATGGAGAGCGTACCCACCTTTCGGCCGTGGTACATCACGCTGACAGACTGTATATTCCTCATCATACGCCACGCTTCCTTGTCCGATTCTTGTTAATTTCTAATAGTTCTTCCATGGTGTCGTACTTCGGCTCGGCCAATAGTTGCATGATTTCTTCTGAATAGCCCAATGCCTTGGCTAACTTAACATACGACTCTAAGGAAATGGAGTGCTTCAGTTCAAAGCGCTGAATGGACGATGCCGGCACTCCACTCATTTCCGCAAGGCTCTTCGTCGAGAGTTTCTTCTCCAATCGTCTCGCCTTCAGGTTCTCTGCTAACCGCTGCATGGTTATCTGTAATGGATAGGGGTCGAATATGTAACTCTTCTGCATCATATATTATGTATAGAATCTAATTTTATCGAATTACGCATCAAATATTAGGTGCAAAGTTACGAATAATTCTCCAAGCTACCAAATAATCTGTTACTTTTCTTTCTGTTGATACCATATCTATTGGCCTTCCAATGAATGTGCTATTCGGGCGGCTCTCACCCTGCCATTGCGACGAGGGCGAGCAGGATGGTGATGATGGTTTCCTTTTTCATTGTTCGTTACGTTTTATTCATCGTTTGAAGTCTTACCGCTTCTTCATCCAAGTGACGATGATTTCAAGAACTTCTGGCGCAAAGGTTTCTTCAATGTCCTTATACTCTGACGGATTGCCTGTGTTGCAGTGCTGGAACAGGTGGTTAACACCCTCTATGGCGTGGATTTCCTTTTGACCTGCAAGCCCGTTCCTAAGAGCATTCAGGTTCTCTTCGCCGTTCACCTGGCGGTCTTTCGTTCCGTTCAATGCCAGCACGGGGCAGGTTATTTTGCCCAGACGGTCAGACAGGTCCAACGCAAGGAAATGTCGCATATAGGGCGTGCTGCTCTGTGCTCGGCTTTCAGTTCGTCGAACAGGCTTTCGAGAGCCGTGCAATAGCGGTCTATCACGTCTTGCGAATATTCTGACTGCTGGAGCGTCCAACGGTTTTGCTCCATCAGCGTCTTTTCAGCCGATACGACCATCCCTGCCAGACTTATCACGAAGTCCACCTTGCCTTCTGCTGCCAGCATCAGACCGATGGTGCCACCCTCGCTATGCCCAAGGATGCCTACACGCTTGAACTGCTTGCGCAGGAACTCCACTCCTGCCAGCGCGTCGTTCTTGAAATCTTCTGTAGTTACGTTCACAAGGTCGCCCGTCGATTCGCCAAAGCCGCGATCGTCATAGCGCAGCGTGGCTATTCCCTGACGTGCCAATGCGTCGGCGATGACGGCAAAGGGCTTGTGCTCAAAGAATTCCTCGTCCCTGTTTTGCAGACCGCTACCCGTAACCATCAGCAGCACAGGGGTCTGGCTGGAAGCGTTTTCGGGCATGACAAGAGTGCCCTTCAATACGGCATCGCCATTGTTGAAACTCACCTCCTGCGTCTGGTATGGATAGGGCGGTGCTGGGGTCTGCGGTCGATTGCGCTTCATGGAGCCGGGCTTCAGGGTCAGCGGGAACGACTGCCCATGTTGCTTGAACGTTCCCATGGCAGAATCGCCCATGTTAACGCCCTCATAGATGGCATTGATAGAGGGAACAGCAACCTTGATGCCAGTTTCTGTGCGTTCCAATTTGGCCGGAACCCCCTTTATGCCCTGGTCAGGAGAGTCCAGCGTACAGTCCTCTCCGTCAAAATGGAACACAAGCGTAAGTTCATTCCCAAATACATTCAGTTTTCCCGTCCATGTACCTTTTATCCCACTTTCTTGCGCTCTGGCGGCAATAGATGCGAGACAAATCAATGAAAATAAAATCAGTTTCTTCATATTGTTTCTTTGTTTATTCGAAGTTCTTTAGCTCTGCGAGGTTATGCTCTATCTCCACCATTGTATTCTTATGTTTCTTCCATCCGAAGTAGGCACATGATGCTCCTGCGAGTACGCCGAGACTGATAAAGAATAGTCCGAGTGGCGAAGCCGTGTGTTCAATGAAAACCGTGACACAGATGCCAAAGACGGCCAGAGGCGCGCCAATCACCGACTCATAGAAATAACAACGCTTGTAGTTGACCAGATTGCTGAGTTGCTCGGCAGGTGTCTTCATCACATTGAAGCGAGAAAGCACAGCCAGTCGGCCAATCACCATCGCCACGCCAAGCAGACAGACAGCCTCTAATATGTAGAACGAAGTGTCGTGGAATATTCCTTTGATATGAAGCAACGGTACGATGCCGGCTGCGATAAATAATGTGTAGAAGAAGTTGAATATCGCACTTTTGTAAAGCTTCTCGTAGGTCGTCTTGTTCTTGCCCTTGATGATCTCTTCCAAAGCACGCTTGTTATATACCTCACTCTTCGAGAGTCGCTCGTCGAGCATATTCCACTTTTGTTTCAAATCCTGTAGTTCCATAACTGTTTTCTGATTTAATTGGTTGTTAATGATTGGACATTTCCCTTAGTTTCGCCTTGACGCGGTTGATGCGCACTCCCACGTTCGAGACGGAGATACTGAGGATTTCCGCTATCTCTTCATAGCTCTTATCGTCAAGCCACAGCAGAATCAGCGCACGTTCCAATTCGCCGAGCTGGCTTATGAGCCGATAGAGTTCTTGCAGTTGTTCCCTTTCCGATTCCTCGGGGAAGAGGTCGGCCATCGAAATCGTGAGGCTCACGGTTTCTGGTTGCCTGTTGTTGTGGCGCAGGCGTGAGATGCAGGTGTTCATGCTGATGCGATACACCCATGTCGATGGTTTGCTCTCGCTTCGGAATCGCGGAAAGGCCGTCCAAAGGTTCAGCACCACCTCTTGATAGAGGTCGTTGATGGTCTCGTCGTCGGTGGCATACATGAAGCAGACTTTATATATCACCTGCTTGTAGCTGTCCACCAGGCTAAGAAACCTTTGTTCTAATTCGCTTTTGTTCATTTTGAAATCATTGTTTTCGTTTGACTCTTTACCCCATTAGTCGCACGACAATCAGAAAACTTACACAAGGGGAACGATTATTTGTGAAATATTGTTCGTTTTGCCCTCACCTTTTATGTATTATTAGGTGAAAAAGGCTTACTCTTCCATGTTGCAGACTGCGCCGCACCCGTTTCCAGTTTCGATTCCTGAAATCCAATACCATCATGTGTGCCGTCAAGGTCGGATTCCAGAAATCCGAGGTCGCTGGGGCTGTTTCCTGCTCCGATTCTTGGAATCCGGGGTGTTGTGGGGCGTTGCTCAGCGGCATCAGCCAGATGGTAGGTAATTTTGGGGCGTTGTCCATAATCCTTATGGAATTACGAATTGGGGCATATCGTTGTTATTCTATAGAAACATTGCGGATGACGAAAGCACCCTCGCCGTCGCCTTCCTTGAAGTCGAAGGTTTCGGGAATGGTGTCGAACGGCTCGAAGGTGAGCGTGAAGTTGCTGTAGTACATATCTCCCATGATGCCCTCCGTAGCTGAGGACGCTTTCACCTGAGGATAACTGTTTTCATCGAACTTGATACCGTCGGCAGTTGTCACCTTGTATTTCTTGCCATCAGCAGCAAGGTAGGAATCACCGACAATGCGGAACCAATAGTCTTTCTTCCCATAGTAGCGGAAAGCAACGGTCGTACTTTCAGAACTGACATCTATATGGCGGACTGCCAATGACAGGTTGGCGCTGTTGTCCTGCTTGGGGCCACTGATGGTCTCAGCCATTCCTAAGAACCAGCCTATGCCGTAACCTACATTCTTCCAAAGGATACGACCGTCAGGCGATAGGAGTACATAGTATGGTATGGCGTCTTGGTCGCAATAGTGGCTTTCAACGCCTCCCTTGCCCATCTTTCCGTCGCTCCAGTTCTTCCATATAATCTTTTTGCTCCAGTCGTTCTCTTTCCATGCTGAGGTGTTGTCTTGATTGATGCCAATGATTTCCAGTCTGTCTTTCATCCATGCATAGATCTCTCGCATTTCCGGCTCTGCCATGCGGCATGGGCCACAGCCAAGGCTCCAGAAGTCGAGCAGTACATAGCGGCCATCCGCGAAGGCCTCAGAAAGACGATGCGTGTTGCCTTGCATATCGAAGAGTTCGGCATCAACAAACTCTTCCCCCACCTGCTGAACATGTGCAGGATAGACGAATGCGTGTATCATCGCAAGTTCCTTCTCAAATCCCTTCGGAGCACGTGCTGCTGTAGATGCTTCCAACTCTTTGAGTTGTTGCATATAGGGGAAATCGTTCATGTTCTTTGCCGTACGTGCCACTCCCTCCAACTTAGTCAGCGATGCGGCATCTACGGGCAACGACGGCAGAATGTCCATTGTCTGTTTGAGGATTTTCATATGGACAGGCAGCATCTTGTTCCAGGAGGCGTCATCCAAATCAATTAGCAGGTATTCTCTGATGGCATCGCTGTTATGTTCCATAATCCTGTTGATGGTCTGTTGCTCTGGCACTGGGCTATCCACTTTCCATAAAGGATGGAGGCAGTCCGTACCCGTCAGGCTTACAGTCACGCCAGGACTTAGAAAGAGCGTTGACAAGTAGTTGGGACAGCCTTTACCCCAGAGGAACAAAGAACTCTTACTGAGCTTCTCCACTGGAACACTGAGTGTAAAGCGTCCACCGAAGACGGTGTCTGATGCCACACTCATATTGTCAATATAAATGTTTACTACTGTGCTGTCTTCTAACGCGGGTGAATAACCTTTGACTATAGCAGCCTTTTTGGTCTGTGCCTGCCCCGCCACCCAGACGAGGGCGAGCAGGATGGTGATGATGGTTTTCTTATTCATATTCATTTCGTTTTATTTATGGAACATTGCGCCAATGATATAATAGTGTGGGCAGAATTTGAAGTAGTCGCTGGTCTTGGCTTTCTCCTCAGTCAGTTCGGTCTCTCCACAGAAACGCCATCCTTTTGCTTGCTCATCCCACCAGAAAGAGCCGTAAAAGACAAGGGGAATGAAGGTGTCAAGGGAGAACGAAGTGGGCTGGTATGGCGCTTTCTGATAGCGGTAAATGGTTTGGGGTGCTCCGGGAATAGGCTTCAGCGTCAGTTTCCATGGCGAGGCATCATTGCGAGAAGAACGCAGGGTGATGGTCTCGATGGAGTCCGACTGAACGGGTGAGAAACCAACAGCGAGGGTCTTGGCCAGGCGATAGATGCCACGCTCCATATCGTCAGCATCATTCTCTGCATAGATTTCCTGCTGGTCTTTCTCGTTGAAGTCTGAAATCATGGTCTTTGTCCTGAAGCCGTAGAGTTTCTTCTCGTCAATCATCCCCTGCTGGTTGTACTCGCGGATGACGATGGTGAAGCCCGATGCGGAATCGCGCAGAGAGGAAATGTCGTAGGTGTAAACCTCGTAGCCACACAAGGCCATGTGTTCCATGAAGTCCTCGGGCGTGGCCGCTACTTTTTTGATTCCCTGTCCCAGCCCCCTCATTGCAACAAAGACGAGCATCATCATGATGATTGCTTTCATGTTCATACACTTTACCTTATTTGACAGTTTTGGCTGCAAAGTTAAAAAAAAACATGCAAAGAACGCATTGGCGGACAAAAAAATGAGGGGCGAGGGTGAAAGTCTTTACTTCGGTAAAGGATTTTGAGGAAAGGACGGATGAATGGGCCGACAACAGAAGAAAAGGAGGCAGGTACGACAGAAAGAGGACTAAGGATTTAAAGACTTTAAGCATCACGAAGTAGCGGCCTAAACCTTATAGAGCAAAATCGGCGGAATTTGTGAGCAAATCCGCCGATTTTGTTGATCAATTTCGCCGATTTTGGTCAGATAGGAAATATTCCTGTCTATCTTGACACCTAAAGTTTAGAGGAGAAGGCTACTTCTTACCATAGGTGATGTCGCGGCGAAGCATAGAGAGGGTCTTAGGCGTGATGCAGAGAAACGAGGCAATGGCGTTGAGTGGCAGTTCGTTCACAATGCCAGGGCAACGCTGCATCAACAGGTCATAACGCTCGCGAGGCGTGGTACAATGGAGGTCTATGTAGCGTTCGTGAAACTGGCAGAGAATGTGCTCGCCTATGACGGCTCGCAACTCCATCGTCTCGATGCTCTGACTGAAGAAATTCCTAAGGGTCTCGCCGCTGACCCGCAACACGCGACTGGGCATCATCGCCTCAAGCGTTGACAGCGCCGAGCGACCATAGAGGAAACGGGGATAGTCGGCCACGAACTCGCCCGCAAACGAGAACCACGTGGTATGAGGTTTTTTGTCACTGACGCTTCTAGTCACAAACTTGAAGCAGCCGCTCTCCACATAGGCAATCCACCTTGCCGGTTCGCCCTGTCGCTCCATCAATTCTCCCTTGCTGAATGTCAGGGCCTCACCCTCGCGTTTGATGAACTCCAGCAGTTTGTCGAACTCCTTTCCCAATGACGAAATGTTGTATTTCTGTTCCATGCTAAAACTATTGACGCTGCAAAATTAAATGATTCTCCTGAGAACTCAACGAGCACGTCCTGACATTTGCCTGACATTTGCAATCTTTTAACCTCATTTTTTATAACTTCGCACACAAAGGCATGAACCGCATCACTGCGTCCCATGCCGATTCACGTAAAATTAAATACATTCTACTAGTCCTCAGCATCATTCCGATTTCCGAAGAAGTCCAGCGCGACTTTTAGCATTCGAGTCCTTAACTCCTGGGCGATGAGTTCAAATTCAGAACGTGTCATACATCTATATTACGCTTGCCCTTGCCAAATGTTAAGTTGAAAAAACTATTATCGGCAGCGAAGTTACAGAAATGACACAAAAAAGCCTTCGGCTAAACTCAGAAAGCGAGTGCCGAAGGCGAAAGTCTTTACTTATGTAAAGAATTCTGGCTTAGTCGTTGGTGTGGATGGTGCCTCGACCGAAGCAGCGGGTGCAGAGCACGGCACCCTTTCCGGCACAGGTGCGGCACTCATTATAGCCGGTGCCTTCGCAGATGCCGCATTGGTATGACTCACCTTTATAAACGACTGTGCCCGATCCGCCACACTTGGCGCAAGCGAAGCGCGGACTGCCGAGACATGTAGGACATGTCAACTTGCCACTGCCACCGCACTTGTCACAGGTTTGATCTCCGCAGATAGTAAAACTCATGGCGACCATTGCTATCGCTACGATAAGGAATGATCTGAAAACTGACTTCTTCATAGTTGATGCGTTGTTAGTTATTTTGATGTTCTCTTTCATGGTGCAAAGATAGGGCATCCGATATAAAAAGAAAAGGGATTTCCCCTATTTGTTGAGAGGAAATCCCTATTATTTACAGTAGCCGGTGCTAAAGATAGAGCGTGGGGTCGGCAATGCCTGCCTCGGCAAAAGCCTCCATACGCTCCACGCAGGTGCCGCACTTGCCGCAATGACGCTCGCCCCCTTTGTAGCACGACCAGGTTTCGCTGTAGTCAATGCCCAGTTGGGCACCGCGGGCGGCTATCTGGCCTTTGGTCAGATGAGTGTAGGGCGAGAGCAGACGCACGCCGTTGAACGTGCCGGCACAGGCCGTGCGATCGAAAGCCTCGACGAATTCAGGGCGACAGTCGGGATAGATAGTATGGTCACCGCTATGGTTGGCCATCATCACATACTGCAGCCCTCGGCTCTCAGCCAGACCTACGGCCACGCTGAGCATGATGCCATTGCGGAAGGGCACTACCGTAGACTTCATGTTGTCTGCGGCATAGTGGCCTTCGGGGATGGCCTCCCCACCCTGCAGGAGCGAACTCTCGAAATACTGGGCCATGAACTGCAGGGGGATGACCAGATGCTCGATGCCCAGGCGCTGGGCATGCAGACGGGCAAATGGTATCTCGCGTGCATTGTGCTTCGACCCATAGTCGAAGGTGACGGCCAGCGCGATGCGCTCCTGATAATCATAGAGCAGCGTGGTGCTGTCCACCCCGCCGCTCAATATCAGTATACAATCCTTCTTCTCCATCAGTTGTTCACCGAGCCTCCTACGATGTCGAGCAGTTCGTTGGTGATGGCCTGCTGGCGACCCTTGTTGTACTGCAGGTTCAACTGGCGCAGCAACTCATCGGCATTGTCGGTAGCGGTCTGCATGGCCACCATGCGGGCGGCATGCTCAGAGGCGATGCTGTCGAGCAGAGCGGTATAGAGCATCAGGTGGGCCATCTTGGGCAACAACTGGGTGAGCACGGTATTCATGTCGGGCTCTACGATGAAGTTGTCGTTGAGAGGCTTCACCTCTTCCTCAGAAGTCTGCTTCTTAGGACGGCGGTTCTTCTTCAGATAGTCCTGGGCCTTCTTGGTGACCACATTGGTGGTGAGGTCACGCTCGTGGTCGCGATCCAGTTCCTCCTCCACATCGATGGGCAGGAAGGTCTTCTGCGTAAGAATCTGCGAACCAGCACTCTTGAAGTGGTGGTAAATGAGGTCTACCCTATCCAGTTCGCCGTCGGCAAAGCGCTCGCCCAGTTCGTAGGCCAGTTCGATGCATTCGTGCACGTTGGGTTTGTCGACCAACGCGCTACGGTCGCCCCGCACGTTGAAGCCCAGTTTGCGAGCCTTCTCTGCCACTTTGCGGCCTATGGGATAGACTTCCACGTTTTCTGCTCCCAACTCCTCACTGAGGGCCTTGACGGCATTCGTCATCAGACGGATGACATTGGCATTGAAGCCTCCGCAGAGCGATGAGTTGCTGGAGAAGACCACCAGGGCCACTCGCTTGACGGGACGCTCCTGATCGTAGATGGTATGTGCCTCGGCCTCGGCCGCCAAGAACGACTTGAGGATATGCTCCAGCATGGTCTCGTAGGGCAGCATGTTCTGTATGGCCACCTGCGCATGATGGAGTTTCGACGAAGCAACCATCTTCATCGCACTCGTGATCTTGCGGGTCGACTTGACCGAAGCGATACGTCCTTTTATCTCCTTTAATGACGGCATAGGCTATCAGGCTTTAAACGTGCCGGCGATGTCGGCCATGACAGCCTCGATTGCCTTTGTTGTGTCATCGTCGATCTTTCCGCTACCCAGCGTAGCAATGACCTCGGGCTTGGTGGAGCGCAGTTTGTCGAGGAACTGGTCCTGGCACTGGCGCACCTTGTCGATGGGCACATCGCGCATCAGTCCGTGCACGCCGCAGTAGAGGATAGCAATCTGCTCGCCTACGGGCATGGGGCTGTACTGGGGCTGGATGAGCAACTGGTTGTTCTTACGGCCACGGTCCAGGGTCATCGCCGTCACGGCATCCATATCGCTGGAGAACTTCGAGAAGGCCTCAAGTTCACGATACTGGGCCTGGTCGATCTTCAGCGTACCGGCCACCTTCTTCATGGACTTGATTTGTGCCGAACCACCTACACGGCTCACGGAGATACCGACGTTGATGGCGGGACGGAAGCCCTGGTTGAAGAGGTCGCTCTCAAGGAAGATCTGACCGTCGGTGATGGAAATCACGTTGGTGGGGATATAGGCCGACACGTCGCCTGCCTGTGTCTCGATGATTGGCAGGGCTGTGAGCGAGCCACCACCCTTCACATGACCCTTCATGCACTCAGGCAGGTCGTTCATCTGCTCGGCCACCTCCTGCTGCTCGTTCATCTTGGCAGCACGCTCAAGGAGACGGCTGTGGAGATAGAACACATCGCCGGGATAGGCCTCACGTCCGGAAGGACGACGCAGGATCAGCGATACCTCACGATAGGCCACAGCCTGCTTCGACAGGTCGTCGTAGACAACCAGTGCGGGCAGTCCGCGGTCGCGGAAATACTCGCCGATAGCGGCACCAGCAAACGGTGCGTAGTACTGCATGGCGGCAGGATCGGCAGCGGTAGCGGCCACCACGATGGTGTATGGCATGGCTCCGTGCTCCTTCAGCGTCTGCACGAGGGCTGCCACGGTGGAAGCCTTCTGGCCGATAGCCACATAGATACAATAGACGGGCTTGCCAGCCTCGTAGAAACTCTTCTGGTTGATGATGGTGTCAACGGCAATGGCGGTCTTACCCGTCTGACGGTCACCGATGATCAACTCGCGCTGTCCACGGCCGATGGGAATCATCGAGTCGACAGCCTTCAGGCCCGTCTGAAGGGGCTCCTTCACCGGCTGACGATAGATGACACCAGGGGCCTTGCGGTCAAGCGGCATCTCGAACGAGTCTTTCAGGTCGATGTCACCCTTGCCGTCAATGGCCTCACCCAGAGGATTGATGACGCGGCCCAGCATGTTGTCGTTGACGCGGATGCTGGCGATGCGGCGTGTGCGCTTGACCACCATGCCTTCCTTGATGCCGGAGGTGGTGCCCAGAAGCACGCAACCCACGTTGTCTTCCTCAAGGTTCATCACGATGGCCATCGTGCCGTTCTCGAACTCCAGCAGTTCGTTGGCCTCGGCATTGCGCAGGCCATAGATGCGGGCCACGCCGTCGCTCACCTGGAGCACGGTACCCACCTCGTCGAACTGCTCACCGCTCGAGATGCCCTTCAACTGGTCGAGTAGCACCTGACTGACTTCGCTTGGTTTGATTTTATCTGACATTGTTTTCTTTTGTTTTTTCGTTACTACGTCATAACGCCATTACGTCATGACGACTATTTCCTTAACTGTGTGAGAATCGAGTTGAGTTGCGACTTCACGCTGGAATCCATACGATAGGTGTCGTACTCGAGAATGAACCCTCCAATGATGTCGGGATCGACCTCGGTCTCGAATTCTACAGTTCCCTGAGTCTTGCTTTCCACCATGCGGCGCATCTTCTGCTCCATGGCAGGCGATACGGCCACAGCGGTGGTCAGTTTTCCACGGATGATATTCTTCTGCTTGCGATAGAGCGTGACGTACGAATTGGCCATGAACTGAATCATGTTCTCCCTGTCCTCCTTCAGCACGAGGGCGATGAAGGCCTGCGACAACTGGGAGGCCGCCTGCTTGCCACCAACGGCGGTGAGCAGGAGCATCTCCTTCTTGTCCTTGGAGAGCATCGGATTGTCTATCGTCTGCCGAAGTTCTGGCACCTCGACGAAACTCCTTGCCATGAGCATCATCTCTTGGTACACGCTTTCTTCGATATTCGCATCGACCGCACTCTTCAACAAGGCACGGGCGTAACGAACCGATATGACTCCTATATCCATACGCTATACGTTTTATTTCTCGTTTACAGTAACATCATCCAGCATACGGTCGATGAGATCCATCTGTGCCTGATCGCCCTGCAGGTTCTGCTTGAGGACTTTCTCGGCAATCTCGACGCTGAGCGCAGCAACCTGCTTGCGAATGTCGGCGAGAGCCGCCTTCTTCTCCTGCTCGATAGCCGCCTTGGCATCTTCCAGCATCCGGGCACCCTCTTCGCGGGCCTTTGCCTGGGCTTTCTCTACAATGGCATCGCGGGTTTCGGCAGCCTCCTTCAACATCAGGGACTGCTTCTCGCGCGCTTCCTGCAAGATGGATTCACTTACCTTCTGTATATTGGCAAGCCGTTCGTTGGCCTCCTCAGCCTTGCGCAGCGATTCATCGATGTAGTTCTTGCGCTCTCTCACCATCGTAGTGATGACGGGGAAGCCCCATTTCCACAGGATGAACAGCACTACGAAGAACGTCAGAGACATCCAAAACAGTAGGCCAGTATTCGGAATTAATAAATCCATACGCTGAATGCTTTAAAAGACATTTTACGAGAGACACATGAAGGCGATAACGGCTGCGAACAGAGCCACACCCTCAATCAGAGCAGCAGCGATAATCATGTTGGTCATCAGTTTGCTGATAACTTCGGGCTGACGGGCCATAGCGTCCATAGCAGAGCCGCCAATCTTACCAATACCAATACCTGCACCAATAGCAGCAAGACCTGCGCCAACAGCGGCGCCAAACTGAGCAACACCTGTGATGTCCATTAATAATGATGTAATCATAATTGTTTTGTTTTTAAAATTGTTATTATAATATATTTCTTAACTCTCAATCTCAAACCTTAAACCTTAAATCTCAAACCTTACTCATGTCCTTCGGGCACAGCACGCGCCATACCGATGAACACAGAAGAGAGCAAGGTGAACACCATAGCCTGGATAAAGCAGACCAAACACTCGAGGCACATCATGAAGATGGCCATGATAACGCTGACCGCACTCATGCTATAGAACACACCTGCCGACATCGTAGCCACGAGGAAGATGATACAGGGCATTGCCACGGCTATGGCATGGCCTGCCATCATATTGGCAAAAAGTCGGATCATCAGCGCAAAGGGCTTGGTGAAGATTCCCACGAACTCGATGACGGGCATCAAGGGCACAGGAGCCTTGAGCAACAGGGGGACTTCGGGCCAGAAGATGTCCTTCCAATAGTGCTTGCTACCGGAGAACTGGACCACGACGAAGGTGCACAGGGCCAGGAAGAAGGTGACGGCGATGTTGCCAGTCACGTTGCCGCTTCCCGGTGGGAAGGGGATGAGTCCCAACACGTTGCAGGTGAAGATGAAGAAGAAGCAGGTCAGCAGGTAGGGCACATACTTCTCGTAGCCCTTGCCGATACCCGGCTTGATGATGTCCTCCACCACATACATGACGAGCATCTCTATCAGGCCGACAAATCCGCCCGGTGCAGCATCCGATGGTTTGCGCTTCTTGTACCAACGGGCACAGAACAGGATGCAGCACAGCAGCAGAGTCACGTTGATGAACATCACGGCCACGGTCTTCGTAATCGAGAAGTCGAGTACGGGCTGCCCATCTTCAACTATCTTGCCTGCATTGTCGCCCTCGGTGGCAATAGCCAGATTATACGGGCCTTTACGCAGTCCTTCAGCATCGGCATGATGCTGGAACTGCGAGGAGCAGAACACATGCCAGCCTGTAGAACTATGCACAATGACAGGCAACGGGATGGCAAGTGCCACCGTGTCGCCTTCAGCATTCACATAGTCAGTCACATGCCAGTCGTGCGCGTCCTGAATATGCTCAAGCACTACCTCTTTTGCATTGAAATCTGCAGCCTTCACTCCAGTTGTCAACGCAATCAGCATAAGTGCCATGCAGAGCAGTCGTTTCATGTGATACATTATCAATGTTTTTTTATTAATTCCTTAATGTCTCAGAGAGAGGGTCGCAACCATCATGACTATATACATTATTATATATATAATGGCAAACCTGACGGTTTCTTCTCTGCTATCGCTGATATACACGCTTATGGCGAAAAATGTGGCCAGCAGCAGGAAACGTATCGCTGCCATCAACATACAGAACTGAGGCAGTTTATCCGGCGCATGTCGTTTGGTGAGGTCGAACCCCTTGACATAAGCCACGCCAAGCAGCGTGAAGAGTAGTGCGGCAAGAACGTAGATCACTCCGATTTCTCAACACAGAGTGACACCTCGTTCTTCTGCACCTCGACGAACCCTCCCAGAATCTCCAGTTGCTGTCCGTCATACTCCACGACACCCTTTTGCAGCGTCGAGATGATGGGGGCATGGTCCTTAAGAATCTCGAACTGTCCCAATGTGCCAGGTACCCTTACCATCTCCACTTGGCCAGCGAACTCTATTCTCTCAGGAGAAACTATTTTGAGATTAAGCATATTGTAAATTTACGATTCGACAATCTACTAACTACAATTAACCCTTGGCAGCCTCCAGCAGACGCTTTGCCTTCTCCTTGGCATCATCAATGGTACCCACGTTGAGGAAGGCCTGCTCAGGCAGGTCGTCGACCTCACCGTCAAGAATGGCATTGAAGCCCTTGATGGTATCTTCAATGGGAACCATCACACCTGGCAGTCCGGTGAACTGCTCGGCCACAGAGAACGGTTGCGACAGGAAGCGCTGCACACGGCGTGCACGGTTGACCGTCAGTTTGTCCTCGTCGGAGAGTTCGTCCATACCCAAGATGGCGATGATGTCCTGCAACTCTTTGTAACGCTGCAGTATCTCCTTCACGCGCTGGGCACACTCATAGTGGTCTTTACCAACGATTAACGGATCAAGGATACGCGATGTGGAGCCCAGAGGATCAACGGCAGGATAGATACCCAACTCGGCAATCTTACGGTCGAGCACGGTAGTAGCATCCAGGTGGGTGAACGTCGTGGCAGGTGCCGGGTCGGTCAAGTCATCAGCCGGCACATAGACGGCCTGCACAGAGGTGATAGACCCCTTCTTCGTCGAGGTGATACGCTCCTGCATGGTACCCATCTCTGAGGCCAGCGTAGGCTGATAACCTACTGCTGAAGGCATACGGCCCAGCAGGGCTGACACCTCTGAGCCAGCCTGTGTGAAACGGAAAATATTGTCGATGAAGAACAGGATATCGGCTGCACCGCCATCCTTACCGCCTGCATCGCGGAAGCCCTCGGCTACCGTAAGACCAGACAGGGCCACGGAAGCACGTGCACCGGGGGGCTCGTTCATCTGACCATAGACCAGCGTGGCCTGACTCTTCTTCAACTCCTCAGGATCAACCAACGAGAGATCCCACTTGCCCTCTTCCATGGCAGCGCGGAACTTATCGCCATAACGGATAACACCACTCTCTATCATCTCCCTGATGAGGTCATTACCCTCACGGGTACGCTCTCCCACTCCAGCGAAGACAGAGAAACCATTATGTCCCTTGGCAATATTGTTAATCAACTCCATGATGAGCACCGTCTTGCCCACACCAGCACCACCGAACAGGCCGATCTTACCACCTTTCATATAAGGTTCAAGCAGGTCGATCACCTTAATACCAGTGGCAAGAATCTCCTTCTTCGTTGAGAGTTCCTCAAACGTAGGAGCCTCGCGATGGATGGGATAGGCACCCTCCATGTCAAGTTGTTTCATACCGTCGATAGGCTGACCTATCACATTGAGCATCCTGCCCTTGATCTGGTCGCCTGCAGGCATTACGATAGGCGTTCCCATGGGTACTGCCTCCAGCCCACGCTGCAAGCCGTCGGTATTGTCCATGGCCACACAACGCACGGTATCCTCACCGATATGCTGTTGTACCTCGACAATAAGCGTCTGTCCGTTACCACGGTCAATACGCAGGGCATCATGAATTTTGGGCAACACTTTCTCTGCATCAAGTCCCTTCGTGTCGAAATACACGTCGATGACGGGACCGATAATCTGGGAAATGTGTCCTGTAATCTGTGACATAAGCGAAAATGTATTTGTTTTTAATTATTGTTTTTTCGAAACCAGTTGCAAAGATAGGTATTTTTTTCCAATCGCCAAAGGCTTTTAAGGAAAAATAAAGAAAAAACAAGAAAATGTATATTCAAAACGAGAAAACGAATATCGCACAACCCCTCTTTTGGAAGAAAGTCCAATGAATTGGGCCTAAAGGATGTCCAGTCCACTTCTACGGAGGGCCGACTGCGCCATACGCTCATAGACAAGGCCCAGACCGGAAAAATGGATGACGGCCTGCAGGGCGGCTTTGCGAAGTGAGACATTGGGACTTTGCAGGGCCACAAGAGCCTGGTCGATGAACTCGTTGATACCCCGTTCGTTCGGCTCCATCATCCGCATGAACAAACGGCTGAGCACGTGGTAGCCGCAAATCTGCGGCAGGTCTTCGGACGAAGCCAGCCATTGAAAAGCCTTATCCGCTGCATAAGGTAAATACTGATAGAGGTTAAAGGCCGCCTGCTCGGCAATCTCAATGGTCGAAGTCTGTTCCATCCAGATATCAACAACCTCCGGCAGCACTTCATCAGGAGGCATGATCATCGTAGCAAGAATCTTGCACTCCCGCACGTTCTCCTTCCATAAAGCAATGGCCAAATGGTAGTCTTTCCCTATTTCGTCAGCCTTCTCGCGAAGACGGGGCAGCGTGGCTCCCCAGTTTAGATGGTAGTCAACGCCCTTGTCACGCATTGACTGGGCAACGGAGCCATCCATCATCTGACGGAAAGACTGCTTGATTTGCCTTACCTGCTCTTCTATATTCATATTAATGTGGCATATTCGCTACTGTAGCGAAGCATCTGATGGGCGTATGATTCAGAATAGTTGACCTGTATATCAACGATTTCACCATTCTCACAGACTGGCAACAACCAGGGATTGATGAAGCCCTTGTAGGGAGCAAGATGGAGTTTCTCGTAACGCTCAAGCACCTCTGCGTGCAGATCTGGATCAACCTTGACGGCATAGTCTTCAACCAATCGGCGGGCAGCCTCGAAGTCTCCCTCGCTCTTGATACGCTGCACCTCAGCCAGTAATTGCGCGAAAAGGCCTCTCAACTCCTGGAAAGAACCTATTTCTAATTCGAAGACACCGTGCTTGCGAGTCAACTGAACACTTTTGGAATGAGCCAAGACCCATCTTGAGATAAGAGCCCGGTTGCGCATGTGAGCCTCCTCAATTTGCCGGCCTGGCTGAATGCGCACAAGTTGCGTCATCAATCCGTTCAGGAGATACGTGTAGTAGGAAGACTTGTATGCCTCGCCATCTGGCAGCAATCCAAGTTCTATCAGTTTCTCATCGGCCATATAGTACAGGCCAAACAGGTCAGCCCTCGCCTCCTCTATCGTGTTACCATAGTTCTTAAGCGCATCAGGGTCAACGCCTGGAAGCAGTTGCCCACTCCCATGTCCGAGGCACTCATGAAGGTCGGTATGGAGATTGTCGCAGGCATCACTATATTTTTCAATGAGAGCAAGCATCTCCTTGTCACGGATAAACTCTTCCCGAAAGCCATTGCCCTGGGCCGCCTTGTTGTATGCATCAGTTATATTGCTGATCGTGATGCTTTTCGAGCCATGCTGCGCACGAATCCAATCAGCATTGGGAAGATTGATGCCGATGGCAGTAGAAGGATACTCCTCGCCACCAAGCATAGCAGCACAAATCGCATTGGCCGTGACACCTTTGACCACTGGTTTGCGGAACCGAGGGTCTACGGGCGAATGATCCTCGAACCATTGTGCATTGTTACTGATAGCCCGCGTACGGATAGCAGCCTCTTCATCGACGTATTCAACCAGCCCTTCCCATGTACCTTTCAAGCCTAACGGGTCTCCATACACCTCAATAAAGCCATTGATGAAGTCTACCTTCGTACCCAAGCAACTCACCCATTGAATGGAATATTCATCAAATATTCTTAAATCGCCTGAGTTATAGTATGTTACCAATAAATCAATAACCTGCTTTTGCTGTTCATTCTCTGCCACATCTGCTGCTTTCCGAAGCCAATACACAATCTGCCGGATGGCTTGACCATAGCGACCGTCAGCCTTCCAAACCTGTTCCTCCACTACCCCATTGCGTTTGACGAGCGTAGAGTTCAGTCCGAAGGATGGAGGACAGTCTGTGGCTTCAGTTTTCATCGCCGCATAAAAATCCTCTGCCTCTTTCTGAGTGACACCTTGATAGAAATTACAGGCAGACGTGGCAATCAAATCCTCGCCATCAGCCTTGTTGACACGTTTGGGCAGAACATCAGGATTGAAGATGACGGGGAAGAGTTCATGGCAAAGTTCTTCCACCGTCTGCCCATCAGCCAACGGCAATTTTCGGGCATCAATACTGAGTACGGCACGTCGCAGATAATCCTCGCTGAATTCCGGCACAAACTTATCGCAGGCATAATGATGGTAGATACCACTGGAGAACCATACCCGCTTGAGGTAAGTCTCGAGAGCCTGAAACTGTTCATCGCAGTCATCCACATGCTCCAAATAGACTGCCTCAAGGAGTCTTCGAATACGAAGATTATATTCGCCGTTTTGGTCAAAAGTGATATCACGGCCATAAAGTGTGGCCTGCGACAAGTAGTAAACAAGTCGCTTTTGCTGTAAAGTCAGTTGTTCAAAGCCATTCAGACGGTACCTAAGCATCTGCAGATCAGCGAAACGCTCATCTGAATAGTTGAAATCCTTCGTATCGATAGTCATCTGTCGGCCTTACTTTTTCTTACTTTTGGCCAACATAGCAGCATGCTGCAGTCTGTACTCCCTTGGTGTGATACCAGTGAGGCGGAAGAACGAGGCATAGAATGACTGCCGATTGGAAAAGCCCACCATATCACTCACTTCCTCAACACGCAGGTCCTGATAGCGCTTGTCCACGAGAATAGACATGGCTTCCTCAATACGATACTTGTTGACGAATGACGTGTAGTTCATATGGAACTTCACATTTACCACGGCAGAAATATAGCGGGTATTGGTACCAAGTTCTTCCGCTAATCTCTTTGCAGAAAAGTTTTTGTCCTTATACTTCTTCTGCATAACAATGACATTAAGGATCTTCTCCTTCAACTCATCCATCAAGGCCGGACTGACGAGCGACCGATACACGGCCTCCTTTTCCTTCTTTTCGGTTATGTTATACTTTGCCATGATTAAGTAACTTTAATGGTTGATGCCAAGAATATTTTCTGCAAAAATACAACTTTTTTCCGAAAAACGGCACAACTTTTAAAGAAAAATATCAAAAAAGTCTATAAAAGGCCCTTTAAACGAATATTTTTTGTATCTTTGCACGTCGAAAACAGAGATTAGTAAAGAAATGAAACCAACAGCCATTTTACTTCTGCATTGTCCTGACCAACAGGGCATCATTACTGAAGTGACCAAATTCATTACGGATAACAAGGGCAACATCGTCTATCTGGACCAATATGTTGACCGTCAGGACGGCATGTTCTTCATGCGCATTGAATGGGAACTGGACGGATTCCTGATTCCCCGCGACAAGATTTACGAATATATCACGACGCTCTACGCCCAACGCTATAAGATGAAGTTCAGCCTTTACTATAGCGACAAACGCCCCAGGATGGCCATTTTCGTATCAAAAATGAGCCATTGCCTCTACGATTTGCTGGCCCGCTGGAAGGCCGGAGAGTTTGAGTGTGACATCCCCTGTATTGTCAGTAATCACGAGGACTTGCGCTATGTGGCTGAACAATTCGGAATCCCCTATTATGTGTGGAGTATCAAGAAAGACCACTCCAACAAGGCAGAGGTGGAAAAGTCCGAGATGGATCTTCTGAAGAAGGAAGACATCTCGTTTATCGTGCTGGCCCGCTACATGCAGATCATCAGCGACGAGATGATAGCAGCCTATCCTCATCACATCATCAACATCCACCACTCGTTCCTTCCTGCTTTCGTGGGAGCAAAGCCCTATCACCAGGCCTGGGAGCGCGGTGTAAAGATTATTGGGGCGACAAGCCATTATGTAACAGCAGAACTGGATGCAGGTCCCATCATCGAACAGGATGTGGCACGTATCACCCATAAAGACACGCCCGAGAGTCTCGTTCTGAAAGGCAAAGATCTGGAGAAGATTGTGCTGTCTCGTGCCGTGAGCAAGCATATTCAACGCAAAATTCTTACCTACAAGAACAAGACCATCATATTCAGTTAAGGTTCACAGTCATGCAAGTAGCAGTTGTCAAATATAACGCTGGAAACATCTTCTCAGTCATGAACGCTTTGCGAAGACTGGGAGTAGACCCTCTTTTGACAGATGATGCCAGCCAATTGAGGAAAGCCGACCGTGTGCTTTTCCCTGGACAGGGCGAAGCCAGTGGGGCAATGGCCTACCTTCATGAGCGAGGACTTGACGATGTGATCCGCACGCTGACCCAGCCAGTCCTAGGCATCTGCATCGGACAGCAGTTGATGTGTGCCCACTCAGAAGAAGGCAACACGGACTGCCTTGGCATCTTCGACGTTCAGGTAAAACGCTTCTGCCCCACCCGCCATGAGGACAAAGTTCCATGTATGGGATGGAATAGGCTATACGATACGAAATCGGCACTTATGAAAGGCATCGAGGGACAATACACCTACTTCGTACACAGTTACTATGTGCCGCTATGCCAGGAGACGATAGCCACTACCGACTATATATTATCCTATAGCGCTGCTCTACAAAAAGACAATTTCTACGCCACTCAATTCCATCCGGAAAAGAGCGGTAGCGTAGGAGAACAGATTATCAAGAACTTCTTACAACTATGATAGAACTGATTCCCGCTATTGACATCATTGACGGTAAATGCGTGCGTCTAACCAAAGGCGACTATAATCAGAAGACCGTTTACGGCAATCCGCTAGATATGGCACAGAGGTTTGAGGCCATCGGTTATCACCGTCTGCATGTTGTAGACCTGGATGGTGCAAAGTCCAAACACGTCGTCAACAGCGATGTGCTCCACCAGATTACCAAAGGCACTAATCTTATTGTCGACTTCGGAGGCGGCATCAAGACTGATGAGGATATCGAGAAAGCCTTTGAGGCTGGCGCCTCGATGGTGACAATCGGCTCAGTGGCTGTCACATGCCCTGACCTTTTCAAGCGTTGGCTGCAACGATTTGGTGCCGAGCGTATCATATTGGGAGCCGACGTACGCAACGGTATGATCAGCATTAACGGTTGGAAGGAAGACTCACAGGAGCATCTGACTGACTTCTTGAGACGCTATGTAGACATGGGCATCAAGAATGTACTATGTACGGAGATATCGAAAGACGGCACGCTCTCAGGGCCTGCCATACCTTTATACAAGGACATCATGGCCGCCTACCCGCAACTGAACCTCATCGCCAGCGGTGGGGTGAGTTCTATCGATGACATCAAAGCATTAGACGCTTCGGGCATTCCTGCGGTAGTATTCGGGAAAGCCATCTATGAAGGCCGCATCGACCTGCAGGAACTGATCAATTGGAAAATGGAAAATTGTAAATAGAAATGGGACTGGCAAAGCGAATCATACCCTGTCTGGATGTCAAAAACGGGGAAACGGTCAAAGGCATCAACTTCGTAGGACTACGGAGTGCCGGTGATCCTGTTGAACTAGGTAAGGCCTACAGCGAGGCTGGAGCCGATGAACTAGTGTTCCTGGACATCACAGCCAGTTTCGAGGGACGCAAGACTTTCACAGAAATGGTCACCAAAGTGGCTCAGCAACTGAGCATCCCTTTTACTGTGGGAGGCGGCATCAACGAACTGGCTGACGTGGAGCGCATGCTTTATGCTGGTGCAGACAAGGTGAGCATCAATAGTGCTGCCCTACGCCGTCCAGAACTCATCGAAGAAGTGGCCAGCCGCTTTGGCAGTCAAGTCTGCGTGGTGGCTATTGACGCCCGTCACGATGCCGATGGATGGCATTGTTATCTGAAAGGCGGTCGCGAGCGTACAGAACGAGAACTGCAAGAATGGGCCCACGAGGCTCAAGAGCGGGGTGCAGGCGAGATACTCTTCACTAGTATGGACCATGATGGTGTGAAGACTGGCTATGCCAACGAGGAACTTGCCAAGATGGCCGACCAACTCAGCATTCCCATCATCGCCAGTGGCGGTGCAGGCAAGAAAGAACATTTCCGCGATGCCTTCACCATAGGACATGCTGATGCAGCCCTTGCCGCCAGTGTGTTCCATTTTGGCGAGATACCTATCCAGGAACTAAAGCAATATCTGAAGCACGAAGGAATAAACGTAAGAATATGACTATAGACTTCAATAAGATGGGCGGACTTGTTCCCGCCATCATACAAGATGCAGACACGAAAAACGTGCTGATGCTGGGCTTCATGAACGAAGAGGCCTACAAAAAGACATTGGATACGGGCAAGGTAACCTTTTGGAGCCGTACCCGTCAGACCTTATGGACCAAGGGTGAAACCAGCGGACACTTCCTGCATCTAGTGAGCATGGACATCGACTGCGACAACGACACGCTACTTGTCAAGGTACACCCAGACGGGCCCACCTGCCATAAGGGCACCGACACCTGCTGGGGCGAAGACAACGTGTCCGAGCCGCTGATGTTCCTGAAGGAGTTGCAGGACTTCATCTACAAGCGTCACGAGGAAATGCCCGAGGGCAGTTATACCACTAAACTCTTCCGTGACGGTGTAAATAAGATGGCACAAAAAGTTGGTGAAGAGGCGCTGGAGACCGTTATCGAAGCCACTAACGGTACCAACGAGCATTTGGTCTATGAGGCCTCAGACATGCTCTATCATTTGCTTGTCCTGCTTACCAGCAAGGGCCTACGCATAGAAGATCTGGCAGAGGAACTCCATCGTCGCCACGACCCGGAATGGGACAAGAAACGTCGTATGGCCAAAGCAAAGGGAGAAATGAAGTAAGAAACAAGAAATAACATGTTTGGAAAAGCAATGGTGCTGATTGATTATAAAAATGTTACGGTGAAGCAGGCCCACGGTATAGAAGTGCTGAACCATGTTGACTTCCACGTAGAGGAAGGCGAGTTTGTTTACATCATTGGCCGCGTGGGGGCTGGCAAGAGCAGTCTGCTGAAGACCTTCTATAACGAACTGGATATCGACGAGGCTGACACAGCCTATGTCCTCGATAATGATATGCTGACCATACGCCGCAGGGATGTTCCTGCGTTGCGCAGACAAATGGGCATTGTGTTCCAGGATTTCCAGTTGCTGTCTGACAAGACCGTCGCCCAGAACCTTCGCTTTGTACTGAAGGCCACTGGCTGGAAAAAGAAGGACGGTATCGAGGAACGTATTGACGAAGTTCTGGAGAAGGTAGGGATGACGGATAAGAAGGACAAGATGCCCCACGAACTGTCTGGAGGCGAACAACAACGCGTAGCCATTGCCCGTGCCATTCTTAATTCGCCCAAACTGATTGTGGCTGACGAACCAACAGGAAATTTGGACCCTGTTACCGTGAAAGGTATCATGGACTTATTACGCAGCATATCAGAATCGGGCACTGCCGTTGTCATGACCACTCACAACATCCCGATTATCAACCAATATCCTGGTACCGTCTATCGTTGCCACAACAGCCTCTTTGAGAAAGTGGAAGGCAACTATGCACAACTCGAAGATGAGGTTGAGGACAACCAGGAGAACGAAATAGAAGAATCTGAGAATAATCAAGAATAATAAAAAAACATACGACTATGAAAGTAATGAAATTTGGCGGGACCTCTGTTGGTACGCCTATGCGAATGAAGGAAGTGACTAATCTTGTCACTAAGTCGGGCGAGCCCGTTTTTGTCGTGCTCTCGGCTATGGCTGGCACCACCAATTCTCTTGTAGAAATCTCTGATTATCTCTACAAAAAGAATCCCGATGGTGCTAACGAGGTCATCAACAACCTGGAGCAGAAATATTTGCGTCACATATCAGAACTTTACTCCACCGAGCAGTATCAGACACTTACTCGTGACTTCTTGAAAGAGGAATTTGAATACCTTCGCTCATTCACAAAAGAACTTTTCACCTCATTTGAAGAAAAAAGCATCGTGGCTCAGGGCGAACTGATGTCTACCAACATGATGGTCAACTACATGAAAGAGCAGGGCATCAATGCTGTGCTACTGAATGCTCTCGACTTCATGCGTACCGACAAGAACGCAGAACCTGATCCTATCTATATCAAGGAGAAACTGACTGCTATCATGGAGCAGAACCAAGGGGCACAGGTATATATCACCCAAGGATTCATCTGCCGGAATGCCTATGGTGAGGTGGACAACCTCCAGCGTGGTGGTTCTGACTATACGGCTTCACTCATTGGTGCTGCCCTGAATGCCGAGGAGATTCAGATCTGGACAGACATAGATGGCATGCACAACAACGACCCGCGTATAGTTGACAAAACCCAGCCCATTCATCAGTTACAGTTTGAAGAGGCAGCCGAATTGGCCTATTTCGGTGCCAAAATCCTTCATCCAACGTGCATACAACCAGCCAAATACGCAGGCATCCCTGTCCGTCTGCTGAATACCATGGATCCCGAGGCAGAAGGAACAACCATCTCGAATGTCACAGAATATGGCAAAATAAAGGCCGTTGCCGCCAAAGACAATATTACGTCCATCAAAATCAAGTCATCGCGCATGCTGCTGGCTACGGGCTTCCTGCGTAAGGTCTTCGAGATATTCGAGTCTTACCAGACACCTATTGACATGGTGTGCACCTCTGAGGTCGCAGTCTCAATGTCTATCGATAACTCATCACACCTGGGAGAAATCATGGATGAACTGAAGAAATACGGCACGGTAACCGTCGACACCAACATGTGTATCATCTGTGTCGTTGGCGATCTCGACTGGTCGAATATCGGTTTCGAGACCAAGGTGATGGACGCAATGAAGGACATCCCCGTCCGCATGATCTCTTATGGAGGCTCCAACTACAACATTTCTTTCCTTATCCGTGAGGAAGACAAGAAGCGCGCCCTGCAGAATCTTAGCAACCAACTGTTCAAATAAAATAGAAGAGGAACTCAACACAACACGACACGACATGAAAGGTATATTCCCAGTAGAGAAGTTCGAGCAGATACGGACACCCTTCTACTACTATGATATGAATCTGCTGCGCCAAACACTACGCGCAATCACCGATGAGGCTCAGAAGCATGAAGCCTTCTGTGTACACTATGCAGTTAAGGCAAATGCAAACCTCAAGGTTCTTCAGGCTATCCGACAGGCTGGTCTGGGGGCTGACTGCGTGAGTGGCGGTGAGATAGAAGCAGCGCTAAAGGCCGGTTTCCCTGCCGACAAAATTGTCTTCGCTGGCGTAGGCAAAAGTGACTGGGAAATCAACTTGGGACTCGATGCGGGTATCGGGTGCTTCAATGTGGAAAGCGTACCAGAACTGGAAGTCATCAACGAACTGGCCGAGGCCAAAAGTACGACGGCTAATGTGGCTTTCCGCATCAATCCTGACGTTGGTGCCCATACACATGCCAACATCACAACCGGTCTGGCCGAAAACAAGTTCGGTATTGCGATGCGCGACATGGAGGACATCATCGAACGGGCACAGGCCATGCAGCATATCAAGTTTGTAGGACTTCATTTCCATATCGGTTCACAGATTCTCGACATGGGCGACTTCCAGGCACTTTGCAACCGCATCAACGACCTCCAGAACCAACTGGAGTCCCATCGCATTGTCGTAGAGAGCATTAATGTGGGAGGAGGTCTGGGTATTGACTATCAACATCCCAACCGCATTCCTATTCCAGACTTCAAGAGTTACTTCGACACCTATGCCAAGCGGCTGAAACTCCGTCCTGGACAAACTATTCATTTCGAACTGGGTCGTGCCGTTGTTGCACAAATGGGCACTCTCATCGCGCGTACATTATTTATAAAGGTGGGAGCCAAGAAAAAATTCTGCATTGTCGATGCTGGTATGACCGACCTAATCCGTCCGGCCCTTTATCAAGCCTACCACAAAATAGAAAACATCACCAGCGATGGTCCCATGGAAGCCTACGATGTCGTTGGCCCCATTTGCGAGTCAAGCGATGTTTTTGCCAAGCAAGTAGACCTGAACCAGGCCAAGCGTGGCGACCTGATAGCCATCCGCTCCGCTGGAGCCTATGGCGAAATTATGGCCTCGCAATATAACTGCCGACCACTTCCGAAAGGCTATACGAGCGACGAACTATGATCAAAGTACTGCACATCTATCCAAAGGGACAGCCGCTGATAGCACGCTACGTCAGACTGCTGACTGAAGCCGTTGGGCCGCAAATGGACCTACAGACAGTTGAGCAATCGGCTGAAGCCCAAGTGATGTGCAACGAATGGCAACCCGACATTGTCCATTTTCATGGCGATACAAGCATGCGCAAGGGCGAGTTCCGTCGCATCGTCTCCCCTTGCGGCATGGATGTGAACATCGATGAATGCTATACTATCATCGCGAGAAGTACCATCGAGGCTGAGCATTTCAAGGAACTTGGAGCCAAGCACATCGAGATCGTGCTCAATCCGCTTATCACAAAGACTACCGATTTCGCAGAGGTAGCACGGCGTACCGTCACCATCTATCAGAAAGTAATGGACTCTGATCCGCTAGCCCTGATGAGCGAAGACACCAAACGCCTGTTGGCATCATCGCTGAAAGCAGCCATCTGTAAAGACCGGCGATGGGCAGGCGACATATCAGACCTGCCTGGTGATGCCAACTTCCGTCTACTGTATATCTATGCATCACTTGAGGGGGTTCTTCCCCTTGTAGAAAACGGGCTACGGCTACTAGACATTGACGCCCCTGCCCGCGAACAGACAGAGAGTTATCTACCTGAAGATTACAGAAGTCCCGAGTCGATGGCCTTCAAGAGTCTTTCAGAACAACTTCTGGACATCCAAGTCAACGGGCCATCGCTGCTCAGACTCACAGAAATCCATCAGGGCTTGCTCAACCCACGTCTGAACGAAGACTTACTCTGCAAAGAGTTGGACGAGAAAGGAATGTTGCCGCTGTTTGCCAGTGTGCTGCAACTGTTGAGTGAACAGACGCTTCTTAACGAAGGTTTCTGTCCCTGCCCTCCTGCAGATAATAGCGAGACCAGCCGCCTTAGAACGAAATTACAAAAACACCTTAAACTATGAATACCGACTTAAGATACTTACATCTACTATCTAACACATACCCGACGGTGGCAGACGCAGCCAGCGAGATTATCAATCTTGAGGCTATTCTCAACCTACCTAAAGGCACCGAGCATTTTCTGGCCGACCTCCATGGTGAGCATCAGGCCTTTATACATGTGCTGAAGAATGCTTCTGGCAATATTAAGCGTAAGGTCACGGAAATCTTTGGAAACACCATCCGTGAGAGTGAGAAGAAGGAACTATGCACCCTCATCTACTATCCAGAGCAGAAACTGGAACTCATCAAGGCTTCTGAAGACGAACTGGACGACTGGTATCGCATCACCATTCATCAGTTAGTGCGCGTCTGCCGTGACGTGTCAAGCAAATACACCCGTTCTAAGGTACGCAAGAACCTGCCTGAGGAATTCTCATACATCATCGAGGAACTGCTGCACGAACGTACCGATGACCAGGACAAAGCCGCTTATGTGGCCGTCATCGTCGATACAATTATCTCTACAGGACGTGCAGATGACTTCATCGTGGCTATTTGCAACGTAATTCAGCGACTGGCTATTGACCAACTCCATATACTAGGCGACATTTACGACCGTGGTTCTGGTGCACACATCATTCTCGACACCCTACGTCAGTACCACTCATGGGACATCCAGTGGGGCAACCACGACATTCTGTGGATGGGCGCTGCCGCTGGCAACGATGCCTGCATCTGCAATGTGCTACGACTCTCATTACGCTATGCCAATCTGGCCACGTTGGAAGAAGGCTACGGCATTAATCTGGTACCACTGGCCACGTTTGCCCTTGAGGTCTATGGTGATGATCCCTGTGAGGAATTTATGCCCAAAGTGCTAAAGAAAGACGATAAGATTGATGAAAAGACGCTCCAACTGACGGCTAAGATGCATAAAGCCATTGCTGTCATCCAGTTCAAGACCGAGGCACAAATATTTTCTCGCAGGCCTGAATGGCAGATGGAAGACCGCAACCTGCTGAAGTGCATAGACTTCAATGACAAAGTGTGCATTATCAATGGTAAGAGATACGACATGAAATCATGTCATTTCCCCACTGTAATGCCACAGAATCCGACGGAAATGACCCCAGAAGAGGCCGATCTGATGCATAAACTGCATCATTCTTTCCGCGTTTCTGAGAAATTACGCAAGCATATTCGCACCATCCTGAGCCACGGCTGTATGTACACCATCTGCAACCAGAATCTGCTATTCCATGCCTCTGTCCCCCTGAACGATGACGGAACGCTGAAAAAGGTTGAGATACTAGGACAGGAATATGCCGGCAAAGAACTTATGACCTACATTGGACAACTGGTTCGCGCTGCCTTCGAAACAGACACGCCTGCCGATCAAAAAGCATTTGCCAAGGACTATTTCCTCTATCTCTGGTGCGGTAAGGATTCTCCTCTTTTCGATAAATCGAAGATGGCTACCTTCGAACGTTACTTCCTCGTTGACAAAGAGACATACCATGAGGAAAAAGGAAACTACTTTAAACTACGTGATTCGGCTGAGGTATGCGACCGCATACTGGAAGCCTTCGGCGTGAGCGGCCCCAACCGTCACATCATCAATGGGCACGTGCCCGTACACGCTGGTTCTGGTGAGAATCCCATCAAGGCCAATGGACGACTGATGGTCATCGACGGCGGCTTTTCAGAGGCCTACCACAAAGAGACAGGCATAGCAGGCTACACGCTGGTTTACCACAGTCGCGGTTTCCAACTCGTTCAGCATGAGCCGTTTACAAGCGCTCAGGATGCCATATTGCGTGGTACAGACATCAAATCAACCACTCAGATTGTCGAGATGTCTACCCACCGCATGCTGGTAGCCGACACAGATAAGGGTGACGAGTTGCGCACACAGATTAGCGAACTGAAAGACTTGCTCTATGCCTATCGTCACGGTATCATTAAAGAAAAACGTAACTAACAAATAACAAGACCTATTACCTGTTGAACCACTCGTTCATGATGCCAGGACTGATTTGTGTCACCGTTTCTACGCTTGTGGCCTACGGTCTGGCGATGCTCATCTTCTAATAGGAATTTTGTTGTACTAAAAAATTTGGCCATATCAGCAAAATGTCGTACCTTTGCATCATCAAACGAAACAAACAACTACGAACAATGAAAAAAACACTTTTCTCATTAATGGCACTTGTGCCAACGATGCTATGGGCACAGACATTTGACTTTGACCTGACGAAGCCCCAACCTGTGTACAATACACAGGACAGTTACGGCTACGATGTACTGCCGGCTCCCGACAAGAAAAATACTGAACCTTTCTATTTCTCAGTGAAGGTTCCAGACGGGAACTATCGGGTAAAGGTGGTGCTGGGCGGCAAGAAGAACTCCAACACAACAGTTCGTGCCGAGGGACGCCGCCTGATGATGGACAACATCTTGACAAAGAAAGCCAAGGATACACAAGAGGTGGAGTTCGTAGTAAACAAACGCTCGCCTCAGATTGACGAGGACAAACGCGTCAAGATCAAGGATCGTGAGAAAGACTACCTGGCATGGGACGACAAACTGACGCTGGAGTTCAATGGACCTTGTCCTGCCGTGAAGAGCATCCATATCGAGCCAGCCGACGTACCCACCATCTACCTCTGCGGTAACTCTACCGTCGTCGACCAGAACAACGAGCCTTGGGCTTCCTGGGGACAGATGATCACCCGCTGGTTTGGTCCAGACGTGGCTATCTCCAACCATGCTGAGAGCGGTCTGACCGCCCGTACGTTCATCAATTCATTCCGTTTGGACAAGATTCTTACAACGCTGAAGAAAGGCGACTACGTGTTTGTGGAGTTTGGCCACAACGACGAGAAAGAAAAGCGTTCAGGTGATGGAGCATGGTATCACTACCAGTACCAACTGAAGATTTTCGTTGACCAGGTACGTGCCAAGGGGGCCGAGATAGTATTCTGCACTCCCACTCAGCGCCGTGCCTTCAACGATGACAAGAAGACGCTACGCAACACCCACGGTGACTTCCCTGCAGCCATGAAAATGGTGGCCGAGAAGGAAAATGTGCCCCTCATCGACTTAAATGCCTCTACGAAGGTATTCTTCGAGACCCTTGGCTTTGAGGACAGCAAGCGTGCCTTGGTACACTACCCTGAAGAGATGTATGGCAGGAAGTTGGAAGACAACACCCACTTCAACCCCTATGGTGCCTATGAGGTAGCCAAATGTGTGGTGATGGGCATGAAGCAGTTGAACCTGCCCCTTGTGCAGTATCTGCGTCCTGAATGGCAAGACTTTGACCCTGCCCGTCCTGACGACTGGAAGACCTTCCAATGGGCTCCAGCCCGCAATGCCAACATTGTAAAACCCGATGGCAACTGATATGAAGAAGACACTCGCAATCATAGTCCTGACAGTCCTCTCGACGATGGCGATGGCTCAGTCGTGGCCCACAGTCACCACAGAAGCCAAGCCAGGCACAAGATGGTGGTGGCTCGGCTCGGCTGTCGACAAGGAGAACCTGAAGTGGAACCTGCATGAATACGGCAACCATGGCATCGGAGCCGTAGAGATTACCCCCCTGTATGGTGTTCAAGACAACCAGGCCAACAACATCGACTACCTCAGCGACAAATGGCTCGACATGCTACGTTATACTGGCGAGCAATGCACGCGCAACGGCATAGAACTGGATATGGCCACTGGTACAGGCTGGCCATTTGGCGGTCCGTGGGTTCCTTTGGAGGAGAGCGCCTCTAGGATGGTTTTTACTGACTCTGTGATGAGTCTGGAAGCCGCCAACGCAATGACAGCAAAAGGCCACGTTCTCGCCTTGCCTGTGAAGGAACAGAAGAACAGCCGCTTTGTACTGCAACGCACCTATCCTCAGGCTGACGGACAGGTACGTGTGATTGCACTCTACGCCAAATATGGTGTCATGAAAGTGAAGCGAGCCGCTCCTGGCGGCGAAGGACTTGTCATTGACCACTTTGACAAGACAGCGGTGGCGAATTACCTTCGCCACATCGAGCAGGCTTTTGAGCGTACGCATACCCCCTACCCTCACACCTTCTTCAACGACTCCTACGAGGTGGAGGCCGCAACCTGGACGCCCACACTCCTGAAAGAGTTTGAGACACGTCGAGGCTATAAACTTGAAGACCATCTGCCTGAACTCCTAGGCTACGATTCCAAGGTGCTAAGCGACTACCGCGAAACATTGAGCGATTTGCTTCTGGAGAATTTCACCAAGCAATGGACGGCTTGGGCACACTCACACGGTGCCATCACCCGTAACCAGGCACACGGCTCGCCAGCCAACCTGATTGACTGCTATGCTGCTGTCGATATTCCTGAGATTGAAGGGTTCGGACTTAGCGATCTGGGCATTAAGGGTCTGCGTACTGACCCAGGCAAGACACGCAAGAACGACTCGGACTACTCCATGTTCAAATATGCCCCATCAGCAGCCCATGTCTGTGGTAAGCCCTACACATCGAGTGAGACCTTCACTTGGCTGACAGAGCATTTCCGCACCAGTCTCTCACAACTGAAGCCAGACCTCGACCTCATGTTCTGTGCAGGTGTTAACCACATGTTCTTCCACGGCACGGCCTACTCACCCAAGAACGATGACTGGCCAGGATGGAAGTTCTATGCCTCCATTGACATGAGCCCAACGAATAGTATTTGGCGCGATGCACCCTATTTCATGGACTATGTCACCCGCTGCCAGAGTTTCCTGCAATGGGGACAGCCTGACAACGACTTTCTCGTGCTGTTGCCTGTACGTGATGCATGGAAGAAGAACACAGGAAAACTGTTGATGCAATTTAGCATCCACGCCATGGGCAAACTGATGCCAGAATTCCGCGATGCCATCCTCGAGATAGACCGCGCCGGCTACGACTGTGACTATATCAGCGAGCGTCTGCTCATGGGCACTACCTATAAGGACGGCATGCTACAGACAGCAGCAGGTACGCGCTACAAAGGACTGATTATTCCTGGCAGCGGTGAGATGCCAGAGGAGGTGAAACTCCACATTGAACAACTGAAGGCACAGGGCGCACACGTGATGTACGGCATTGACAAGACAGAGATGGCCAAAGCTGCTAGCCCAGAACCTATGAAAACCACACTCGGCCTGAAGGCAATCCGTCGAAAGAACAGCAATGGGTACCATTACTTTATAGCCAACCTGACATCACACGACATCTTTACAGGTGTCATTTATCAGCAACTTGCCGTTCCATTCAAGGATGCGTTATGGTTCAATCCCCTAAATGGAGAGATAACCCGTGCTAAAATCAAAGACGGGAAAATACAGATAGAACTGCGCAGCGGTGAGTCCATGATATTGCAAACTTTCGACGATGTTGTACCAACAAACTTGCCCTATCGGATAACAGCCCCCTACTCAATATGTGAAGCCACAACCGACGGTTTTGTGGAACATGAAATACACAAGGCGATAGAAGGCCCTTGGACGCTCTCATTCACGGAAGAGGCTCCCAAAGTGGAAAAGACCTATACGCTGGACAAACTGAAGACATGGGAGACGCTTGACGAGGAGACCAGCATGACAATGGGAACAGGCATCTACACCACACACTTCAAACTCTCGAAGAAAGAAGCCAACTGGAACTGGCTCATCGACCTTGGCGATGTGCGTGAGTCGGCTCGCGTCTACATCAATAATCAGTTCATAGGCTGTGCCTGGAGCGTTCCCTTCATCCTCGACACCAAAGGAACACTACATGCTGGCGACAACGAGGTGCGCATCGAGGTGACCAACCTGCCTGCCAACCTCATAGCAGCGTTTGACCGCCAAGGCATCAAATGGCGCAAAATGGAAGAAATCAATGTCGTTGACATCAACTATAAGAAAACGCTCTACGACCAATGGGAGCCTGTTCCCAGTGGTCTGAACTCAAGCGTTCAACTCATCAGAAATTAATTAATCAATATTATGTCAGAACAAGAACATCAACATCATCACCACCATCATCACCACCACAGGGAGGACGATGCAACCAGGTTTAAACGAAAGAGCCTGCTGTCAATAGAACGGAAAAAAAAGATACAGAAGTGGACCTTCAGAGCCCTTTGCATCATAGCCGTCATCATGGCAATACTCGTAGGACTGGCCTATACAATAGGTTAGTCCCTATCATTGAGCACAGGGAAACGCTGACGCACTTCCCGTATTACATCGATATCAAGTAGTGTCTGACAAGAGCCGGCACGACTTTCACAGGAGACCAATATCCGACCCGTTGGGTCGATGACAGCGGAGCCCCCTGTGAAAGTCGTTTTTCGTTCCACACCCACTCTATTGACTCCTATCACATAGCATTGGTTCTCAATAGCCCTTGCCCGTAGGAGCGTGTCCCAGGCGTCCTGTCTCGCTTCCGGCCAGTTTGCCACATAGATGATGGCGTCGTACTCACCTGCATGGCCATATCTTGACCACAGGGGGAAGCGTAGGTCATAGCAGGTAAGAAGCAGGAACCGCACCCCTTTGTATTCCACTATAACATGATCATTGCCCGCTTGATAATTCTTGTCCTCATGGGCAAAGGAGAATAGGTGGTGTTTGTCATAGAATTTCACACTTTCTCCTGTCACGAAATAATGGCGATTGAAGTAATGGAGCGACTCATCCACAACAGCCAGACTACCACAAACGGCGCAAGCCCGTTCTGCAGCGATATGCTGCATCCATTGGAGTGCAGATGATGCCTTCTCACTCTCTGCAACCTCCTTAGGGTCAACAGCATACCCCGTTGACCACATCTCAGGCAACACATAGAGATCGGCATCCTGCCCATCTATCAGCGCTTCTGCTCTCCTGATATTCTCCCGAGGATTTCCCCAGTCTATGTCCAATTGTACAACAGATATCTTCATAAGTAAAAATCTTTCATCATCTCTTTATATGTATCAGAACCTATTATCAGTTCTGAGCATTCCAATGGTTCTGGATGTTTGCGAAACGCCAGCAGGTATCGCCTCGGAGTTTTCGTGGGCGTAGTCCTGACGGCACATTCGCGTGTCTTAAAGAAACCCCTGAGCACGGCCTCACTCTCCAGTCGCGACTTACAGTCGAAAGGGATAATGAGTGAGAACTCTCCCCTGTCGCTGAGCAGCCTCCAGCCGTTTTCCATCAAAGAGTTATACGTGAGTGTGTCTGCATGGCGGGCCATTGAGCGTTGGGCATCAGGACATGAGAGCGAGTCGACGAAGTAAGGCGGATTGCTTACCAGACAGTCATACTCCCCCTCCGCATCAGCAAGATCACAGCATTCTATAGAGACACGCCCAGCAAAGACCGACTCCTCGACATTCTGGCGTGCCTGCCTCACAGCCGCCTCGTCAATATCTATCCCCACGACTGTTGACTCTGGACAACGCTGTGCCATCATCAAAGCTATAAGGCCAGTCCCTGTTCCGATGTCGAGCACCCGTTTTCCACCATTGGCCCATGCGCCAAGGAGTGTTCCGTCAGTACCGACCTTCATGGCACACATCGCCTGATGAATGGTGAATTTCTTGAATCTGAAGTAGTCATTTGACATGTCTGATACGTAATTAGACTGCAAAGATACAAATAATTTGTTAATTCTTAGCCGTTCGTTCTTAATTCTTAATTAAAATTCGTACCTTTGCACTCCAATTTTAGAATATGGAGTACAGATTTCAAATGAACGATAACGAAACAAGCAAGGCCTTTTCGATGATAGCCGATATCGACGGCGACTTTACCGACTTCTCCAAAGCAGAGGTCCCTGAGGTCTTGCCCATACTGCCTGTCCGCAACCTGGTACTATTCCCTGGCGTTGTCAGCCCTATCATGGTAGGACGGGAGTCTAGTATGAAACTGGTGAGGAAAGCAGAGAAGACAGGCGCGCTCATTGGCATCGTCTGCCAGCGTGACCCTGACATCGAAGTGCCTGTCGAAGGCGACTTATACAACTATGGTGTCTATGCGCGAGTGCTGAAGCAACTGACACTTCCTTCTGGTATGATCACAGTCATTGTGCAGGGCATGGGACGCATCAAACTAAACCGCATCGTCGAAGAGTTCCCTTATTTGAAAGGCGAGGTGGAAGTTGCTCCAGAACTGCAGCCTGATAAGCATGACAAGGAGTGGAAGACGGCTATGGACGACCTGCGCAAGATGGTTGATGAATTCATTAATGTCACAGAGGAGATTCCTGATGAGGCATCCCTTGCCATCCGCAATATCAGCAACGACGTGATGGCCCTTAGTTTCATCTGCTCCAACATGCCCATTTCCATTAAGGAGAAGATGAAGTTGCTCTGCGTGGAGTCGGTCAAGGAGCGTCTTTTCGGCATGATGAAAGCCATCAACCGCGAAATCAACCTACAGCATCTGAAAGCCGACATCCGCAACAAGACACGCGAAGATCTGGACGAGCAACAGAAGAACTACTTCATCCAGCAGCAGATCAAGAACCTGCAGGCCGAGATGGGCAACGAGTCGACGCCAGAAAAGGGCGAACTGCTCGAAAAGGCCTATAAGAAGAAATGGTCGAAGGAGGTAGAGAAAATCTTCCACAAGGAACTGGACAAACTGGACAACCTGCAACCCCAGAGTCCTGACTTCAACGTGCAGTTAAACTATCTTCAGACCTTCATCTCGCTCCCTTGGGACGAATATACCAAGGATGACCTGAACCTGTCGAGAGCCAAGAAGATTCTTGACCACGACCACTATGGCATGGAGAAAGTGAAGGAGCGCATTCTCGAGTATATGGCTGTGCTGTCCCTGCGTGGCGACCTGAAGAGTCCTATCCTCTGTCTCTACGGCCCTCCAGGTGTTGGTAAGACATCACTGGGCAAGTCTGTTGCAGAGGCCATGAAGCGCAAATACGTGAGGATGTCATTGGGTGGTCTGCACGACGAGGCCGAGATTCGTGGCCACCGTCGCACCTATATTGGCGCCATGCCTGGACGCATCATCAAGAGCATCCAGAAGGCAGGCTCCAGCAATCCAGTGTTCATCCTCGACGAAATAGACAAGGTCACTCAGAATACCGTCAACGGCGACCCTGCATCGGCTCTGCTTGAAGTGCTCGATCCTGAGCAGAACACAGCCTTCCACGACAACTACCTTGACGTGGACTACGACCTGTCGAAGGTGCTCTTCATTGCAACAGCCAACAACCTGAGCACCATTCCCCGTCCTCTGCTCGACCGCATGGAAGTCATCGAACTGAGCGGCTACATTACTGAGGAGAAGATTGAGATTGCCAAGCGTCACCTCATCCCTCGCGAACTAGAGAATACTGGACTGAGTACTCTCCCTGCAAAGCCAAAATTCAACAAGGCCACCATCGAGAAAATCATCGAGCAGTACACACGTGAGAGTGGTGTCCGCCAGTTGGAGAAACAGATCAACAAGGCGATGCGCAAACTGGCTTACAAGCGCCAGTTGGATGGTACAGAACTGTCGCAGAAGGTGACGCCAGAACTGCTGGAAGACCTGCTGGGCAAGCCCCCCTTCTATCGCGACATCTATCAGGGCAACAACTATGCTGGTGTAGTCACAGGCCTGGCCTGGACCAGCGTAGGCGGCGAGATACTGTTCATTGAGACCTCCCTATCCAAGGGCAAGGGCTCGAAACTCACCCTCACTGGCAACCTGGGTGATGTGATGAAGGAGTCAGCCATACTTGCTTTGGAGTATGTCAAGGCCCATGCCGAGACACTTGGCATCGACTACCGCATTTTCGACAACTGGAACATCCACATCCACGTGCCTGAAGGTGCCACGCCAAAAGACGGCCCGTCGGCAGGCATCACTATTGCAACGAGTATTGCCTCGGCCCTGACACAACGAAAGGTACGCAAGAACACAGCCATGACGGGTGAAATAACCCTGCGTGGCAAGGTGCTGCCCGTGGGTGGCATCAAGGAGAAGATCCTGGCCGCCAAGCGTGCAGGCATCACCGATATCGTGCTCTGTCAGGAGAACGAAAAGGACATCCTCGAGATTCCCGACATGTATCTCACAGGTGTGAAGTTCCATTATGTGGAGAACGTGCAGGACGTATGGAATTTTGCCCTCACCAAAGAGATTGTGGAGAAACCGCTGACATTCGACATAGAAGAGGAGAAAGAGCAGAAATGACCTTCGAGTTACAACATACCGACCCATACAGTAGTGCCAGAAGCGGTATCATCACCACGGACCACGGACAGATCAAGACTCCCATCTTCATGCCCGTTGGCACCTGTGGCAGCGTGAAAGGCGTCCACTTCCAGGAACTGCGCGAGCAGGTGAAGGCCCAGATCATCCTGGGCAACACCTACCACCTCTATCTTCGTCCAGGGCTCGACACCCTGCGCAAGGCGGGAGGCCTGCACAAGTTCAACACCTGGGACCGTCCTATTTTGACCGACTCTGGCGGTTTTCAGGTCTTCTCGCTGACTGGCATCCGCAAACTGCGTGAAGAAGGCTGTGAGTTCCGCAGCCATATCGACGGCTCGAAACATATCTTCACCCCTGAGAACGTGATGGACACAGAGCGCATCATCGGAGCCGACATCATGATGGCGCTCGACGAGTGCCCCCCAGGCGAGAGCGACTACCAGTATGCCAAGCGTTCGCTGGGACTCACCCAGCGATGGCTCGACCGCTGCATCAAGCGTTTCAACGAGACCGAACCCCTCTATGGTCATCACCAGACCCTCTTCCCCATCGTCCAGGGCTGCAAGTATAAGGATCTGCGCCAGGAGGCAGCCAAGCATGTGGTTGACCGTCTGGCCATGCTCAACGACGGGGGTGGTGCATCCATCGGCGGACTGGCCGTAGGTGAGCCTACTGAGGTGATGTACGAGATGATCGAGGTGGTCAACGACATTCTGCCCAAAGACCGCCCACGCTATCTGATGGGGGTCGGCACACCACAGAACATCCTTGAGGCCATAGAACGGGGAGTCGATATGTTCGACTGCGTCATGCCTACCCGTAATGGGCGCAACGCCATGCTCTTCACCTATCAGGGTACCATGAACCTGCGCAACAAGAAGTGGGAGCAGGATTTTTCGCCTATCGATCCTGACGGATGCGACATCGACCGCCTGCACACCAAAGCCTATCTGCACCATCTGTTCAAGGCTCAGGAACTCCTTGCCCTGCAGATAGCATCCATCCACAACCTGGCCTTCTATCTGCGACTGGTCACCGATGCCCGACAGCACATCGAGCAGGGAGACTTCAGCCAGTGGAAGCGCTCAGTCATCAACGATTTAGGACGCAGAGTATGAGACAACGCATGACGAACCTGCTGGCCCGCTTTCTCCCAAGACTTGACCGTTACATCATCGTCAAGTTCATCGGCACATACATCTACTCGATCATACTGATCATTTCCATCAGTATCGTTTTCGACTTCAACGAGAATCTGGCCAAGTTTTCCAACTCCCATGCACCCTGGCGCGCCATCATCTTCGACTACTACGCCAACTTCGTCCCCTACTTCTCCAACCTCTTCTCGCCGCTGTTCGTCTTCATTGCCGTCATTTTCTTCACATCGAAACTGGCAGGCAACAGCGAGATTATCGCCATGCTGGCCAGCGGTACCAGTTTCCGCCGCCTCATGCGTCCCTACATGCTGTCGGCCGCTATCATTGCCCTGGTCAACTTCTATCTGGGTGCCTACGTCATCCCTCACGGCAACGTCACACGCTTCAAGTTCGAGACTCAGTACAAGAACAGGACCCGCGTGACAGCAGCCACTAACGTACAACTACAGGTTGCTCCTGGCGTGATTGCCTACATACAGCAGTACGACAACAACTCTAAGCGCGGCTATGGCTTCTCGCTCGACAAGTTCGAGGACAAGAAACTGGTCAGCCACATGACGGCCAACGTGATACAGTACGACACGATATCCGATTCCCGCTACCACTGGAAGGCCATAGGCTACAAGATCCGTACGCTCAAGGGATTGCGCGAGCACATCGAGACGGGCGCTGAAATCGACACGATGATTACCATGGAGCCGACTGACCTGGTCTATTCCAAGGGACAACAGGAGACCTTCACCTCGCCAGAACTGCTACGCTATATCTCCAAACAGCAGGAGCGCGGTTCGCAGAATGTGGTGCAGTATGAGGTGGAGTATCACAAGCGCATCGCCACCTCTTTCGCCTCGTTCATCCTGACCATCATCGGCGCCTCGCTGTCGGCCCGCAAGCGCAAAGGCGGCATGGGGCTCTCGCTGGGCATCGGCCTGGCCCTCTCCTTCTCCTACATCCTGCTGCAGACCATCTCGTCCACCTTTGCCATCAATGCTGGCATGCCGGCTCTCCTGGCAGCATGGATACCAAATATGATTTATGTCGTCATAGCCTATTTCTGTTACAGGCAGGCTCCTAATTAAGATAAAAGTAAATAGTGAAAAGTGAATAATTTGCTACCGCTACATCATGACATTTGAAGAAACTTATTTGAACGACAATATCCTCGATGCACTCTACGATATGCACTTCGAGGAGATGACTCCCATCCAGGAGCGATGCATCCCCAAGATCCTCGACGGACGTGACGTGCTGGGAGTGGCCCAGACAGGCACGGGCAAGACTGCCGCCTATCTGCTACCCATCCTCTCGATGCTCGACGATGGCGGCTATCCTGACGATGCCATCAACTGCGTGGTCATGTCACCCACACGCGAACTGGCCCAGCAGATCGACCAGGCCATGGAAGGTTTTTCCTATTATCTGCAAAATGTGAGCAGCATCGCCGTCTATGGCGGCAACGACGGCTCACGCTTCGACCAGGAGATGAAGGGTCTGCGTGGCGGAGCCCCTGTGGTCATTGCCACACCAGGCCGTCTGCTCAGCCATCTGAAAGTGGGCAACCTCGACCTCTCGCGCACCTCTTTCTTTGTTCTCGACGAGGCCGACCGCATGCTCGACATGGGCTTTTCTGATGACATCATGCAGATCAATGCCCTGCTGCCAAAACATTGTCAGAAGGTGATGTTCTCAGCCACCATGCCGTCCAAGATCAGGGAGTTGGCCGTCTCGCTGCTCAACAATCCTGTAGAGGTAAAACTGAAGGTGAGCCGTCCTGCGGAGAAGATACGCCAGATGGCCTATGTATGCTACGACCCACAGAAAGTGGGAATCATCGAGCATCTTGCCAAATCACACATCTCCAACCTCAATTCTCAAACCTCAAACTTCAAGCGTGTCATCATCTTCTGTGGCAAGAAAGACCGTGTGAAGGAGATCAACCGCACGTTGCAGAAACTCCGCATCAACTGTGCCCCCATGCACTCTGACCTCAGCCAGGCCGAGCGCGACGAGGTGATGTATCGCTTCAAGGCCGGCCAGGTCGATGTCCTTGTGGCTACCGACATCGTGGCGCGTGGCATCGACATCGACGACATCTCGATGGTCATCAATTACGATGTGCCCCACGACTCTGAGGACTATGTGCATCGCATTGGGCGTACGGCACGAGCCGATCGCGACGGTATGGCCATCACCTTCGTCAGCGACCGCGACATACTGCGTTTCCAGAAGATAGAGCAGTTCCTGCAGAAAGAGGTAGAGAAACTCCCCCTGCCCGAAGGTCTGGGCGAGGGTCCTGAATACAAAGCCGCCCCCTCTGGCAAGGGCGATGGCAAGAAGCACCGTCGCTATCACGGCAGGGCTCACGGTCGCAAGGATCGTGGCAAGAAGGGCTGATGCAACCTCACAGACAAACAGAACGAAAAACAGGATGATGATGAAGAAAATCTGTCACTACATATCAGAATACATGAGCGTACTCGTGCTGGCGGCTGCCGTACTGGCACTCGTATTCCCTGATACGCTGCAACACATACGGCCTACGGTCATCAACTATATGCTGGGCGTGGTGATGTTCGGCATGGGACTGACCCTCAATCTTCAGGACTTCAAGATCGTGTTCAGTCGTCCGAAGGATGTGATAATAGGTTGTCTGGCCCAGTTCACCATCATGCCGCTGCTGGCATGGGGACTGTCACGTGCGTTCCAACTCGACGAGGCCCTGGCCCTTGGCGTGGTGCTGGTTGGCTGTTGCCCTGGCGGCACGGCCTCTAACGTCATCACCTATCTGGCCAAAGGCGACCTCGCCCTCTCTGTAGGAATGACGGGCGTCTCCACCCTGCTCGCCCCCTTCCTCACACCTCTGCTCACATGGGCTTTGGCAGGCAAGAGTGTCGATGTCGATGTGGTGGGTATGTTGTTCAGCATCCTCTGGGTTGTCATTCTGCCCATCGTGGTGGGCCTCTTCGTGAAATGGCTATGGCCAAGGTTCACAGAGCGTGCCACGGATATTCTCCCTGCATTCTCCTCCATAGCCATTGCGATGATTGTGGCAATCGTCATTGCTGCCAATGCTGGCAAACTGATGGCTGGTGGATTGATGATCGTGTTGGTCGTTGTGCTTCACAACCTCTGCGGACTGAGCCTTGGCTATCTCATCGGACGCCTGCTGGGCCTCTCTGAGCCCAAGAAGCGCGCCATCTCCATCGAAGTTGGCATGCAGAACTCAGGACTGGCCTCCTCGTTGGCCACCATCCATTTTGCCGCTTTCCCCCTGGCCACCATCCCTGGTGCCATCTTTAGCGTATGGCATAACATCAGCGGCACGATGGTCGCCCGTCTGTTTAACAGATAATTCAATTAAGAATTCACCAAACCCCTCACCATCCTTCTGGCAGCACGATGTTCTCCACGTCGTGAGCCTTCTCGAAGAGCGGCGATATCTCATCATCCCTGAAGCCAGCGATGCCGCAGCCTATGCGGGTGACGAGGAATGTCAGGTCCTGATGCTCCTTGGCAAACTGAATGAACTCATCCACATACGGACGGATGGTCTCCACCCCACCCTGCATCGTAGGTATGGCGTAACTCTGCCCTTGCAGTCCCACGCCCTGTCCCATGATAGCCCCAAACTTGCGGTAGGCTACGAAGGCCGCACCGCCACCATGCATACCACGAAGGTTACTGCCAAACACGAATATCTCGTTTGGCTGGAGTGATGTAATATACTCCGGAGTTGTACGTTTCTGACTCATATTTTCTAATGTTTCTTCTTGCATGCTGTAGTATTCCATGTCGCTTTCTGCACCAAAAGACACAGAAGCACAGGGCGATGGTGCTGGTGCGCACATCCTGTCTGCACGACCCATTCTGCGCTCTTCTATCACCTCCTGCATATCCAGGTCCATGTCGAAGTTCTCGCGGAAGTACGGCACGATGACCTCTTCCTTCAGTTTCTTATACCGTTGTGAGACGGCGGCTGGCGAGATGCCCATCTGCTCGGCTATCTCCTTCCCCTTGAATCCACGTTCCAGCATCAGCAGGATGATGAGCCTGTCCTCGCGCCCCATCGGCACATGGTCGCATACATCCTCCACCATGCGGTTGAACTGCAGGCGCAGGTTGTCGCTGGCCACGTCGAACGACATCAGATAGTCCTCAAACGTGATGCTGCCATATTCCTTCTTGTACCACTTCAACGCGTCGAGCACCACGTAGCGGAAGCCGTTGATGAGCCACGTCTTCAGGCTCACCTCTGGCGAATGGTCCTCCAGCGGTTTCCAGTTGTGTTCCATCAGATAGATGGCATACTGGTGAGCCAGCGACATGAAGTCCAGGTTCTGCTTCCCCCTCAGTTGATACCGCTGGTCAAAGATGTTATAGCCTATCTGACAATACCCATAGAAATAGGTACGTATAATGTAGGCATCGCCTTGGCGAAAGCCCCACAGAATCTCCTTGTCAGATAGCAGACTGTAGAACATACTCGATATTATTTCACCCTTTCGGACGCAAATTTACAAAAAAAATTTCATTCCTCCTTAATTTTTTCCCAAATTCTTCTTCAAAGAGATAAAAGACTAAATTCAATTTTCGGAAGTTGATATGATAAAGACAAAAACAATAAAAACCCCACTCATGAAGTCTGTGGCCTTCGGCCCGATGTCCTGTTCTCCTGGCTTTGTGCCTAAGAGCACGCTCTTGCACAATCCAGAAGCCCAGTACGGTTTTGTTCCAAAACACAGCCTTCATGGTGGCAAAAACACCGCCCTTCGGGCTG
>CADCCB010000026.1 GCA_902799905.1 uncultured Prevotellaceae bacterium
CATCTGCAACTTTATTTAGTTAACTAATGTATTGATTATTAGGTAGTTAGTTAAATAATGCAACAATAAATTACCACCCAAATTGACGCAGAACCTTTTTTTTCGAAAAAAAAAAATTCGCGTGCAAAATTTCTCAGAAATCGAGGACAGCAAGGACCTCACCTTGGGACATCAGGGGGATGAAATGGGACTGGAATTACCACCCAAAATCCCGAACCGGCAAACGATTCGGGAAATATTTTTACTCCTGACATACAAAAAAAAGTTCTTCTTCAATTTCGTTGAAAGACAAAAAAACATCAATACACTTTCATTGATTTTGTTGCAAAGGACATAAATCTTCACAAATCTATAATAAATCTTTCTGTGAGAGGCTGCCGAATATTATTTATGTACCATTTACGTAGATTTATGTTCCTGGTTGCAAAGGACATAAATCTCCACAAATCTATCATAAATCTTTCGCTGTGAAGAACATTATATTATTTATGTACCATTTACGTAGATTTATGTTCCTTAAAAACTGAAGCATGTCTTTGTTAACCCTATAGGAAAATATTGTGTTAGAAAAATTTTGCCATGTTACCAATTATTCGTATCTTTGCGACGTTGAATTGACATAAATGCTTACCACTATGACTAAAAACAAGCATGCAAACTATATGAAATGGCTGTTGCTGGGGCTCATGCTGATACCCCTGACTCTTTACGGACAGACCACACAGAAAGGCATGGTGAAGACCCGCGGCCGCATGGTCAACGGGCAGTTGGTGCCAGGAAAGGGTCTCCCTGATGCCACGATACAGATCAAAGGCATGAACAACATCGTGAGCCGCGATGGCGGTAACTTCTCCTTCAAAATCGGCAGTAACGGACAGTACCAACTGCTGAGTGTCATGAAGCAGGGCTACCAGATGGTGGACCAGGAGGCCTGCCGTGCATACAAGCCCTCTAACAACACTCTCTACATCGTGATGGAGACACCTGAGCAACAGCGGCGCGACCTGCGTGAAGCCCAGAGCAAGATCAGGCAGAACCTGCAACAACAGTTGCAGAAACGTGAGGCTGAGATCATGCAGATGCAGGTGGATGCTGCCAAAAAGGACAGTCTGATAGACCTGCTCTACGAACAGCAGGGCGACAACGAGAAGTTGATCACCGATATGGCCAAGCGGTACAGCGAACTGGACTACGACCAGATGGACGAGTTTTACCAGCAGGTGAGTTACGCCATTGAGCAGGGGCTGCTGACCCGTGCCGACTCGCTACTAAGAAGCCGAGGCGACCTGAACCAGCAGGTAGAGACCATCATTAAGAACGGACAGACCATTCAAAAAGAGAAGGAAAAGATAGAACAGGCGGAAGCCGTGCAAAAAGCCGACATAGAAGAGGCGGCCCAGCGCTGCCTGAAATACTATGAGACCTTTTTGGCCCAGCACAAGAACGACTCTGCCGCCCACTACATCACTCTCAGGGCACAACTGGACACCACCAGAATGGACTGGCTGACCGATGCCGGCCTCTTCCTCACAAACTATGTGAGTGACTACACACGGGCCAATGAACTCTTTCATCGTATGCTGCGCCATGCACAAAGTGTGGATGACGGCATAAACATCGACGTGGCTGGAGCCTACAACAACCTGGCCCTGGTGGCATATAAATCAGGAGAAAGCGAATGGCAGGCACTGGAGTATTTCATGAAAGCAGCCCGACTGGCAGAACAACTAAAAGGCAAGGAGAGTATCGAATATGCCACCTGCATTGCAAACATCGGGATGATCTTTGGCGACATGGGGATAGAGAATGCTGCCCTGCGCCATCAACTGGAGGCACTCAGTATCCGCGAAAAGTCGGGAACAGACGAACTGGCGACCAGTTACCTGACCCTAGGTTACACCTATACTGAAACGAGCGATTACCCCAAGGCCCTGGAAGCCCTGCGGAAAGCACAGGAATTGATGGAGAAATCAGGAGACAAACAGAGCATCGACATGGCCAACTGCCTGAACCAATTTGGCGAAATCTATTTCAAACAGACAGACTATCCCAAGGCACTGGAATACTATACACAGGCACTCGCTATGCGGAAGGAAGTATTGGGAGAATCTCACACCGATGTGTATGGATCACTGAAGAAAATGGCCAACTTCTTCAGAATGCGACGAGATTATGCCAAGGCTCTGGAATACTTCCAGGAAGCACAGGCCGTAGGGGAGCAACTGCATGGCGAGGACGTGATGCTGGAGAACCTCTATCTGGAAATGGCATACACATACATCAAAGCCGGCAACAACGAGCAGGCTCTGGAATACAGTTTCAAGGCTCTCAGCGAGATGGAGAAGAAAAAGGGCAAAGAATCTGTTGATTTGTTGGATGCCTATCAAGCAATCGGAGATTCATACATGGCGATGGGCGACACCACCAAGGCCGCAGAACACCTCCAAAGAGCAGCAGACATACGCCAGCGCTATGTGGGCACGGGCCAGATGATGGGTATGGATCAGACCAATAATGACGAATCACGCAACGGGGCTGCAAAAGAACTGGAGAACCGCTTGAAACTGCTGGCATTACTGGAAGGCACTGAAGGCCATGACCCACTGGATGTGGCCGACGTCTGCGAGAAGATTGCTACCAACTACACAACGCTGACCGACCACGAACAGTCGTTGGCATATAATACACGCGCGCTCGAAATCCGAAAACAGCAAAAGGGAGAACACAGTCTGGAGGTGTCAGACTCCTACCAGAACCTCGCCTACACATATATAGGAATGGGCGACATGGACAAGGCACTGGCTATGGCTCAACAGGCATTGGACATTAGGACCTACCTACTGGGACCTGACCATTCAAGTGTAGGTTCCATCTATATTACGCTGGGATTAATTTTCAGGATTCAACAGGACTGGAAGAACCTATTTCATGCTTTCAGGAAAGTTGCTGATATCAAGGAAAAGATATGGGGGCCCGACTTTTATGACCTCGCTACTATATACCAGAACATTGCTGCGGCCTGTTTCTATCTGAAAGAGTACCCTATGGCACTAGATTACCTGAAGCGTGAACTGCGCATTGAGGAAAAAGTGCTTGGAGAAGACCATGAAAACACCCAAAACACAAGAGAGAACATTGCCGAGGTAGAGAAGAATATCAAACTACAGGATGCGCTGGCGCGCGACGAATATGCTATACAGGGCACCGTCATTGATGGCGACTGCGCTGCACGTCAACAAGGCATGGACGGTGTATATATCATACTGGAGTACGGCCCATGGACGGCAGGTGACGAAATGCACTTCATGACTACTCTGGATTCGCTAAGAGACAAGCCCAAGACGCTGGTAGTACTAAAGGACGGCGAGGTGACCAGCCATCATTTCGAGAACCTAATCGGCATTAATTGCTCTCCCAAGCATATAGGCAAGGAGGAGAAGCAGCGTATCATGGAGATCTACCAACAATGGAAAGAGAAAGAGAAAGAGAAAAAGAAATAGAACCAAAAGTTATTGCGAGATATGGAACATCCAGAGAATAGTACAGAATATGCAGGGCTGCAAGTGAATAGCGGAGTGGAACAGCCCTCTATCATCAACCCCTACCTGAAGCGTAACCGCTTCCGCCGTCGTGAGATGACCGTCGCTGAGATGGTCGAGGGCATCGTCAAGGGCGATGTCACCGTCCTCTCACAGGCCGTCACACTGGTGGAGAGCGTCAACCCCGACCATCAGGCCCGCGCTCAGGAGGTTATCGACAAGTGCCTGCCCTATAGTGGCCGCAGCGTGCGCATCGGCATCAGCGGTGTGCCAGGAGCGGGCAAGTCGACCAGCATCGATGAGTTCGGCATCCACCTGCTCCGTGAGAAGGGCGGACGTCTTGCCGTACTGGCCATCGACCCCAGCAGCGAGCGAAGCAAGGGCAGCATCCTGGGCGACAAGACACGCATGGAGAAACTCGCCGTGCATCCCGACTCGTTCATCCGTCCCAGCCCATCGGCAGGATCGCTGGGTGGCGTGGCCCGTAAGACGCGCGAGACCATCATCCTCTGCGAGGCGGCTGGTTTCGACAAGATATTCGTGGAGACCGTTGGCGTAGGACAGAGCGAGACGGCCTGTCACTCGATGGTCGATTTCTTCCTGCTCATCCAGGTGGCTGGCACGGGCGACGAACTGCAGGGCATCAAGCGAGGCATCATGGAAATCAGCGACGGCATCGTCATCAACAAGTGCGACGGCGACAACGTGGACCGCTGCCAGATGGCGGCCACCAATTTCCGCAATGCTCTCCACTTCTTCCCCATGCCCGAGAGCGGCTGGACACCCAAGGTGCTCTGCTATAGCGGCTTCTACGGCACAGGTGTAAAAGAGGTGTGGGATATGATTTACGAGTATTTCGACTTCGTGAAGCATAATGGCTACTTCGACTACCGTCGCAACGAGCAGTCGAAATACTGGATGTATGAGACCATCAACGAGCAACTGCGCCTCCGCTTCTACAACAACCCGCTCATTCAGGCCCGCCTGCAACAGGCTGAGCAGACCGTCCTCAACGGCCAGAAGACCTCCTTCGTGGCTGCACAGGACTTGCTCGACACCTATTACGCGTCCTTGTAACTATTTCACGTTGACTCGGAGGACGACCTTAGCGTGCTCTGGGTCGTTGGTAATCATGAGCACACGCGGACGCTGACGAGCCTTGAGCAATGCATTCCTGTCGGCAATGGCCACCTTGAGCCTGACCGACTGCTGGGGTTGCAGTTCACGACTGTCGAGGGTCACCTTCAGGCCAGGGGTGAACATCTGCAGCGAGGAGATCTTCAGGGGCAGGCGTCCCACGTTGGTCATCGTGATGACCTCCTGCTTCTTCGTCTTACCACCGATTTTCCCCAGTACGATGGAGTCGGTAGAGAGTTGCAGACGGGGGGCAAACTGCTTGTAGTTGTCTCCATAGCCGACGGTGTTGGGAAGAAGAACGGCACTGACTGGCAGTTCAATGTCGCCGCTGACGTTCTCGCCCAACTGTGAAGCCAGATAGACCGTTGTCTGCGTCAAGCCGAAGTCATGGATGTTTTGTGAATTAAGCGTCAGCGTAATCTTGCCCCCACGTCCTGGAGCCAGCGTCTCCGGCTCTGCGACAGCCGTGAGATAGGAGGGCAGGTGGAGCACGTTAGGGGTCATCACCTTCTCGCCATTGTTCACGATGTTGATGACCACCTCTGGGCGTTCGCCTTTGTTCACATCGTCGAACTCCACATTATCCATATCGGCCAACAGGTCGCCAAAGGCGTATGGATAAGTATTCGAGTAGTCCTTCAGTTCGGCCAGCACCACACCCTCCATCGTCAAGTAGAAAGGCTCCTTTGAACCGTTGCTATAGACAGCGGCCTGCTTGCAGAAGTGTCCCAGCATCTGGGCATCGTAGGTCATGGTGATGGTGAACTTCTCGCCTGCATTGACCGACCTACGGGGGTAGTCGACCGAGGTGCAGCCGCAGTCGGGCTTCACTCTCTCTATGACCAGATGGCGCGAGCCCTTGTTCTTCAGTTCAAAGACGGCGGTGACAGGCACCTGATAGCCCGTCTTCCCCACATTGACAACTGGCTCGTCGGCTATGAGTTTCTGAGCGTTGACAGGCGAGAAGGTAAAAAGGCAGAAAGGCAAGACGCCCCATACCGACCTAAACACCTTATTATATAATATATGAATCATTCTTCCTTTGTTTATCTTTCTTTCACCTCTATCGTCATCGAATGAGTCGTGCCGCGGAATTCTGGGCTATAGGCGCAACCAGCAGTACACGTGCCTGTCTCGTAGGTGCCGGCACGGTCGATGTAGTACTCGGTCTCGATGACATGACGGCCCTTCGACAGCAGGTCGAAGTAGTAGTTGGTCGAGCAGTCCTTTGGTGCGCAGTAGTAACCCCAGTGGTAGCCGCTCAACTGGTTGACAGGCTCCATGCAGGCAGCACGTTTGTCGACAACCTGTACGAAGTCGTAGTCGCGGTCGGCCTCGATGGTCAGGCGTACTTTTATTCTATCGCCGACTTTACATTGAACATTGGCTGTTTGCTTTGAATTGTCAATGATAATCTCACGCTTCACGCTGATACCGCTGCTCTGATCCTTGATGTCGGAGGTGGGCTGCATGAACTGCATATAGACAGCACCCCATGATGTGCCGTCAGAGGTCTTCTCGGCTGTAAAGACGGAACCTCCCTCAGTCCCTTCGAAGGAGGGAACCACAGCCTTCACATAGCCCAGACCGGCAGTAGCCTTTGAGGTCTCGATCTCCTTGCCGTCGACCTTCAGGACTGTAGGTGTGGCGGCAGTCAGTTTCTCGCTGTTCAGTTGGCCCTTTTCACTTAAGAAGGCATAGACAGCATCGACACTGTTGATAGGCGTATCCCAAGCCTGAGTGCGCTTCTCCTGCAGCAGCCAGCGCTGCATCTCGCTGATGGTCTGAGTGTCATCGGGCGTCAGACGCTGGATGGCCTCGATGGCAGCCACCTGGGTGGGGATGCGGTAGTCGCGCCAAGAATAGAGGGCACGCGGCGTGTCGTAGTAACGACCCATCTCCTCTTTATATACGGTATACTCCTTCAGGCTCTTCACGTAGGTCTTGTTGTTGAGCACGATGGCCGACATGGCCTTGTCGAAGATGCTCTGGTTGCGTGTCTCTTTCTTCAGCAGTTTGATGAGGTAGTCGTTGGCTGCCTGCACCTTGGACGGCAACTGACGGCCATCAAGCGTACAGATGTAGAGCCACTGGAGGGCCATGTGGCTGGGGAATGTGACTTTCACTCCCTTCTTCTCCTGCTTCTTCATCTCGTTGACCATATCAACAATCTCGTTGCCCATGAAACCGAAGGCCTTATCGAGCATCTTCTTGTGGACGGGAGTCTGAGACTCCTGTACTTCTATCATCTGGTTGAGTCGTACCAGCATCTCGCTGATCTCAACGGTCATGTACATAGAGCCACTCATGCCTGGCCACCAACTCCACGAGCCGTCGCTGCCCTGAAGAGCCTTCATCCGATCGATGGCTGACGACAGACGCTGATCCATCAGGTTCGTATCGAAGAAGTCGGCCAGACGATCCTTCTGCTCCTGCTCACGGTTGGCATCCATCACCCAAGGTGTCTCAGAGAGAACCAGATCCTTGAGTTCCTCATTCTTAGAGAGTTGAGATTGGAGGGTGGAAGACTGGGCATCTTCACGGCTCCAGGCCTCAAACACGCCCTTGACATTGGGATTCTGTTGGATGATGTAGCGGCCGATGGCATTGGCATAATAGGACGATGACTGACAGAGGGCACAATTGTCGTAGGGGTGACCCACACTGGGCAGAGCCTGAATCATCAGCCAGGCAGGATTGTTGGTGTACTCGATGGTAAGGGAAGAGTGAATAGTGAAAAGTGAAGAATTTGCTTCCGCCTTACCTGGGTTTGCTTTGGGGAGCAAAGCCTGCAGGTCGATGGTCTTGGTGCCTGGCTCGTTCTGCGTGAAGGGAACGGTCACCGTGACACGCTCGCGGTTAGGCAGGACGGGCAGATAGTGCTGCTCGCCATCGCTGAAACCCTCGCCGCTGACCATCATCTTTGCTATCAGCAAACTGGGAGTCTGCTCCGTGCAAACAAAGTTGAAGGACTGGGCAAACGTAGAGCCCGCAGCCAGTTCAACAGGCTGTTCGTCGGCGAAAACCACTTTCTCGGTCTCTGGGTCGATGAGTTCGATGCGGGCCTTACCAGTGACGGCCTTCTCGCCTGTATTGAAGATGCGGGCAGAGATGGTGGCACGGTCACCCATACGGATGAAGCGAGGCACATTGGGCTGGATCATCACATCCTTCTTGGCCACAGCCTCATCGGTCAGCGAGCCGTACATCAGGTCGGTGGTATGGGCGATACCCATGAAACGCCAGGTGGTGAGGCTCTCGGGCAACGTAAACTTCAGGGCTACCCTACCCTCGCTGTCGGTAGTGAGTCGGGGATAGAAGAATGCCGTCTCCTGCAGGTTCTCACGCATCTGCACCTGACCGGCCTCCGACTGCTGTTCCTCGACAAGATCATTCTCTTCTTCTACTGATTGGTTGACTACCACCTCCTGCATACTATCATCTGCTGCATCCATCATCATCTCCGCCTCCTCTTCCATCGGAGCCGCTGCCTTCATTCTTGCCATCATCATCGGAGCACGTCCATAGGCAACGATGGCGTAGGCCTCGGGATAGATGTCATGATCGAAATAACTGAACTCCAACGAAGGCACCCTCAGCAGGGTTTCACGCCAAGAGCGGCTGCTATGCAGACTGCCCCACGAGGTGAAACGCCAGGAGGCATTGGGCAGCGACAGCGACTGATAGGGTACCAGCGACCAGTTGTGGGCGCACAGTTGGTCGAGGCTCTTATCATAGAGCGTAGCCATCAGTTGGGCCTTCGCCGGCTTGCCGTCAGGATCAAGGATGGTCATCGTCCACTCCTCCTGCTGACCAGGGGTCAGACGGTTGCGGAAAGTCTGCCACTGCAACTTCAGTTTCTTATCGGGCAACGGACGGCGGATGGTAGTTTGATGGGTATAGGTCTTGCCCTCCTTCACCCACGCGAAGGTGAGCAGAATGCCGTCACCATAGTCCTCCTTATAGGTGAACTTGCGGTTGACGAGTGCGTTGGACTTATCAATGGAACCGCTCTCTATCAGCGTACGGCCGGCGATGAGGGTATAGACGATATGCACATCATTGGCCGACGAGCCCACCTGTACGGTGACGGGCTTGCCGTCGTTGGGGAACTGGCTGTCAGAGACATAGAACCAGTCGTCGGTCTCAATGGCGGGCCGCTGGTCATCCAACGAGAACACGATGAACGACTGCTTCACGGTGTCGCCCTCGCAGATGGCCTCCACAGTATGGCTGCCGCTCTTGAGATTCGAGAGTTGCGATTTGTGTATGGGGACGTTGGTCTTCGTCTCCTGCCACTTGCCGCTGTCTATACGGTAGCGCACAGAGGCATCTATGTCGTTGCCTGCGGCATTGCGCAGATGGAAGGTGACATTGGCACCTTTCTCAGCCAACACCTTGCTGGGCAGGTCGATGGAGAAGGCCGTCTTGCGGTTACCCAGTGGCAGGGCCAGTTCGGCCTGATGGGTCTCACCGGCCTGATCGGTAACGTCAGCCGAGACAACGAAGTTATAGAACATCGGATAGTTTGTCTTAGGCATCGTCAGAGGCATTGGCACCGTGAAAGTGCCGTCGGCATCAGTCACCGTCTCGCCGCTCGCCAACAGTTCGTCATCACTGGCTTCGACAATATATCCCTGATTCCAGTAGCGCGAATAGGACATCCACCAGAAGGCCCTGCGACGCTCCACCTTATATTTCACTTGGGCACCCTGCACGGGAACGCCGGCATAGGAACGGGCCGTACCTTTCACCTGCAAGGTGTCGCCATCGGCATAGTTCTCCTTCACAGCGGGTATCTCGACCTCGAATGTCGGACGCTTGTATTCCTCCACGCGGAAGTATTCCCTCTGGCCATCGACGTCGATGCTGAAACTGCCCGTCAGCCCCTGACGAGGCAGGATGAAGTCGGCAGCACAAGTACCATACTCATCGGTGACGACCTGCTGCTCGCTCACCACCTCACGGTTGGCATCGCGCAAGCGCATCGTCACGCTCTTACCCTCGGTAGCCTGATGCAGATAGCCGTTCTTGGTAGTATAGATGATAGCGGCAGCATGGACGGGCTGTCCAGGGCGGTAGATGGAGCGGTCAGTATAGATCTCCACACGCTTCACCTCACGGTCGTTGTTGTACATTGAGAAATAGCCATAGGCCGACAGCGACGGACAGGCTTTGTCATCGGCTGTTGTCAGCCAGGCCCCGGCGATGCTGTTCTCCTTCACGTCGAAGAAACACTCACCTTTATTATCCGTGGTCAGCGTCACCGTCTTCTCGCCCCCCTTACTCTTGTAGAGCGACAGTTTCAGATGGGCTCCCTTCACGGGCTGACCGCTGGTGGCATTGACCACCACATAGCGCATCTGGTTGTCGGGCAACTTCTGAGACAGCAGACGCAGGTCGCTGACATGATAGAACGTGTTGGACACCTGCGTACCGATATTGGTGTCGAAGGTCAACAGATAGATGCCCACGGGCAGACCGCTCAAGGTCAACGAGTCCTCGTAAGTCTCCCATGGTTGCTTGCCCTCATAGACACGTGTCTGTGACAGTTCGGGCAGTTCGGTCATCAGTTTCTGTATCTTCTTGTAGTCTTTCTCATAGGTGGGCGACAGCGACTCCAGATCCTCTGCCGTAGCCTTGATGCGATAGACATGCATCGTCACACGATTGATACCTCTCATCCCCAGCGTCACCTGCTGAGATTTTCCAGGTATGGTCACACACTCCTTGAGCGATGTCTCCAGGTGTTTCTCTGCCAAGGAGTTACGATTGTTGCGCAACTGACTGATACGTGGCCATGAGCCATACTGCTCTATGGCCTTCCCCAGATATTCCCATTTCTGCACGATAGTAGCATTGGTCTTCGAAGCCATGAAATTATAGCGTTCGATGACCACCTCGCCCACCTCTTTCAAGTCGGCATACTGAGCAATCAGCGAGTCGAGACGCTGCAGGTATGGGGAATTGTTATATAGTTCTACCTCTTGCGGACGCTGATGGCGGAGAGCCTCCAGACTACTCATCAGCATGGCCTGACGATTATTACCTTTCTGCAGGTAATAGTCGCGCAAAATATCGTAGCGACTTGCTTCGTAGGCAATGACGCTCAACAGGTCGCCATCGTAGATACGGCTGTCATCACCCATGACGATGACGGGTTCGAATACCTGTGCCTTGGTCTTGGCCAGCAAGTCGGGATGGGCCAGTGCCTTGTCGTAGTACTGGCGCGACAGGTTGGCCGACTCATCACCAAACCAACGGGTGTTATTCTCATAGACATAGCCCAATACGGCATCGTAGACAGCACGCAGCACCTCAGTACCAGCCTGCTGCTCACGCTCCTTCAGGCGTTCGACAGCAGGACGCAGCGAATCGGGCGATATGCTACACTTGGTGGAAGCCTCACGCAGTTCCGCCTTCATCAGTTGACCGTAGTTCTGCTCCTTCTCTGCCTTTTTGGCAATTTTCCTGAGCACCTCGATCTCGGTCTGTGGCAAGTCCTCGACAATGGCCTTCTCCACCTCTTTCCATAATTCACTATAGGTCTGTCCAAACATAGTCATAGGCATTAAGCATGCAAGGGCCAAGCCCAACAACATCTTCTTCATACGCGAACATATTTAGATTATAGCGCAAAGATACGAATAAAATATGATTTCCCTCCTTTCTATATCACAAAATAGGATAGTTTAACGGTTTTAAAGAAAAGGGAGTGCCTTGACATTCTGTCAGCAAGATGCGCCATTTTGTCCACATCACATACATGGGCACGCTCTTTGTTCGCATGTAGTTAAAAGTAAAAAAACGAAAGGAGCAAGACTATGACACTCGACAAATTTACAATCAAAGCACAAGAGACCGTACAACAGGCGGTCACGCTGGCCCGACAGAACGGCCAACAGAGCATAGAGCCCGTCCATCTGCTGAAAGCACTGACGGACAAGGCTCAGGATATCACCAACTTCATTTTCCAGAAACTGGGCATCAACACCCAGCAACTGGAGGTACTATGCCAACAGGAGATGCAACATCTGGCCCGCGTGCAGGGCGGCGAGCCCTACCTCTCGAACGACTCGCAGAAGGTTTTGCAGAAGGCTGAGGACCTTGCACATGAAATGAATGATGAATTCGTTTCTTGCGAGCCAATTCTATTGGCTCTCCTCGTTGTCAACTCCACCGTCAGCCGCATGCTGAAAGATGCCGGTGCCAACGAGAAGGACATGCGGCAGGCCATCCTCGAACTGCGACACGGACAGAAGGTGCAGAGCCAAAGTGCCGACGACAACTACCAGTCACTGGACAAATACGCCAAGAACCTGGTGGACTTGGCCCGTCAAGGCAAACTCGACCCCGTCATCGGCCGTGATGACGAGATACGCCGCGTGCTGCAGATACTCTCGCGCCGTACAAAGAACAACCCAGTATTAATAGGTGAACCTGGCACAGGTAAGACGGCCATCGTTGAGGGACTGGCCCAACGTATCATGCGTGGCGACGTGCCTGAGAACCTGAAGGACAAGCAACTCTTCTCGCTCGACATGGGTGCGCTGGTGGCAGGAGCCAAATACAAGGGTGAGTTCGAGGAGCGACTGAAGAGCGTCATCAACGAGGTGACCAGTTCCGAGGGCCGTATTATCCTCTTCATTGACGAGATACACACGCTGGTGGGAGCCGGTAAGGGCGAAGGAGCCATGGATGCCGCCAACATACTGAAGCCAGCACTGGCACGAGGAGAACTGCGCTCCATCGGTGCTACGACACTGAACGAATATCAAAAATACTTCGAGAAAGACAAGGCCCTCGAGCGCCGTTTCCAGACAGTCATGGTCGACGAGCCGGATGAACTCTCAGCCATATCTATCCTTCGTGGCTTGAAGGAGCGCTACGAAAATCACCATAAAGTGCGCATACAGGACGATGCCTGCATCGCCGCAGTCCAACTCTCCGAGCGCTACATCACCGAGCGTTTCCTGCCTGACAAGGCCATTGACCTGATGGACGAGGCTGCCGCCAAACTGCGCATGGAGCGAGACTCCGTGCCAGAGGAACTCGATGAGATCATGCGACGCCTTACCCAGTTGGAGATTGAACGCGAGAGCATCAAGCGCGAAATCACCGTGGGAAGCGGTTCTCCCGCTTCCACCAAACTCGCCGATCTCGACAAAGAAATCGCTGAACTCAAAGACCAGGAACGCGACTTCCGTGCCAAATGGGAAGGCGAACGCGCCATCATCAACAAGATTCAGCAGGACAGACAGCAGATGGAGAACCTGCGCCTGGAGGCTGAGCGTGCCGAGCGCGAAGGCGACTACGGACGTGTAGCCGAGATTCGCTACTCCAAGTTGAAGGCCCTCGAGGACGACATCGCCGCCCTTCAGGCCCAGCAGGACAGTGTGCACAGTGGTTCCCCCGCTGGGAGCCGTCTCATTCGCGAGGAGGTTACTGCCGACGACATCGCCGAGGTGGTATCACGCTGGACAGGCATCCCCGTCAGCCGCATGATGCAGAGCGAGCGAGAGAAACTGCTCCATCTGGAGGAAGAACTGCACCGCCGCGTCATCGGTCAGGACGAGGCTATCACCGCCGTCTCTGATGCCGTGCGCCGCTCACGTGCCGGCTTGCAGGATCCAAAACGCCCTATAGCCTCGTTCATTTTCCTCGGCACCACGGGTGTGGGTAAGACGGAACTGGCAAAGACTCTGGCTGAATATCTCTTCAACGACGAGACCATGCTGACGCGTATAGACATGAGCGAGTATCAAGAGAAGCATACCGTCTCACGACTCATCGGTGCTCCTCCGGGATACATCGGCTACGATGAGGGCGGACAACTGACGGAGGCCGTGCGCCGCAAGCCTTATCAGGTTATCCTTTTCGATGAAATCGAGAAAGCACACGCGGATGTTTTCAATATCCTGCTACAGGTGCTCGACGACGGACGACTCACGGACAACAAGGGTCGCACCGCCGACTTCAAGAACACCATCATCATCATGACCTCGAACGCTACCCGCGAGCAATTGCGAGTGACCATGCGACCAGAGTTCCTCAACCGTATTGACGAGATCATCACCTTCACACCGCTGACGAAGCAGCAGATTGCCGAGGTGGTTAGTCTGCAACTCACACGAGTGCAGAAGATGCTCGAAAAGCAGGGCTTCACCCTCGAGGTCACACCGCAGGCTATCGACTGGCTGGCACAGGCAGGCTACGATCCCGACTTCGGTGCCCGTCCCGTGAAGAGGGCCATCCAGCAGTATCTGCTCAACGACCTTTCGAAGCGTCTGCTGGCAGACGAAGTCAGCCGCGACAAACCCATCATCGTAGATGCCTCCGACGATGGCCTGATATTCCGCAACTAAGCGTTATGTTCATCACAAAGGTGCGACCCTGGTTCACTGGGTCGCACCTTTCTTCGTGTTTTAGTTAGTATGTCAATTTAAGTTTTGATAGAGGTTGGTCATTGTTGAATGATATGCAAAGATAGAAGTTTTTTCTATTATGACAAAACAAATGACCACTTTTTTTACCAATTTCCTTAAATTATTTCTTGTTCACGAGCACAACCGTCACACCCCTGGCAGCCTGAGCCCCATACACCAGTGCACCCTCGATATCGGCGGTCTTACTGGGGCCGCTGATGAAGGTTCCGAACTTATACTGACTGAAGGAGTCTGGCGACGAGGCGATACGGGCATAAGCCTCATGCATATTGTTGACGATGCTGTCGGCACTGAGCACAATGACCAGTTGTTCGGAAGCGAAGCAGATGGCTCGTTCCTTCATGGTCTGCGGGATCCAGATGCAGGCATTTTCGGCCACGCCAATAGTTCCCCTAATGACTCCCACATCGGCACGGGCCAATTCCTGTGCCTCACTGACGGTATCCGGATTCAACTGAGCCGTGACATCGGGCAGGTTGCTGGCGATGACGAGGGGATGGGTATCGGCGACTGAATCGCCGACCACGGTACGGATGATGGCGTTGAGGTCTTCACCCTCGGCCATCTCCACTAGTCTGGCGCCCGCTGTCGTTGTAGTCTTCGCCTTAAACTCGGCCACGGGGTCGGAAAAAGTGATGAGATTCAGACGCGAGAGGTCTGGCATTTCATAGGTCTCGCGGGTATGACGCCTCAAAGCGTCGAGTATGTTTTCTTTGCTGCTCATAGTTGTTTTTCCTTCCATAATTGGTGGAACGACTTCTGTGGGAACTTCATCATCCGATGACCATAGGCCCAGGGATTCAGGCTGCACTCAGCAACAGGGGCAGGCAGCCAGTTAGCGGCTGGCGACACGCGGAGGACACCTGTATAGAGTTGTGGACGGTCGAAGAGGAAAGCCATCGCCTGCGACATAATCTTTTTCATCGGATCGGCACGGTCGAGCATATCCAGTTGCTGACGCCAGCGATAAACCTGTGTAGATAGGTCGACCTTGACTGGACAGACATTATCGCAGGAACAGCACAACGAACAGGCCGATACGTTATCGCTATAGCGGAAGGGATCGCGCAGCATGCCCAAGTTGATGCCAATGGGACCTGGGATGAAGTAGGTATAACTGTAGCCGGCAGAACGGCGATAGACGGGGCAGGTGTTCATACAGGCCCCACAGCGCATGCATTTCAGCGTCTGCCAGTGTTCCTGGTTGCCCAGCATGCCGCTGCGTCCATTGTCCACCAGCACAATATGCATCTCGCCTCCTGGACGCGGTCCTCGGAAATGACTGGTATAGACAGTTGTCTCCTGCCCTGTTCCATTACGTGCCAGCAGCCTCTGAAAGACGCCCATCGCCTGATAGGAGGGGATGAGTTTCTCTATGCCCATCGACACGATATGGAGTTTGGGGATAGAGGTCGACATATCCGCATTACCCTCATTGGTACATACCACCACATCGCCCGTCTCAGCAATACCGAAGTTGGCTCCCGTCATGCCGCAGTCAGCCTCCATGAATTGCTGGCGCAGGTGCATGCGGGCCACATAGGTGAGGAAGGTGGGGTCATTCTCGTCGGTGACTGAATCACCGACCACACGACCAGTATAGGTAGAAGCAATCTCGTCGAAGTTGGGGATGAGTTTGCGGAATATCTTGCCGATGTCCTCACGGTGGACATGAAGGGCAGGCATCACAATATGGCTGGGAGCCAGCCGCATCATCTGCAGGATGCGCTCGCCCAGATCGGTCTCTACGACCTCGATGCCCTGTTTCTCAAGGTTCTTGTTCAGATGGCATTCCTCGGTGAGCATGCTTTTGCTCTTCACCACCTTCTTCACACCGTGGCTCTGCAGAATGTCAAAGACTATCCGGTTATACTCTTTGGCATCTTGGGCCCAGTGGACGTGAACGCCGTTTTTCACGGCGTTACTCTCAAACTGTTCCAGATAGTCGGCCAGATGGGTAATGGTATGCTTCTTGATCTGGCTGGCAACCTCGCGCAGGTCTTCCCATTCGGGCAGTGCCTGAGCCATTCGGTCACGTTTCTGGCGAACACCGAAGAAGGTCTTGTCGTGGTGCTCCACCACTGCTGGTCTCTGCTGATAGGCCGCTGCGGCCTTTGCATGTAGTGTACTCACAAGTTAATAATTGAAAAATGATTGATAATTACAGGCCAGCGGCCAGAATCTGTACGACATGAATAAAATGGATGGGCAGGTTCTCCTTCTCTGCGATGCCCTGCATGTGCATCAAGCAAGAAGAGTCAGGCCCAGTCACATAGTTGGCTCCTGTGGCGATGTGGCGCTTCACCTTGTCAATACCCATGCGGCGGCTGACAGCCTGCTCCTCGACAGCAAACATGCCACCAAAGCCGCAGCACTCGTCAGGTCGCTCTGGCTCCACCACCTCAATACCATCAACAAGCCTCAGCAGGTCGATGATCTTGTTGAACTTGGGCACATGACGCTCCGATGGTGACGAAAGCCCCAATTCGCGTACACCGTGACATGAGTTATGAACGCTGACCTTATAGGGGAATTTGGCATTCAGACGTTCCACCTTCAGCACGTCGTGCAGGAACTCAACGATATCCATCGTTTTTCCGGCAGCATCGCACGAATGACCTTTCAGCAAGTTGGGATGAAAGAATCGCACGTAGGCAGCACAACTGGCCGATGGAGCCACCACATAGTCGTAAGGTGAAAACAATTGGTCAAATTTCGCCGCCAACGGCTCTGCCTTCCGCTCGAAGCCAGCATTTCCCATTGGCTGTCCGCAACAGGTCTGCCGTTCTGGGTATTCCACATCGAGCCCCAGACTTTTCAGCAACCGATATGTCGACACGCCTACCTCAGGGTAGAGCGCATCGACATAGCAGGGAATGAATAATCCGATTTTCATACTATTTTCAAATTAGAAATTAGAAATGAGTAATGCTTCTCATTCCCCATTTCTCATTTAGTTATCCCAAGTGTCGAGGTAGGTGACATGGGTGACAAGATACTCATCAACACCATGCTTGCCATCTGCACCACCAATACCACTCTTCTTCATACCAGCATGGAAGCCCTGGATAGCCTCGAAATGCTCGCGGTTGATGTAGGTCTCGCCGAACTCCAGTTCGCGGCAGGCCTTCACGGCTACGTTGAGGTCCTTGGTGAAGATGGACGATGCCAGACCATACTCGCAGTCGTTGGCCATAGCGATCACCTGATCGAGGGTTTCGAACTCTACAAGCGGGATGACAGGGCCAAAGGTCTCCTCATGAATGATATCCATGTCCTGTGTGCAATTGTCAAGCACAGTAGCAGCATAGAAGTAGCCCTTCGTACCAACACGCTGACCGCCACAGAGCAACTTGGCACCCTGCTTGATGGCGCGCTCCACTTTCTCAGTGACGCTCTCCAATGCACGTGCTTCTACCAACGGGCCCATGTCGACAGTATCATCCTGACAGGGATCACCCACTTTCACCTTCGACATCTTATCAACAAGTATCTTGGTAAACTCAGCCTTCACCTCCTTCTGTACATAGACGCGCTCGGCATTGTTGCATATCTGACCGTTGTTACCGATACGGCTGTCGACAATCCACTGGGCGGCGCGCTCCAAGTCAGCATCTTTCATCACAATGGCAGGTGCCTTGCCACCAAGTTCGAGGCTGACCTTGGTGATATTCTTCGAGGCGGCAGCCATGATGCTCTCGCCTGCTCCGACAGAGCCCGTGACGCTGACGATATCAATCTTGGGCGATCCAGCCATCTCGTTACCGATGACAGAACCCTTACCCGTCACGATGTTGATGACACCAGCGGGAAGGCCTGTCTCTGCCACCACCTTGGCAAACTCGGTGCAGTTCTCCGGTGTGAGTTGCGAGGGTTTGATGACGATAGTACAGCCTGCAATCAGCGCAGCGCCAGCCTTACGGGCAATCAGGAAGAACGGGAAGTTCCAGGGCAGGATGCCAGCCACCACGCCGATGGGTTTCTTCGTGAGCAGGATGGTCTCGTTGGGACGGTCGGAGGGGATAATCTCACCCTCGATATGACGGGCGAAGGTGGCCATATACTCGAAATAGGCGATGGTAGCGCCCACCTCAATAGCAGCCCAGTTACGGGTTTTTCCCTGTTCGCGCATGATAATCTCGGTAAACTCCTCCTGACGAGCCTTGATGCCGTCGGCCATCTTCAGCAGATACTGGGCACGCTCGATGGCAGGCGTCTTAGCCCAAGCCTTCTGGGCTGCACGTGCTGCGTCGAGCGCACGATTAACATCCTCGATAGTGCCTTCAGGCTGACGGGAAATGACTTCCTCGGTCGAGGGGTTCAACACTTCAATCCACTTGCCGTTCGAACTCTCGCAGAACTGGCCGTTGATGTACATCTTTAAGTCTTTCATACGTGTATTTTGTTAATGAGTTAGTAGATTAAATTCTGCCCACAAAGTTACGAAAAGTTTTTTATTCCACAACAATTTTTACAATCTTTATCACAAATCATGAGTATCTTCAAAAGAAAAACCGTATCTTTGCACTCAAAAATTACTAACTTTAAAGAACTATGAAACATTTTTACTTGACGCTACTGTTTTGCCTGACGATAGCAATGCCTATTCAGGCCAACCCTATCAGCCGTGAAGAGGCCAGACAGAAAGCCGAACAATTCCTGAAAGACAAACAAGGTCAGAAACCCCTGAAGGCCGTGACCAACCTGAGACGACTGGCTCCCAGGAAGAAAGTCAATACGGCTCCAGACCCATACTATGTCTTCGACCGCGGCGACAACGAGGGCTTTGTCATCGTCTCTGGCGACGACCAGACCATCAGCGTGCTGGGATACACAGAGAGCGGTGATTTCGACTACAACCAGATGCCGCCAGCCATGCAGGAGTGGCTTGACAACTATGCCAGTCAACTGGCACGCATCCAGGCTGGTGCCCCCGTCATCACCGATGCCATTTCCACACATCCCAAGGTTGAGCCGTTCATGTCATGCAAATGGAGCCAGGGCTCGCCCTATAACAACCTCTGTCCGCTGGACGGCGGTTCGCGTTCTGTAACGGGTTGCGTGGCAACGGCAATGGCACAGATCCTGTACTACAATCGTGAGAAATCGGTTACAGAAACCACTGCCGACATTCCTGGCTTCACCACCTATACCAAGCAGATTTCCGTGCCAGGCATCGCCGCTGGTGCTCCTATCGACTGGGACAACATGAAGGACACCTATGGGTCGGCAACTGAACTACAGAGGCAGGCTGTGGCTCAACTGATGCTCTACTGCGGTGTGGCTGTCGAGATGGACTACACTAACAGTTCATCGGGTGCGCAAATCTATAAGGTGGCAGAGGCCTGCCAGAAATATTTCGGCTATGGCAACTCTGTGAAATACTTGAACTCCTTCAGTAGCGAGGCCGAACTGGACCAGTTGGTCTATACCGAACTGGCTGCAGGACGTCCCGTCTATCTGGGTGGCTATACAGGTAACTGGAGCGTAGGCCACGCCTTCCTGACCTGCGGCTATGAGAACATGCGCTACTACATCAACTGGGGCTGGGGCGGAACCAGCGACGGCTATTATTACCTGACCAACCTGACACCTGGCAACGGACAGGGCATCGGTGGCAGCGACGACGGCTACAGCACTGGCCGATCCATCATCATTGGCTTTGAGCCAGAGAACTATGGCGAGAAGGCAATGAGTTTCAGCGATTCGAATGTCAAGAAGATTTGTGTGACCAACTGGGATGCCGACGGCGATGGTAAGTTGACCTACAACGAGGCAGCAGCCGTGACCAGCATTGGCGAGGCTTTCAAGGGCAATACCAATATCAGAAAGTTCCCTGAACTCTATTATTTCACAGGCATCACCAATCTGAGCGACGACGCATTCAACGGCTGCTCAAACCTCAGCACGCTGCGTCTGCCCAAGAAACTGACGACCATAGGGGCACGTGCCCTGAAAGGCTGTAAGAAACTGGAACAGGTGAACCTGCCTACTGGCATCAACGCCATTGGCGAGGAAGCCTTCGAGGGATGCGTGCTGCTGACGGAGATGGAACTCTCCAACGAGATAACCGCCATCGAGAAGGCTACGTTCAAGAACTGTTCGGCACTGACGGAGTTTAACCTGCCCATCAGTGTGACCAGCATTGGCGACGAGGCCTTCGCAGGATGCAGCGGGCTCACCAGTTTCTCCGTCAACACCTATCACCCTGCCGACATCACTTTAGGCACGGCCGTATTCGGCACTTTGAACCTGAGCAAGGCCACGCTACACGTGATGCAGGGCACGAAGAGTTACTTCGAGACAGCCAACCAGTGGAACGCGTTTGGAAAGATTGTACAGACACGTGACATCTCAGGTGGTCAGTTCACCACACTGGAGGCTGGCAAGACTTATTATCTCTATAATGTGGGCACAGGGCGCTACCTGACCAAGGGCGAGGCCTACAAGACACAGGCCGTGGTGGGCACAGAGCCCATGCGATTCAAGGCTGTACACCCATCGGGTAAGCCTGAGGGCACGTACTACTTCTCCTCGCCTGATACAGGCAACTCTGGCACCTACCTGTTCCGCACCAGTACCGATGACAACGTGGGAAAAGGTGTCAAGGCATGCTTTGTAGACGGCACATCACTCGCCAATGGCTATTGGAGCGTAAAGGAGGATGGCAACAACATCTACACCATCCAGGTACCCTCAACAGAATCCACCTATGTAGAAGGTGAATATCTGGGCATACAGACCAACCATGCCAGCCAGGCCGCCACACCGACCTATGGTGCCTACTACGATGTGGAATACAACACCCACAAATTGAACTGCCAGTGGCAGTTCGTGCTCTACGACGAGGCACTCACCGAGCGTTTCAACGAGGCAAAGAAACTGGAAAGACTCATCTCTACAGCCAAGAAACTTAATGTCAAGTACGAAGAGGAGCAGGTCGTCAGCGACAACATGGAGAGCACGCTCGAAGAGATTGTTGCCGCTCAGAGTTCGCTGCGCAAGAAACTGAAGTTCATGGAGTTCACTAACAAGAACATCCGCACCAAGAGTATTGACTGCTTCGATGGCGACACCGATGGCGAATTGAGTTACAAGGAGGCTTCTGACGTGACGGACTTCGGGTGGACTTATTACTTCCAGAACGACAAGACCATCGTCACTTTCGACGAACTGCAGTATTTCACCCACGCCGTGTCCATTCCCGGCAATTTCCTACAAGGCTGCACCAACCTTGAGAGCGTCATCGTGCCAGAAGGCGTCGAGAAGATTTACTACTATGCCTTCAAAGGGTGTAAGAACCTAAAGGCCATCAACATTCCTGAGTATGTGAACCTCATAGGCGATGAGGCCTTCGAAGGATGCACAGCCCTGCGTGAGGTGTCCGTAGCAAGTTCTGATCCTGCCTACATCAGACTGGGCAACAACATCTTTAGCAACGTGCCCTTGGCACAATGCACGCTCTATGTACCCTTCGGCTCAAAGGACCTCTATGCTCAGGCAGACGTTTGGAAGAATTTCGGCACAATCGTGGAGGTTCGTGCCAAGCACTCACAGCCAGCCTTCTCACCCATCACCACCGACAAACCTGGCTATATTTATAATATAGGAACACGTAAGGTGCTGACTATGGGCGAGGCCTACGGCACTCAGTCCATCGTGGCTCAGAAGGGCAAACTCTACCAGTGGAAACACACTACCACCATGGGCGAGAACATCTACTACCTGATGGACAACTCGTCTGACAAGGCGGTGTTCCGCACCACTACCGACAAGGAGGTGGGTGCAGGTGTCAAAGCATGTTTCGGCGATGGCAGCGTGTCAGCCAAGGCATACTGGAAGGCAGCATTGGTAGGCGACAACATCTATACCCTGCAAGTGCCCGAGAACGATGCCGACTATACGGCTGGCGAGTATCTGGGTATTGACGAGAACCATGAGAGCAATGCTGGCCAGGGCTCCACGCACGGCATCTATTGGGACATTGCCGGCATCAAGCCCAATTCGCAATGGGCATTTGTGACTGAGGAAGACTTCAAGGCAGCACAGGCTTTCGACGATGTAGTGGATAAGTTGAAGAAGAGCCTGGCCACTGCCAAGGCCAAGGAGATAAATGTCACCGACGAGCAGGCCATCTACGACAACCCGCAGAGCACATCCGACGAACTCAAGGGAGCACTCGCTTCGGTACGCTCGAAACTCCACTTCATCACCTTCCAGGACAGTCATGTGCAAACCATCTGTCTGAACAACTGGGACGCCGATGAAGACGGAGAAATAGAAGAGAGCGAGGCTGCAGGCATTACTGACATCAGCCAGGCTTTCCGCAAGAGCAATGCCATCAAGACCTTTGAGGAACTGCGTTACTTCACATCGCTGACAGCCATTCCCGACAGTGCCTTTATCGACTGCGCCAACCTGTCCACCATCACCATTCCGAAGAACGTGCAGACAATGGGCAAATATGCCTTCCTGCGCTGCGACAACCTGAAATATGTCATCATGGATAACGACCAGCAGATGGTGCCTCGCCAGGAGAGTTATGTTCCCACGAATGCCACGCTCTTCGTGCCTGCCGATCGTCTGGCCGACTATAAGGAAGATGATGACTGGAGCACCCTGTACCACCTCTCGGTCTATACAGGCCAGCCCGTTGTCTCAGCCATCGCCTCGCGTGAATATGGCCGCACGGCTGCTACCATCAAGCCCATCGTTGACGGTGCGCCCGTCGAGGGTGAGCCCTCTGCCACATGCGACAAGATCAAGGAGATCAGGGCTGTGGTGGGCGAATATCCCATCACCGTCACCATCGGCACCGTCAGCACTCCCAATGTCCAGATAAAGGATGGCGTGTTCACCATACTGCCGGCACCGATAACAGCCACAGCCAAGTCGTACACCCGTGAGAAGGGCCAGCCCAACCCGACCTTCGAGATTACCTTTGATAAGTTCCGCAACCGCGAGACCTCAGAAGTGTTCATCCAACAGCCTGTGGCGACTTGTGAAGCCGACGAGAACAGTCCTGCTGGCGAATACGAGATTATTGTCTCTGGAGGTGAGGCCCAGAACTACACCTTCACCTATGTGAGCGGCACGCTAACCATTACTGATGCCACGGGCATTGAGAGTATTGCCGACAACCAACAGTCAACGACCAATGGCCAATATTACGACCTGCAGGGCCGTCGCGTCGCTAATAGCCAAAAGCCAACCGCTAAAGGCCTTTACATCCGAGGCAACAAGAAAGTAGTGGTCAGGTAAGACTTTCCAACAGACGTTCTATGAGGCGGGGCTTGGCATAACGGTCAAGTTCCGCTTCTTCTATCCAGAAATAGTCGGGAGGGAGCGGAGGACGCTCAGTTGGCTCCCACAGGTAGAAGTCGGCCAGGAGGATGCGATGGGTGAGAACGTGCTTGACATTCTTTTTTATTAACTGAAAATTGAAAACTGAGAACTGAGAGGTATGATTAGTTTTACCTTCTTTGTACTGAGTGTTATCATACCTCTCAGTTCTCAGTTCTCCGTTCTCAAATAGCAGTGGTTCATATAGCCCCTGCCAGATGTCGCCCTCGCCACGGCGATGGATGGCGGTGAAGCCCTGACATCTCACATAGACATAGGTCAGACGGCGCTCGCGAACCTTCAGCGTCTTCTGTTTGACAGGGAGCAGCCCCACCCTACCCTCATGCAGGGCGACACAGGTCTCTTGCAAAGGGCACGACGGACAATGGGGACTTAAGGGGGTGCATTGTATCGCCCCAAAGTCCATGATGGCCTGGTTGTAAAGACCCGCCCCCAACCCCTCCCTGTCAAGGGCGGGGAGTAGTAAGTTCTGAGCCATCAGGGCGAATTCCTTCTTTCCTTCGGTGGTATTGATGGGCGTGTCGATGCCGAAATGGCGGCTGAGGACACGGAATACATTGCCATCGACTACGGCGGCAGGCAGGTCGAATGCGAAACTACCGATGGCCGCTGCCGTATAGTCGCCCACACCCTTGAGCGCACGCAGTCCCTCTATCGTATCAGGAAAACCGCCAAGTGCCACCACTTGCTGTGCAGCCTGATGCAGGTTACGTGCCCTCGAATAATAGCCGAGACCTTGCCACTCACGCAGCACCTCGTCTTCACTGGCCTCAGCAAGTTGCTCCACCGTAGGCCATCGGCGCATGAACCGTTCCCAATAGGCCCATCCCTGCTTCACCTGCGTCTGCTGGAGTATAATCTCCGACAGCCAGATGGCATAGGGGTCACGCGTCTCGCGCCAAGGCAGGTCACGCCCGTTCTCACGAAACCACTGAATCAAAGTCAGCGCAAACTCGTTCATCATCCTCTTTACTTTTGGCGGCAAAGGTACTAAATTAAAGTGAGAGCGAAAAGTGAAAGTGAGAAAATCTTGTCCTGAGGCGGTAGCAAATTTTTTAATATTCACTCTTTACTTTTCACTTCCGATGCTCTGCATCGCCCGTTCCAATGCCTCGCAACCTCCGTTCCGATGCTTCCTTAGGGGGGTAAGGAAGCATTCCTTCGACTCGTGCAAAGCATCCGAACGGACCGTAGATGACGTTCGGACGAGCCGTCCGAGGCATTCCTTTTGGTAGTCCATGACCTTGCTGTGCGTTGCAGTGTTGCAGTTCTCGAGAAGGCTTTCCAAATCCTGAAATTACTTCTATATTTATATATATTATATATAATATATATAAATATAGATATAAATCTTGGCCTTTGAATAATCTAATTTTGAACTGCAACACTGCAACACTGCAACACATTGAGCAATTTTCCTAGGAAACCCTTGCAGGTGTCGGAAAAATTTTGTATCTTTGCATCGTAAATCCTAACTGTTATTAACGAGATGAACAAACTGTTTTCAGCCATCCTGTGCGCCTTCATGGTCGCTACGCCTATGACGGCACAGAAGAAGAGCGCCCTCACGTTCGATGCCTATGAATGGGACTTCGGTACGGTCAATGCCGCAGCGGGTGCCGTGTGTCACACGTTTACGTTCAAGAACAAGTCGAAGGCCGACGTCAAGGTCGTCAAGGCGAATCCCAGTTGTGAGTGCATCACGGCTGTGGTGCCCGATGGCGCCATTGCCCCAGGCCAGCAGGCCGAGGTCATGGTGGTGTTCCGCCCAGCCCAGTCGATAGGCAAGAGTTTCCGTAGTGTCGAACTGATCGATGCCAACGGCAATACGCTTGGCGCCCTGTCTGTCAAGGCCCAGGTGAACGAGGGTGAGGCTGTGACACAATATCCCTACCAGAACACCAGTCTCAGTTATGCCGAGCGCGTAGAGAACCTGCTCTCGCTGCTGACACCAGAGGAGAAGGTGGGGCTGATGATGAACAAGTCGGTGTCTATCGACCGTCTGGGCATCCCCTCCTACAACTGGTGGAGCGAGGCCTGCCACGGTGTGCGCCAGGGGGGCTATACGGTCTACCCGCAGCCCATCGGCATGGCCGCTGCCTTCAATCCTCAGCAGATGTACGATGTCTTCTCGACCGTCAGCGACGAGGCCCGTGCCAACTGGAACCGCACAGACCATAACGATTCTACGCTCTATCACGTGCCTATGGGCGTCACCTATTATCCTGGCAACCCTGAGTTGACCTTCTGGTGTCCGAACGTCAACATCTTCCGTGACCCTCGCTGGGGACGCGGACAGGAGACCTGTGGCGAAGACCCCTATCTGAATGCCGTGCTGGGCGTGCAGACCGTCCTCGGCATGCAGGGCAATGACGACAGGTACTTCAAGACGCACGCCTGTGCAAAGCACTATGCCGTACACAGCGGTCCTGAGCCCCTGCGCCACACGTACAACGCCTCTGTGTCGATGCGCGACCTCTGGGAAACCTACCTGCCGGCCTTCAAGGCGTTGGTGAAGAAAGGTAACGTGCGCGAGGTGATGTGTGCCTACAACCGCTACGAGGGCGTGCCCTGCTGCACCAGCGACCGTCTGTTGGTCGATATCCTGCGTCGCAAGTGGAACTACGACGCCATCGTGCTCACCGACTGCGATGCCATCAACAACTTCTATAACAAAGGACAGCACGAGACGCACAAAGACCCGCTGTCGGCTTCGGTGGATGCCGTGCTCAACGGTACCGACCTGGAGTGCGGCAAGGTGTTCATGGTGCTGACTGAGGCGCTCGACAAGGGGCTCATCCAGGAGAGCACGCTCGACTACCACCTGCGCAAGACGCTCTATGGGCGTTTCGAACTGGGCATGTTCGACCCTGCCGACATGCTCCCGTGGTCGAAAATTCAGTCTTCGACAATCAGTTGCGAGGAGCACGATGCCCTGGCCACACAGGCTGCCCGCGAGTCGATGGTGCTGCTGGAGAACAAGAAGATACAAGACGGGCAAGGAGGAAGGAAAGCGGTTCTCCCGCTTTCAAAAAGCCTGAAGAATATCGCCGTTGTGGGTCCAAATGCCGACGATGTGGAACTGCTGAACGGCAACTACGGAGGAACGCCCACCAAGGAGCACCAGCATTCGCTGCTGGAAGGCATCCGCAATGCGGTACCTGGCGCCAACGTCTTCTACAAGAAAGCCTGCGAACTGGCTGACGGTGAGACCACCATCCACCACCTGCAGGAGTTCAACGACGGCAAGGGTGTGCTGGTCGAGTTCTATAATAATAACGATTTGAGCGGTCAGCCGGTCACGACGGGCTACTACAGCGAACTGAACTTCTCTACCTTCGGCGCATGGGGCTTTGCCCAAGGCGTCAGCAAGGACACCCTCTCCGTGCGTGTCAGTGGACAGTATAAGGCCACGTTTACAGGCGACATGAAGTATACGCTCGCTACTGACAACGGCTACGTGATCAAGGTGAACGGTCAGGTAGTGGAAGAGGCCAAGGGTGGTCGCGGGCGAGGCGGCTTCGGCTTTGGACGCCGTACGCCCGACTACAAGTCGTTCCCTGTTGAGGAGGGTCAGACCTACGACGTGGTGATTGAGTATAGTCACGGCAACGGGCAGTTCGCCATGCTGCGTGGTGACATCTGCGAGCGCAAGCCCGTCGAGTTCGACGACCTCGCCCGTGAGGTGAAGGACATGGACGTCATCATCGTCATTGGCGGCATCTCTGCCCGTATGGAAGGTGAGGGTGGCGACAAGCAGGACATCGAACTGCCTGCCGTACAGCAGCGTCTGGTGAAGGCCATGCATGCTACAGGCAAGCCTGTCGTGTTCGTCAACTGCTCTGGCTCGGCCATTGCCTTCGGCAGCGTCGAGGGGCAGTACGATGCCCTCCTACAGGCCTGGTATCCTGGTCAGGGTGGTGCGAAGGCGCTGGCCGACGTGCTCTTTGGTGACTATAACCCCAGCGGCAAACTGCCCGTCACGTTCTATCGCTCGAACAACGACCTGCCTGACTTCCTCGACTATTCGATGGAGAACCGTACCTACCGCTACTTCCGCGGTCAGCCACAGTATGCATTCGGTTACGGGCTCTCCTATACGACGTTTGCCTACGGGAAAGGGAAACTTTCCCGCACCAGTATGAAGGCCGACAGCAAGGTGACGCTCACCGTGCCTGTCACCAATACGGGCAGTCGCGAAGGTGCCGAGATCGTACAGGTCTATGTCAAAGCCCTCGACTATCCTGAGGCTCCCATCAAGTCGCTCCGCGGTTTCCAGAAACTGACGCTCTCTGCCGGTCAGACAGCCCAGGCCACCATCACCCTCGACAGCGAGGCCTTCGAGTACTACGACCCCTCGATCGACGAACTCTCCACCCGTCCTGGCCGCTACCAAATACTCTACGGCAGTTCGTCGCTCGACAAGGATCTCCAGGCACTCGACTTCGTAGTGAAGCCCGCGGCTAAATAAGGTGTCAAAATAACCAATACAAAGAAAAATGATGAAACCACTTTGCCGAAGAGCAATCAAAAACGACATTCCGCGCATCATACACCTGCTACATCAGGTGAACATGGTGCATCACGTGCTGCGCCCAGACCTTTTCAAGCCTCACACCACCAAATATAACGAGCAGGAACTGGAGGCCATGCTCGACGATGAAAGAAAGCCCATCTTTGTATATGCAGATAACAATCAGTCCCCTGAGACGTCATGCGCTCAAGGGACTGTGTTGGGCTATGCCTTCTGTCAGATTACCGAAGTCAGGAACCACCTGCTGTTACAGGATATCAAGACGCTGTATATCGACGATATCTGCATAGATGAGGATGCTCGTGGTCGACACGTAGGGAAGGCGTTGTATGAACATGTGCTTGACTACGCCCGCTCTATTGGTTGCAACAATATCACCCTGAATGTGTGGGAGGGCAACGAGCCTGCGTTACGGTTCTATCAGAACATGGGCATGCAGGTGCAAAAGACGACGATGGAGATCTGCCTGTAAACTGTTTGTTTACTTAGCGTCATTGTCAGGTGCTCCCAGGAGCCTCTGCAGCCTATTGTGCAATGCCTTGCCGCGAAGGGCACGGTCGACGATCTTGCCTTGCGGGTCGATGAGGATGTTGTCAGGAATGGCATCAATCTTGTAGATAGGGGCGGCGGCACAACTCCAGCCTTTCAGGTCGGAAATCTGTAGCCACGGCATCTTCAGTTGGTCGACGGCCTTGACCCATGCCGCATGTTTGTTGTCAAACGAGACGCCGGTCACCTCGAAGCCCTTGGCGTGATACTTGTTGTAAGCCTCCAGCACATTGGGCATCTCAGCACGGCAGGGACCGCACCACGAGGCCCAGAAGTCGACGAGCCCCCAATGGCCTTCACCTACAACCTCGCTGAGTTTGTGCATCTTGCCGTCAGGATCGGCCATCTCGAGGTCTGTGTACTGCTGTCCGATGAAGTCCATCTTCGGATCGTCCTTCGGCTTAAACAACTTTTCCACATCGTCTCTTGTCTTCTTCAAATAGGGGTGGTTGGCAAACACTACCTGCTCTTTGACCAACTCGTCGTAGGCCTCCACGCCATTGTCCACGAAGTAATAGCCAGCAAATGCCACAGGTATCAGCGACTGGCGCTCCTCTTCAAACACCTTGTTGGCGAAGTCTATTTGGCTGTCGATGGCCTTGTTCATCTCATCCATGAGTTCATCCTGATGAGCCATCATTTCTTCCTGGCTCATCTTGGCAACCTTTGTGCTCAGTAACCTTTGGGGCAGGTCTGCTTACACTTCAAGTTTCGCCAGGCGTTCGTTCAGCGGCGAACCTTTCAGCGTGCTGTCGTTGATATTGATGATGACAGGCGTGCCGTCGTTGAAGAATTCCGTTTGCCATTTTCTCTTTTCAGCCTTGATGGCCAGTAAGGCGTCCTTGTCGGCTGTGCCAGAGAACGAGAACTTGGCATCGGCCACGACCATGCTGTCGATAGCCTTCTCTGTCAACTGGTCTATCAGATAGACTTTTTGGCCGTTTTCAGCGTATGTGCCGCTGACGGCATATCTTACCTGTGCCATTGAGGGCAGGGCTGCCATGACGAATGCTGCTAATAATACTTTCTTCATTGCTTTCTTTTTTATGATGGTTTTCTCTATGTCTATTATGGCTCTTCGAGTCAGCCGCAAAGATACGACAAAATCTGCAAACTCTTCTGTCCTCAGTTCATAATTCATGGTTCAGAGTTCATAATTGTGACGTATTTAAATTTAATTAACCAAATAACCTCTAAACAATGAACCCAGAACAATGAACTCTGAACTAAATTGCTTATCTTTGCACCATATCCTAAAGCATATGGAAACAAACTGCAAGCGCCGTGACATACGCGACATATTGGGCGACCACTGGGAGAACGACCTCGGAGCGATGGAACAGGCTTTCGTATGGACTGCCGAAGAGCAGCGCAAGTTGGACGAAGCATACAACGCAGGTACCAACGGACGCTCACCCTATTGCGACGACCTCAGCCTCTATTCCAATCTGTTGCGCAGCATGGTGAAGAGGCGGCTGTGGGAGATGTCGAGGTGCGTGGACGACCCCTCGCTCAAGGAGTGGCTCCTGCAACAATGCCGGTAGAGAACAGATTATTCAAAAATACTAAACAATCAGAAAAAACAAACAAAACTATGACGAAAAGGTTATGGATGACGGGCTGTCTGCTGATGGCCGTGCTCGGTCTTGCCGCAGCCGATTATGAGAAGTACTACACGAACCTGCCTACGGAGGTGAAGGCGGTAGTCAAGGTGGAGATTCCTGCCAATGTGGTGACGCTGACCGACTGCGGAGCCGTGGGCGATGGCGTGACACTCTGTACGGAGGCTTTTGAAAAGGGCATCTCACGACTCTCGAAGATGGGCGGAGGACGGCTGGTGGTGCCGCAGGGCGTGTGGCTCACAGGACCCGTCATGCTGAAGGACAACATCGAACTGCACCTGGAGAAAAACGCCCTGGTGGTGTTCGCTCCAGACAAGTCGCTCTATCTCGACAAGAGTCCTGATGCCAAGCGCGTCTATCCTTGCATACGGGCCTCGAAGCGTACCAATATCGCCATCACGGGCGAGGGCATCCTCGACGGAGGCGGCCAACAATGGCGACCTGTGAAGCGCAACAAGATGAGTGATGTGGAGTGGAACCAGTATCTGGCTATGGGCGGACAGGTGACAGAGAAGGGCGACCTGTGGTACCCCTGGCAGATGAAGAACGGCTATGCCGACATTGCCAACACGCCTCAGGAACAGGAGGCGATGCGCAACGACCTCATCCGACTGACCGACTGTCGTAACGTGCTCGTGGAGGGTGTAACGATTCAGAACGCCCCTCGTTTCCACCTGCATCCCTGCTACTGCGAGAATGTCATCATCGACGGCGTCACCGTACGCTCGGAGTGGAATGTGCAGAATGGCGACGGCATCGACCTGAGCGACTGTCATCAGGCACTCATCGTCAACTCGACGGTCAGCGTGGGCGATGATGGTATCTGCATGAAGAGCGGCAGACCCTCGAAGAGTCACCCCATCAGCGGCTGTGAGGATATCGTTGTGATGAACAATACGGTGAATCATGCACACGGTGGCTTCGTGTTTGGCAGTGAGACGGCGGCTGGCATGAAGCGTATGGTGGTGCGCAACAATACGTTCAGCGGCACCGATGTTGGCCTGCGCTTCAAGAGTGCGCTGAGTCGTGGCGGCCGTTCTGAGCAGATCTTCATCAGCCACATCATGATGAACGACATCTCTGGCGAAGCCATCAGTTTCCAGTGTGACTACGTGGATCGTCCTGCAGGCAGGGATAACGCCACGCCGACCTATACTGAGGAGCAGCGACGCTGGGCCCCTGAATTCCAGGATATCCATATCTCGGATGTGGTCTGTCACGGCTGCAAGACGGGGATCGTAGCCAAAGGTATCACAGGCCTTGATTGTGTACACGACATCGACATCAGCAATTGCACCATCGTCTATCACAAAACCGATAAGCAGATAGACGAAAAAACAGCCCTCATCACTCTCACCGGCTGCCGCCTGGTAAAAATGATGAGGGACAAATGATATAGGTTTACAGTATTTTTCCTAAGACTACACCAGGTGACTGATGAGATCCTCACGGTCGCCTGGCAGCATGTCGATGACAGGAATCTCGATCATCGTGTAGCAGCCGGGCTGCAGGCGCATGGAGGCACGAGCCACGTTGACCAGCACCTGACCAGTGAGCGCAGGATTGTTGATTGACATGTTGAACTCAAGGCGCTGGTTCTGGGTCTTGCCTGAGACGCCCTTGCGCACGAGGTGTACGCCGTGGCCCATGTCACGCACGTCATCAACGCTCTCCACCTGGAACACATGGGTCTCGTCGCTGGCGAAGTAGGGGTCGGCCTTGATGGCTGCCGTCACCTCCTCCAGGCTGGCACCATCCTCCAGTTCAACATAGACCATGCGGCGATGGATGCCCTCGCCGAGAGGAATGGTCATCGAAAGGGCGTTCTTCACGCCAGCCTTCGAGCGCACGCATACGCTGTGGCCCATCGACATGCCTGGGCCGAAATTGGTGTATGAGAGTCCCTTGGGGGCAAGGCTCTGCATGAGTGTGCGCACGATGGAGTCGCTGCCTGGGTCCCATCCGGCGGCAATGACGCTGACGGTATTGGTCTTCTTGTTCAGTTCCATCAGGTTTCGGCGATAGTCGCGAATCAGGGTGTGGATGTCGAAAGAGTCGACGGTATTGATGCCCAGAGGGAGAATCTGCCTGGCATATTCTTCGCAAGAGCGGGTCGGGGTGGCGAGAATGGCCACGTCGACATCCTTCAGTTCGCGGATATCCTTCACTACTTCGTACTGTGCCAGTTCAGCAGGCTTGTTGTCTGCGCCATTGCGACGTACGATGCCTGCTACTTCGAAGTCGGATGCTGCCTCGAGGGCCTCGAGTGCATACTTTCCAATGTTGCCGTAACCTACGACGGCTGCTCTGATTTTTTTCATAATTCTTTGTGTTGTGTGATGAATTTGGCTGCAAAATTACGCTTTTTTGCCGATATGACAAACAATTATGCAATAAAATTAGCGTCTGGGCGTTAATTCTACTGTATATATACAAAAAAGGTAACAGTATGATAGAATACATCAGGGGCGAGTTGACAGAACTCACTCCCGCTCTGGCTACCATAGAGGCGGCCGGTGTGGGCTACGGACTGAATATCTCGCTGACCACCTATTCTGCTTTGCAGGGTGTCAAGCCAACGGTTAACGGCCAGAAGCCAATAGCCAAACTCTACGTCTATGAAGCCATCCGCGAAGATGCCTACGTGCTCTACGGCTTCTATAATAAGAAGGAACGCGAGATGTTCATGCTGCTGATTTCTGTCAGCGGGGTGGGCGCGAATACGGCCCGCATGATGCTCTCGTCGATGAGTGTGTCAGAACTCTGTACAGCCATTTCTACTGGCAATGCACGCCTCATACAGAGCATTAAGGGCATCGGCAAGATGACGGCCCAGCGCATCATCGTCGATCTTCGCGACAAGATTGTGACGATGGGTGTTGCCGACGAGATTCCTGCTGGTGGCCAGATGGCTGCGCCAGTGGACAATGCCGTGAAGGACGAGGCTGTGTCGGCCCTGACGATGTTGGGCTTTGCACCTGCTCCCACGCAGAAAGTGGTGTTGCAGATTCTGCAGGAGCAGCCTACGCTGCCTGTTGAACAGGTGGTGAAGTTGGCGCTGAAACAAATTAAATAAGACCCACCCCCTGCCCCTCCCTATAAGGAGGGGAGTAAATGGACAAAAGAAAAAGAATGAAGAAAAGGAATAATATAATAAGGAAAGTGGAGCAGTTTACTTCTTTGCGGAGTATGCTTTTCCTTTTATTCTTCCTTTTCATCTGGTCTACACAATTGTTTGGACAGGCAACTACTCCCCTCCCTCAGCAGGGAGGGGCTGGGGGTGGGTCTCAAGTCAAGGCCCAGCCCAAGGCCCTGACGGTGGAGGACGAGACCATACCCGACTCGCTGCTGCATCCGCGCTGGAGGATTCAGAAGACGGCACCCGTGCTGACGGCCGACCTCGATTCGAGCGCACTGGACCTGCGCATGCCTGACAACGTGAAGGTGCAGCCCGTCTATAACGACTCGCTCGGCGTCTATATCCTTGGCTCGAAGATGGGCGACTCCTATTTGAATGCTCCCATCGTGATGACCCCAGAGGAGTATATGAAATGGTCGGAGCGTCGCGCCCGTCTGCAGTTCTTCCGCCAGAAGGATGCTGAGAACGCCAAGACGAAGGGTAAGGAGAAGTTCGACTTCTCAGACATGAAATTCGATCTCGGACCAGCCGAGAAGATCTTCGGCCCAGGCGGCGTGCGTGTAAAGACGCAGGGTACGGCCGAACTGAAAGTCGGGGCCACGGTGAAGAGCATCGACAACCCGTCGCTGCCTATTCGTAACCGTAATACGACGGCCTTCGACTTCGACGAGAAAATCAACCTGAGCGTCAACGGCAAGGTGGGCGACAAGGTGAACATGAACCTGAACTACAACACCGATGCCACCTTCGACTTCGATACCAAGAACCTCAAGTTGAGGTATGAGGGCAAGGAGGACGAGATCATCAAACTGGTGGAGGCCGGCAACGTGACCTTCCCCTCGAACAACTCACTGGTGCATGGCGCATCGTCGCTCTTCGGCGTCAGGACCGACATGCAGTTCGGCAAGTTGAAACTGCAGACCGTCCTCTCGCAGAAGAAGTCGACATCGAAGAGCGTCTCGTCGAAAGGCGGCACGCAGACCACTCCCTTCGAGATCGATGTGGCCGACTATGAGGAGAACCGCCACTTCTTCCTCTCGCACTATTTCCGTGAGTGCTACGACAAGGCCATGCAGACCCTGCCCAACCTGACGACAGGCATCAAGATCAACCGTGTGGAAATCTGGGTGACCAACAAGTCGGGCTCGACCTCCAACTCACGCAATATCGTGGCTTTCGGCGAGATGGGCGAGAACTCCTATATCGTCAACAAGAACTGGCAGGCCACGGGCATGTCTGTTCCCAGCAACCAGGCCAACACGCTCTATTCTACAATCGTCGCCAATATCGACTCGGCCTCTCGAGGCATCGACCAGGTGACTGCTAAACTTGAGGGTATCAGTTATATCACGGGCGGCGTTGACTATGAGAAACTGGCCAGCGCCCGTCTGCTGACATCCAGCGAATATACCGTCAACGAGGCTCTGGGCTATGTGACGCTGAAGACAGGATTGCAGACCGACCAGGTGCTGGCTGTAGCCTTTGAATACACTTATGGCGGACAGACCTATCAGGTGGGTGAGTTCTCTACCGATATCACCCAGGCTGGCAAGTGTCTCTTCGTGAAATCGCTGAAGAACACGTCGAACAACCCCACGCAGGCCAACTGGCGCCTGATGATGAAAAACGTGTATTATCTGGCATCGACGGTCGAGAAGGAACGCTTCAAACTCGACATCAAGTACCAGAGTGATACCACGGGTACCTATCTCACCTATCTGCCAGAAGAGTCGCTGAAGTCGACCACGCTTTTGAGGGTGATGGGCCTCGACCGTCTGGATGCCAACATGAAGCCACATGCCAACGGACAGTTCGACTTCGTACAGGGCTATACCGTCAGCAACGGTCGTGTGTTCCTGCCGTCAGCCGAGCCCTTTGGCGCCTACCTCCGTTCCTATCTCGAGCAGAAGGGTATGGGGGCGCTGGCCGACAAGTATTGTTTCGACCAACTCTACGATTCGACCAAGACGGTGGCCAAGCAGATAGCCGAAAAGGACAAGTTCATCTTGGCCGGACAGTATAAGGGCACGAGTGCCAATGTCATCTCGCTGGGTGCCGTGGGCTATGTGCCACAGGGCTCTGTGGTGGTCACCGCTGGTGGCGTCACCCTACAGGAGGGTACTGACTACTCCGTGGACTATTCGGCTGGCGAGGTGACCATCCTCAACCAGAGCATCATCGATGCAGGCACCAATGTCAGCGTGTCGTTGGAGGACAACAACAACTATGGCATGCAGCGCAAGACGATGCTCGGCATGAACTGGCAGTACGACTTCACCAAGAACTTCTCGCTGGGCGGTACCATCCTCCACCTCTCCGAACAGCCCATGACCACGAAGGTGAATATGGGTGAAGAACCACTGAACAACACGCTGTGGGGACTGAACATCAACTGGAAACAGGAGTCGCAATGGCTGACCAATATGCTCAACAAACTGCCCCTGCTACATTGTACCCAGCCCTCGCAGATCTCCTTCACGGGTGAGTTTGCCCACCTCATAGCCGGCAAAGCCAGTGGCGTTCAGGACAACGCTTCCTATATTGACGACTTCGAGAGTGCCAAGGATCTCTATTCCGTAGGCGATCCCAAAGCCTGGGTGCTCTCCAGCGTGCCCACCATGTTCCCCAACTACAACGACAAGACATCGGTGAGCAGCGGCTATGGACGCGCCCTGCTGGCTTGGTACAATGTCGACCCTATCTTTACACGTCGCAGCAGCAGTCTGACACCAGCCCATATCAAGAGCGACCTGGAACAACTCTCCAACCACTATGTGCGCGAGGTCTACGTCAGGGAACTATATCCCAACCGCGACCAGTCGACCTACAACGGTGCCGTGTCCACGCTGTCTGTGCTCAACCTGGCCTATTATCCTCAGGAGCGCGGCCCTTACAACCTGACTACCGACTTCAATGCTGACGGTACGCTGAGGAACCCTGCCTCGAAGTGGGGTGGCATGATGCGCCGTCTGGAGACCACCGATTTCGAGCAGGCCAACATCGAGTATGTGGAGTTCTGGTTGCTCGACCCCTTCATCTATACCCGTAAGGAGGGCACGGCCAGTCAGCATAGCGGCGAACTGTACATCAACCTGGGCGAGGTCTCTGAGGATGTACTGTGCGATGGCAAGAAGTTCTACGAGAGTGGTATGCCTGTCGATGGCACCTCCAAGTTCGAGACTACCCATTGGGGTAAGATACCCATTCAGGCCACCCAGACCTATGCCTTCGCCACCACCAGCGGCTCGCGCGAGTTGCAGGACGTGGGTCTGAACGGTCTGACTGACGAGGAGGAGCGCTCCTATAATGCCTATGCACAGTGGCTCAGCAACGTCAGCACCATTGTGAGCAACGACTCGCTGCTTCAGGCCTGGAACAACGACCCTGCAGGCGATGACTACCACTACTTCCGTGGCTCTGACTTCGACCAGCAGCAGACCAGCATCATGGACCGCTATAAGCGCTTCAACAACCCCCAGGGCAACTCGCCCGCTAACGACAACCAGACAGAGGGCTACGACACTTCCTATAAGACAGGACCTGACGTGGAAGACATCAACCAGGACTATACCCTCAACGAGTATGAGCGCTACTACCAGTACCGCATTCCCATCAGCGATGACGAACTGCAGGCTTACAACAACGGCATGAAGTCGGAGAAATCCTTTATCGTTGACCATCGTGACTACAACGCCAAACTGCGTAATGGCGACTCTGCCACCGTGCGCTGGTATCAGTACCGCATACCGCTGGCCGAGTTCAACTCCAAGGTGGGCTCCATCAACGACTTCACGTCCATCCGCTTCATGCGTATGTTCCTCACTGGCTTCCAGCAGCCCATCGTGCTCCGCTTTGGTTCGCTCGACCTGGTGCGAGGCACATGGCGCCAGTATAAGCAGAGCCTTCAGACCTCTTCGGCTGAGACGGGAACGATGGCGGTCAGCGCCGTCAATGTGGAGGAGAACACGGAGCGTCAGCCTGTGGCCTACGTCCTTCCTCCTGGCATCACCCGCGTCAGCGACCCTGGCCAGCCTCAGTTGACTGAGGAGAACGAGCAGGCACTCTGTCTGATGGTGAGGAACCTGTCTCAGAACGAGTCGAAGGCTGTCTATAAGAACACGAACCTCGACCTGCGACAGTATCGCCGGCTGCAGATGTTCGTACATGCCAACCACCTTGTGCCCAACAGCACACAACTCGAGGACAACCAGTTGGCTGTCTTCATCCGCCTGGGCTCTGACTATAAGAGCAACTACTACGAATATCTCATCCCGCTGAAGGTCACACCGCAGGGCAACTATCGTTGGAACGTGCCTTCCGACCGCCCCTTGGTATGGCCTCAGGAGAATATGCTCGACATCGACCTGAGTGTCTTCACCAGTATCAAGAAAGCCCGTAACATGGCTCGTGCCGACGGTACTGCCGACTTCAACCGCCTCTATTCAGGCTACGACCCTGATAAGCCCAACAATAAGGTGTCGGTCATTGGTAATCCCTCTCTGGGCGAGGTCAAGACGATGATTATCGGCGTGCGCAACCTGACGGGGTCGCCTAAGTCGGGCGAGGTGTGGGTCAACGAGTTGCGACTGGAGGAACCCAACAACGAGGGCGGCTGGGCTGCTTCTGGCACGATGAACATACAACTCAGCGACTTGGGAAGCGTCAACCTGACGGGCCGCTATATGTCCTCGGGCTTTGGCGGACTGGAAGAGAACGTGATGCAACGCTCTACTGACAACCAGTCGGCCTATAGCGTGACGGCCAATGTCGAACTGGGCAAGTTCTTCCCTGACAAGGTGAAGGTGTCGGCCCCACTCTACTACTCTTATTCGAAGGAGGTGGTCAGTCCGAAGTACAACCCGCTCGACACGGATATGCTGCTCGACGATGCCCTCGATGCTGCCGTCGACAGCCGTGAGCGCGACTCCATCGAGAGCATCGCCCTCACCAAGCGTATATCGCGCAACTTCTCCATCTCCAACGCCAGGGTCGACGTCAAGAACAAGCGTCACCCGATGCCTTACGACCCTGCTAACTTCTCGTTCTCCTATAGCCATTCGCACAACCGTTCCTCAGGCGAGACGACGGTCTACGACAAGGAAGACCGCTGGCGTGGAGCCCTCAATTACTCCTACTCGCCAGTCTATAAGACCTGGGAGCCGTTCAAGAACTCGAAGTCGAAGTCCAAGTGGATGCAGTTCCCCAAGGCCCTTGGCTTCAACTACCTGCCTCAGAACATCTCCTTCAATACTGAGATCACCCGTTTCTACAGCGAACTGCAGGAGCGCGACCTGGAGAATACTGAGAACCCCAACCTGCCCCTCACGTTCAGCCAGCAGTTCCTCTGGAACCGTGAGTTCCAACTGCGCTGGGACTTCACCAAGAACCTGCACATGAGTTTCCAGTCGGCCACCCACGCCCAGATCGAGGAGCCCTATACCCCCGTCAACGAGGATCTCTATCCTGACCGCTATACGGCATGGAAGGATTCCGTCTGGAACAGCATTCGCCACATGGGTACGCCGCTCGACTATCAGCAGTCGTTCACGGCCAGTTACCAGGTGCCGCTCGACAAGTTGCCCCTCTTCGACTGGCTGAAGGCCGACGGCAACTACTCGGCTACCTACTCGTGGCTGCGAGGCACGGAACTCGACGACGGCACGTCGCTGGGCAACACCATCAACAACAACCGCAACGTCAACATCAACAGCACCCTCAACCTTGAGACCCTCTACAACCACGTGCCTTTCCTGAAGAAGGCCAACGAGCGCTTCAAGAAGCAGCCGCAGCCAAAGGCCCAAAAGAAAAAGACCAACGCTGGGAAAGACGCCAAAAGCGTGCCCAGCGGTTCACCCGCTGGGAAAGACGGGAAGGACTCCAAGGACGAAAAGGAACTCCCCAAGAACAAGAACACCTTCCAGAAGGAGATCACCCTTCTGCCTGATTCTGCCATCGAGGTGCAGCATGGCAAGAAGTCGAAGCGCCTGATGGTCTCTGCCCGCAATAAGGACGGCCGACAGGTACAAGTGAAATGGAAGGTCGTCGATGAGAACAAGATCAAGGTCTATGGTACTGACACCCTTCAGATCAAACTCTCCGTCACCCCCAAGCAGCCCCTCGACCAGCAGTGGTGGTACAACCCTGCCCAGCAGGTGGCCCGCTTCCTGATGATGGTGCGCAATGTCAACATCAGTTATCGCAACCAGTATGCCATGACCCTGCCTGGCTTCATGCCTAACGTCGGCGATGTCTTCGGACAGCGCACGGGTAGTGTGATGTCGCCTGGCCTCGACTTCGCCTTCGGACTGACGGGCGATAGTTATATTGACAAGGCAAAGGAACAGGGATGGCTGCTCAACAACGATAACGTGGCAACGCCAGCCACCACATCGTCGATGGAGGACTTGCAGATACGTGCCACCCTCGAGCCCCTGCGCGACCTGAAGATCGACCTCTCGGCCACCCGCACCTCCAATCGTGCGCGAAGCGTACAGTATATGTACACGGGCTCGCCAACCACCTATAGCGGCTCGTTCAACATGACCACCATCTCCATCGGTAGTGCCCTTGAAGGCATGGGCGATGCCAGCAACGGCTACCAATCGACCACCTTCGACCGCTTCTGCGCCAGCATCCCCGCCTTCCGCGACCGCGTGCAGGCCCAGTATCCTGAAGGTGGTAGCGTGCAAAGCGGTTTGCCCGCTTCGACCAACGCCGTCGATCCCTATAGCGCCGATGTGCTGGTTCCTGCCTTCCTCGATGCCTATACCGTAGGAGCAGGTGGCTCGCTCGACATCTTCCCCACCCTCACACGCCTCCTTCCCAACTGGACCGTGCGCTATGCCGGACTCTCCAAACTGCCCTGGCTGCGCGACCACTTCAAGAGCGTCAACATCAACCACGCCTACAAGAGCATCTACTCCGTCGGTTCCTACGCCTCCTACAGTTCGTGGATCGAGTATATGGGCGACCTCGGCTATGTGCAGGCTGCCGATGGCAGTTACACCCCCTCGTCGCGCTACAACATCTCCACGGTCAGCATCAACGAGGCCTTCTCGCCCCTGCTCGGCATCGACATGACCTTCAACAACAACCTCACCTGCAAGTTCGAGTATCGCACCACCCGTGTGCTCAACCTCTCCATGACCAGCGTGCAGATCAACGAGTCGCAGTCGAAGGACTGGGTCATCGGCCTGGGCTACAAGATCAACGACTTCAAACTCTTCGGAGTGGGTAGCAGCCGCAAGGTGAAGGGCAGCAAGGGCAAGAAGAACGACGACCAGAAGAACAAGCAGCAGACCACCACCAGCACCAAGGGCAAGGGCGTGAACCACGACCTGAACACCCGCCTCGACGTCTCGTTCCGTCGTCAGGCCGCCATCACGCGCGACATCGCATCAGGCGTCTCCTCGGCCTCCAGCGGCAACTCGGCCTTGAAGATCTCCCTACAGGCTGACTACACCCTCTCCCGTCTGCTTACCCTCACGGCCTACTACGACCGTCAGACCAACACCCCTCTGCTCTCCAGCAGCAGTTATCCCACCACCACCCAGGACTTCGGCGTCAGCGTGAAGTTCTCGCTTACCAGGTAAACTATTTGGGTTATTGGTTATAGGTTATTGGTTATTGAATGGTTATTGGTTATTGAATTTTGGGGTGGATAGTGGCTGGAGGATAGACCTGCGCGCTTGATACTAAACTCTTACTCTCACTTTTCCGTTTTTTAATTTTGTACTTTTCTTGGTTCTTAGATCCTTTTGTTAATGACTTATGGTTTTGAGGGCGGTAGCAAATTTTTCACTATTCACTTTTCACTATTCCCTTCCGAACGTCTCGCAAGAGTCGTTCGAATATCTCCTATGGGGGGTAAGGAAGCATTCCCTCGACTGTTGCAAAGCATCCGGATGGGTCGTAGGAGGCATTCGGACGACCCGTCCGAGGCATTCCGATGGGAAACGAAAGTGATGGTGATCGATTAAGAAACGAAGGCGTTTTTAAGAAACGAATTTGCCTAATTATATCTAATT
>CADCCB010000027.1 GCA_902799905.1 uncultured Prevotellaceae bacterium
CAAATTAGATATAATTAGGCAAATTCGTTTCTTAAAAACGCCTTCGTTTCTTAATCGATCACCATCACTTTCGTTTCCCATCGGAATGCCTCGGACGGGGCGTCCGAACGTCATCTACGACCCGTTCAGATGCTTTGCACGAGTCGAAGGAATGCTTCCTTTCCCCCCAAAGGAAGCATCGGAACGAGGCGAAGGAAGCATTCGGACGGAGGTTAGGAGGCATCGGGACGAGGTGAAGAAGGCATCAGGACGCGACGAAACCTTATGGGACAATTGCTTGGCTATTTGGAAATAATAATGTAAATTTGCAGCCAGAAAGAGGCACAACGGAATTAAGAATGAAGAGAGGCATCAAACTATCCTTGAAGATCATCGGCGGAGTAGTAGCGACACTACTGGTGCTGACGGTGGCCGCCGTCTTCACGCTGAACACCAGTTGGTGCCAGCAGAAAGTGCTGAACTATGCCGTCAGCCTGCTGGAAGAGCGACTGCAGACGAAGGTGGAGATAGACAGCGTGAGCGTGAGCCTCTGGACACAGGACATTCACCTGATGGGACTAAGGATAGAGGACAGGCAGAAGCGCAAGATGCTGGAGGCTGACCACCTGGCCGTGAGCCTGGACCTCACAGACCTGCTGGACCACAAGGTGGACGTGTCAGAAGCAGAGATAACGGGCGTCAGGATGCGCCTGTACCAGCCCAAGGACAGCGCCGCCAACTACCAGTTTGTGGTGGATGCCTTCAAGAGCAACAAGACGGACAGCACGGAGCAACGGCAAAAGGAGGGAGGACAGAGCCTGGCATTCGACATCAGCCAGTTGACGGTGAAGGACGTGGACATTGAGCGCCAGTGGGTGACCAAGAAGGGCTTCCAGCAGACGGACAACTACTCGCTGGCGGAACTGAGGATGGCGGAGAAAGGCGGCAAGCAGACGGTGAGCATAGACAGTCTGAGATGGAAGACGGACAACCACCAGCCTCGCAAGAACGCAGAGAAGCCTCATCGCGGCGCCTTCGACACAGGTCACCTCGACATCACGGCCAACATGGAACTGAGGGTCAACTACAGGGAAAAGGATACGGTCAACATCTCGCTGACGAGGTTTGAGGCTACCGACACGCTGACGGGCATCAACGTGAGAGACCTGCACTTCGACGCAGGCATCAACAAGACGACGGCCCTGCTGACCGACATCGTGATACAACAGGAGAGCACCACGCTGAGCATGGACAGCGCCACCATCCACCTGCCCAGCAAGAAGGAAGGGCGCCCGCTGGCCTGGCACACCTCAGAGATAACCGGCAACGTGATGCTGAAGGACATTGCCAAGCCCTTCGCCCCTGCCCTGCGGTTCTTCAGCATGCCACTGGAACTGAAGGTGACGCTGAACGGAGCCGACTCTACCCTACTCTTCAACAACATCGTCGTGACCACACCCGACCAGTCGCTGAGAATCGAGGCTGAAGGCGACGCGGCCCACCTGGGCAACAAGGAGGAGATGAAGATGCAGTTCCACGTGCACAGGATGACCACCAGCGCACAGACCGCCAAGCGGGTGATCGACCAGTTTGTGGTGAAGAAGTTCATGATGCGACAACTGAACAACCTGGGCACCATCACCTACGTGGGCGACTTCGACATCCTCTACAAGAAGGAGAAGTTCAGGGGAGTGCTCAAGACATCGGCCGGCATGCTGAGGTTCGACTTCAGCATCGACGGGAAGACGAAATACCTGCAGGGACAGGCCAGCACCAGGGCCATCAACCTGAGCAAGGTGCTGGAGATGAGAGACCTGGGCGACGTGGCCTTCACAGCCAACTTCCAATATGACATCTCGAAACAGCGTACCGCCAGGGTGAGGCGGCTAAGAGGCGGCAAACTGCCCATTGGCCGGCTGAACGCCAGGGAGATAGACGCGAGTTACAAGAAGATCAGGATGAAGCATCTCATCCTCACCCTGGAGAGCGACGGTGCGATAGCCAAGGGCCAGATATTGCAGGAGCACAGTTTCGCCGACCTGCTGTGCAACTTCTCGTTCACACATACCGACGCCATACACAAGATGAAGATCATGCCTGGCATACGGCTGCACAAGAAGGACAAGAAGGACAAAAAGGATAAAAAGGACAAGAAGGACAAAAAGAAAAAACGAAGATAAGAAATCCTCGTTTTTCTCAAGCCCTGCTGGGAATTATCTGACAATCAGTTTACGGTTGCCTGAGATATAGGCGCCCTTTTTCGGAACATCATTCAATCTACGGCCTGCCAGGTCATAGACGGCTGGCGACGAATGGAGGACAGAAGGCGTGTGTATGCCCGTAGCCTGACCGATATAGTCAGCAACGCTGGATGTAAAGTTGATATCGTAGATGTCGCTGGTGCCAGTGGTCGAAGTAAGGCCGAAAATGGTCTGCCCCATGCACACCGACGGGCGCTCACCCCCAAAGTTCTCGTAGATTCCGCTGGTAGCCATGTTCCATGCCACGACCACCTGTGACACATCGTCAAGGGTAATGGTCTCAACAGCAGCCGGAGCCACCTGCGTGCCATGATTCGAACCATTGAGCCACCACAGGTAGGAACTGCCTGTTGCGGTCTTCAGATTCGTGCCGCGAACCACCATATAGGTCTGTTCCTTGGCGATGGTATAGTCCAGATCCTGATATTTCATCATCAGCGCCACATTGTTGGATCCAGTACCGGCATTGACGTGTATCACGTTGTTGGCCACGTCGTAGGTGATCTTCGAAGCCGCCACACGATTGGCGTCGCCCGTAGTCCAGTCGCTGGCACGGAACTGATAGGCATGATCGTTGAAGCCCTTTGTCAATCGGACATAGTAGATGCCAGGACAGAGCGTCGTGCTGCTGGCAGTAAGGCGCACCACGAACTGCGTCTTCGGCTGTCCCTGCTGGTCGTAGACGAGGCTCTCAGGGATGGCATACTCCACATTATAGAAGCCATTGACATCGCTGCCCTTGGCCGAGGTGGGTATGGTGATGTCGGCCACCTTCTTACCGTCGATGGTGAGCGTACCCATGCGGCCCTTGTCGGCCAGATTGAAGCGCAACATCACAGCCAGGCTGTCCTTCTCCTGCTTCTCATTGTAGAGCGTATACTGGATATAGCCATTGGCACGGGCATCACGATAGCGCTCGGAATTATAGAGACCCGTGCTGGAATCAGACGAATACTTGAACTCATGTCCTGCCTCGCTCTGCTGTTCGCCAGGAGCCACGAAGTCGAGTGTACGCTTGGCCAGAGCCTCGTTGGCAGCCTCGGTTTGAGCCATGCTGCTTTTGGCATAGTTCTCGGCCGTCTGCTGATACCAGTAGCACATATAGCGCTGGTGGTGAATCTGATAGAACGGCTGCAACGTCAGCGTATTCCAAGCATAGGTATTGACGTCAGGACGGCTCACATCGATGCTGAAGCGCAGATCGGCGGTCTTCAGACGCTCAACTCGACCAAGCACACCAGTACGATCGCCTATGAGCATCGGCGCATCGACAAGGCTCTTTGATGTGGCACGGCTACCAGGAGCATGATCCATACGTCCGGCACCTGCATAGACATTCTGCAGATTCTCGACGGGTAAACCGTCGGACACTTCATCAGAGGCCTGGGCCGTGGTGGCTGCACCAAGCAGGATGGGGCCGTACTTGAAGGCGATGTAGTCCGTGTAATTGGGACATTCCTCGTAGCGCAGTTCCATGGGCAGCACGACGTCGATTACGTCACCCACAGCCCAGTCACGGGTGATGGTAGCATAGGAGGCTTTGCCTTTCTCTACAGACAACCCATCGATCGCAGTACCGTTGACAGCAATGCTGAAGCCGTTGTCCACCCACTTCGGATGACGGATGGAGATGGTATAGTGGCCTGCCTTGCCAATGGTGATCTTGCTGGTCTGTTCATTGGGGAAAGCGGTTTCCTGGGTGACGACGAAATCGTCACACACCAGGCGGGAGGGCGTGAAGAGGTTCACATAGAGGGTGCTGCTGCCATCGTGGGTATAGATAAAGTGACCATACTTCGAGTGGTTCTCCATACCCGTACCCACACAGCACCACATGGCCTCGTTAACACGCGAATAGATGCGGTAGCCCTGGGGACGCAGGGTGGTGAAGTAGACATAGCCACCCGTCTTGGGATCCTGGGTCGTGAGGATGTGGTTCCACATCGTGTTCTCGTAGAAGTCAGCATACTTGGCATCGCCAGTACGGTCGAAGAGCATTTCCGACAGTTTCAGCATATTGTTCGAGTTGCACGACTCAGGCCCGTCAAGTTGGTCGATGTAACGGTTGCTGTTGGACTTGCTGAGGAAGTGCTCGTTCACCGAGTTGCCGCCGATGCACACCGTACGGTTCTGGGCTACGTCCTGCCAGAAGTTCTGTGCGGCGTTGCGATAGGATGTCGATGAGGCACTTTCCTCAAAGACACGCTCCATGCCAATGTATTTAGGCACCTGCGTGTTGGCATGTTTCCCATCGAGAAACGTGGTATTCAGGCTCTGCAAGCCATTGAGCATGGCCTTATGGGTGAAGCGCTTGGCTGCCGTGAGGTATTTCGTTTCCTTGGTCAAGGCATAGGCATCGACCAGCGTCTCGTTCACGCCACCATGCTCCGTGTTCAGCATCGACTCCATCTGACTATCACTGAGGTTCGAAGTGACCAGGATGCACCAGTCGCAGAGTTTCAGGAAACAAGTCTTGGCCGTCTCGTTGCCACCATAGACATAGGCATCGCGCAGTCCGGCCAGTATCTTGTGCTGGCAATACCAAGGCACGGCAGTATTACCTGTGCCCTGCAGGGCGGTGTTACCATTCTTATATAAGGCGCTCCAGGCAGCGTTCATCGGCTGTCCGCCAATGAAACCCTTCAGCCCCTGAGTATCGTCGTCGAACACATCCTGACAGTCTTTCATCACGGCCACCATATAGTCCAGACGCTCTTTCAGCACGGACTTCGTCTCTGCATCGTGACAGGCTGCATAGGCCAGTGCCAGGGCCGAGAGATAGTGGCCACCCACATGACCGCTCAGGTCGAAGTCTGAAGCCCCCCAGTTGGAGAAGTTGGGATGCTTCTGCTCCCACCTATAGTAGTCGCTGCCGCTTTTGGCTGACAATCCAGCCTGTCGCACAAAAGGTGTGAGCAGACGGTCGGTGTCATACTGCAGCAGCATCTCGATATTGAGGTCCATTGCCGTTTTCATCGGACCGTCGAGCAGTTCCACCTGTTCCAAGTCGAAATGCTTGGGATAGAGTTCACTCTGTGCCTGTGCCCCAACAGAGCCAAGCATCGTCATCAGGATGACACACAAAGGTTTTAGTTTCATAGGTTATTTTGTTTGGTTAGAAGTCGGATGAATAGAAGAAAGGAATCGCCGATGGTTCACTTCTTCCTGACAGGGTCGCAGGTGAGGCCACAACCCAGTTTCTTGAATATCTTACGGTCCACCTCGCTGAGCATCACGGTGCTGTGAACCTGGCAGTCACGCAGTTTGGGCAACTGCTCCAGGGCACGGCGGCAACGCTCGTCGTTCTGCGAGAGCACGGAGAGGGCCACGAGCACCTCGTCAGTATGCAGACGGGGGTTCTTGCCACCAAGATACTCGATCTTGGTCTTCTGGATAGGCTCTATCATGCTCTGGGGGATGAGTTTCACCTCATGGCCGATACCAGCAAGATGCTTCGTGGCATTGAGCAGCAGGGCTGCGCTGCAGCCGAGCAGAGGCGAAGACTTGGAGGTGATGATGGTACCGTCGGAGAGTTCAATGGCAGCAGCGGTCAGTCCAGTGAGTTCCTGCTTGGCCTGGGCAGCCACGGTGACACGGCGGTAGGCGGTAGTGATCTTGGCCTGATTGAAGAGCAGCAGGATCTTGTTCACCTCACGCTCGCTGTCGATGCCATCGGCCAGTTTGTTGGTAGCCGAGTAGTAGCGACGGATGATCTCGTCGCGTGAAGCCTGACAGCACACCTCATCGTCGCTGATGCAGAAGCCCACCATGTTGACGCCCATGTCGGTAGGCGACTTGTAGGGGTTCTCGCCATAGATACCCTCGAATAGGGCGTTGAGCACAGGGAATATCTCGATGTCGCGGTTATAGTTGACGGCAATCTTGTCGTAGGCCTCCAGGTGGAAGGGGTCGATCATGTTCACATCGTTGAGGTCGGCCGTGGCTGCCTCATAGGCGATGTTGACAGGATGCTTCAGCGGCAGGTTCCACACGGGGAAGGTCTCAAACTTGGCATAGCCGGCACGCGTGCCACGCTTGTTCTCGTTGTACAACTGGCTCAGGCAGACGGCCATCTTACCACTGCCAGGACCAGGGGCGGTGACGATGACCAGCGGACGCGTAGTCTCCACATAGTCGTTCTTACCAAAACCCTCGTCAGAGGCTATCAGTTCCACATTGTGGGGATAGCCGTCGATGAGATAGTGGATGTAGGACTTGATGCCAAGGCGCTCCAGACGGTGGCGGAAGGTATCGGCGGCATGCTGGCCGTTATAGTGGGTGATGACCACCGAGCCCACCATGAAGCCACGGGTGGTGAACTCGTCGCGCAAACGGAGCACATCCTCGTCGTAGGTGATACCCAGGTCGGCACGCACCTTGTTCTTCTCGATGTCCTCGGCACTGATGACGATGACGATCTCGATGCTGTCGGCCAACTGGCGGAACATGCGCAGTTTGCTGTCGGGCTTGAAGCCAGGCAGCACGCGTGAGGCATGATGGTCGTCGAAGAGTTTGCCGCCAAGTTCGAGATAAAGTTTGCCGTCGAACTGGGCTATACGTTCCTTGATGTGTTCTGACTGAATCTTGAGGTACTTCTCGTTGTCGAAACCTATTTTCATTGTGTTTATGCTTTTTTCGTAGTGCAAAGGTAGTGCAAATCGAGTAAAAAACCAAAAAAAAATCAAAAATCTTGGGGGGAATTGGCCATTGTGTGACAAAAATCACTATCTTTGCAGCGCAAAAAGCATGCAACTATGAATCAGAGCGACTGCATTGTCATCATTCCTACTTATAACGAGAAGGAAAACATAGAAAAGATAATCCGAGCCATCAACGGTCTGGAGAAGTGCTTCCATATACTTGTCATCGACGACGGCTCACCAGACGGCACAGCGAATATCGTGAAGGGGCTGATGGCCGACGAGTTCAGCGACCGTCTGTTCATCGTCGAGCGCAAAGGCAAACTGGGCCTCGGCACCGCCTATATAGCAGGGTTCAAGTGGGCCCTGGAGCACGACTATGAATATATCTTCGAGATGGACGCCGACTTTAGCCACGACCCCAACGACCTGCCGCGCCTCTATAGCGCCTGTCACGACGAGGGCTACGACGTGGCCATCGGCTCGCGCTATGTCAGTGGCGTGAACGTGGTGAACTGGCCCATGGGCCGCGTGCTGATGAGTTATTTTGCCTCGCAGTACGTGCGTATCGTCACGGGCTTCCCCATCCACGACACCACAGCCGGCTTCAAGTGCTACAAGCGCCGCGTGCTGCAGACCATCGAACTGGACAAGATACGCTTCAAAGGCTACGGCTTCCAGATAGAGATGAAGTTCACGGCTTGGCGCATCGGCTTCAAGATCAAGGAGGTGCCCGTCATCTTCGTCAACCGCAAGGAGGGCACGAGCAAGATGTCAGGTGGCATCTTCGGCGAGGCCTTCTTCGGCGTGATGCGCCTGCGCTGGGACGGCTGGACCAGGCAGTATCCTAGGATTGGCAGTTAGCAGTTGGCTGTTAGCTATTGGCTATTGGCTGTTAGCGATTAGCAGTTAGCCAAAAGCAAAAAGCAAAAAGCAAAAAGCAAAAAGCCAATAGCCAATAGCCAACAGCCAATAGCCAATAGCCAATAGCCAATAGCCAACAGCCAACATCACTGATCCGGGTTCTCCACGAACCCCTGATATTCAGGCACTAAGGCAGACATGACGCTGTCGTAGGCCTGATTTTTTATGGCCTCGATGTTATCAGGGCCCTGGCCTACGGGATAGATGGGCTGGTGCATGGTCAGCGAGAGACGGTGCCAGTGGATGAACTTCATGTCACGCATACGAGGCATGATGTTGAACGAGCCGTTGATGGTCAGGGGAACGACTGGCAACTGCAGTTCGTCAGCCAGGGCAAAGGCACCACGCTTGAAGTAGCCCATGTGGCCCGTATAGGTGCGCGACCCCTCTGGGAAGAGCGTCACACTGGTGCCGCCCTGCAAGGTGGCACGTGCGGCATCGTAGGAGGCCTTGATCTTCTTGGGGCCACGCTTGTCGACGAAAATATGGTGGGCCTTCTCACAGGTGTAGCCGATGAGGGGTATACGGCGCAACTGGTACTTCATCATCCACTTGAAGTTACGATTCAGATAGCCGTAAATCAGGAAGATGTCGAAGGCACCCTGATGGTTGGCCACAAAGACATACGACTGGTTCTTCTCCAGATGCTGGCGTCCCTCAACCTTAACGGGAATCAGCAGTATCCAGAGGATGACACGTGCCCAGATATGGGCAGGATAATAGCCCCAGAAGTGACCGTCGCCTATGGCACAGCCTATCAGGATGGGGATGATGAACACCACTGTGGCCACCAGACTCAGCGGCAGGGCAACGAACAGTTGGTAAAGGCAATATAGGAAATGCATATTATTTACGATTTGACGATTTATTATTTTCGGTTTATTGACGATTTTTCGATTACACGATTATTCGTTTATCCGATTAAACGATTATTCGTTTATCCGATTACACGATTATCCGATTCTTCGTTTATTCGATTAATCGATTAAACGATTAACTTTATCATTCCTCCGCAGGGTGATAACCACGATCTCAGGAGTCACCCCCAGGCGGAAAGGAACCACACCGCTCAGACCGCTACTCACATGGAGATAGCGGCCACCGATGGTATAGAGACCATTGTACTCCTTATAAGCCAGACCGGCTGGCGACAAGCCGAATAGCGATACCTGCCCACCATGGGTATGACCACTGAGGGTCAACTGGGCGTGGCACTCAGGCAGGATCTTTCTTCGCCAAGCTGTGGGATCGTGCTCAAGCATCACTACGAATTCATCCCTCATAATGCCAGACAACGCCCGCTGTATGTTGCCCTTCTTGGGAAAACGCTTGGCATCACCATCGTTCTCCATGCCTGCAACGCAGATATGTTCGTCGCCACGCCTGACGCTGTAATGACAGTTGTCGAGCACGGTCCACCCAATCATGTCATCCACCTGACGACGATACTCCATATCGTCCAATTGCTCCATTTCATCGTCAATATACATCGGATAGTCGTGGTTGCCCTTCACGCTGAAGACACCATCCTTGGCCTTGATGGAGCCCAGCAGGTCGACGAAGGGCATCAGTTCCGTAGGCTTCTTGTTCTGCAGGTCGCCAGTGAAGACCACCATATCGGCCTGCTGGGCATTAATACTATCGACGGCACGTTCCAGCAACTCAGCGCGACTGCCCGCCAGTGTGCCAGCATGAACGTCGGAGAACTGCACGATGGTGTAGCCATCAAACGAAAGCGGCAGGTCGTCGAAGGCAATCTCTACATGTCGCACTTCGAATTGGCGAGGACCAACATAGGCGCCATAGAGGAAGGCCAACCACAACAGAAAGGTCAGAACGGACGCCAACAGCCTGACCCACCTCTTACGGTTGCGCAATAGCAGCCAGATGAGGCCGACTGAAAGCAGGATGAGGATGCCCCACCCGATGTAAATATACGTATCGGGATCGAGCAAGACGAGGAGTATGGTAGAGAGGGTTATCATAAGTTGGCTATAAGGAATTTACGGAGTTCTTCGACGGGCATCTGCCTGCGACGGGCATAGTCCTGCAACTGGTCATCGCCTATCTTGCCTACAGCGAAATAGTGAGCCTGAGGATGCGACAGCATCAAGCCAGAAACGCTGGCATGGGGGCGCATGGCACCATGCTCAGTGAGGGTGATGCCTATCTGGCGCAGGTCAAGCAGGCGATCGAGCAGGAAATTGAGACTGGCATCAGGCAGCGAGGGATAGCCCACGGCAGGACGGATGCCCTGAAAATGCTCCTGCTGCATCTCACGAATGCTCAAATGCTCGTCCTTGGCATAGCCCCAGTAGTGCTTGCGCACCTCCTCATGCAGACGCTCTGCCGTAGCCTCAGCCAAACGGTCGGCCAGGAGTTGCGCCATCATCTTCTGGTAAGGGTCATCGTCGAAGTCGGACTCCATGCCAGCATCGACGGAAGTAGCGAAGAGCCCCATCTTGGAGGCGAGAGGTGCTACGAAGTCGGCCAGGCAGAGGAAGTCGCTGCCAGCAGTCTGCTGGCGTAGCATCGGCAGACAGTGTCCACGATCATCAAGCACGATGTCATCACCTTCAGAGTGGACAGTCTCCAACAAAAAAAGGGCGTGGGTATGGTATCGGCCCTGAATATTGGCCAGGAAATGTTCGGCCTCACGCTTGATATGCTGTTGCTCTGCTTCGCCTTTCAACTGCCAGGCGAAGTAGAAATAGGCCCAATTGATGTAGGGCACCACATCGCTGATGTCATAGGTAAGAATCATCTGAACACCAAGGGCTGGCCAATGTAACTGCGATCTACCACACCATTATTATATATAAGGTGTCCGTTGCAGAATGTCTGCTCCACCCGCCAACGGAAAGTATGCCCCTCCAGGGGGCTCCACTTGCACTTGCTCTCTATCACGTCCTGCGTCACAGTCCATGGGGCGTCAGGGCGCACAATGACCAGGTCGGCCTGATAGCCCTTGCGGATGAAGCCACGCTGACGCACCTCGAACAACGAGGCAGGGTTGTGGGCCATCAGTTGCACCATACGCTCTATGGAAAGCACCTTCTGGTCGACGAGTTCGAGCATCGCTGGCAGCGAGAACTGTACCATCGGCATGCCACTGGCCGCACGCACACAGCCGCCCTGCTTCTGGGAAAGCAGATGGGGGGCATGATCAGTAGCAATAGTGGTGATGCGCCCGTCGTTGAGGGCCTCGCGCAGCATAAACTGGTCAACAGGGCTCTTGATGGCTGGGTTCACCTTGATACGTGTGCCAAGTCGCTGGTAGTCAAGCAAGGAGAAAATCAGGTGGCCTACGCAGGCTTCGGCAGTGATAGGACTAGTTATATAATCAAGTTCCTCTGCTGTGGAGAGGTGGGCCACATGCAGACGGGCTCCATGTTTCTTAGCCAGAGCGACAGCCTTGGTCGTAGAGGCCAGACAAGCCTCCTCGCTACGGATGAAAGGATGGAGGCTGACATCAGGGTCGTCGCCATGTCCTTGCTTAGCCACCGCCATATTGTGGTTGATGATATCCGTATCCTCGCAGTGAGCCATAATGGGCAACGCTGCCGAGGCAAAAATCTTATTGAGAGCCTCATCACGATCCACAAGCATATTACCCGTACTACTACCCATGAAGAGTTTGATGCCAGGCACACGGTGAGGGTCGAGTTGGCTGAAGAGGCTGGTATTGTCGTTAGTGGCACCAAAGAAGAAGGTGTAGTTCACATGACTGCTATGGGCTGCCCTTTGGAACTTGTCTTCCAAGGCTTCCAGGGTGGTGGTCTGCGGCACGGTATTGGGCATCTCGAAATAAGATGTCACACCACCAGCAGCGGCAGCACGGCTCTCACTCTCGATGTCGGCCTTCTCCGTCATCCCTGGCTCGCGGAAATGCACGTGGGTATCAATGATACCTGGGAGAACATAGCAGCCAGAGGCATCTATTTCTTGGTGGATGGTGAAGGGTGGATGGTGAAGGGTGATGGGTGATGGGAGGATATCCACAATCTTTTCATCCTCGATGACGATGGAGCCTTCGAAGCAGCGACCTTCGTTGACAATATGCGCGCCCTTAATGAGTGTTGCCATTGCCGTTCAGAATATCTTGTATGGTGGCATCGTCAATCTCACCGTCATTCAGAGGGGCTACAGGCTCAGCCTTGTGGGTTTCACCAGCATCGGTAACATGCTTGTAGAACTCATCCACAATGGCGATACGCTTGAACGTCTCAGGGGCCTTGCTCATGATATGCTCTACCTGTGGCACTGACGAACTCATATGAACGAAGATGAACGGGCCTAGCACATTCTCGAAATTAGATGTCACGAAGTCAGTCACCAGACTGTCTTCCTGATGCATGATGACTGCGCCCTCGGCTGTCAATATCCGCTCTATCTCCTGCTCGTCAATACCTTCGAGCAGCATCTGACTGTAGCGATGGTCAAGTTCCTGCATCTGGTTATCAAGACGCGTGTGCTTGTCAAGGAAATCATAGAGTATCTCGTTGAGTGGCGTACCCGATACCTTCTGCTGTGCGTTGTCAATACGGATGACAATGTTACCCTTCTCTACCACCAGAGGCATGATACTCTGCTCACCCATATAGAGCGTGGCCATATAGGTCGTATCAAGCAACCCTGCGAAACGGAACTCTCCGTGAACCACCTCACAGGAATCAAGGTTCGAGAGATCTTTCTCCTTAAAAACCTTCAGGTAGAGTTTGCTGCCGTCGAGGACTGACACCGTCGACGATCCTTGGATATTGTACTGTTCGGCACATGACACCAATACAGACACACAGGCAATCAGGTAAAGTACTTTCTTCATAGACATTTATTCTGCACGTGCAAATGTACAACGATATATTGAACTACGAAAAAAAATTTGCGCAATTTAAAACATTTGCGCAAACTTTTATAGTTTTTTTGCCTCTTTTTCCAGTTCCTTGCTTATTCGGAAGGTTGTATACAGTTGTAAGATAGCAGCAAGGAGGAGCGTCACCACCCAGTTGTTTTGGACATAATTAACATAGTTGAGCCATTCAAGACCGAAAGAATTTCCTTCGTTGGCAATCATCAGCACACCCGTCAGAAGGAGCAGCAGGTCGCTGAGAACCTGGATGCGCAGCAGACGACGGACAACAAAATTGTTACCCTCATAGCGCTGCATCATCTGTACGACCGCATAGCAAACGGCACCAAGAGAGAAGACATAGGCATAGTAAGACCAATGGACAATACTGCTGGCGGCTCCGACAACCATCAGCACTGCTCCAAAAACGAAGACGGCGTTCTGCCACTTACTCAGTGGTTTCATCCTCCGACTGCTTGCTAAACGGTGTCCGCTGATCGTCACTCAGCACGAAGATGTCCTCATCAGCATGCTTCATGAAATAGCGCTCTCTGGCAATTTCCTCCATCGCCTTGGGATCGGTCTGCAACTGATGGATGCGTGCCTGATGGTGCGAATACTCCCCCTCGTAGTATTCAATCTCTTCATTCAGTTCGCTGATGCGCTGTTTGTTGCCCAGATGAGCGAGCACGCTGCTGGAACCTACAAAACCTATTAACACGACGCCAAGCACCAACACCACGATGTACTTCATGTATGGGATGTTGACGAAAGCCTTCAGTAAGTCCTTTATCTTCTTCATATCTCTTGTTTTTATGCTAATTCCAAATCAAACTGTTTCCATAGTTTCCCCACCGACGGATTCTGCTTGACCATCAACTCAAACTGTTCGCGACGAGTGAGTATCTTCTCCACTTCACCCTTCTCGGCTACTGACACCGTGAGGGTGATAAAACTATTATGCAGATGGAGTTTCAGGGTGTTGACGATGCTACCCTTAATCTGTTCCACCTCTGCCTTTATCATCTCGTTGGCAACGACCACCTCTACGGCAGGCATCTCCTTGATGACAGGATTCATATTCTTCATGCGCGAGGCGATGCCACTTAGTTTCTGAGGCATGCGGTTGCACATGGACATCCATTGCAGTTCGAGATCCTCCTGGGTGAAGGTCGCGTTCTCTGGGCCTTGCTCTGTCTCGATGCCCTGAGTGCCTGGCAGGATCTGCATCTTCGAAGGTTTGCCTTGCTGACGCAGATTGTTCCACGACAGGCCGAGACTGGAGACTTTCACGACAGTCTTCTGAGGCTGAGAAGCCTGAGATGTCTGCTGGCTCTGGACACTCTGAACACTCCTATGATTCTTGGGCGCAGCAGCGGCCACCTGCATAACCGGCTGTTGGGGCTGCGTCTGACGAATCAGTTGCTTAAACAGGGATTTCAATCTTCTGGGCTTACGCCCATTGGCAGGCCCCTCGTCAGGCTGTGTCAACTGGGCTATCTCGATGAGTGTCAGTTCTACCAGCAGTCGTTTATTGCTGGACTGCCGATAGTTGATATCACACTGATTCATCAGGCGCAGGGCAGCGTAGAGGAAACGGGTATCGGCTTTGCCAGCCTGCTCTGTGTATCGCTGTCGAGCCTGTTCGCTCACCTCCAACAGGGGCAGTGTCTGGGAGTCCTTAGCCATCAGCACATTACGCACATGTTTGGCCAGTCCCTGGATGAGTAGTCCACCATCGAACCCTTTGTTCACCACATCGTTGAGCAATACCATGATATCGCTCACCTTATTCTGGATGGAGAGATCGACGATGCGGAAGTAATATTCCGAGTCGAGCACGTTCAGGTCTTCAATCACTTTCTGATAGGTGATATTTCCCTGGCAGAACGATGCAGCCTGGTCGAAGATGCTCAAGGCGTCACGCATACCGCCGTCAGCTTTCTCGGCAATGACGGCCAGTGCCTCCTCTTCATACTTGATGCCCTCCTTCTCAGCCACACCTTTCAGGTGCTGAATGGTGTTCTGCACCGTCATGCGCTCGAAGTCATAGATCTGACAGCGCGAGAGGATCGTGGGCAATATCTTGTGCTTCTCTGTAGTGGCCAGGATGAAGATGACATGTGCAGGCGGTTCCTCCAGCGTCTTAAGGAAGGCGTTGAAGGCTGCCGTAGACAGCATATGTACCTCGTCAATGATAAAGACCTTGTACTTACCCACCTGCGGCGGAATGCGGGTCTGCTCCATCAGTGTCTTGATATGCTCCACCGAATTGTTGGAAGCCGCGTCAAGTTCGAAGATATTCAGCGAGCGCTGCTCGTTGAACGACTGGCAACTTTCGCACTCATTGCAAGCCTCTCCATCGGCAGTGGGATTCTGACAGTTGATGGCCTTGGCAAAGATACGCGCACAGGTGGTCTTCCCCACCCCTCGCGGACCGCAGAACAGGTAGGCATGGGCCAGTTTGCCGCTCTTCACCGCATTCTTCAGCGTGGTGGTAAGGGCCGACTGTCCCACGACCGTGTCGAATGACATCGGACGGTATTTTCGTGCCGAAACAATATACTCCATACGATTTTTGCTATTTGCGCTTGCAAAGATAGTGAAAATCGAGAGAAATACAAAATAAAAAACATTTTATTTTTATTTCCGAGATGCATCCTATCTTCGACCGTCAAGTCAAAGATAGTGAAAATCGAGAGAAATACAAAATAAAAAACATTTTATTTTTATTTCCGAGATGCATCCTATCTTCGACGATCAAGTCAAAGATAGTGAAAAGTGAGGAATTTGCTACCGCCATCTCTTTTGATGTGCGGTAGCAAATTCCTCACTTTTCACTTTTCCCTATTACCTTAAATCAGCGGCATTCCAAGTGCCTTGCACTCTTCACGCATGTCATCTGGCCAGATACTAGCCTGAATCTCACCGATATGAGCCTTATGGAGCAGCACCATACACAGACGACTCTGCCCGATACCACCACCAATGCTGAGTGGCAACTTATCGTTGAGCAGTTGCTGATGGAAGAAGAGTTGCTCACGAGCCTCCTGACCCTCCAGTTGCAACTGACGCAGAAGCGACTCCTTGTTCACACGGATACCCATTGACGAGAGTTCGAACGAACGGCCCAGAACGGGATACCAGATCAGGATATCGCCATTGAGACCCCGCAAGCCATTCTCGGCTACCGTCGACCAGTCATCATAGTCGGGAGCACGTCCGTCGTGCTTCTCCCCATTGGAGAGTTTGCCACCAATACCTATAATAAAGACGGCACCGTAGGCCTCACAGATAGCATCCTCACGCTCCTTCGGTTTCTTGTCAGGATACATCTGCAGCAATTCCTCAGCATGGATGAAATGAATTTTTTCAGGCAGGAAAGGCTTGATTTGCGGATAAGACTCACATACCAGATACTCTGTGCGACGGATAGCGGAATAGATTCGTTCTACGATATTCTTCAGGAAAGCCAGCGTACGCTCTTCCTTGCCAATCACAGCCTCCCAGTCCCACTGGTCAACATATAGCGAGTGCAGGTTATCCAGTTCCTCGTCGGCACGGATAGCGTTCATATCGGTATAGATGCCATAGCCCCGTTCTATCTCATACTCGGCCAGCGTCAGTCGCTTCCACTTGGCCAGCGAGTGAACCACCTCAGCACGGGCATCGCCCAGGTCCTTGATGGGGAAAGTGACAGCACGCTCCACACCGTTCAGGTCATCATTGATGCCCAAGCCCTTCAACACGAAAAGGGGAGCCGTAACACGACGCAGACGCAGTTCAGTACTTAAGTTAGTCTGAAAAAACTCTTTTATCAATTTGATGCCCTGCTCTGTCTGTCGCATATCGAGCAGGCGCTGATAGCCTATCGGCTTGATTACTTGACTCATAATGGTTGTCCTTAATTTAGCCGCAAAGGTACTAATAATATATTAAACCGCAAAACTTTTTACTAAAAATCTTTCCAAATAGATATAATTTGTTGACTTTTGCTATCTTTTTGAAACCGCAACACTATCTACGCAACCTCGTTTCTTGTATTAAATAATGTATAATTGACACGTAATTCACTTTTATTTCGTAATTTTGCAACCAAAACCAGATTACTAACTCGAATTAACTTAAAAAGATGAAGAAACTATTACCAATAGTCATGGCTGCGCTTATGGTGTTGACAAACCACGCCTTCGCACAGCGAACAACCGACAAACTGGATCGTGGACTCGTGGCTATACCTTCTGGTTCAGGTGCTTTTGTGAGTTGGCGTATCTTCGCTGAAGAATATTACGACACCGAGTACAACCTGTACCGTGACGGCACGCCAGTAAACACCACCCCCCTGAAAGTATCAAACTATTATGATCCTAACGGAAAGGCTGGATGCTCCTACCAGGTGGCTCCCGTGGTACGCGGAAAGGAACAAAACCGATGCAAAGCGGTGCCTCGCCAAAGCGCACAGTACACACAGTTTGCAGTAGGGAAACTCTATTCGCGCCGCGGCACCGACATCACTGACAGTTACGACATCAACGATATCGCTCTGGCCGACGTTGATGGCGACGGCGTGAGCGAGTTCATCTTGAAGCGCAACTATACGCCCGACAAGTTGTCAGTGAACAACGACTCGGCCTACAATGTACTCGACTGCTACAAACTGGACGGCCAGCGGCTGTGGTATATCGACCTGGGGCCCAACATGGTGTCAGGCCCTGATGAGCAGTATGATGCCGTGGGCTACGACTGGGACGGCGACGGGTGTGCCGAGGTGCTGATGCGTGGTGCCGACAACATGATTATCCACCACTCCGACGGCTCGACAACGAACATTGGCAACATGAATATCAACACTCGCGGCTCGGTGCTCTCCGATGCCAATATGGCTTATACAAACCAAGGAAACGAGTATCTGCTCTATATGGAGGGTGCCACCGCTAAGCCCTATCAGATTGGTTCTGGCTCTACACCCAACTGGATTGCCTATCCCCTGCCTCGCGGCAATGCCAGCGACTGGGGCGACGGCTATGGCCACCGTTCCACCAAACACTACTTTGGTGCACCATTCTTGGATGGTCGCAACCCCTATATCTTCCTGGGCCGTGGCTGCTACACCAAGCATCACATGAAGGCTTTTTCAGTGAACCCCAAGACACACAAACTGACACTGTATTGGGAGTGGAAGGGTGAGTCATGGCCTTGGTCTGGACAGGGTTACCACAACTTCGGCATTGCCGACGTAGACTGGGATGGCCGCGACGAGATATGCTTCGGCTCGATGGTCATCGATGATAATGGCAAGGGGCTTCACACGACAGGTTTTGGACACGGCGATGCCCAGCACTGCTCAGACTTTGACCCCTACCGCCACGGACAGGAGATATTCGCCTGCAACGAGGACTCGCCTGCCATGAACTACCGTGACGGCACAACGGGCAAGATCTACTATCGTCTGCAGTCGACTAGCGATGACGGACGTGCCCTGTGTGGTAATTTCTCCAACGAGTATCCTGGTGCCATAGGACACTCCAGCCAGTCAGCCACCATCTCGTGCGTTGCCGACAAGGCCATCAGCGATGGCCCAACGGGCTTCACCAACAACTGGCGCATCTACTGGGACGGCGATCTGCTGGAAGAGGGTCTCGATGGTGCCAACAGCCGTGAGGGTGCTGCCCGCGTATTCAAGGCCAACGGCAGTATTGTGTTTACAGCCGACGGTACTGCCAACTGTAACTGGACAAAGAACACCCCCTCTGCAGCAGGCGACGTACTGGGTGACTGGCGCGAGGAGATCATCGTCAGAACCAGTGATAATAAATATGTACGCGTGTATACAACTAATATAAAGACATCCTATCGCAACTACACACTGTGGCACGACCACCAGTACCGTCAGGGCATGGTGTGGGAGAGCATGGGCTACAACCAGCCGCCCCACGCCAGTTACTTCCTGGGTGAACTCGAGGGTATCACCATTGCTCCCCCACCCCTCACCAACACTAACCGCGTCATTATGTCCAATGGTTCCGCCATCGGAAAAGACCTTGACGACCAGCATGTCATGGTCTGTGAGACCAACGACACCAAGATCACCGTGACCGATGGTGCTAAGCCTTGGATTGCCACATTCAACGTGCCCTCATGGGTACAGGGTACCAACAGCACTGTAACCAATGGTACAGGAAAGATCAACTACACCTACTACACCTGCGATGTCGAGGGTGGAGCCTTTGCCGGTTCCATGCGCCTCATCAAGCAGGGCGACGGCATTCTGAACCTGCCGAAGGTGGACCAGCAATATACGGGCGAGACCAATATCTGGGCAGGAACAGTGAACTTCGACGGTACGCTCAAGCACTCGTCACTCTGGCTGAACCGTTTTGCTGAACTGAACAGTGACGGCGGTATATTCCGCCGAATCAAGATGGACTACGATGCTAAGTTGCGTCCAGGTCGTGCCGACAACAAGGGAACACTGACCACCGACTCCCTCTTGCTGGGCTTCGGTTCGCGCGTCATCTTCGACATCTATGGTGACAAGACTGCCGACCAGGTAAACGCCAAACTGCTGACTATCGAGACCAAGTCGTGGCAGTATGGTCCTCAGTACCTCACACCCGTGTTCGAATTTGTCAACCATGCCGACGAAGGCATCCAAGCCGGCAAATATCTCCTTGGCGAGGTAGAGACTATCACTGGCAACCTTCAGGACATACGTATTGAGGGTATCAGCACTAAATTCAAATGTACCCTCTCACAAGAGGAAGGAAAACTCTATCTCAACATCTCGACGATGCGCGATGCCACGAAAGTGACCTGGCAGGCTACTGACAGCAATATCTGGGACCGCGGTATCACTGAGAATTTTGTCGATGAAATGGGAGAAAAACTGACATTCGTAACAGGCGATAGAGTACTCTTCAACGATGATGCGACGAAGCGTACCGTTACATTGTCTGGCGAACTGGAAGCCGACAGCGTGATTGTTGACAATACCACCGCCTATACATTCAGCGGCGACGGATTCCTAGTGGGTAATACCAAACTGGTGAAACGCGGTAAGGGCAATCTTACTATCAATAATGACAACACTTATAAAGGCGGTACACGCATATCAGGTGGATCACTCATCGTGAAGTCACTGTCAAACTCCACTCAAGAAAAGGGCAACCTGGGTGCCAACGCCACCCAGATAGTTATAGAGAACGGAGCAGAACTGCGCACCTCAGCAGCCGTCACCAACGGAATGGCCATCAAGATGGAGGGTGATCAGGGCGGTGTCATCAATAATACAGCCGATTTCATCTCCAACTATGCCATGAGCGGTACTATGCTCACCAAGAAAGGCTCTGGATGGATGAAACTCAATGTCAGCAACTCATCACTCAACAAACTGATCATCGCTGCAGGCACTGTTCAGTGTATCAACGCAAACACGCCTGCCAAGGCTGTGGAGTATCAAGGCGGTACACTCAGAGAGAACACAGGGTCGAGTTATGCCGTCAGCGTTCCAAAGAACAAGACTGGCGCCTGGTATCTGGCTAACCGCTCTACCTATACCAATAAAGTCACTGGTGAGGGCACGCTGACCATCTACTGCGTCACAGAGAAAGGTAGTAACTATTATGCTACGCGTACCCCTATACAATGCAACTTCGCCGATTTCGAAGGCACCCTCAAGCCGACATCCAGCCTTGACGACCCAGCCGTCCTGCGCTTCACACTGGACACCTCGACGGGCATGCCCAAGGGAACGATGAATATTGCAGAAAAGGTCGAGATACAGAACAGCGGCCGCACCTTCCGTATCGGCAAGGTCTCCGGCACTGGTGCCCTAGGTGGCAGTTGCACCTTCAGCAATGGGGCCAGCGTAGGAGCCAACACCTGGCAGGTGGGTAATGATGACAATTGGACCTCAAACGTGCAGGTCGTCTCCAATGCCAACCTGGTGAAGGTAGGAACTGGCAAGGTGACATGGGCTGCCGCTAACACCAACACAGGTTCTACGACTGTCAATGAAGGCGAACTGGGCATCAACTCTTCCACAAAACTGGGCACAGGCCGTCTGACCGTCTCCAAGGTAGCCACACTCTCTGGCACCAACACAGCAAATAACGCACTGGCCAATACCTCGGTAGCCATTAACGGTACCTTACGCCCAGGAACCTATAGTGGAGCCACCACTGGCACCATCAACTTCGCCTCTAAACCTGTCACCATCACTTCGGATGGTGTACTCGAGATTGGCGCATCACGCTGTGCTACCGCTACTTCTGCAGGCTGTACCACCATCAGCGGTATCAGCACACTCACTATCAACGGCACCATCCGCATCACCCCGTCAGCCACCAACACCCTGCAACCTGGCGACAGCATCCGCATCTTCAGTGCGACGACCTTTGCCGGCACGCCGAAGATTGAAGCACAGAACGGTATCGAGTGGGATGATAGCCGCATTGCCGAGGGCTTACTCTTCGTGAAGAATGTTGATACAGGCATCAATGCCCAACACTCAACGCTTAACGCTCAACCCTACAATATCTACGACCTGCGCGGCCGCCTCATCCGTGAGCGAGCCACATCGACCGAGGGACTCCGTCCTGGTGTCTATGTCATCGACGGCCGTAAGATTGTCGTGAGATAAGCCAACCAGCCCATCTACTTAACAATCACATATCGAATGAAGAAAACTTTATTATTCACCTTACTGGCAGTGGCTTCGGTCACTGCCAGTTGGGCACAGAAGATGCCCTATCAAGACCCCACCCTGCCCGTTGATCAGCGTGTGGACGACCTGATGCAGCGACTGACGCTGGAAGAGAAGACAAAATTGATGATGAACTCATCGCCTGCCATCCCCCGCCTGGGCATTCCCCAGTTCGACTGGTGGAGCGAGGCTCTGCATGGTGTGGGGCGCAATGGTCTAGCCACCGTCTTCCCTTCTTGCATTGGCATGGCCTGCTCGTTCGACGATGATCTCATCGAACGTATCTACGTGGCCGTCAGCGACGAGGCTCGCGCCAAGAACACCCAGCAACGCCGCGAGGGTAAGCCCATTGCCAGGTATCAGGCCCTGTCGTTTTGGACGCCCAACATCAACATCTTCCGTGACCCACGTTGGGGCCGTGGTCAGGAGACCTACGGTGAGGATCCATTTATGAATGCTCGGATGGGCCTCCGCGTCGTCCGCGGCTTGCAAGGCACACAAATAGCAAATAGTAAATATTTTAAACTCCATGCCTGCGCCAAGCATTTCGCCGTGCATAGCGGACCGGAGAAGACACGCCATTTCTTCAATATCGAGGACCTGCCAGCCCGTGATCTCTGGGAGACCTACCTGCCAGCCTTCAAGACGCTGGTGCAGGAGGGCAACGTACAGCAGGTGATGTGTGCCTATCAGCGTTTCGAGGGTGACCCCTGCTGCGGTTCTAACCGTCTGTTACAACAGATATTGCGCGATGAATGGGGTTTCAAAGGACTGGTGGTCAGCGATTGCGGTGCCATTGACGATTTCTACAAGCCCATGCGCCATGAGGTATCGGCAGACTCTGCTGCCGCATCGGCCAAGGCTGTGCTCAGTGGTACCGACGTGGAGTGCGGGCGCAGTTACCGCAGTCTGCCCCAGGCCGTGCGCCGTGGCGACATCAGTGAGGAGCAGATCAATGTCAGCGTGCGCCGACTGCTGAAAGGCCGCTTCGAACTGGGCAACTTCGATGCCGACTCACTGGTGGAGTGGACCAATATCCCCACAAGTGTCATTTCATCGAAAGAACATCGTGACTTGGCCCGTCAGATGGGTCGCGAGCAGATGGTATTGCTCAAGAACAACGGCATACTCCCTCTCCAGTTGGAGAGGGCTGGGGAGAGGCTCCTCGTGATGGGCCCCAACGCTGCTGACAGCACCATGCTCTGGGGTATATACTTCGGCACGCCCGCCCATACCGTCACACCTTTGGAGGGCATTGAGGCCCGACTGGGCCATGTGCCGTTCGTACAGGCCTGCGACATCACCAGCATGACCGTAGAACAGAAAGCCATCGGTAAGAGCACCGAGACGGCAGACGGTAGCACAACACTGCAGATGAAGACCACTGGCACAAAGACCTATACCATTGCTGAGATTCTCCAGTCAGCCCGCGAGGCGGAGACCATCATCTTCGTTGGGGGTATCTCCCCTAATCTTGAGAAGGAACAGGCAAAAGTCAGTGTGCCCGGTTTCGACGGCGGCGACCGCACCAGCATCGAACTGCCCCAGGTGCAACGCGACATCCTGCGTGCTCTTCATGAGGCTGGCAAGAAGATTGTCTTCGTCAACTGCAGCGGATCGGCTGTGGCACTGGCCCCAGAGATGGAGACCTGCGATGCCATCGTCCAGGCCTGGTATGCTGGTGAGCAGGGAGGCCATGCACTGGCCGACGTGCTCTTTGGCGACTATAACCCCAGCGGCAAACTGGCTGTCACCTTTTACAAGGATGACTCGCAACTCCCCCCGTTCGACGAGTACAAAATGGCGAACCGTACCTATCGTTTCTTCCAGGGCGAGCCGTTGTTCCCCTTCGGATTTGGTCTCAGTTACACCACGTTTAATGTGACAAATGAGAAGTTAAACGTGAAAAGTGACGGAAGCGTGGAGGTGACTGCCATAGTGAAGAATACGGGAAAACGTGAGGGCACAGAGATCGTGCAGGTTTACCTACGCCGCCCAGGTGATGTCGGCGGCCCGCTGAAAACCCTCCGCGGCTATGCCCGCGTCAACCTGCAACCAGGCGAGCAGCAGACGGTGACCATCGACTTGCCCCGTGAACGCTTCGAATGGTGGGATGCCCAGTCGAACACCATGCGTGTGCTTCCTGGCAAATATGAAGTACTCGTGGGTACCTCCAGTGCTGACAAGGACTTGAAGGCTCTGACCGTCAATATATAAAAAAGACCGATTTTATCGAATATAGGCGGGGCTGCGATTGCAGTTCCGCCTTTAGTTTTCTCATCTGTGAAAAGATTTTAACTTAATTTGTTTTGCACTACCAAACATTCTTCGTATCTTTGTACCCAAATTGATATTTTACTAAAACAACAACAATTTATTATTAACTAAAAACAAAGCGTATGAAGTACAAACTATTACGATTATCGTTCTTGAGTATGCTTGTCATGCTGTTTGTAGGCGGTGCTTGGACACCCAGTAGAGCAGCAACGGTTAACTACGAGAAGATCACTTCCGTAGACGACTTGACCAATGGCGAGTATCTCATTGTTTATGAAACAGGCAACGTAGCATTCAACGGAGGTCTTGCGACCTTGGATGCTTCAGAGAACACCATTGCCGTAGAGATTACGGATGGAAAGATTGCCAGTTCGAATGAAGTCAATGGTGCCATTTTCCTCATCGAAAAATGGCAGAATGGCCACTACACCCTAAAGGCGGGTGGCGAAAACTATATTGGCGTCAGTTCCAACAGCAATGGTCTGAAACAAACCGACAATCAGGATGCCTATCTGCACGATATTTCCTTTGATGACGACGGAAATGTGATAATTGCAGCCGTTTTTGACGGTTCAACTATGACACTCCGATATAACAAGGCTTCCAATCAGCTTCGTTTTCGCTACTATAAGAGCGGCCAAGAGGCTATCCAACTATATAAGAAGGTAACAACTTCTGGCGGTGGTGACGACAATCCTGACACTCGCGTTACTACTGCAGTGACGCTGACTGAGGGTTATGCCACGACTGGTGAAGTCGGTAGTAGAATCGCATTACCACGATATACGGTAACCACTGCCATTGGTTCAGTTCTTGAGAGTGCTATCGTGACATGGGAAAGTTCCAACACGAATGTAGCCACCATCGATGCTGAGAACAAGGTCATCAATCTGATTGCTGCCGGTACAACTACCATTAAGGCCACATACGCCGGTGACGAGACCAACTACAAGCCCAGCACTGCCAGTTACACATTAACAGTCAATTCTCAGGCTATTACAATTACATCTCTTTATGAACTGCAGAATCAGGTAACCTCCACAAGCACACCTGCCAACATCACGTTTCGCGATGTGCAGGTCGTTTATGTAAATGGCAACAATGCATACCTTGCCGATGCTAATGGCTATGGTGCACTGCTTTATACTAAAAATCATGGATTGGAGGCTGGTCAGGTGCTGAATGGCACCAACGCAGCAAAAATCGTGCTCTATCAGGGCAATGCAGAGATAACCGACTTTACAAAAGAAGGTCTGACGATTAGCAAGGCAGAGGTAACACCAACAGTTACCACAATTAATGCTATCACTAAAGCACAGCAGAGCACACTGGTTACGCTGAAGAATGTTACCGCTTCCGTATCGGAAGATGGCAAGACCATCACACTTGCTGATGGTGACAAGACTATCACCTTCTATGACAAATTTAAGACCAATGTCACCATTAAGAATGGAAAGTCATATGATATTACAGGCGTTATAGTTCTATATAACGAAACTATCGAAATCTGTCCCCGCACGGCTGACGATGTCGCAAAGGTTCAGGCACAGCCCGAGCAGTGGAAATGGGCAGACATCAAAGCCGACTTTACCAACCAGAGCTTCTTTACCGAGGCTGACGCCAACGGTGCTACTGCCGGTCTGAAGATGAACGAGGACGGTACGTTTACACGTGTAGTTGCCGACGATGCTACGGCAAATGCTGTCATCAGCGGTAAATGGCACTCTAAGGAGCACGGTATCAGTAATTTCTCAGCTACTGTTAAGGTTGAAGGTCCTGTAAAGATTATCCTTGGTACCTGTGCATGGGGTGGCAATGTCACCGTGAAGAATGCTGAAGGTACAGAAGTTGTACCCAGTTTCACAACCAATACAGGTGCATGCTATCACCAAGACATGGCTAAGAACGTCGTCGCTGCTTACTATACAGGTGAAGCAACCACGCTTACCATTGCTGGTGGCAGTTACGTTCCTTTCTTTGCCGTATTGAAAGTTAATCCAGAAGACATTCCTCATACCGCAAAGGTTACTTTCGCATTAGGCGAGAGCGGTGCTGAAGGTGTTTTGCCTGATGCTATTGAAAAGAATATCGGCGAGAAGGTTAAGATTCCTGCCAACACCACACTCTATGCTGAGGGTAAGACGCTGACAACATGGACTGACGGCACCAACCAGTATAAGGCTGGTGACGAAATCACATTGGCGGAGAATGTCACACTGGCTCCCGTTTTCACTGCCAACGAAGTATCACTGGCCGACCGCACGTCAGCCGTCCATCTGGAATGGCCTCTCGGTGTGAGCAGTGGTGCTGGTAAGATTAACATAGAAGGCAAGAAAGGCATCATCGTTTGTCAGACTGATGTCAACGGCAAGAAGATCGACGTGAAAATGGACGTTGACGCTACCAGTGGTAAGATAAACAACGAACGTGGTGATCAATGGGCACAAGTCAACGCTGGAACGAAGTTTACCATTCCTTCTTGCAAGGGTGCCTACATCGCCATAGAAGCCTACGAGGACATCACCACAACCACCATCGACGGTAAGACCGACTATACTCACGGCCAGAACATTGCATACACGGCAACGGCTAATACTGAGACCATCGACATCGTTATTGGCGACGGCAAATACTACAGCATCGTCAAGGTTGATTTGCCCGTCGTTGCACAGGAAGAGTCTAAGTTTGTTGACATCAAGGCAGACTTCACCAACCAGAGTTTCTTCACAACGGCTGATGCCGAAATGACAAGAGCTGGCTTGAAGATGAACCAGGACGGCACATTCACCCGTGTGAGTGTCGAAGACGAGACTGCCAACGCAATTATCACGGGTAAGTACCACTCTGACGATCATGGCATCAGCAACTTCATGGCAATGGTCGATGTAGAAGGTCCCGTGAAGATTACGATGGGAACTTGTGCATGGGGTGGCGACGTCACTGTCCAGACCCAGAATGGAGCCAACCTAACAACCATTGGTACATTCAACACCAATACCGGTGCTTGCTATCACAACGATAAGGAGAACAATGTCGTTTCATTCTACTACAAGGAAGAGGTTGCTACTAAACTGAGAATCAGTGGTGGCTCATACGTTCCTTACTTCGCTGTAGAGAAGGTTGACCCGAAGGATATTCCAAGCGATGTGAAGTTCATCTTCGACATTACCGAGAGTGGTGCTGAGGGTGTTGCTCCAGCAGAAGAGATTGCAGGAATTGGCAAGAAGTACACATTGCCCAAGAACTTCACGCTCTATAAGGAAGGTGCTACGCTGACAGGCTGGACCGACGGTACCAACACCTACGCTCCTGGCGAGGAAATCACGGCTCCCGATGCAGAGAGCGTAACATTGACTCCTGTATTCACTGCCAACACCGTTTCACTGGCCGACCGCACAGAGCCCGTTACACTGAAGTATAACTTCCGTCGCGACGCAGGTGCTCCTACCGTTGCTTACCAGAACGCTACCGGCATTTGGGTTGCTCAGGCTACCATCGGTGACAAGGTCATTGATGTGAAAGCTGACTTCGACACCAACAACGGTGGTAAGTTCGCCAATGGTGCTTGGACTGACTGGGCACAGCTTAACAACGGAACCAAGTGGACCATTCCTTCTTGCAAGGGTGCTACCGTCAGCATCGAGGCTTATAACGAGTTGACAACAACCTCTATCGACGGACAGACCGACTACACCAGCGGTAAGACTATCAACTACACCGTTGCCAGTGCTGCTGAGACTGTTGACGTCGTGATTGGCAATGATGGTTCTTACTATCGTTACATCCAGGTTGTGCTGCCTGTTGTACAGAGTCAGGGCGGTGGAAAAAACTATGACAATGCTGATGCCAAGGTGGTGTGGGCCATGACTGATGCCACAAATATGTCAGCCAATGTCGTAACTCCCGATGGTATCTTTAGCACGGCAGCCGTAAATACTGGCGACATCACCCTCAACGGTTCTGGCACAGGTCAGGCTACCTATCCTGATGGAAAAACCGTAACCTTCATTAAGTTGCGTCCCGCTGGTTCTACGCAAACTGTGGAGTGGGCCGTAAAACCCGCTGCTGGTCTGACATTCAAGCCGACTAAGATTAGTGCTTACATCATCCGCTTCGGAACTGATGCCGAGAATGGTATCACTATTTCCGCAAAAGTTGGTGATGGCGAGGCTATCACATTAGGCAACTTCACCGCTCCGCGCAACAACAAGACTCAAGCCGAAGACAAATTTGGCAAGAACAGCAACTACACCAACCACTTTGAAATTGAACTGACTGCTGAACAGCAGGCCGCACTGGCTTCTGCTGATGGTCTTTCTGTATTTGGAACTGTTGGTGTTGGCGGTGGTAAGGATGGTGGCTATGCAGAGATGACCATTGATGGTATCATCAACGGTACCGTGGCTGATGTCAATCAATATACGCTGGCAACAGTCGTTTCTCCCGAGGAGGCTGGCTCTATCAATGTCTATCCCGCTGCCGAGCAGTATGAGGAAGGTAGCGAAGTCACTCTGACTGCTACCGAAAACTTCGGTTATGATTTCGTCAACTGGACCAACGCTGCCGGTGACGAAGTATCTACTGAGGCTAAGTTCAAGTACACCATGACTGCCGATGAGACGCTGACCGCTAACTTCAGAGCCGTTGAGACCTACGAACTGGCTCTGACCATCGATGGCACCAACCCCTACATGGTAACCATTAGCCCTGCTCCTACACTGGTTGACGGAAAGATGATGTACGAGGCTGGCACGACTGTTGAACTGAACGCCAACCAGTATGATGGTCTCGTGACCTTCACCAACTGGAGCGACGGTGAGACCGCTGCCAACAAGATTGTCAAGATGGACAACAACGTGACGCTGTCCGCTATCTATGCTCAGGCCGACATTATTGCCGGTTGGGACTTCTACAAGGCTGGTGGCAATGGCCGTAAGGCAGACTTTGCTGCTGCGGACAACGATGCTGACGCTCTGAGCCTGGTGAACACCGAGACTGGTGAGACACAGGGCTGGCTCGACAAGAGCACCGAAGCCGCTGGCGGCTATGAGAGTTTCAAGGGTGCAGCCGTCAACTGGCGCACTGGTTCCAGCAATGGCGACGTAGGTAACTGGCACTGGCAGACTAAGGTCAATGCCGAGGCCTTCACTAACATCACCGTTCAGTTCCAGATGCTCTACAACTACAATGCTTACCAGAGGTACAACGCAGAATTCTCTACTGATGGTGAGAACTGGACCAACTTCGGTAGCATTACGATGGAGGGTGCCAAGAATCCTGCTTCGTTCAACGAGACACTGCCTGAGGCTGCCAACAACCAGAAGGATCTCTTTATCCGTATGATTGCCGACAAGACCTCGAATGTTGACGGTTCGGCTTCAGCCAACGACGGCAACACGCTGGCTATGTTCTTCATCACTGGCACACCGAAACTGGTTGACGATCCCGTGGCTCCTGCCCTCGTATCGTCAGTACCTGCCGATGGTGCTACTGGTGCTTCCGCATCGGGTAAGATTGTGCTTAACTTCGACAAGAAGGTACAGGTGCTTGAGGGTGCTGTTGCTACACTCGGCACCATGGAACTGACTCCTACCGTCAGCGGCAAGGTCATCACCTTCGAATACAAAGGTCTTGAGTACAGCAAAGAATACACCTTCACCCTGCCTGCCAACACGGTGCAGAACCTGACAGGTGCTACACTCGCTGATGCTATCGCTATCAACTTCACCACCATGGAACGCCCGACTATTGAGAAAGGTCTCTATGACGAAGTGGTCTCTACTGCTGAGGAACTCGCTGCCGCCATCAAGGCTGCCAACGAGCGTGCCGACAAGACCACTCGCTATCGTATCTTCATCAAGAAGGGTACCTATGCATTGCCAAGTGGTGCCAACAAGCACTACACACATACCAACAGCAGCACTGGCGAGGTTTACTTCAATCAGGACCGTCCAGATCCCATCACCTATGTAACAGGTGGCAAGATCTCGTTCATCGGCGAAGACCGTGACGCTACCATCATCACACAGGCTGCTGCCAACGAGACATTCGCAGGCCAGTTTGGAACGACCAGCATCTACGACGGTATCGGCAATAGTGACGTACTGCAGTTGAGTGGCGATGATTACTACTTCCAGGATCTCACCATCAAGAGTGGTATTGAAGATGCAAGAGGCCGTAACCTTGCCGTTCAGGATAAGAGTAAGAAGAGCATCTACAAGAACGTATGTCTCTTCGGTTATCAGGACACCTGGACCTCTAACAACGACAATGGCCTGTACTACTTCGAGGGTGGTATCATCCGTGGACGTACTGACTACATCTGCGGTAAGGGTGACGCTTACTTCGACCAGGTTGAGTTCCGTCAGATTGCCGGTGGCTACTGCGCTGTTCCTTCGAAACCCGCAAACATCGGTTGGGTCATGAAAGACTGTGTCATCAATGGTGACGGCTCTGGCGTCGATGGCAACTACACCCTCGGTCGTCCTTGGGGCTCTGGCACTCCTGTGGCTGTCTGGATCGACACCAAGATGAATGTCGTGCCTTCGGCTATCGGCTGGAATGAGATGGGTACAGGCTGGCCCAAGCGCTTCGCTGAGTACAACTCGACAACTTCTACCGGTAGTGTCATCGACCTGAGTGGTCGTAAGAAGACCTTCGGTGACGGTCATGTCAACAACCCAGTGCTGACTGCTGAGGAGGCTCTGGAATACAGCGACAAGGACAAGATGTTCGGCGACTGGAACCCACAACTCATGACGGAATCGGCTCCTATGGTCACCGATGTGAAACTCGTGGGAACCATCCTCTCATGGACAGGCAACAGTTACTCTCTGTTGTATGCTATCTGCAAGAATGGTGAGATCATCGCCTACACGAAGGATACCACCTTCGATCTGAGCACGCTCTCATCCGAAGAGGCTGGCTCTCGCAGAGGTGGAGAAGAGTCTGTTGTTTACTCCGTACGTGCCGCCAACGAGATGGGTGGTCTGGGTGAAGCCGCCGAGGCTGTCGTCGCCACCGGCATCGAAGAGATTGCTCCTGCTACGACCACTGCCGATGGCAAGGTCTACAACCTGCAAGGCATTCGCGTAGACAAGGCTCAGAAGGGTCTCTACATCATCAATGGCCGCAAGGTCGTGATTAAGTGAGAATAAAGCAAGAACTCGTTCATGCTTTATCGAGCGTGAACGAGCTCGAGCTGAACCCGCAAGGTCGTGATTAAGTGAGAATAAAGCAAGAACTCGTTCATGCTTTATCGAGCGTGAACGAGCTCGAGCTGAACGCTCAAGGTCGTGATTAAGTGAGAATTCGGCTGCAAAACAGCCGAACACACAACATCGGCTGCTGAGCAAGGTCGTGATTAAATAATAGACGAACTAATAATGTTCGGTGCTCGGCTGCTTTGCAGTCGAGTCCAGCGACCACAAAAATGGCGCCCCCGTGCAACAGGCATTGGGGCGCCTTTTTGTATAGCAGCCAATTGGGGGCATGGTCAAAATCTTAACAAATCTAAATTATTTTCTCGTTGATATGAAAAAATCGTACCTTTGCCATCTAAAACAAAGAGATGAAAATAGGTGAGATAGAATTTGGCCCCCGTCCGGTGTTCCTGGCACCGATGGAAGACGTGACCGACATCGGGTTCCGACTGCTGTGCAAGCGGTTCGGAGCGGCGATGGTCTATACCGAGTTCGTGTCGGCAGAGGCCCTGATACGCGACGTGAAATCGACACAGCAGAAACTGACCATCAGCGACGAGGAGCGGCCTGTGGGCATACAGATCTACGGTCGCGACGTCGAGGCGATGGTCGAGGCGGCACGCATCGTCGAGCAGGCGGGCCCTGACCTCATCGACCTGAACTTCGGCTGCCCTGTGAAGAAGGTGGCTGGCAAGGGAGCCGGTGCCGGCATGCTTCAAAATATCCCCAAGATGTTGGAGATCACGCGAAAGGTGGTGGATGCCGTCAAACTGCCCGTCACTGTGAAGACCCGCCTGGGCTGGAACCACGAGCAACTCATCATCACCGAGTTGGCTGAGCAGTTGCAGGACTGCGGCATCAAGGCACTGACCATTCACGGTCGGACACGGGCTCAGATGTACACAGGCGAGGCCGACTGGACGCTCATCGGCGAGGTGAAGCGCAATCCGCGCATACAGATACCCATCATCGGCAATGGCGACATCAAGTCCTTGGACGATGCCGACCGTGCCTTCGACACTTATGGCGTGGATGCCGTGATGATAGGACGGGCCACCTTCGGCTGTCCCTGGATTTTCAGTCGTGAGCCACTGTCGCTCGACGAGAAGATCGACGTGCTGGAAGAGCAGTTACGCATCAACATAGAGCGTATCGACGAGTATCGCGGCATACTGCACACCCGTCGTCACCTGGCAGCGACACCCGTCTTCAAGGCCATACCCAATTTCCGCCAGACACGCATCGCCATGCTGCGGGCTGAAAAGGAGGACGAACTGCTCAGCATACTGGAACAAACGAGACAAATGCTCAGATGAGACTTCACACCACCATCATCGCGCTCTTGCTGACGCTCTGCCTGCAGGCACAAGACCTGTGGGAACTGCACCGTTACGACGAGACCAACAGCACGCTGGAGGGTCATACCACCCAGATACTGCAAGACCACGACGGCCTGCTGTGGATAGCGACATGGAACGGTCTGTGCCGCTTCGACGGCTATGAGTTCCGACGCTTGAAGCCGCAACCGGGCGATGGCTGTTCGATGTCATCGGACCGTATCCGTAATATCTGGCTCTCCGATGATGGCGACATCTTTCTGCGGGTGGATGACGACACCTGCCGCTTCGACACCAGGACCTACCGTTTTTATGACCTAACCAGTGAGGAAGAGCATCGACAGGCTAGGGAGAGCCTGAACAATCAGCCCACACGGGGTAAGCACAAGGACGGCTATTTCTGCTATAAGGACCCGCAGGGACTGGAATGGCAGATTCGCGACGATGCCCTCTACTGCATGAGTGCCACACCACAACCTACCTCACCGCTGCCCATGCAGCACGAGGCGATGGTGCGTTGCATCCAGAAAGACAACAAGGGTCGCGTGTGGGTGACCACCAAGGAGGATGCCACCGTCAGGCTGCTCGACAATGGCGGCAATGAACTGGGCTACCTGACGACCGACGGACGGTTGGCACGCGGCTATCAGACCTTCGGCCATCCCGTCTATTGCATCACTCAGACACGCAGCGGCCGTATCTGGCTGGGCTGTAAACCGGGAGGACTCTACCGACTGACGGAGACAACAGCAAACCACTTCAGCGTGGAGCCCGTAGAGGGATTGAACAACGACCAAGTCTATGCCATTGCCGAGGACCGGCAGGGCCGTCTGTGGGTGGCCACCCTGGGCGGAGGCATCGCCTGTATAGAGGATGCCGACGGCGCACACCCACAGGTCATCGGTCCTATGGCTGGCTATCCTCAGGATGTGTGCCAGAAAGTGCGCCACATACTGATTACCCCCGACAACATCCTGCTGGCTGCCACCACCGAGGGTCTCATCGTCGGTCAGATAGAGGAAAATATCAAAAACATGCGATTCCATCGGCATATCAAGGAGTCACATAGGCAGGAGTCCCTCAGTTGCAACGCCACGATGGACATCGTACGCACACACGATGGCCGTCTGTTTGTAGCCACAGAGACGGGCGGCATCTGCGAGATTGTCAGCGACGATCTGCTGGCCGATACCCTCTCCTTCCGTCATCTGACGATGCAGAACGACATGCTGCCCACCGACATGACCATCGGCATGACACTGGCCGACGACAGTCTGTTGATGGTGGTCTGTCCCAGACAACTGGTCAGTCTGGACATCAACAAGGGTACCTACGAGAACCTGGACCACCACTTCTTTCATCAGATATACCGCTTCAGCGAGGGCCGTCCGCTGCTGACTACCGACGACCGCTGGCTGATACCCACCCTGCAGGGAGCCGTCTGGCTGCCGCGTCTCCTGGCCCACCGCAGCAACTATACGCCACCGTTGCTTCTGACGAGCATTACCATCCTGCATGGGCAGGGACTCGACGACACGGAGAACCTGGCCGTGACAAGGATGGACACCCTCAGGCTCAGTCCGTCGGAACGCAGCATCACCGTGCGCTTTGCCGCCCTCGACTATGTTGACCCCTCGGCCATCAACTACCAGTTCCGTCTGGACAACGACTCAGTGAACTGGACCAGTCTGGGCCACAACCACTCCATCACCCTACTCGACCTCAGACCCGGCACCTACCAACTGGCCATTCGTTCGACGAACAGCGACGGTGTCTGGACTGACAACACTCGCACGCTGACCATCATCGTGGAGCCTACGTTCTGGGAGACACCCTGGGCCATCGTGCTGTTTGTCGTACTGGCACTGCTGGTAGTGGGCAGCATCGTCTATACCTATTTCTATATTCGTCGCATCAAGCACCGCCAGCAGGAGACGCTGGAAGCCTATCTGTCGTTGCTGGAGAAGATGGAGGTGGAGCAAGAAGTGCCGCAGGTCAAACAGACCGACGACCCCTTCATGCAGCAGGTACTGGCCTTCGTCGAGCAGAACATGGACAACAGCAATGCCGACATCAACCAGATGGCCGAAGCCTGTGCCGTGAGCCGCTCGGTGCTCCAGCGCAAGATGAAGCAGTTGATGGGTGTCACACCAGCCGACTTCTTCAAGGAGGCACGTATCAAACGTGCCTGCCTGTTGCTGAAAAACGACGATTCCATCGTGTCAGAGGTTGCTTACAAGTGTGGTTTCAGCGACCCCAAGTATTTCAGTCGCTGCTTCCGTCAGTCCGTCGGCATGTCTCCCTCGGAGTATAAAAATCAGGTCAAATAGGTGGATTGACGGAATAGTCCACCTCATTGACCCGTTTTTACCCTCTCCCTTTCTTCTTTTCCATGTAATTTTGTGGCATCAAACAAACTGCTAACAAAATAACATGATGACAAAGAAAAGTTTCTTATTACTCCTGATGGCTGCCCTGCTGACGGGCAGCCTCGGGATTGACGCGAAGAAGGTGCACACGCTGGGTGACTCAACGATGGCACCTTACGACGAGAACGCCACCGTGACACGCGGATGGGGTATGTATTTTGGTAACTTCCTTACCAACGGCTGGACTTCTGTGAACTACGCCAAGGGCGGACGCGACACGTACACTGGCTACAGCGAACTCTGGCAGAATGCCAAGAACAATGTTCAGGCAGGCGACTATGTCATTATCACCTTCGGGCATAATGACGAGAAAAACGGCGGCATGGACGGCTACCAGTTGCGTGACTACTACCTGAACATCGGCGACCAGACGGCTGCCGCTGCCGTAGACCTGCGTGGCAGCATTCCCTCCACCACCTACAAGCAGAACCTGGGCAAGATTGTCGACGAGGTGCTGGCCAAAGACGCCATTCCCGTCATTTGCTCACCTGTGTGCCGCAGTTACTTCGACGGCAATGGCAAGATCCGTCGTAACGGCCGTCACGACCTTGGCGACTCGTTCAGCATCCTGACAGCCAACGGCCCTACCACAGGCAACAAGGTGGCTGCCGATGACCACACCATGGACTATGCCTACCATTCCAAGATGCTGGCACAGGAGAAAAACGTGGCTTTCATCGACCTGACGACTGCCACCAAGGATCTCTATGAGAGTTACGGCGATACCAAGTGTCACGAGCAACTGTTCGACGGCGACGGCTCTACCCACTTCAACACCACCGGTGCCCTGCTCGTGGCCCGCCTCTGTGCGCAACTGATGAAAGAGCAGAATCTTTTGGCTGACGGCATCGTCGTTCCCACAGACCTCTCCGTGTCTCCTGCCACAGCCGATCTGGGCGAGGGCTACAAGGGACAGACCGCCCTGAAGGAACTGACCCTGAACGGCTTCGGCCTCACCCCAGCCGACGGTACCATCACCATTACCGCTACCGACGGCATCACCCTCTCTACTGACAAGAACAACTGGAACACATCGCTAAACATCAATTATAAGAATGGTACGCTCGTACAGAGTTTCTACGCACGTGTGATACTGGCCAATGCAGGCCTGTTCGAAGGCACCATCACAGCCACATTGGGCGACAAGAGCGTGGAGGTGCCCCTGAAGGTGAACATTGTGGAACTGGGCGGTGGCGACCCCTTCACCGTCACGTGGCCGATGGTTCCCAACGACAATGCCACCGTCACGGGTGAAGTGACTGCCACGACAGCCACGCTGACGGGTCTTGGCAAATATGGCAACGTGAATGGCTACGGAGCCCTCATCGCTCCCAACGGCACCACTGGCGAATGGCCCAATGCCGGCATCGACGACGATCCTGACCAGTACGTGCAGTTTGCCGTGACCGCCCCTGAGGGCAAGGAACTCAACATCAGCAGCATCGCCATGAAGATCAAGGCACAGGGCGGCGGCTCCCTGCAGTGTCATGTCTACTATTCCACCGACGGCTTCGTCAATCGTAAGACTATCTTCGCCTCTGGTGTGCTGACCAGCACCTGGAACGAGGTTTCCGCTGAGGATGTCATCAAGGTGGACGAGGGCGAGCGCCTGCTCATCCGTGTCTATCCCTGGTCGAAGAATATCGACAAGGGGCGCTGGATCTGTATTCAGGACGTCGCCGTCAGCGGACAGGTGAAGAATGCCGGCGGACTGAATGTCGATGGTTCCATCACCTATACCTTGGCCGACGGCAGCATCGACACCGACCCTACTATGACCCCACAGGAAATGGCCGCTGGTTTCATCGGCAAGAAGTGGACAGCAGGCAACGACCTGACCGTGGGAGGCGTGACCACCTATGACAGCGGCTCTGCAAAGACCAATATGCTGAAGATCTATAATGGCACTAATGCCTCTTTTGCTTCGGCAGCCACTGACGACAACACACTGACACTGACGCTGACCCCCGACGACGGTTTTTATTTCATGCCTTCCAAGATCAGTTTCGAGGGCGCACGCTTCGGCACTGATGGCGGCACCCTGACCGTCGTTGCCGAGGCTGGCGACAATAGCGAGGAACTCTGCAAGGCTGCCGCCGTCAACCGTAGCGGCAAAAGCCTCGACATCGCCACGTTCAACTACGAACTCAGCAGTCTGGTGGCTACCAATGACAACCCGCTGAAACTCAAGTTCTCATTCATCGGACTGGGCAAGACCAAGACGATGGGACTCTCCAACCTTGTCATCGAGGGCAAGTTGACCGGTGCCTCCGCACAGGTCACCAAATATGCGCTGACTACCGCTGTGGTACCTGCCGAGGCCGGTATGATCAGCAGCGACCCTGATATGGCGACATTCAAGGAAGGCACGGAGGTGGCGCTGACCGCCAAGAGGAATTTCGGCTACCAATTCAAGGAGTGGCAGGATGCCGACGGCCAGGTGCTGGGCACCAATGCCACGCTGACGCTGACGATGGATGCCGAGAAGACTGCCAAGGCCGTCTTCGAGACCATTCCCGTCTATACCGTCACCACCAAGGTGACCAACGATGCCGACCGCCCGTTGGGCGCCATCACCCTGTCGCCCAACGACCATGCCGGCAAATATGAGGCTGGCACGCAGGTGACGGCTACAGCCCAGGAGTCGAAGGTCCTGAAGTTCATGCAGTGGACCGACCAGAACGAGAATGCCGGCACGACGGCAACACGCACCCTGACTGTCAACAGCGACATGGAACTGGTGGCCAACTACGAGGTGCAGGACTTCATCGCCGTGTTCGATGCCAGCAAGGTGAACACCTATGCCTACGAGACCACTGCTGCCTACCCCTTCAATGCCGACCTGGCGTGGGACGAACAGCGCAACGCATCGGCTTCGATTGTGAAGGTCAGCGACGGCACGAAGGTCTATACGAAAGACGGCGGCACCCCCGTGGTACGCAATCGTGAGGGTGTGGTGCTGTCGGGCATCAACGGCCTCTACCAGAACGGCTATCGCACCACCGACATCGCCTGGCAGTATCAGTTCTCTACCAAGGGTTTTACTGATGTGACCTTTTCGGGCGATATGGCTGCCAAGAACATGGCATCGAAGAACTGGAAGGCCCTCATCTCGACCGACGGCACCACCTTCACACAGATTGAGGGTGCCCAGTGGGAGATGACAGCCAACGTCGTCAAGCCGCTGGACATCACCCTGCCTGCCTCAGCAGCCGGACAGGACATGGTGTACCTGCGCATCACGGGCGACGGCGATGAGATGCTCTCGAGCAGTTACGAGTTCGACAGTCAGTTCCTCGGCCTCGACTACTGTGCCCACTCTGAAAGCGGCATAGGCAATGTCTTTGTGCTGGGAACGGCCGAGGTGGCCGAGGACAGCGAGGCTCCCGTGGTGGTCAGCACCCTGCCGACCGACGGTGCTACTGGCGTGAGTGCCAATGGCCGCATCACCATCTCCTATGACGAGCGTATTGAGCAGGGCAAAGCCAACGGCGTGGCCACGCTCAACGGTGAGCCGGTAGAGGCACAGTGGAGCAGCCGTTCGGTGAGTTTCGACTACTTCAACCTTGCCTACGGACAGGCCTACACCTTCCAGATGCCTGCCGGCTTCGTGCAGGACCGCTCTGGCAATCAGGCCGAGGCCGTTGCCCTCACCTTCACCGTCATGGAGCGTCAGCAGCCCGCAGCACGTACCTTCGATGCCATCGTCGACCATTCGCTGGAGGCCGATGTGGCTGCCACCAACAGCATGCCTGCCCAGTACAAGAAGATACAGGATGCCATCAATGCCGCCCCGTCCAACAGCACACGCCCCTACCTCATCTTCATCAAGGAGGGCTACTACAACGATCCCAACGAGACATTCAACAGCAGTTATGGCTTCGTCTATACGAACCCCGGCGATGCCAGCAGTACTGAGACCACACAGATCAGCGGTGGCAAGAGCGAGTATGACGACTGTCGCCTGGTCTATGTCAACAAGCCCAACATCCACATCATCGGTCAGGCCGTGGATAAGGTGACCATCGCTGGCGACCGTCTGGACGGTGGTGCAGGCTGGGACCGCAGCCGTGCCTGGTACCACGTCAATGCCGGTGCCACCCTGGAGGTGCAGTCGGGAGCCGACGGCTTCTACATCGAGAACGTGACCATTGACAACGAGAACTGGACCATCTCGCGCAAGGAGGGTCCGCAGGCCCTGAGCATCAATACCGATGCCGACCGTCTGGTGTTCAACAACCTGAATGTACGTTCATATCAGGACACCTACAAGGCCAACGGCACCTACAAGCGCGCCTACTGGCTGAACTCCACCATCGAGGGATCTGTCGATTTCATCTATGGCGACTGCGACGTATGGTTCGAGAACACCACGCTGAACATCAACCGCAAGACGGGAGGCTATATCGTGGCACCAAGCCATCCTGCCGACACCCGCTGGGGCTACGTGTTCAACAACACGACCGTCACCTCGACCTACTTCACGCCCGAAGAGGGAAAAATCTACCTGGGACGCCCCTGGCACAACAACCCCAAGACCGTGTTCCTGCATACGCAGATGGAACTGCAGGCCTACGACGGCTACTGGTATGAGACGATGGGCGGACTGCCCGCCATCTGGGCTGTCTACGACATCTGGGACAAGAACGGCAATAAGATGAACGAGACATCGCGTGAGGACTACTGGTACTGGAACAGCGACAAGACGGAGAAGATCACTGGTAAGGCCAAGAACGCGCTGACCGCCGACGAGGTGGCTCAGTACACCATCCAGAACGTGCTGGCCGGCGACGGCACCAGCAATGCCGAGACGGGTGTGTGGAACCCCCTGCCCATCGTCGAGAAGACAGCCGCCCCTGTGCTGACGGCCAATGGCGGCGAGGTCAGTTGGGACGCTGTGCCCTATGCCATCTGCTATGTGGTGACGGTCAACGGCAAGGCTGTGGCCTTCCCCACCGCTCCTGCCGTCAGTGGCCTGAAAGAGGGCGATGTCGTCATGGTGCAGGCTGTCAACGAGTATGGTGCCCTGTCGGAAGCCTCGGAAGCCGTGACCATCAGCGCGACCGACGGTATCTCACAAATGGAAGTCTCGCCCCAAAAAGTTGAGAGTTTCTACGACCTGCATGGTCGCCGTCTTCCGGCTATGTCTCACGGCCTGAACATCGTCCGCCAAGCCGATGGCAGTGTCAGGAAGGTAGTGAGGGACAGGTAAAACATGAACTGAAAAATTAAGAAAGTTGTCTCCCGCGTACCGTGCAAACGAGTACGCGGGATTCTTTTTCCTGCAACATCTGTTCATCTGTAACTGTGACAACATTTCAAAGATCGCTTGACGAGTTATGACGAGTTACGAGAGATAAGAAGAGATAAGGTTTTTCGCCTCGTCCAAACGTCATCTACGGGTCGTTCCGATGCCTTCTTCGGGTCGTTCCGACGGCAGTTTACGGTCGTTCCGACGCTTCCTTTCCCTGGTAAACTACGGCACTTTCGGGCGTAAAGTGCCGTCGGAACGGAGCGTAGATGACGTTCCTTCGCCCGGCGTCAGTCACCCACGTCGATGCAGTAGAGGTCCGACAGGTATTTCACCACCCTGGGAGGCAGCACCCGCATGCCGGGCCTCAAGCCCAGCGCCTCCAG
>CADCCB010000028.1 GCA_902799905.1 uncultured Prevotellaceae bacterium
TGGCACGTTCGAGGATATTACTGCATCCGTGCCAGAGAAGTCTCTCGTTTACGGTAAGCGTTCAACCGGTGGTCGAAACAACACCGGTAAGATGACTGTACGCTACATGGGCGGCGGTCACAAGAAGAAGTATCGTCTGATCGACTTCAAGCGAGAGAAAGATGGTGTTCCTGCTGTAGTTAAGACAATCGAGTACGATCCGAACCGTTCGGCCCGTATCGCATTGCTCTTCTACGCAGATGGTGAAAAACGCTACATTATTGCTCCCAATGGACTGCAGGTCGGCACGACGCTGATGTCTGGAGCAGAGGCAGCACCTGAGATTGGTAATGCCCTGCCGCTGGCCAACATCCCTGTGGGTACGGTGATTCACAACATTGAACTCCGTCCCGGTCAGGGTGCCCTGCTCGTTCGTTCGGCTGGTAATTTTGCTCAGTTGACTTCTCGTGAAGGAAGTTACTGCGTGATCAAACTCCCCTCGGGAGAGACACGTAAGGTGCTTTCTGCTTGTAAGGCTACTGTTGGTGCCGTAGGCAACTCTGACCACGCTCTGGAACAGTCTGGTAAGGCTGGACGTTCACGCTGGTTGGGTCAGCGCCCGCACAACCGTGGTGTTGTGATGAACCCGCACGATCACCCGATGGGTGGTGGTGAAGGCCGTCAGTCTGGTGGACACCCACGTTCACGTAAGGGTCTGTACGCTAAGGGTCTGAAGACACGCGCACCGAAGAAGCTTTCAAACAAGTACATTATTGAAAGAGCAAACAAGAAGTAAACAACGAAACAAGAGTTAAATTATGAGTCGTTCATTAAAGAAAGGTCCGTATATCAACGTCTCTCTCGAGAAGAAGGTTCTCGCTATGAATGAGAGCGGCAAGAAGACTGTTGTCAAGACATGGGCCAGAGCATCAATGATCTCCCCCGATTTCGTGGGACACACTGTTGCAGTTCATAACGGTAACAAATTTATCCCTGTTTACATTACTGAGAACATGGTCGGTCACAAACTCGGTGAGTTTGCACCTACCCGTCGTTTCGGTGGTCACGCCGGTAACAAGAAGTAATGCTCAGGGGAATTGTAAATTGTAAATTGAAAATTGAAAATTAACAATGGGAGCAAGAAAACATATTAAGGCTGAAGAAAGAAAAGCAGCACTTAAGACACAGTATTTTGCAAAGCTGAAAGGCTGTCCTTCTTCTCCGCGCAAGATGCGTTATGTCGTTGACATGATTCGCGGCATGGAGGTGAACCGCGCACTCGGTGTGCTGCGCTTCTCGAAGAAGGCTGCTGCTGCTGATGTGGAGAAACTCCTCCGCTCGGCCATCAACAACTGGGAGCAGAAGAACGATCGCAAGGCAGAGGCCGGCGAACTGTTCATTACCCGCATCTTCGTGGATGAGGGTGTTACTTTGAAGCGAATGAGACCGGCACCTCAGGGTCGTGGCTATCGTATCCGTAAGCGTTCGAACCACGTCACTCTGTTCGTTGACGCTAAAACTAATGACGTAAAAGAATAAGTATGGGACAGAAAGTAAATCCAATTAGCAACCGTCTGGGTATCGTAAGAGGTTGGGATTCAAATTGGTTCGGAGGCAAGGACTTCGGAGATAACCTGGTAGAGGATCAGAAAATCCGTAAGTACCTCAACGAGCGTCTGGCTAAGGCTAGCGTGTCGAAAATCGTCATCGAGCGTACTTTGAAACTGGTTACCATTACTATTTGCACGGCTCGTCCGGGTATCGTCATTGGTAAGGGCGGACAGGATGTGGACAATCTGAAGGATGAGTTGAAGAAACTCTTCGACAAGGAAGTTCAGATCAATATCTTTGAGGTGAAGCGTCCGGAACTCGACGCTACGATCGTTGCCACGAACATCGCTCGCCAGATTGAGGGCAAGATCGCTTACCGTCGTGCTATTAAGCAGGCCATCGCCAATACGATGCGTGCTGGTGCCGAGGGTATTAAGGTTCAAATTTCGGGACGTCTGAATGGTGCTGAAATCGCACGCAGTGAGATGCTCAAGGAAGGCCGTACACCGCTGCACACCTTCCGTGCTGATATCGATTTCTGCCAGGCAGAGGCTCTTACCAAGGTAGGACTGCTGGGTATCAAGGTCTGGATTTGCCGTGGAGAGATCTATGGTAAGGTTGACCTCGCCCCCAACTTCTCTCAGGAGAAGCAGGTAGGCCGTGGTAATGGCGGTAACAGGGATGGCCGTAAGTTCCGTAATAAGAAGAAGTAATAAACAGTAAAAAAGAAAGAATCTATCATGTTACAGCCTAAGAGAGTAAGATATAGAAGGCCTCAGGACGGACGTGGCAACAAAGGCAACGCCCACAGAGGTACGACGCTGGCTTTCGGATCTTTCGGCATCAAGACACTTGATGCAAAATGGATCGACAGCCGTCAGATTGAGGCAGCACGTGTTGCCATCAACCGTTATATGAACCGTGAAGGTCAGGTGTGGATTCGTATTTTCCCCGACAAACCCATCACTCGCAAGCCTGCTGACGTGCGAATGGGTAAAGGTAAGGGTGATCCCGCAGGATGGGTAGCCCCCGTGACTCCTGGCCGTATCCTCTTTGAAGTAGAGGGCGTTCCCTTTGAGGTTGCCAAGGAGGCCCTGCGCCTCGGTGCCCAGAAACTGCCCGTGAAGACCAAGTTTGTTGTAAGACGCGACTACGATAAAAACGCTTAATTAGTATGAAGACGAAGGAAATTAAGGAACTCGAGACCAAGGATCTGGCCGAGCGCATTGAGGAGGAGGTTGCCAAGTACAACCAGATGAAGTTCAACCACAACGTCACTCCGCTGGAGAATCCATCACTGATTAAGGCTGCACGTCGTGACATTGCACGTATGAAGACGGAACTCCGTCAGAGAGAACTTAACAAATAACAATGGTCCAGATGGAAACAAGAAATTTAAGAAAGACAAGACAGGGTGTCGTCATTAGCAACAAGATGGATAAAACCATTGTTATTGCCGCTAAGTTCAAGGAGAAGCACCCGATTTATGGTAAGTTCGTCCAGAAGACGAAGAAGTACCATGCACATGATGAGAAGAATGAGTGTCAGGTAGGCGATACCGTACTCATTATGGAAACCCGCCCTCTGTCTAAGACAAAGCGCTGGAGACTAGTACAAATCGTTGAAAAAGCTAAGTAATTATGATACAGACAGAATCAAGACTTACAGTAGCTGATAACAGCGGTGCACGTGAGGCTCTCTGCATCCGTGTGCTGGGCGGTACCCGCCGCCGTTATGCCAGCGTGGGCGACGTGATTGTCGTAGCCATCAAGAATGCTATTCCCACGAGTGACGTGAAAAAGGGTGCAGTTTCGAAGGCTCTGATTGTTCGCACCAAGAAGGAAATCCGTCGTGCTGATGGTTCTTACATCCGCTTCGACGACAACGCTTGCGTGCTGCTGAACAACGCTGGCGAACTCCGCGGTAGCCGTATCTTCGGCCCTGTGGCTCGCGAGTTGCGTGCAGTCAACATGAAGGTCGTATCTTTGGCACCTGAGGTTCTTTAACATTAAAAGATTAAAAGTAATGAGCAAGTTACATATCAAGAAAAACGATACCGTCATCGTCCTGGCCGGTGAGGACAAGGGCAAGACTGGTAAGGTGCTGAAGGTCTTGGTAGACAAGGAGCGTGCCATTGTTGAGGGTGTGAACTACGTCAACAAGAGCACCAAGCCCAATGCCAAGAATCCTCAGGGTGGCTTCGAGAAGGTAGAGGCTCCCATCCATATTTCTAATTTAAGTCTGATCGATCCGAAGAGCGGCAAACCCACCCGCGTGTCTATCAAGCATGAGGGCAAGAACGTGATTCGTATCGCCAAAAAGTCAGGGGAGGAGATTAAGTAATGGCAAATACAGCACAACTTAAGAAGACTTATGCCGAGCAGATTGCTCCGGCATTGATGAAGCAGTTCAACTACAGTTCTGCAATGGAGATTCCCGTCCTGAAGAAGATCGTGGTCAACCAGGGTCTGGGTGACGCTACTCAGGACAAGAAGATTATCGAGGTGGCTATCAACGAGATTACCGCCATCACTGGTCAGAAGGCTGTGGCTACCTATTCAAAGAAGGATATCGCCAACTTCAAACTGCGTAAGAAGATGCCCATCGGCGTGATGGTCACTCTGCGCCGTGAGCGTATGTACGAGTTCCTCGAGAAACTGGTTCGCATCGCACTGCCCCGTATCCGCGACTTCAAGGGTATCGAGAGCAAGTTCGACGGCCGTGGTAACTACACACTGGGTGTCCAGGAGCAGATTATCTTCCCCGAGATCAATATCGATTCAGTAGACCGTATCCAAGGTATGAACATCACCTTCGTTACGACGGCTAAGACCGACGAGGAGGGCTTTGCTCTGCTGAAGGCTTTCGGTCTCCCATTCAAGAACGCTAAAAACGACTAAGAGATATGGCAAAAGAATCAATGAAGGCCCGCGAGGTTAAGCGCGCCAAACTCGTTGCCCGCTATGCTGAGAAGCGTGCTGCACTGAAGAAGATCATCGCTACGGCTGATGTGAACACCGATGAAGGTGCCATGGCTGCCTATGAGGCTGCCCGCAAGTTGCAGGCTATTCCCCGCAATGCCAACCCCATCCGTCTGCACAACCGTTGCAAGATCACGGGTCGTCCCAAGGGCTACATGCGCCAGTTCGGTCTCTCTCGTATCCAGTTCCGTGAGATGGCATCCAGCGGTCTCATTCCTGGTGTGAAGAAGGCCAGTTGGTAATCTGGCAATTGGCTATTAGCTATTAGCAGTTAGCTGTTAGCCTAGCCAAAAGCCAATAGCCAAAGGCTAAAAGCGAAAGAGTATTTTTATTTAATATTGTCGGGGCAGTCCCGATTAATTAAACAATTTATTTTATGACAGATCCAATAGCAGATTATCTGACGAGGTTGAGAAACGCAATCATGGCTCATCACCGTGTTGTGGAGGTTCCTGCCTCAAACTTGAAGAAGGAAATCACGAAGATCCTCTTCGAGAAGGGCTACATCCTGAACTACAAGTTCATCGAGGATGGTCCTCAGGGTACTATCAAGGTCGCCTTGAAGTATGATCCTGTAACAAAAGAGAACGCCATCAAGTTCTTGAAGCGCGTATCCACACCAGGTCTCCGTAAGTACACTGGTTACAAGGATATGCCGAGAGTAATTAACGGACTGGGTATCGCCATCTTATCTACGTCCAAGGGTGTAATGACTGACAAAGAGGCCACACAGCAGAAGATTGGCGGTGAGGTGCTTTGCTACGTATATTAATTGGAGGATTGCATTATGTCTAGAATAGGAAAATTGCCAATTAGTATTCCTGCAGGTGTTACCGTTGCCCAGGATAAGGATGGTGTGGTGACCGTAAAGGGTCCCAAGGGTGAACTCTCACAGAAGGTCGACAAGTCTATCATCGTGAAGATCGAGGATGGTCACGTGACTTTCGAGGTTGACGAGAACAGCCCTGTGAATATTAAGCAGAAACAGGCTTTCCATGGCCTCTATCGCGCACTGGTGAACAATATGGTCGTTGGTGTGAGCGAGGGCTACAAGAAGGAGTTGGAACTCGTTGGCGTGGGTTACCGCGTCTCGAACCAGGGCAACGTCATCGAGTTTGCACTGGGCTATACGCACCCCATTTTCATTCAACTTCCCAAGGAAGTGAAGGTTGAGACCAAGTCTGAGCGTAACCAGAACCCCCAGATCATTCTGGAGAGTGCTGACAAGCAGTTGCTCGGTCTTATCTGTGCAAAAATTCGTTCTTTCCGCAAGCCTGAGCCTTATAAAGGAAAGGGTATCTTGTTCAAGGGTGAAGTTATCCGTCGTAAGTCGGGTAAGTCCGCTTCCGCGAAGTAATCTTTATAGTTAAAAGTTAAAAGTTAAAAGTTAAAAGATTATGACGACTAAGAAAGAAGAAAGACGAATTAAGATCAAATACAGAATTCGTAAGAGCGTTTTCGGTACTGCCGAGCGTCCCCGTATGAGCGTGTTCCGCAGCAACAAGCAGATCTACGTTCAGGTGATAAATGATGTGGAAGGTAAAACACTTGCATCTGCTTCTTCGATTGGCCTCGAGGCCATGCCGAAGATTGAGCAGGCTGCCAAGGTTGGTGAACTGATCGCTGCCAAGGCCAAGGAAGCCGGCATCTCTGCCGTTGTCTTCGACCGTAACGGCTATCTGTATCACGGCCGTGTGAAGTCGCTCGCTGATGCTGCACGTAAAGGTGGACTTAATTTCTAAACGATTATGGCAATGAACAAAGTTAAGATTAATAGTGACATTGAACTGAAAGACAGACTGGTTGCCATCAACCGTGTTACTAAGGTAACCAAGGGCGGTCGCACCTTCACATTCGCAGCCATCGTGGTTGTCGGCGACGGCAACGGCGTGATTGGCTGGGGTCTGGGTAAGGCCGGTGAGGTCACCGCAGCCATCGCCAAGGGCGTTGAGTCTGCCAAGAAGAATCTGGTAAAGGTTCCCGTGCTCAAAGGTACCATCCCTCACGAGATGGAGGCTCACTTCGGTGGTGCTCAGGTGTTCCTGAAGCCCGCTGCTGCAGGTACTGGTCTGGTGGCCGGTGGTGCTATGCGTGCTGTGCTGGAGAGTGCTGGTGTCAAGGACGTGCTTGCTAAGTCAAAGGGTTCGTCGAACCCCCACAACCTGGTGAAGGCTACCATCGAGGCCCTGTCTCAGATGCGCGACGCCTACACCGTGGCAGGTACTCGTGGAATCAGTATGGAAAAAGTATTCAGAGGATAAAAACAGGAGGTTAAGACTATGGCAACAATCAAGATTAAGCAGATTAAGAGTAAGATTGGTTATCCCGTTGACCAGAAGCGTACCCTTGAGGCTCTCGGCCTTCGCAAGATCGGCCAGGAGATCGAGAAGGAAGACACTCCCGCTATCCGTGGTATGATTCGCAAGGTTCATCATCTGGTGACCGTTATTGACTAAGTTTAGTAATCACAATTAAAACAGAATCCAATATGAAACTGAATAATTTGAAACCTGCAGAGGGCTCTACACACTCACGTCGTAGGATTGGTCGCGGCACAGGCTCTGGTCTGGGCGGTACTTCTACCCGTGGTCACAAGGGTGCCAAGGCTCGCTCTGGTTATAAGAAGAAGATTGGCTTCGAGGGTGGTCAGATGCCTCTGCAGCGTCGTCTGCCGAAGTCGGGCTTCAAGAATATCAACCACAAGGAATTCTTCGCCGTCAACCTTTCTACCCTGCAGAAACTGGCAGAGAGCAAGGGTCTCACCAAGATTGGAATCGAGGAGTTGGTAGCCGCTGGTCTGACCAATGGCAAGGAACTCGTCAAGGTTCTGGGCAACGGTGAGTTGAAGGCAAAGATCGATGTCGTGGCCAATGCTTTCTCGAAGACCGCAGAAGAAGCAATTAAAGCAGTAGGTGGAACCGCAACAATAATCTAAGAAGTAAGATGAAGAAGTTTATAGACACCCTAAAGAACATCTGGAAGATTGAGGATCTGCGTCAGCGTATCCTTATTACGACATTGTTCGTCGCAATTTACCGTTTCGGTTCAAAGATTGTGCTTCCCGGCGTTAATTTCAATGTACTGGAGAAACTTAACTCTGGTGATGAGAAATTCGGTCTGGCCGATCAGACAGCAACAGGTCTGATGTCCTTGCTCGACATGTTCTCGGGTGGTGCATTCTCCCAGGCATCCATCTTTGCTCTGGGTATCATGCCTTACATCTCTGCTTCTATCGTTATGCAACTTCTTGCTATCGTGGTGCCTTATTTCCAGAAGATGCAGCGCGAGGGCGAGAGTGGCCGCAAGAAGATTAACCAGTACACCCGTTACCTGACAATAGCCATCCTGTTGTTCCAGGCTCCGAGTTACTTGGTTAACATGAAAATGCAGATCGGACAGTTGGCGTGGGAAGGTATTCCCGCGTTCAACCCCGTCCTGAGTTGGGGTATTTACATGGCCCTGGCTTCTATTATGCTTGCGGCAGGAAGTATGTTCATCCTCTGGCTGGGTGAACGCATTACCGATAAGGGTATAGGTAACGGTGTCTCGCTGATCATTATGATTGGTATCATCGCACGTCTGCCGGGATCATTCGCCCAGGAGGTGGGTTCCCGTTTTGCAGGTGCTACGGGCGGTGGTCTGGTCATGTTCCTCATCGAGATCATCATTCTCTATGCAGTTGTATGCGCATCTATTGTTTTGGTACAGGGTGTCCGCAAGGTTCCTGTACAATATGCAAAGCGTGTTGTTGGAAATAAGCAGTACGGTGGCGCACGCCAGTACATCCCGTTGAAACTCTTCGCAGCCAACGTGATGCCTATCATCTTTGCTCAGGCACTGATGTTCATTCCTCTGGCCGTTGCCCAGTATGCAGATAAGGATACGGGTTGGTTCATGCTCGCCATGCGAGACCAGAACTGGCTGTACTACATCATCTACACCATACTGATTATCATCTTCACATATTTCTATACCGCTATTACGCTGAACCCCACACAGATGGCAGAGGACATGAAGCGCAACAATGGCTTCATCCCTGGCATCAAGCCTGGTAAGGAAACGGCTGACTACATTGACACGATTATGTCGCGCATCACACTGCCCGGTTCTCTGTTCATTGCATTCATCGCCGTGATGCCTGCCTTCGCAGGACTGCTGGGTGTACAGAAGGAGTTCTCGCAGTTCTTTGGCGGTACGTCGCTTCTGATTCTTGTCGGTGTGGTACTTGATACCCTCCAGCAGATTGAAAGTCACCTGTTGATGCGTCACTATGACGGCCTGCTCAACTCGGGACGTATTCATGGTCGTGGTGGTGTAGCAGCCTACTAAGCGGATGAAGATATTTCTGAAGACAGAAGACGAAATCGAGTTGATGCGCCAGGCCAACCAACTTGTTGGTAAGACCCTTGGCGAATTGGCAAAGCATATCAAGCCTGGTGTAACGACCCTCCAGTTGGACAAGGTGGCCGACACGTTCATACGTGACCACGGAGCCATTCCGACTTTCAAGGGCTTCCCGAATCCATATGGAGGGCCGTTTCCTGCCAGCATCTGCACATCGGTGAATGATGTCGTTGTGCATGGGGTGCCTGACGACACTGTGTTGAAAGAGGGAGATATCATCTCTATCGATTGCGGCACATTGCTCAACGGATTCAACGGCGACTCCTGCTATACGTTCTGCGTTGGCGAAGTATCCGACGAAGTGAAGCGACTGCTTCGCATCACCAAGGAGTCACTCTATAAGGGTATAGAGATGGCTGTGGCAGGAAAACATGTGGGTGACATTGGCAGTACCGTTCAAGACTACTGTGAAGCCAACGGCTATGGAGTTGTTCGCGAACTGACTGGCCACGGCATCGGTAAGGAGATGCATGAGGATCCCCAGGTGCCCAACTACGGTAAGCGCGGCAATGGTGTCATGTTGAAAGCCGGCATGTGTATCGCCATTGAGCCGATGATTACGATGGGCAAGCGCGACATCTGTCTGAAGGCTGACCGCTGGAGTGTCTGCACCCGTGACGGGAAGCCCGCAGCCCATTTCGAGCACACGATAGTTGTCCGCCGGGGCAAGTCCGAGATTTTATCCTCGTTTGAAGAAGTTGAAACATTTGAAGGTAAACTATACTAAACAGCATGGCAAAACAATCCGCTATTGAGCAGGATGGAACAATCATCGAGAGCCTCTCGAATGCAATGTTCCGCGTAGAACTGGAAAACGGTGTGCAGATTATTGCGCACATCTCTGGAAAGATGCGTATGCACTACATCCGCATTCTCCCAGGCGATAAGGTCAAGGTAGAGATGAGTCCCTACGATTTGACTAAAGGAAGAATTGTTTTTCGATACAAATAAAATTTAGACAGAGATATGAAGACAAGAGCATCGTTGAAGAAACGCACCCCCGACTGCAAGATCGTACGTCGTAAGGGCCGCCTGTTCGTTATCAACAAGAAGAACCCTAAGTACAAGATGCGTCAGGGCTAAAAAAAGTTAAATAAGCAAAGCAAAGTGCGGAGGTTTGCGAAAATCTTCGTACCTTTGTGCGCTTTTTAGCAAATTTCGAAATTTATACTTTATTTTTTTATCATTATCATTAACAAATGGCAATAAGAATTGTTGGAGTAGATTTGCCCCAGAACAAGCGTGGCGAAATCGCATTGACCTATATCTATGGTATTGGTCGAAGTAGTTTGGACCGATGACCAGGCAGCCAAGATCCGTGAAATTATCGGTGCTGAATTCAAAGTAGAAGGTGATCTCCGCAGTGAGATCCAATTGAACATCAAGCGACTGATGGATATTGGTTGCTATCGTGGAGTCCGTCATCGTAATGGTCTTCCCGTTCGCGGTCAGAGCACAAAGAACAATGCTCGTACTCGTAAGGGTAAGAAGAAGACTGTTGCTAATAAGAAGAAGGCCACGAAGTAATTCTAAAATTTAAACCTTAAAAGATTAAAGAGAATTATGGCAAAGAAAACAGTCGTATCTAAGAAGAGAAACGTGAAAGTGACTGCTATTGGACAACTTCACGTACACAGTTCTTTCAATAATATTATCGTGTCTTTGGCTAACGACGAGGGTCAGGTGATTTCTTGGTCGTCAGCCGGTAAGATGGGCTTCCGCGGCTCAAAGAAGAACACCCCCTATGCTGCCCAGATGGCTGCAGAGGACTGTGCAAAGATCGCTTACGATCTTGGTCTGCGCAAGGTGAAGGCTTATGTGAAGGGTCCCGGTAACGGTCGTGAGTCTGCTATCCGTGCTATCCACGGTGCAGGTATCGAGGTGATGGAGATTGTCGATGTCACTCCGCTGCCACACAATGGCTGCCGCCCCCCGAAGCGTCGTCGCGTATAATTAAGTCGAAATGTCGATATAACGAAATATCGAATCAACGTAATAACGAATTATTTTTTGAATTATGGCAAAGTATATTGGACCGAAATCTAAAATTGCACGCCGTTTTGGTGAACCCATCTTCGGCGCCGACAAAGTTTTGTCTAGGAGAAACTTCCCTCCTGGACAGCATGGCAATAACCGTCGCCGCAAGCAGTCGGAGTATGCTGTCATGCTGGCAGAGAAGCAGAAAGCCAAGTACACCTACGGAGTGCTTGAGCGCCAGTTCCGCATTATGTTCGAGAAAGCCGCTAAGGCTGAAGGTATCACCGGTGAGGTGCTGCTTCAGTTGCTTGAGAGCCGTCTCGACAATGTAGTGTTCCGTCTGGGCCTTGCTCCCACACGTGCTGCTGCCCGTCAGTTGGTGGGTCACCGTCACATCGTGGTTGATGGCAAGGTTGTCAACATTCCGTCATTCTCGGTGAAGCCCGGTATGGTTATCGGCGTTCGCGAGAAGTCTAAGTCTCTCGAAGTGATTGCCGACGCACTGGCTGGTTTCAACCACAGCAAGTACCCCTGGATCGAGTGGGACGAGCAGCAGAAGGCTGGTAAGTTCCTCCATCGTCCGGAGCGTGCCGACATTCCCGAGAGCATTAAGGAGCAGTTAATCGTTGAGTTGTACTCTAAGAACTAAAAATCATTAAGTTAATGGCGATATTAGCATTTCAAAAACCCGATAAAGTGGTAATGCAAGTTCGGCAAGTTCGAATTTCGTCCGTTGGAGCCGGGCTTCGGTGTGACCATCGGTAACGCCCTGCGCCGCATTCTCCTTTCATCGCTCGAGGGCTATGCCATCAACACCATCCGTATTAGCGGTGTTGAGCATGAGTTCTCATCAGTACCTGGTGTAAAGGAAGATGTCACCAACATTATCTTGAACCTGAAGCAAGTCAGGTTCAAGCAAGTAGTAGAAGAATTCGAGAACGAGAAAGTCAGCATCACCGTTGAGAATTCCACCGAGTTCAAGGCCGGTGATATCGGCAAGTATCTGACTGGATTTGAAGTGTTAAATCCCGATTTGGTGATTTGTCATCTCGACTCAAAAGCTTCTATGCAGATAGATCTGACCATTAATAAAGGTCGTGGCTACGTTCCTTCTGATGAGAACCGTGAGTTCTGTACCGATGTGAACGTCATCCCCATCGATTCTATCTACACCCCCATCCGTAATGTCAAGTTCGCAGTAGAGCCCTATCGTGTCGAGCAGAAGACCGACTACGACAAACTCGTGCTCGAAGTGACAACGGACGGTTCCATTCAGCCCAAGGATGCCCTGAAGGAGGCTGCCAAGATCCTTATCTATCACTTCATGCTCTTCTCCGACGAGAAGATTACCCTCGAGAACACTGAGGCCGAGGGCAACCAGGAGTTTGATGAGGAAGTACTGCACATGCGTCAGTTGCTGAAGACTAAACTCGTCGACATGAACCTCTCTGTTCGTGCCTTGAACTGTCTGAAGGCTGCTGATGTTGAGACCCTTGGCGATCTCGTACAGTACAACAAGACCGACCTCTTGAAGTTCCGCAACTTTGGTAAGAAATCGCTCACTGAGCTTGATGATTTGCTCGAGAGTCTGAATCTGTCGTTTGGAACCGACATTTCAAAGTATAAACTGGACAAGGAATAATTTTAATTGACAATTGATAATTGACAATTGAGAATTGGAATTGCCCAATAAAAAGTAAAAAAGAAAAATGAGACACAATAAGAAATTCAACCATCTCGGTCGTACTGCATCGCATCGCGCTGCCATGCTTGCCAACATGGCCACTTCGCTGATCATGCACAAAAGAATCACTACGACCGTGGCCAAGGCAAAGGCCCTCAAGAAGTATGTTGAGCCCCTGATCACCAAGGCCAAGGAGGACTCAACCAACTCACGCCGCGTCGTGTTCAGTTATCTGCAGAACAAAGAGGTCATCAAGGAACTCTTCTCTACAGTGGCTGAGAAGGTAGGCGACCGTCCCGGTGGCTATACCCGTATCATTAAGTTGGGTACCCGTCAGGGTGACGCCGCTCAGATCTGCTTTATCGAACTGGTCGACTTCGATCCTGAGATGGCAAAGACTGAGACCAAGAAGAAGGCTACGCGTCGTTCTCGCAAGTCTGCTCCCAAGGCTGAGGCTCCTGCTCAGGAGGCTCCCGCTGCTGAGGAGGTTAAGGCTGAAGAGGCTCCCGCTGCCGAAGAGGCAAAGGCTGAATAAGACAGAGACTTTCTTTTATCATGATAAGTGCTCTCGCCTACAAGAGGTGAGGGCACTTTTTTTCTTTATTATTTTGATGATTGGAAACATTTTATTATCTTTGCACCTTGGTTGATGGTTGATGGTGGATGGAGGATAGACCAGAGCCGTCCAAATGCTTCCTTAGGTGATTATAGACAAATGGATAAGTGTATTTTTTCATTCAGATGGCTCATGGTGGCTGCCTTGCTGGTGGTGGCAGTGGGCGTAGAGGCTTCAATGCCTAAGGAGTGGCCGTTTTTCCGTCAGACGGTCAATGGTGTGGAGATAAGGGTGAACTTCTTGGCTTATGATGTTATCCATGTGATGAAATATCCGGAAGGCGTCCTTCCAGATAGAAAAGAGGCAATGGTGACATTCAGTCAGGAAGATGTATGGGTGCATAGCCATCGCACGGATACGGTGATAGATATGGGTGTCATCAGTTTGGGCTGCCAGTTAGACCTGAGGACTGGCCACTTGTTGTTTTATACCGACAGTGGAAGACCCCTTCTTGTTGAGACGGGACAGCCGACACTCGAACTGCACGAGAGTGGTGCCAATGCTGGAAAATACAGCATCTCCCAGTCGTGGGCACTCGAAGAAAACGAGGCGCTATTCAAGAATAATGTCTCTACCTCTGTCCCATATTTCACCAGTGAAAAGGGCTATGGCGTCCTCTGGGATAACCGAGGGGCGACACACATGGAGAATACGTCATCGGAGGTGTCGTTTTCATCTGAAGCAGGAAAATGTATCGACTATTATCTCGTCTATAATCACGGATCGATGGACGGCCTCCTCTCTAGCATGCACAGGGTCTTAAGGGGCGTGAAGCCTAAAGTCCATAAAAAGAAGATAAAGGTTTCGCGTTGAGTGACATGATGGGGAGAGGACGCTTCGCACCATCGCCTACGGGCCGTATGCATCTGGGTAATGTGTTCAGTGCATTACTGTCGTGGCTTTCGGTAAAGAGCAAGGGCGGCGAGTGGCTGCTGCGCATTGAGGACATCGACCCGCAGCGTTCGCGACAGGCCTATGCCGACCTGCTGATGGATGACCTGCAGTGGCTGGGACTGGAGTGGGATGGCGAGCCTGTCTACCAGAGTCAGCGTTCTGATATCTACGAGCATTATTTTGAGATATTGCGCCAGCAGGGATTCACCTATCCCTGCTACTGCACACGTAATGACTTGCTGGCTACGCAGGCTCCCCATGAGAGTGACGGCCGAGTGGTCTATCCTGGCACCTGCCGCCATCTGCCGCCTCAACCTGACAAGCCTGCTGCTACGAGACTGGTCGTAGCCGATGATGACATCACGTTCTGCGATGGCCACTATGGTAGGCAAATCGTCAATCTCGCCCGTCATGTGGGCGACTTCATCATTCGTCGCAAGGATGGTGCCTGGGCCTATCAGTTGGCGGTGGTAGTCGATGATGCCCTGATGGGAATCACCGAAGTGGTGCGTGGCCGCGACCTGCTGCTTTCTTCTCCCCAGCAGGTCTATCTGTCACAGTTGTTGGGTTTCAACTCCCCGTGTTTCATCCATCTGCCCCTATTGTGCAACACAGCAGGACAGCGTCTTTCCAAGCGCGACCGTAGTCTCGACATGGAAAGCCTGCGCCAGCGCTTTACACCACAGGAAATCATAGGCCGACTGGCCTATCTGGCTGGTTTGCAGACAGAGCCCCAGCCGCTTTCTGCAGCAGAACTGATACCTTTCTTTTCTTGGGACAAAGTGCCCTGCGAGGATATCATCTTAACGGACTGACAATGTCAGCGTACCGTCCTCAATGCGGGCGGTAAAGGAATGCTTGGTCTTGATGGTTTTCTCTGCCACGCCGTTGGCAGTGACTGCCCTGACGGTATAGGTGGCCTTACGCTTGTTTATAGGGCGGAAATGGGCAACGCAGGCATCGGTAGGGTCGGTGGTAGCCAGTAGTCCTTTGCTATCGGTAAAGAATCGGATGGGCCGCGCTATGCTGTGATTGGGTAGAATCGTGAAATGTCCGGCACCAGGTTTGTCCTGTACGTTGTCACTATGAAATACTGGATGCCCCAGGGGAGTGCGGATGTCAGACAGGGTGCAGGAGTCCTTGCCTGAGAAATTGTTCAGCAACAGATAAGCGGCGCTGTCAGGGTCGAAAACGATGAGGCCGTTCCAGCCATCCGGCGTCTGCAGGGGTGTGATGAGTTCCTGAAGCCGAGCGGTGGTGGCAGCATCGGTATTCGTGTAGTAGATTATGGTGCGGTCATCGACTGTCTCACCCTGCTGCACGGTACGCGGCTCGTCACTATACGACGTGTATAGGCGGGCGGTGAGGATGGAGTTGTTATTGGTCCGATCGCCGAAGGCTATCTTTTTGCAGCCTGTAGTCACGATGCCCAGTTGGTTGTCGATGTTCACCCACGGGCCGTTCGTGCTGGTCAGTATGGTGCCGTCCAGTTGCTGTTGTCCGTCAGTGGTATATAGAATCCGTGATTTTTTAGTGAATTCATCGACGCTGATAGCCATCAGTCCGCCTTTCTCCTTGTTGATGGTGCACGACTGGTTGGCGCGAATATGATCGGTATAAATGACGGCATTGCCAGGCGTGGAGTAGATGGCAAAGCGGTTGTTGAGAACACCGTCGTTGGTCTGCAGTTCACCGTTCATCACATAACTATTGCCCTGTAAGTCATAGTTGCCCTCTACGACGGGCGTGGCGTTGGTTTTTTTTCCCTCCACCTCATACCAACCGATGAAGTTGCCCGTGTTGTTGGCACGGAATGGGACGATGAGGTTTGAGGTTGACGGAGAGCCCAGCGGAGATGCGCTGGGAACGGTGGGGCTGATGTAGCCAGTGTAACTCTTGAGACCCTTGCTCCATGAGAAACAGGTGAAACGGTCGCTGGTGGCAGCCCGTATAATGTTTTGCGAAGAGAAGACCTTTGCAGGCGCATATTGCCTGTTGAAGTCATCCCAGCGGGTGGGGGAGAGACTGGCTGTGGAGAGCACTTCGTGCATCAGCCAGGTCATCATCACGCGGTGGGCCTGTACACCCATTCGGCGTGCACCCACATCGGGCCGCAGGAGCCAAGAGCCGTCTGTCGTTGTCTCTTGTCGGGTCTTGATCATCTGGTAGGCTCTGTTTTCGAGCATTAGGGCATGAGCATCGCGCAGGAAACAGGCATTGGTCGAATAACTAGTAATCTGGTCATATAAAAAGAGGCTCCAGTCGTTGCCGTTTGGCATGGCCAGTTCACCGTCGCTCAGTGCCAGCCAGTAGAGTACCTCCTCCATCACCTTCTGGTTGTTGTGCATCAAGGCGTTGGTATGCCACCGTTCCGTGCCGTAAAGGTCACGTTGGAACAGTTTCAGGGCCAGTGCAGCCTCGCCCAGTTCCTGTATGACTACGTTCTGATAGGAGGTGTGGAAATAATCGTGGTTCTGCAGCGTGTAGTCGTCGTAGAGGTTCTGTCCGTGGTAGAGGTCGCAGATGCGTTTTCCGTTGTAGTCGGGATCGATGACGGTAGTGTCAGTGGCATCGTCACGTTGCGAGTAACTGTTGATGGCAAATTCACGCAGGCGCTCGAACCATTGTGGTGCCAGCGGGTCGTTGGGGAACAGTCCCAGTGTGGCCGCCAGGATGTCAGCCTCCCAACCGTTCTCCTCGGCTTTGGTGTCACCAGCGAATCCTGTGGGAATGTCGCGTTGCAGTTCGTAGTCGCATTCTGCCTTCAGCATCCTGTAGATGTAGTCTCTCTGGCGCTCACTCAGCCTGTCCCACTGGAAAAAGGCAGAGTAGGCTACAGACATGGCCCATAGCGAACTCTCCCACGCATGGTCTTCTACCGATGTGCTGCCCCAGTAGCGGTTGTCCTTGCATGTCTTCAGACGGTTGGCCTTGTGGGTGGAGTAGGCAAAGACAAGGCTCTGCATGGCCATCTGTTCCAATTCGGCCCAGGTGACGTCTTCAGGCAGGTTGACGTGCCCCTTCCCATATTTCACGAGGAAGGCGCAGATCATGGAGAGGTCGGCATTAGGGCGCACCCCTCTCTCGTCGTTACCCATCGTGTTCTCTCCCCTAAAGCAGCCGCAGGTCTCGTCCAATGAATTGGGAGCCACGCAGGGCTGGAAGTCATTCTTCATGTAGATGGTGAAGTTTGCCAGCATCTGCATGAGGCCGGCTTGCATGTCTTTCTCGGCGACAAAATCGCCGAGCACAGGACCATGGGCATTGAGCACAGGACCGTGGGCATTGAGCACAGGACCGTGGGCGTCAATCACAGGACCGCGGGCTGCAATTGGTGCAGTCAGGAATAGGAGGGTGAAAGCCAATGCGAGCAGTCTTTGCATATCCGGCAGGTAAGATGAGTGGCTGTTAGAAGGTGACGCTGCGTGTGCCGTCGGCATTCTCTTCAATGGTCACGCGGACGGCATCGTCGGGTAGCAATTCCTCGATGAGTTCGGGCCATTCGATGAAACAGAGGGAACCAGAGTAGAAATAGTCCTCGTAGCCCATGTCGTAGACCTCCTCCAACTTCTTGATGCGGTAGAAGTCGAAGTGAAAAATGCTGTTGGCTTTTTGCTGTTGGCAAATAGCAAGTGGCCAAGAGCCAATGGCATATTCGTTGACGATGGCAAAGGTGGGTGAGGTGATGACATCCTCAACACCCAGTTCCTCGCAGATGGCTTTGATGAAGGTCGTCTTGCCGGCCCCCATCTTGCCGTAGAAGGCAAACACGTGGTGGTCGCCAATCTGACTGATAAACTCGCGGGCTGCCTCGCGTATGTTGTTCAAATCGTTGATCTTGATTTCCATTTTTCTCTTTCTTTACCTTTTTACTCCTTTACCTTTTCTTTCCCGTCATCGTGATGAGCGGGATGAGCATCTCCTCCATCGAGATGCCTCCATGCTGGAAGGTGTCCTTATAGTAACTGACGTAGTAGTTATAGTTGTTGGGATAGGCGAAAAACGAGTCGCCCGTGGCAAACACATAACTCGTAGAGAGGTTGGGGGAGGGCAGTTCGGCCTGTGCAGGATCCTTGATGACGAAGAGGTCCTTCGAGTCATAACTCAAGTTCTTGCCCAGTTTGTAGCGCAAGTTGGTATTTGTGTTGCGGTCGCCCACAATCTTCACTGGCTGTGTACAACGAATGCTGCCGTGGTCTGTTGTCACGATGATGTGGTAGTCGGTTTGTGCCAGTTGACGGAAGAAGTCGGCAATGACCGAGTGGCGGAACCACGACAGGGTGATGCTGCGGTAGGCCGACTCGTTGTTGGCCAGTTCGCGCACCATGCGGCTCTCCGTGCGGGCATGGCTGAGCATGTCGATAAAGTTGAAGACCACCACGTTGAGATCGTTCTTCTGCAGCGTCTTCAGTTGTTGAATCAGTTTCTCTGCCTCGTTGGAGGTATTGATCTTGGTGTACGAGAAGGTGTCGTGGCGGCGGTAGCGTTCAATCTGTGTCCTGATGAGTGGTGCCTCGTTCAGGTTCTTGCCCTCCTCCTCGTCCTCATCGACCCACAAGTCTGGAAACATCGCCGCGATCTTGTTGGGCATCAGTCCTGAGAAAATGGCGTTACGGGCATACTGCGTGGCTGTGGGCAGGATGGAGCAATAGAGGTCTTCATCGATGGTGAACTGGTCACCAATCTCCTGTGCCAGCATGCGCCACTGGTCGTAGCGGAAGTTGTCCATTACCACAAGGAACACCTTCTTGCCTTCGTTGAGCAGGGGGAACACCTTCTTCTTGAATATCTCTGGCGACAAGATGGGGCGGTCAGTCTCTTTTGCAGTGGGCGAAAGCGATGCCACCCAGTCCAGATAGTTCTTCTTGATGTACTTTGCGAAGCCCAGGTTGGCCTCCTCCTTCTGCATGGCCAGCATCTCCGTCATCTGCGAGTCGGTACTGCTCAACTGCAGTTCCCAGTGCACCAGTTGCTTGTAGACGGCAGTCCAGTCTCTCCATGTGCGGCAGTCCATGATTTGCAGGGCAATCTGTTGGAACTGCTGTTGGTAGCGGCTCTGCGTCACCTCAGTCTCTATCTCGCGGCGGTGGATGTTCTTCTTCAGCGTCAGCAGTATCTGGTTGGGGTTGACGGGCTTGATCAGGTAGTCGGCAATTTTCTGTCCAATGGCCTGTTCCATGATGTTCTCCTCTTCGCTCTTGGTGACCATCACGACAGGAGTGGCTGGTGCTATCTGCTTGATGCGATGCAGTGTTTCCAGTCCGCTCAGACCAGGCATCTGCTCGTCGAGTAGCACCAGGTCGAACGACCGTTCGCTGCACAGGTCGATGGCATCGGTGCCGTTGCTGGCGCACGTCACCTCGTAGCCTTTTTTCTCTAGGAAGATGATGTGGGCTTTCAGCAGTTCCACCTCATCGTCTACCCATAATAGTTGTCCATTTGTCATATCGTCTCTGTTCTTTTTACCAGAAGTCCGGATCGAAGTCGAAGCCGCCGTTAGTGGCAGGAGGTGCGGTGTTGCTCTCAGGGTCTTCCGTGTCCTCCTGATCCTCTTCGTCCTCCTGATCTTCAGGTTCCACATAGGGCGGGATATTCAGCAGTTCCTCGTCGCTGATCTTCAGCGGCAGGAAGGTATGCTCGTAGAAGGCATCGTAGTCCATATAACTGTAGCGTGTGCCAATGAGCGACAGGTTATGCTCGCTGATGACGATGCTACGGCATTGCTGGAGAATCTTTGCCATCTCTTCCGAGGCGTAGAGTTGACGGGCATACTGCAAGGCCTCGTCGAAGTTGAGGAAGCCTTGGATGCGCATGCGATGGAAGCCCTGTTCACGTTCTATCTCCAGGTCGAAGTTCCTGACGAGGAAGTTGGAGAAGTTGAAACGGGCCATCTCGTATAGCAGTTGGTTCTCGTTCACCGAGTCAGGCTGATAGACCAGCAGGAAGAGGAAAGGCGTGTCGCGTTCGGCCGACAGCGTGTCTGTGCCCAGCGAGTCTTGGTCTATGCTCATGTCGCGGCGTGCCCATACGGCATCCAGGTCGAAGGTGCCTCCATGCAGCGTGCGCCCTTCCTGTATACCTTTGAGGATCATACCGGCCATCTCTGTCACTTCGCTCTGCGGGTATTTCTCCACCACGGTCTTCAGTTCTGCGATGCAGCCCTTGGCATCGCCTTGGTTCAGCAGGCTGAGGCCGTTGATGAACAAGAACTTGGGACGGTTCTCTCCCAGCGGGAATCGCTCAGCTGAGAGTTGGGCGTTGGTTCTGATCTCCTGGTGACGGCTCTCCTTGAAGGCATCGTAGGTAGCCGCATAGATAGAGTCCTCGATATGTTCGCCGAAGCGTGCGTTCTCTTCGAAGTAAGGGTCGCTGAGCAGGATGGTCAGGTCGCTCTCGGGATAGTCGCTCTTCAACTGTGCCAGACAGTTCTCTGCCATCTGTGTCTCGCCCATACGTGAGTAGAGCAGGAAGAGGTGGTACCATGCCTGGTCCATCTGTTCGAAGGTGGGGTAGTGGGCGGTTAGCCTGGTGAGTTGCTTCTCGGCCAAGCCGAAGTTTTCCAGTTTGTCCTTGAAGATGACGCCAGAGTGGAACAGGCCGTCCATGATGATCAGGTCGCTCTCTGCCTTCTGCTCCTCTGTGAATGGAATCTGTGCCAGGTAGTACTCGCGGTTGTGCGGGTCGTTAGCCAGAGTGTCTTCAGGAGCCTCGGCGGCAATGGAGTCGTTGCTTGCGATGGTGGTGTCTGTCAGACTGTCTGTTCTCTCCAGACCCTCTGGATTCTCTGTGTTGTCTGAATCTCCCAGATTGTTCAGATTGCCTACCACCGTCTTGTTGATGCGCTGCCAGTTGTCGGCGTTCTCACGCTTACCCCATTGCTTCTGGAAGGTCTGCTTGCCCTGATTGACGGTCATCTGGTTGTAGAAGTACCACTGGCCGTTGGATCCGGCTGTTGGCTGTTGGCTGTTGGCTGTTGGCCTTTGGTTGCGGTTGCCTGTGGCTCTCTGCTTCTGCTGTACTGCCTCCACCTCGGCCTCACGGGCCTTGTCGCGCTCTTCCTTCTCTTTCTTCTTCAGCGCCTCAATGACGCGGTCGATGGCTGCCAGACGGTCTTCCTCCGACATATTGGCCAGTTCCTGCAGCGAGTCCTGCAGATGGACGGCATCGGTGTAGGGCACCAGTTCGTCGAGCACCTTCGAGCGCTTTGACAGTTGCTCGTAGTCGTCCCGTTCCTTGTCCAACAGTCCGATGGCCTCTCCGTAGCAGCGCTGTGCGTCGTTGTATTTCTCTTTATCCCAGTATAGTCCGCCCAGTTTCAGCAGCAGCACGCCTTTCTCGATGCCGTTGCGTGTCGATTTCTCGTTACCTTTCTCATAGGCGCCGATGGCCTGTAGCGTGTCGCGTTGCATCAGGTAGATATTGCCGATGGCATAGTAGACCTGATCCAGATAGTCCTTGTTGTTGTCAGAGGCCGCCATGCGTTTCAGCCGGGCTATCATCTTCTTGCCATTGCCCTGGGCCATCACCTCTGTCTGGGCGATGCGGGCGTTGAACTCCAGTTCGTAGGGCGGGTTCTGTCGGATGGCTTTCTGGTAGGCCTTGTAGGCTTCCTGCCTGTTGCCTAATGCGCTCTGCAACTGTCCCATCAGGAACCATTCGCGGGCTTTCTGTGTCTTGCGGTGCTCGTGTCTGATGGTGTTTCTCAGGTAGGGTATAGCCTGCTGGTATTCGCCTGTCCGCACGTAGTAGTCGGCCATGGTGCCGTCCCAGTCGTTCTGGGCTCGGTAGTGTATGGAGTCGCGTCGCTGGTTGCGTATCACGTCCTCGGCATCGTAGAGCCAGTCCAGTTCGATGTAGCAGCGTGCCAGCCATGCACGTGCCATTGCCATCTGCATGGGTTGTGTCTGGTAGAGCCGTGACATATAACTGAAGGTGGCGGCAGCCTCGTCGAAGTCGCCCTTCTGAAACTGTGCCTTACCCATCAGCAGCCATGCCTTCCATAGGAATGGGTTGTATTCCTTGCGTCCCAGCCACTCCTTGTCCTTTTCCGTCTTGCGGCGTGACTTCTTCCATTCGGGTTTGGCCTTGATGCTGTGCAGTTTGATGGTCTTCTCCATCTTCTCCACCGTGCGGTCGAAGTTGCTCTTGCCCAGCGTGCGGCTCTGCTTGTTGCCAACGGTATAGAGCGGCAGCATCTCGGTATAGTTGTCCTTGTTGCCCTTCTCCTGGGCCAGTGCCCCTTCCTTGTAGGCTTCCGAGCCGTTGTAGTAGGTGTTGTATCTGGCTGTGAACGACTGCCAGGCGCGGCTTTTGGCCGTATTCTTATGCGCAGAGCATCCTGCCATCAGCACGCTGACGGCCACCAATAGTCCTACTATGTAGATACTTCTCCGCATAATACCTCTTATTTCTTAACTCTCAACTCTTCAGTTTATTGCCTTCTTTGCGCTTTTTCTCCTCAAGAAGGCACGCAATTTTGCATTCGCCGGAGTCCTTGCTGCTACACGAGGCACAGTCATGGGCCTCGACCACGGGTGTGTCAGTACCACCCTTGGTCAACATCGAGGCTACTGCGGCGATGATGCCCAGCACAACCAGCGACCCTATGCATATCAGAGCAAATTCCATGTTATCAAAGGCGGTAGCCGCTCGAGCTTGCTCGCTTTCACCAAGCGGAGCGACTGAAAGAAATTTTTCACTTTTCACTATTCACTTTTCCCGGCGGTAGCCGCTCGAGCTTGCTCGCTTTCACCAAGCGGAGCGACTGAAAGAAATTTTTCACTTTTCACTATTCACTTTTCCCTTCAATGGCGAAGCCCGCTTTTTCCAGATCCTCCCAGAAGCGAGGGTACGACTTGGTGACTACCTGCGGGTTGTTGATGCTGATGGGCATCTTCAGCGCCATGGGGGCGAAGGCCAGTGCCATGCGGTGATCCTCGTAGGTGTCTATTGAGGTTGGAGGTTGGAGGTTGGAGGTTTGAGATTTCTTCTCGTCCCAACTCAGTTCGCTGTTGTTGCGGTCTTCCAGCATATAGCCCAGTTTGGCCAGTTCGGCCTTCAGGGCCACTATACGGTCGGTCTCCTTGATCTTCAGGGTCTGCAGGCCACTGAAGTGGAAGGGCACCCCCATGGCACAGCAAGTGCAGACAAAGGTCTGCGCCAGGTCGGGCATGTTGGTGAAGTCGTACTCCAGATGGGACACGATGTTGTTGCTCTTACGCAGCGTCACCAGCGTGGGCTTTCCTGGCTTCTTGGAGGCGAAGGTGGTCTTCACGCCCAGGAGGCTGAACAGATAGCGCAGGCCAGAGTCGCCCTGCTTCGAGCCGTCCATCAGGCCTTCCAATCGTATTTCCGCCTCAGGATCGTCGCTCAGGGCCACCATCTCGTACCAGTAACTAGCCGCACTCCAGTCGTTCTCTATATAATAGTTTCGCGACACGTAGGGCTTTGGCTCTACCGTGATGGTGTCCACCGATGTCCATTCGGCATCGGCTCCGAACTCCCTCATCGTCCATAGCGTCAGGTCGATGTAGGGACGTGAGATGATGTCGCCAGTCAGTCGGAGTGTCAACCCCTTGCGGAGCACAGGACCAATCAGCAGCAAGGCCGATATGTACTGTGAACTGACGTTGCCCGCAATCTCCAGTTCGCCACCCTCCAGGTTCTGACCGTTGATGCGCAGAGGCGGAAAGCCCGTATCCCCCTCGTAGCAGATGTCGGCTCCCAGATGGCGCAGGGCATCCACCAGCACCTTGATGGGACGGTGCTTCATGCGTTCCGTACCCGTCAGTACATGGTTGCCGCTGTTCGTTGCCGAAAGATAGGCCGTCATAAACCGCATGGCTGTGCCTGCCGCTTTGATGTTGATCACTTCGGGCATCTGCTCCAAAGCACGGATGATGACTTCCGTGTCGTCGCAGTCGCTCAGGTTGTCAGGCAGGATGTTGCCTCCGGATAGGGCGTAGATAATCAGTGCCCTGTTTGATATACTCTTTGAGGCAGGCAGTTTGATGTCTGCCCTCAGTTGTTTCGCTCCAGTAATGGTGTATGTTGTCATATTATCGGCAAAGATACAACAAAAAATGCAAGGCTACAAGAAAAAAGGAAAAATAATTCTTAAAAAATTTGGCAGTTTCATAAAAACTACGTACCTTTGCAGCGCATTTTAAGAAAATGCACACAAGGATCGGGATTTAGCGCAGTTGGTAGCGCACACGTCTGGGGGGCGCGAGGTCGCTGGTTCGAGTCCAGTAATCCCGACAGAAAGGTGAGAAATCGAAAGGTTTCTCACTTTTTTTTGTTAAATAGTCACATTTTTAAGGACCGATTGCTTGATTTTTAAAAAACTATTTGTAATTTCGCTGCCGATATGAGCAAGAACCTATATATCATCAGCGGTTGCAATGGGGCAGGGAAGACCACGGCATCATACACGGTGCTTCCGGAAGTCCTTCATTGCAAGGAGTTTGTCAATGCTGATGAGATAGCGAAGGGCCTCTCTCCTTTCAATCCAGGAAGTGTTGCCATCGAAGCAGGGAGACTCATGTTACAAAGGATAGAATTCCTTTTAGAAAAGGAAGAAACATTCTCTTTAGAGACTACTCTCGCAACAAAGTCTTATGTTAACCTTGTACGGCGGGCTAAGGAAAAGGGGTATAGTGTTAAACTCCTGTTCTTTTGGCTTAACTCGCCAGAACTGGCTGTCAGACGCGTGGCAGAGCGAGTGGCAAAGGGCGGGCACGACATCAAAGAGCCGATTATCAGACGAAGATATGTTGCTGGAATCAAGAACCTCTTCAATCTTTTCATGAAACAAGTGGACTACTGGGGCATCTATGACAATAGTGAGTATCCCCGTAAACAAATAGCGTGTGGAGGAAAGGTTGCAAAAAACATCATTTACGAAGAATCATTATTTGCTAAAATACAGGACTATGTCAAATAAGGAAGTAAAGGATTTCTCCGAGATAGTAAGAAACGGTTTGGAGATAGCAGAAAGAAGGATGCTTGAAGAAAAAGCATTGCATGATGAGGATATTATCGTTTCCCCTGACGGTAAGACTTTTCAACGCATTCCCGCCAGACAACTTCTTTGAAATATGCACCGACTCAATCTCTGAGCCAGTGCATATTTTAATGTTTCAAATATTCCAGATTTAATCTTCCCACAACGAATGATGACTTCTTGACAAGGCCTCTCCTGCATCCACCTCATCATTAGGGTCGTTGACAGGAACATCGAATTGTGAACTTGTCAGTATACCTTGTATCTTTATCTTTACCACATCGGTTTGTGGTACCATATATGGTTTCTTTTCCATATCACACCTTATTGTATCGTTACCTTTTTGCCATTAACAATATACAGTCCCTTAACTGCCTTTCTCACTTTGCGGCCCTGCAGGTCGTAAACTTCATTTTTTGCATCAGTATTAGTACGCCCTACTATAATAATGTCTGTCGTTTGTTCATCGTCAAAGACGAATTTCACGCCTCGTGCCCCTGCGATATTTGATAGACTGGCGGTGGGAAGAGGCAGATAAGCCTTTCCTGCACTCAGCGTAGAGCCATCTGTAACGGCATAGAACCCAAGGTTGTCATTCTTATTGGAGAGGATATAATTGGTGTAGTCGCCATCCACCTTGTTTAATACGGTGTTTACAGTTACGCCTGCCAACATATTTGAGACGATGGTCTCGCCTGGGCCCCAAGGAATAGTATATGTGTCAGCATCGCCCTTTACTACTATACCCGTGTTGGCGGGTACGTCAGTAATACGTGTCAGTATCACCTCACCTGTGCTTGGCTTAAAGGCTGAAACTATATATGCCTTGATGTCGTTGGTACCAGAAAAGTCTAGAGGGTGCGTGCTGCAGAAAGTTCCCATGCCAGCTGTGCCGATGGTGATATCTTCTGTTATTTCCTTTATTTCCTTAAAATCTTTCCAATAGTCAGTTGCTTCGTATTCTGCTATGCATCCACGAGGAACATATAGTGTTGCATTGGAACTATTTGAGAAAGTATTTTCGCTTATAGACACAGGCGTTTTTGATTCGCAAGTCACGCTAGTTAAGTTGTTGCAACCATAGAACGCATAATTTCCGATACTTGTTACGTTATTTGGAATGGAAACAGAGGCCAGATTTGTACAGTTCGAAAATGCGGATACTCCAATGGAAGCCAAAGTTTTAGGAAGGGAAACACCAGTAAGTCCAGAACAGCCATAGAATGCATTTCCACCTATACTTGTAATACCATTCGCAATGCTTACTTCATTCAAGTTAGTACATCCTTGGAAGGCTTTATCATTGATAGATGTAACAATATAGTCTTTGTTTGTTTGGGTGTCTTTTACAGATGCTGGAATTAAGAGAGTGCCTGTGGTGTTTTTGTCTATTGCTCCTGTACGCAATCCAACTTGAACTTCACGAGGATGGGGATTGGTTATTTTATAAGTTATACCATTTTCAATAAATGTGTCACCAACGTCACTATAATCATAGTTATCATCCATTTCTATTATTGTATTGAACCCCCAATTATTATCTGCTTCGTATTTTTCCTTAGAGCCTTTAGGTACATACAGAACTCCCTCGGCATTTTTCCAACAATTGTACGCGTTTACAGGATCTTCATTATAACATATCACAGTTTCAATATACAAACAATTCTTAAATACCTCGTATAGGCTAGCAACTCCATCATTGACAATTACTTTGTTCAACGTGTTAATGGTGCCTATTTGTGTTCCAGAATATGAAATCCCATTAACTCCAGAAGAAGTGGTAAAACTTCCAGGCAACGATAGTGAGTTAATAATACATCTATTAAAAGCCGAGGATCCAATGTACATTAATCCATTCGAGAGGGTGATTTCGCTTATCTTAGTACAGTTGGAAAATGCTTGCTCATAAATTGCTGTGACAGTTGAAGGTATATGAACAGACGTTAAACTACTGCACTGATTAAATGCCAAAGTACCAATCGAAGTAACACCCTCTGGAATATTGATTGCTGTAAGACTGCTACATCCAGCGAATGTCCTATCTTCAAAAGAATCTCCAGAGATACTATTTGGCAATTCTATTGTCTCTGCTTTTTCGCAAGAGTTAAAAGCACTTTTTCCTAAATATGTGACGCCGTCTGGTATAACGATTGAAGTTACTTTATTACATCCGCTAAACGCATAATCCGCTACTTCTTTAACTGTGTACCCATTAACGACGGAAGGAATTGTAACTGCTCCCGATGTAGACTGATCAATAGCTTTTCTAACACCAAGGCTCTTTACATAGGTGTAACCAACCTTACAAGTCTTTGGAGATTCACTCAAGACAGTATAGGTTACATTAACATCTTCAATCGTGTTTGCAGTAAACGTATCTCCGACCGCACTCCAAGCTGTTATACTACTAAGCATAACAAGCATAAATAATAGTAATCTCTTTTTCATATGCATTTTTCTTTTGTGAGTTAATATATACGACCATACACAAAGAGTGTGAGCCTTCTTGCCATCCTTTAGCTAGAAGGTTCTGGAATACCTGTGTACGTAAGAATGAAAATCAGCTCACACCTGCAGGTATATATGTGAGCCAACTCCATAGCGGAGAGAGCAGTATATATGCTACTGCAGGAGAAGCAGCTTTCAGACTTCTCGCCCGTACACGTGAATTTTCCAGATTCTCTAGCGGGTCAAAGCTTAATTGCTCTCCTCAATGTCATCGCTCCTTTTCAGAACGACGTGGCAAAGGTAAGAATTATTCCTGAAACGACAAAGAAAAAGATAGAAAAATATGGATTTTGCGAATAAGCAAACTTTGTCTGAAAATATCTCCATCTCTCCTTCCGGATAGTGCTAAGCCCTTTGTAGAAAGAGGTTACGTCACGGGAGGGATTAAAACCACCCCTCACCCGCCAGACAACTTCTTTGACACCCTCACGCGCACGATATTATAATAAGGTAAGCAGAAAGCATGTCGGAATGCCTTCTATCTATCGTTCCGAGGCTTCCTAACCACCGTTCCAATGCTTCCTAACCTCCGTCCGAATGCTTCCTTAGGGGGGTAAGGAAGCATTCGGACGACTCGTGCAAAGCATCGGAACGGGGCGTAGATGACGTTCGGACGAGCCGTCCGAGGCATTCCTTTGGGAAACGAAAGAGATAGTGATTGATTAAGAAACAAATGATGTGTTTTTAAGAAACAAATGATGTGTTTTTAAGAAACGAATTTTTCTAATTATAACTAATTTTATCCACGAATTGGAATAATTAAATATAATTCTTTGCAAGACCTCCGCGTAGCGCCTGAGCACCTACGGAGCGCAAGAAAGCGTCACAAGTGCCGAGCGCGTGAGAAAATTTCTTGCGTCCTTGCAGTAGCAAGCGTCACAAGTGCCGAGCGAAGGTCAATTATGATAATTCGTTTCTAAGAAAAGGAAGGGGAGAGAATGGGTATGTTTAAGAAACGAATTTTTCTAATTATAACTAATTTTATCCACGAATGGGGATAATTTAATATTCGAGTAATACATAATCATTAGAAGAATTAAGTTCAATTAGGAAAATTCGTTTCTTAAGAAAAACATCATTCGCTTCTTAACATTCTAAATTCTTAATCGCGTAGCGACCGCTCTTAATTCTTAATTTTTAATTCATTATATCTCCATCCCTCCCGTCAGATAGCGCTGAGCCCTTTATATAAAGGACTTTTGCTATTTTCATCCCTCCCGTCACCCCTCCCGTCATCTCTCCCATATCCCTCCCATTGGCGCCTCAGGTTATAAAGGACAAAAATCTTTCATAAACCCAAATCGGTCTTAAGGCAGATAGAAGAACATAAATCTCCACAAATCTTTCATAAATCTTTTGCTGTGATAGACAATATCTTATTTATGTTTCATTTGTGTTGATTTATGTTCCTTAAAGACACAGGGTGACGTGAGAGATGACGGGAGGGATATGGGAGGGATGACGGGAGGGATGAATTGTGCTCAGATCGCTGGAAACCCCTTTGTACAAAGGATTCTTTGAAAGGCGACGGGAGGGATGAGGGATTTTTTGAAGAAACCTCAAAACAAAAAAAGTTCTTTTTTATTTGGTATTTTGCTCACTTAATCGTATCTTTGCAGCGGAGTATATTGACTTATGACAGACAACAAAGAAAGATACATCAACCCGTATACCGACTTCGGCTTCAAGAGGTTGTTTGGTACTGAGATGAACAAGGACTTGCTCATCAGTTTCCTGAACGCCCTGTTCAATGGTGAGGAAAAAGAGATAACGGACGTGCAGTATCTGAATGGTGAGAATCTAGGCGACGGCTATGGCGACCGCCGTTCCGTGTTCGATGTCTATTGTATGGCGAAGGACGGCAGCCGTTTCATCGTTGAGATGCAGAAGGCTGAGCAAGCCTACTTCAAAGACCGTAGCGTCTATTATGCTACGACTCCTATCCGCCAGCAGGCCAAGAAGGGCGAATGGGACTATTGCTTGGACGATGTCTATACCGTCGGCATCTTGAACTTCGAGTTCCCCAATGGTGAATATCCTGCCGATAGTTATCGTCACGAAATCAAACTGCAGGACGTAGAAGATCATCATGTGTTCTACGACAAGTTGACCTTCGTATACCTGGAAATGCCTAAATTCACGAAGACGGAGGATGAACTGGAGACGATGTTCGACAAATGGATGTTCGTGCTTCGTAACCTGTCTCGTCTGCTGGAGCGTCCCAAGGCTCTTCAGGACCGTATCTTCCAAAAGGTCTTCGAGCAGGCCGAAATTGCACGCTATTCGGAATCGGAACGTCGCCAGTATGAGGAGAGCAAGAAGATTTTCTGGGACAACTATAGCGTGATGAAAACAGCTACAGACAAAGGCCATGCGAAAGGCCTTGCAGAAGGGCTGGAGTTGGGTCGTGCAGAAGGTCGTGCAGAAGGTCGTGCAGAAGGTCGCGCAGAAGAGCGAATAGTGAATGCTCGTAATCTGAAAAGGAATGGTGTGCCTGTTGATATTATCGTCAAGAGTATTGGTCTGACGGAAGAGGAAATTGATCAATTGTAGGAGAGATGTTGTATATCAGGAGACTTAGTCCGCGAGGATGTCAGCACTACCCGAAGAATAGAAGAAATGGCGACTGTCCGTGAGGATAGTCGCCATTTTTTATAACTTCTCGGCCTTCCAGTCGGTGATATTACGTTCCTCGGATGAGAAACTGATGCCGACTTTGGTGATGGGACGGCCATCAAGTCGGTATTTGTCAGCGTAGCCCTTGCGTTCAATCTGGTCGAGGGCGGTGTCGACAGTATCGTTATATTTCAGTTCCATGACGTAGATGCCCTTCGGCATGAGTAGGGTAATGTCGCTACGTCCTTTAGCACCAGGATCCTCAGCACGGACATCGGCCCCGAAGGCTACGAGCAGCGTGTAGAGCAGCGCATGGTAGTAGTGCTCGTTTTTGTTATCTTTCTCCCACTGATAGGGTATTCCGGCGTAAAACGTCTTGATTGCTTCGATGAAGTCGGCCAGGTCGTCGTCGACGCGGAAGTCGTAGTAGGCCAGTTGAAGTGTCGAAGCCTGTCGACTGTTCACCTGCTTGCCAGCCACATGTTTGAACAGGCAGTCGGCAAAGCCTCGGTGCACTTCTGCATTTGGGAAACTGAGCGTGTAGATGATGTCAAAGTCGTATTTCTTGCAATCCTTGATGGTGAGGTAGCCGCTTTGATAGAGGATAGGCAACGGGTTGTCGAAACTCTCGAAGGGGAGGTCGAAGTACGTGCTGGGCAGTCGTATGCCTTCCAACTCGGCTATATTCACTGGGGGCATCTGTGCCAGCATGTTGATGAGGGCTCCGCTGGTGCCGCGGTCAAACCAGTAGTCGGTCACATCGCCCGAGTTGAAGGCGTTGACCAGACTGAAGGGGTTGTACATATCCACCATCGCCTTGCTGAAGTGGTAGCCGTCGTAGCGGGCTTTCAGCCGTGTGAGCATCCCGTCGTAGTCTGTACCGTTACGCTCGGCCATCTGTTCGATGTCGGGACGCAACTGTGTGGTCAGTTCCTCCTCGCTGATGCCGCAGAGCGTGGCATAGTCATCGAACATTGAGATGTTGTAAAGGTTGTTGAGTTTGCTGAACACGCCCATCTGCGAGAATTTCGAGATACCGGTGATGAAGGCGAACTGCAAGTGGTCGTCCTCAGCCTTCAGCGGTCCGAACACGTTCTGGAACCGCTGGCGGGCCTGTGCCACCTTCTCTGCATCGCCCAGGGCATGGAGGATGAAGTTGTCGTATTCATCGACGAGCACCACCACGCGCTTGCCTGTCTCTTTGTGCAGGGTACGCATCAGGTTGACCATGCGGATGTTGGCATCTTTCACCTCGGGCGTAATGCCGTATTGCCGCTCGTAGCCCTTCAGCGTCTCGTCAATCAGCGTGTCAAGTTGCTCAATGGTTACGAGGTCACCCGCGCTGAAGTCGAACCTTATCACGGGGTACTTCTCCCACTTCCAGTCTGTCGTGGCGATAAACAACTGTGGCTGCTCGATGCCCTGCTCGGTAGTAAAGGCTTCGAAAAGTTCGCGACGGCCCTCAAAGACGGCAGCCAGCGTAGATACTAACAGCGACTTGCCGAAGCGTCGCGGCCGGCTTAGGAAGTAGGGCTTGCCCTCAGTGATCATCTTGTAAATGAGCGGAGTCTTGTCGATGTAGATGTATCCGTCCTTACGGATGCTCTCGAAACTCTGGATGCCTACGGGGTACTTTCTCTTTGATGCCATAATTCTCGTTGTTTATGCCTTTTGGAATCCTGCTTATTACTTCTTGCCGACAATGCCCATGTTGGCGGAGCGCAGGAACTCGATGACGTTGCGCACCTCAGGACCGTCGGGGACCTGATCCTCAATCTGGTTGACAGCATCGAAGAGGGAGGTGTTGCTCAGGAAGAGCAGACGATAGGCATTGGCAAGATGCTTCAGTACCTTCTCGTCCACACCATAGGAGCGGCCCATGGTGAAGTTCACACCGCCATATTCTGAACGCTTGGTGCAGATGATGTAGGGTGGCACATCCTTGGAGAAGGTGGTGCCGGCCTGAATCATGGCACCACGGCCCACACGGGTCTTGGCATTCTCGATGACGCTCGACGAGAAGATGACACCATCCTGTATCTCGCAGTCGCCGGCAATCTTGGTGCCGTAGCCGAACACGCAACGGTCGCCCACCTTGGTGTCGTGGGAGATATGGGCACCCTCCATCAGCACGTTTTCGTTGCCGATGATGGTCTGCCCGCCAGTATGCGTGGCACGGTTGATGACCACATTCTCGCGGATGATATTGTTATCGCCGATGATGCACTCCGACTTCTCACCACGGAAGTCGAAGTCCTGCGGTAGTGCGCCGATGACTGAGCCCTGGTGCACCTTGTTTTGACTGCCCATACGCGTACCATTTAATATAGATACGAAAGGGAAGATGATGCAGTTGTCGCCAATCACCACATCGTCCTCAATATAGACGAAGGGGAATATTTTACAGTTGTCGCCGATTATCGCCTTGGGGCTGATCTCGGCCTTGGGACTTATTACGCTAGCCATAACTTGAGCCCCTCTCTTATCCCCCCAACAGGGAGGAGGCCGTAACAGGGGCGTGGGCCTTGTGTTTCTTCATTAGCCTCCCCCAAAATTAGGGGGAGGTTGGAGAGAGTTTCTTCTTATCGTCCTCCTCCACCGAGTGCCGTATAGAGACTCACCACGGCCTGCATCTTATAGAAGTCGTCGGTGGTCTTGCTGAGTTTGGCGTTGAGCAACTGCGTCTCGGCTGTAAGGACTTCCAGATAACTGGAGCCGCTGCTACGATAGAGGGCCTTGGTGTCCTCTACGTTCTGCGTGAGCACAGCCACACGCTGCTCCTCGAGTTTGGAGTTGGCATCATACTGGGTATAGTTGACCAGAGCGTTCGACACCTCGTTGCCAGCAGAGAAGATGGCGTTCTGCCAGGTGTTGAAAGCCTGCTCGTACTTCAGTTTGCTGACCTTCAGGTTTGCCGTGAGGGCACCACGCTGGAAAATGGGCTGCAGGAGGCTGCCGAAGAGCGATGTCGTCCACTTGCCAGGATTCATCGTGCCGGTGAGGTTGCTGAAGTTGGCCGAAGCACCAATGGTGATGGTGGGATAGAACTGCGAACGGGCAGTCTGCACATCATGGAAGCAGGCGGCAAGGTTCATCTCAGCGTTATGAACGTCAGGACGATTCTGCAGCACGGCAAAAGCGACGCCAGTGGCAAACTCCTCTGGCAGCGACTGCTCGTCGATTGTAGAACGGGGTATCTCCTGACCAGCCTGGCCGATGAGCAGCGACAGGGCGTTCTCCGTGGCACGGATCTGACGGCGCATGTCGTTGGCCTGCGTCTGCATGCTCAGGTAAGAAGCCTCGGCACTCTGCACGCCCGTTGAGCGCACACGGCCCAACTGGTGCTGGAGTTTCATCATCTCCCAGGTCTCCTTCGACATGTCGGCCATCTGGGTGACAATCTCCAACTGACGGTCGAGCATGAGCAGGGTGTAGTAACTGTTGGCAATACCGCTGATGACCTGTGCACGCACAGCCATCTGATAGTCCTTATAGCCCAGCAGTTTCATCTGCGTAGAGCGCTTCTGCGACAGGATGTTGCCAAAGAGGTCTAGCGTCCAACTGGCCGTCACGGGGATGGAGTAGGACTTGGTGGTCTGCGACGGGTCGGTATGAACCGTGGTTATGGAGCCCATAGACTGGTTGGTGCCAATGCTGATGGCAGGCAGGAAGGCCAGTTTGGCGGCCTTCAGCATAGTCTCGTACATCTGAACGGTAAGGGCAGCATTCTGCAAGTTGGCATTTCGCTCCAGGCCCTGCTCGATGAGTGCCTGCAACTGCGGGTCGGTGAACACCTGGCGCCAGGGCAGGTTGCCGAAGGAGGCGGTGTCCTGCACGGCCAGCGTGTCGCGATTGGACCACACATCACGCACGAGCCCCTCGGTTTCTACCTCCGGGCGCTCGTACTTATTATATAGTCCGCAACTGCTGAGCAGCAGGCACAACAGCAAGAGACCCACCCCCATGCCCCTCCCTGTATGGAGGGGAGTAGATACGTTGTTCCTTAATATCCTATTCTTCATTTTTTTTATTTTTTATTGTACATTTTATTCCCCTCCCTCGCAGGGAGGGGTTAGGGGTGAGTCCTATTTCTGCAGTTCATATTCCACGGGACGGTTGGCATACTGCTGCAACTCGGTGGTCACATCAGGATTCTCCTCGTCGCCCTCGAACTTCATGGGGCTGAACTTCTCCTGCAGCGTCTGGAAGATGACGAACAGGCCAGGCACCACAAGGATCTGGAGCAGCGTGCCGATGAGCATACCACCCACGGCAGCGGCACCCAGCGTCTGGTTACCATTCTTACCCACACCACTTGCAAACATCATTGGCAGCAGACCGATGACCATGGCCAGGGAGGTCATGAGGATAGGACGCAGACGGGCTGCGGCACCCAGGACGGCCGACCATGAGATGGCCATACCCGTCTGGCGGCGCTCAAGGGCAAACTGCACAATCAGGATGGCGTTCTTGGCCAACAGACCGATCAGCATGATGAGCGAGATCTGCATGTAGATGTCGTTAGCATGTCCGAATATCATGGTGAACAGGAAACAGCCAGCCAGACCGAAGGGCACGGAGAGCACCACGGCCAGCGGCAGAATGTAGGACTCGTACTGTGCCGACAGAATCAGGTAGATGAAGATGAAGCAGAGCACGAAGATGATGGCTGTGGTGTTGCTGGCCTTGGCCTCCTCACGCGTCAGACCCTGATAGTCGTAACTGTAGCCCGTAGGCAGCACCTCGGCTGCCACCTCCTGGGCGGCCTTGATAGCCTCACCAGTAGAGTAGCCGTTGGCCACGGTAGCCGTCACGTTGATAGATGTGAACAGGTTGAAGCGGTTGATGTTCATAGGACCATAGACGCGCTCCAGTTGGCAGAACTCACCGGCAGGAGCCATGCCGCCAGGCGTACGCACATAGATGCTGTTGAGCGACTCGGGCGTCATACGCGACTCGGGCGTACCTTGTATCATCACACGATAGAGTTTACCATAACTGTTGAAGTTGGAGGCATACAGACCGCCATAATAACCCTGCAGGGTGGTGAGCACCGTCTTGGGCGACACACCAGACTGCTTACACTTGGCCACATCGACATGCACCATGTACTGCGGATAGTTGGGGTTGTAGGAGGTCATAGCCGTCTGGAACTCCGGACGCTTGTTCAGTTCTGCCAGATATTCCTTTACGATGCCGAAGAACCTGTTCAGGTCGCCACCCGTGCGGTCCTGCATCACCAGCGACACACCAGAGTTGGCCGAGAAGCCAGGAATCATAGGCGGTGCGAATGCCAGGATCTGGGCATCCTTGATGTGAGCCGTCTTGACGAAGATCTGGGCGATGACGCCCGTTGACTCGTAGGGGTTGAGGAAGAAACGGTAGATGCCGTCACCTTCCCACAGGCCGGAGATTTTCCACCACAAGCCCTTCTGACGCTCTTCAAACGGCTTCAACTTGATGATGAACGTAGCCTGGTCACTACCTGCACCAGCAATGAAGTTGTAGCCCTGCACCATCTCACGGTTCATGATGGCAGGGTCGGCAGCCAGGATGGAGTCCACCTGGGCCACCACTTCCTTGGTGCGAGCCTCTGACGTGGCGGGAGGCATGGATACAGTACAGAAGATGGTGCCGGTATCCTCATCAGGTACCAGACCAGACTTCGTGGTCAGCATCGTTGCCACCAGGGCAGCAATACCCAGAAGCACCGTAAACAGCACGGGGATGGGCTTACGCACCAGTTTCTCCACGTTGCCCTTGTATTTGCCCAGAATCTTGTCGTAGGAAGCATTGAACGCTGCATGGAAACGGTCGATCATCGACATCTTCTTCGCATGGCCATCCTTGTCGTGAGGCTTCAGGAAGACGGCACACAAGGCGGGCGACAGTGTCAGGGCGTTCAGGGCCGAGATGAAGATGCTGACAGCCATCGTCACACCAAACTCACGGTAGAAGGTACCGCTGGTGCCTCCGATGAACGACACGGGGATGAACACCGAAGCCATCACCAGCGTGATGGAGATGATAGCACCCGAGATCTCGTTCATGGCATCGATGGATGCCGTCAAAGGACTCTTGTAGCCTTGGTCGAGTTTTGCATGCACGGCCTCAACCACCACAATGGCATCGTCGACCACAATGGCAATAGCCAACAGCAAGGCCGACAACGTAAGGAGGTTGATGGAGAAGCCCATCAGGTTGAGGAAGAAGAAGGTACCTACGAGTGACACTGGCACGGCGATAAGCGGAATAAGCGTCGAACGCCAGTCCTGCAGGAAGAAGTAGATCACAAGGAACACCAGTATCAGCGTGAAGAAGAGGGTGAAGACCACCTCCTCGATAGCGGCATAGAGGAACTCCGTGACATCGTAGTTGATCTTGTACACCATGCCAGGAGGCATCAACTCCTTCTGAGATTCAAGTTCGGCCTTCACCTGCTTGGCAATCTCGTTGGCGTTGGAGCCAGCCACCTGCTGCACCATCGTCAGGATAGAGGGCAGGCCGTTGTTGTGCATCGACACAGAATAGCCCTCGCCCCCCAACTCGATATCGGCTATATCCTTCAGTTTCAGTGTCTGGCCATTGGCATCGCTCACGATGATGATATTGCCAAACTCCTCGGCATTCTTGAAGCGGCCGGTATAGCGCATGGCATACTCGAATGACACGTCGCTCTGCTCACCAAACTTACCAGGGGCAGCCTCGATGTTCTGTTCGGCCAGGGCGGCTGAGATGTCGCTAGGCATCAGGCCATGCTGCTTCAGCACGTCGGGCTTCAGCCAAATGCGCATGGCATAGGTCTTGGAACTGAAACTCGAAGCATCGCCCACACCCTCGATACGCTTCAGGGCAGGCACGATGTTAATGGCATTATAGTTGGTCAGGAACTCATCGTCGTAACGGCCATCGCTAGTCAGCGAGTACATGATGACCTGTGAAGACTGGCGCTTGACGACACGCACGCCAATCTGGTTGACCTCGGCCGGCAGCAATGATGCAGCCTGCGATACGCGGTTCTGCACGTTCACAGCACACATGTCAGGATTCATGCCCTGACGGAACATCACCTGAATCATGGCTGAGCCAGGCGATGCGGTAGAGGTGATATAGTCCATGCCCTCCACACCGTTGATACTCTCCTCCAACGGCGTGATGACAGCATTTTTCACCGTCTCAGCATCAGCACCAGGGTAACTGGTTATCACCATGATGTTAGGCGGTGCGATATTGGGGTACTGCTCAATAGGCAGCGACACCAGTCCGATGAAACCCAGCAGGACGATGAGGATTGAGATCACCGTCGACAATACCGGGCGTTTGATAAAGGTTGTAAAAGTCATACCTATTTACTATTTGACAATTTACAGTTTATTTCATAGAAGAGACAATATCTCCTGCGCTCATGGCACGGGCCTGCTCCTCTATCTTCTCCTGATAGCGCTGGGGCGTGATGGGCACAATCTCCATCTGGTCACTCAACTTGGTGATGCCGTGGGTCACGTATTTGTCGCCAATGTTCAGACCGCTGGTCACAATATAGTTGTTACCGTCGTTCTGAGGATCGACGGTAATCTCGGTATAGGCCACCTTGTTGCTGTCTTTAAGCAGATAGATAAACTTCTTGTTCTGCACCTCTGTGACTACAGACTGGGGGATGACAATAGCCTCACTGGCCGAACGGGGAATGATGATCGAGCCAGAGCCACCGCTCTTCAGCACCTTCTCAGGATTGGCGAAGCGGGCCTTCAACTGCACGGAACCGGTTGTCTGGTCAATGACGCCACTGACGGACACCACCTTACCTTCAACGCCATAGACCGAGCCGTCGGCCAGTTGCAACTTCACCGGTGGGAAGGCATCGATGGCGCCACGCATGCCACCCTCGCCCTGCGACATGGCCAGGATGCCACGTTCAGGCAGAGAGAAGTAGACATCCATCTGGCTGATGTCAGCCACATGAGTCAGCACGTTGCTGCCGCTGACCAGGGCACCCTTCTTGTAAGGCAGCGTGCCGACGACACCTGCCGAGGGGCTCTTCACGTAGCAGAAACTCAGGTTCTCCTTGGCCGAAGCCAGACCGGCCTGGGCCTGAGACAACTGGGCCTGGGCACTCAAATAACTATTCTCAGCCGTCTGCAACTCATATTCGCCGATAACCTTATTTGCAAAGAGTTGCTTCGAGTTCTCGTAAGTCAACTTGGCGGTGTTCACCTGGCTCTGTGCTGTATTCACGGCTGCCTGGGACTGACGTACCTGGGCCTGATAAGTCTCGTTGTCAATCACGAAGAGCAGTTGTCCGGCACTCACCGTCTGTCCTTCTGTCACGCAGATCTGTGTAAGGAATCCCGAAGTCTTGGGACGGATCTCCACATCCTGAATACCATTAATCGTGGCAGGATAGGTCGTCTGCAGGTCTGCGTTCTGTGCGGTAACCGTTTCCACGGGATACTCGTTGTCGCCAAAAGTGGGACGACCGCCGCCACCACCACATGCCATCAGCATGGCAGCAGCACCTGCAACCAATAAAATTCTTCTCGTTTTCATATCAAAAATACTACTTCTAAATTTATATATAAATTCTAATTTTTTATTGTCGGCAACACCCTCTGATGTTAAAATGAGGCTGCAAAGTTACAAAAAAGAAGCATAAGTCAGATTACTTACACCTCTTTTTTATACTTAATTAGCAAAAGGCACGACTATCCCTGACGGGGGGCAAGCCCCATCTCACGGGCTTTCTGCAGGAGAAGTTGCATGAGCGGCTCGCGTTCGTTCTCCACCTTGTTGTCGAGGACAGCATCTTTCAGGAACTGTTTTAACACACCCACCTCACGAGAGGGTTTCAGGTCGAAGATCTGCATGATCTCATTACCGTCGATGACAGGCTGCAGCAGGCGCTTGTAGTCCTTTTCCTTCAGGTCGGCCAGTTTCTCGCGTACCATGCGGAAGTTCTCGAGGAACATTTTCTTGCGCACCTCGTTCTTCGAGGTGATGTCGGCTTCGCAGAGCGTCATCAGGTCGTCAATATCGTCGCCAGCATCATTGAGCAAGCGGCGTACGGCGCTATCGGTCACCTCGCTATCGGCAATCACCTGAGGCCGCATGTGCAAGTCGACGAGTTTCTGCACGTATTTCATCTCAGGCCCCAGCGGCAGTTTCAGCCTTCGGAAGATCTCAGGCACCATCTTCGCCCCAATGTAATTATGGTTATGGAACGTCCAGCCCGTAGCCGGATCCCACCGCTTCGACTTCGTCTTGCCGATGTCATGGAGTAGGGCGGACCAGCGGAGATAAAGGGAAGAGTGAATAGTGAAAAGTGAATAATTTCCTTCCGGAGTCCCATTTGCACTTGCATCATAGGCGGTAGCCGCTCGAGCTTGCTCGCTTTCACCAAGCGGAGCGACTGAAAGAAATTTTTCACTATTCACTCTTCGTTTTTCACTTAAAACCACATTCTCCAGCACCTCCAGCGTGTGATAGAAATTGTTCTTGTGGGCACGACCGTTCTTCTGTTCTACGATATCGAGGGCGGCCAGTTCGGGCAGGATGATGTTGAGCAGACCGCTACGCTGCAAATCCACAAAACCCTTACTGGGATGCTGCGACATGATGATCTTGTTGAGTTCCACCTCGATGCGCTCACCACTAACAATCTTGATACGTGACGCCATGCGCTCCAGAGCCTCGAAGGTCTCGTCTTCAATCTGGAAGTTGAGTTGGGTGGCAAAGCGGATGCAACGCATCATGCGCAGGGGGTCGTCGCTGAAGGTTACCTCCGGATCGAGCGGCGTGGCAATGATGCCATCCTCCAGGTCAGCCAGTCCGTTGAAGGGATCGACAAGTTCGCCAAAGCGGCTCTTATTCAGACAGATAGCCATCGCGTTGATTGTGAAGTCACGACGGTTCTGGTCATCCTCCAATGTCCCGTCCTCCACTACAGGTTTCCGCGAGTCATGACTGTAACTCTCACGGCGGGCACCAACGAATTCCACTTCAACAAATGAGGAATGAGAAATGAGAAATGAGGAATGCAAATGATCAAATGAAGAAATGTCATCCTGAGTTGCTGGTGCAGCGTCATTTAGGCATTTCTCATTTCTCATTTGGGCTTTCACCTGCGCCGTCCCAAAATTCTTGAAGACGCTCAGATGAGCCTTACGGCCTAGCATCCGCTTCAGTTCCTTGGCAACGGCGATGCCACTGCCCACCACCACGACATCGATATCGTTAGACGGGCGTTCCAAAAAGATGTCACGCACGTAGCCGCCTACCACATAGCATTCCACGCCCAAGCGGTCGGCTGCCTCGCTAATCATGTGAAATATATCCTGGTCGAGTATCTCGGCCAGTTCTTCATCGGAGTATAATTTCATTCGATTTTTCTTCTTTGCGTCTGCAAAGGTACGAATAAGCGAGCGAAAAACCAAATTTATTTGAGTTTTTCCGAGCGGAAGTACATTCGACCGATAGGTCAAAGGTACGAATAAGCGAGCAAAATGCAAAAGGAAAACAAGTTTTTCTTTTCATTTTCGAGCGAAAGTACCTAAGACCAAAGGTCAGAGTACCAATAAATGAGCGAATAACAAAAAAAATTGCCGTTTTTCTTGTTTTTACGTTTTTTTGTGTTATCTTTGCACTCAGAAAGTAAACAAAACACATTATTTATCATGAAAAAAATAATCTTAATGATTGTGGCTATAGCCATGACAACAGGCATTCAGGCAGAAAAGGTCTGGGAGATGGAGCCCCTGAAACTGCAGGTGCCTGAGATGAAACCAGAACTGGTTCAGATCACAGAAGATCCCATCGTCTTCGACTTCGAGGAAATGGCACCAGAGCCGAAAATGGACTTCGATTTCTTCAAGCAGAAGACCAATCCAGACGTGAAGCCCTACAAGGTGATGGACGACCTGACCTTTGTGGGAATTCCCATCTTTGCCGCCGGTTGGGCCATCAAGGGCGACAAGGCCATGTTCCGCGTGAATGACGAGAATGGAAAGAAGAACACCCAACTGCTGACGGACTTCAAGACTAGCATTGATGACTACACCCAGTATTTCGGTCCTGCCCTGACCGTCGGTCTGAAACTCGGTGGCTACGAGGGCCGTAGTGACTGGCCACGTTTCGCCGCCAGTGCCGCCATGTCGTATGGTATCATGGCAGCCCTGGTCAACGGTATCAAATATACTGCCAAGGAGATGCGTCCTGACGGATCGACGGCCAACTCATGGCCTTCTGGTCACACAGCCACCTCTTTCGTGGGTGCCACCATCCTGCACAAGGAGTATGGTCTGACACGCTCGCCCTGGTTCTCTGTAGCAGGCTACGGCGTTGCCACCGCCACTGGTGTGATGCGTGTGCTGAACAACCGCCACTGGGTGAGCGACGTGCTCTCAGGTGCTGGTATCGGTATCATGTCAACCGAGTTGGCCTACGCCCTCAGCGACGTATTCTTCAAGGGTAAGGGCCTGCTGCGCAACGACTTGGTGGGCGATATCAACAACCCCTCGTTCTTCAGCATCTCCATGGGTCTTGGCCTTGGCGGCAAGAATATCGGCTTCGATGCCAACGATGTGGTGAACAAGGAGGCATTCGAGGCCGTCGGTTATGTTTTTGATGGTGACGACGAAGACAACAATCTGGGTATCAACTTCCGTGCAGCAACGGTGGTTGATGCTGAAGGTGCATACTTCATCAACAAATATGTGGGCTTCGGTGGCCGTTTGCGCGTAAGAGCCATGTCAGCCAAGTCGTTCGGACAGTATGCCGATATCTCCAGCGAGGCCATGCTGACAGGATGGGATGAGATTACTGCCGTCTACAGTTTGATAGGAACGCCTGTCTCAGAAAGCGATCTGATTGCCGGAGGCTCGCCCGTTGATGAGGTTGGCGGTATCGTGAGAAGTGACCACCTGACGGAGTTCACAGGTAGTGCAGGTATCTACTTCAACATTCCCCTGTGCAGCCAACTGGCACTGGGCACCAAACTTCTCGTGGGCCGTTCCATCACTCAGGAACTGGACATCGACGGCTATGCCAAGGGTCACGTGAAGAACATCAACTACCAACTGCAACTTCAGAACGGCGATATCGTTGGTGGCACGATGGACAAACCAGTAAGCACTGGCCAGACATACGACACCCAGTGGAACTATATGACGCTGGGAGCCAACAACAGCACCTCATGGGGCACAGGCATCTCGTTGACCTACCGCTACAAGTCGAATTTCGCATGGAAACTGTTCCTCGACTACGACCTCACCGAGAAGACTTACACCTTGAACTACGACCCTTATGGCTATCTGCGCGACGGACTGACCAAGCCCTCTTACGATATCATCAAGATGCTGACTGAAGACCCCATGTTCAACGGTATGGAGTTGTCGAAGAGAAAGAACATGCACTATTTCACCCTTGGTGCTTCGTTTGCCATCAATTTCTAACGCATGAGGAGAATACATATCATCTATATAATAGCAATTGTTGCCACACTGCTTACTGCAGCATGTGGCAACAATTCGCGTAGAGACGAGATAGAACAGCGCAAGGAAGCACTCAAGCGCCATCAGGACTCGTCGCTGCTGGCCGCCCAGCAGGAACTGGCCTTTGTCGACTCAACGCTGGAAGCAGTAAAGGCGGAATACGAGCAGAAGAAAGCCGAAGTGGAACGCCACAAGGCCGAACTGACAGCCACCGCCGAGGAACTGACAGCCCTGACCATGCTGGGACTCAGGCGCGACTCGCTGCAGGCCCAATGGAACCTGTTGGGAGCCAAGATCAGGTATATCCGTCAGAAGCAGAGCGAAGGCGAGAGCGGGTTGAAAGATGAGGGTCGAGAGACTGGAGAAAACGAAAAGTGAAGTGCCAAAAAGTTAAAAAAGGTAGTGCGACGGCAAATTCTTCACGCTTCACTCTTCACTTTTAACTTAAAATGAGTACCTTTGAGCCAGGCTCGAAAGTACTTTCGTTCGACAATAAAAACAAAAAAAGGAAATTTTGTTTTGTATTGTTCTCACTTATTCGTACCTTTGCACCCGAATATGGACAGATTCGACAAAACAAATGCTCAATTTGAGGCCGCCATAGCCGAATGCCGTGACATTTTCAGCAAGAAACTGCACGACTACAGGGCATCATGGCGCATACTGAGACCGGCCTCGCTGACCGACCAACTCTTCATCAAGGCCAAGCGCATACGCTCGCTTGAGATTAAGAAGGAGTCGTTGGTTGGCGAAGGCATACGGCCCGAATTTGTGGCGCTCATCAACTATGGTATCGTGGGACTGATACAACTGGAGAAGGGCTTTGCCGACACCGTCGACATCGACAACAAGGAGGCGATGAACCTCTACGACCACTACGCCCACGAGGCCCTGGCCTTGATGAAGCGTAAGAACCACGACTACGATGAGGCTTGGCGTGGCATGCGTGTCAGCAGTTACACCGACCTCATCCTGACCAAGATTGAGCGTATCAAGGAAATAGAAAATCTCAGCGGAGAGACCCTCATCAGCGAGGGCATCGATGCCAACTATATGGACATCATCAACTATGCGGTCTTCGGACTCATCAAGTTGAAAGAGGGAAATTGATAAGTTGAAACGGGTTGTCGTCAATATCTGCCGCCTGCTGCTGGCCGCGGTCTTTATCCTATCCGGATTCGTCAAGGCCGTCGACCCAAGGGGCACGCAGTACAAGATTGAGGACTATCTGCTGGCGTGGCACATGAACGGCGTGCTGCCCGACATAGCAATACTGCTATTGTCGGTCGGGCTCTCAGTCATGGAGTTCAGCATCGGCATCTTCCTACTCTTTGCCATTCGCAGAAGACTGACATCGAGGCTTGCCGTGATCATGCTGGGCGTGATGACACCGCTCACACTCTGGCTGGCACTCACCAACCCCGTCAGCGACTGCGGCTGCTTCGGCGACGCGCTGGTGCTGACCAACTGGCAGACATTCTGGAAAAACGTGGTTCTGCTCTGCGCAGCCATCGTGGTGGTTTGCTGGCCATTACAGATGTTCCGCTTCGTGAGCAGGTCGAACCAGTGGATCGTGGTGAACTACACCATCCTTTTCATCCTGGCCATAGCCGGATGGAGCCTCTACGACAGGCCACAGTTCGACTTCCGCCCCTACCACATCGGCACAAACCTGCGCGACGGGTGGCTGCGGGCAATGGAGGGTGAAGACCTGCCTTATCTCGACTTCTACCTCGAGAGGGTGGACAACGACGAGGACATCACCGAAGAGGTGCTCAACGACGATGGCTACACCTTCCTGCTCATATCACCCCATCTGGAACAGGCCGACGACTCGCAACTGGACCAGATCAACCAGGTGTATGAATATGCCCAGGACAACGGCTGTGCCTTCTACGGCATGACGGCCAGCGGTCAACAGGCCATCGGACACTGGTGCGACATCACGGGAGCCGAATACCCGTTCTGCCAGACCGACGAGATACCCCTGAAGACCATCATCCGCAGCAATCCCGGACTGCTGCTGCTGAAGGATGGCGTCATCATCAACAAGTGGAGCCACAACATGCTGCCCGATGAGGCCGACCTGAACGAGCCGCTGGCGACATCGGAACTGGGCCAACTGCCCGACGACTCCGTGATGCGCCGCATCATCATGCTGCTGCTCTGGTTCGTGCTGCCACTCTCGCTACTCACCATTGCCGACCGGCTGTGGGCATGGACAAGATGGATCCGACGTAAGGACACTTCAAGTGAAACAGATAATAATAACTCTAATTTAATAAGAAAAGAAATGAGAAAGAAAATTGTTGCAGGAAACTGGAAGATGAACATGAATCTCCAGGACGGTATTGCTCTGGCAAAAGAACTTAACGAGACGCTGAAGGCTGAGAAGCCCAACTGTGGTGTGGTCATCTGCACACCATTCATCCACCTCGCTTCTATCGCACAGTTCCTCGATCAGGACATCATTGGTCTGGGTGCTGAGAACTGCGCTGACAAGGAGAAGGGTGCATACACTGGTGAGGTGAGTGCCGAGATGGTGAAGAGCACGGGTGCACAGTATGTCATCCTGGGCCACTCTGAGCGTCGCGAGTACTATAAGGAGACTCCCGAGATCCTGAAGGAGAAGGTGCTGCTGGCACAGAAGAACGGTCTGAAGGTCATCTTCTGCATCGGCGAGAGCAAGGATGAGCGCGAGGCTGGCAAGCAGAACGAGGTGGTGAAGGCCGAACTCGAGGGTTCTGTATTCAACCTTCCTGAGGAGGACTTCCGCAAGATCGTCATCGCCTACGAGCCCATCTGGGCCATCGGTACTGGCCTGACCGCTACCGCTGACCAGGCTGAGGACATCCACGCCTATATCCGCTCTATCATCGCTGAGAAGTACGGACAGGCTGTTGCCGACGACACCACCATCCTCTATGGCGGTTCATGCAAGGCCAGCAATGCTCCTGAACTGTTTGCCAAGCCCGACATCGACGGTGGCCTCATTGGTGGCGCCTCGCTGAAGGCTGCCGACTTCAAGGGCATCATCGACGCCTTTAAATAAAAGGTGAAAAGTGAATGAATGAAAAAGGTGAAAAAGTAAAAAAGGAAGGAAATGATGCGTATGATGAAACAAGTAAGCCCATGGGTTAAAAGATTGTGCGTCTTTTTACCTTTTTACTTTTTTGCCTTTTTACCTTTATCCGCACAAACCTTCACACAGAAGGTACAACAATCCAAGCAGGGTGAGGGGTCGGTGACTATCCACCACGATGCAGCCATCGACGAACTGGTCAATGCGCGTCAGGCCGTGAGACCGGCACCAACCCCTTCTCCTGTTACTCCCAAGAAAGACAAAGAAGACAAGCCTGCCAACACGCATCACCAGAAGACCGACACAACCCAGCAGGTCAGCAAACCCGTTCATGACCTCGACACCGCCGTCGTCGTGACAGGAAGACCCTTCAAGACCAATGGCTACAGGGTACAGGTCTTTGCTGGTGGCAATACGCGCAGGGACAAGCAGAAGGCCGAACAGATAGGCCGCTCGCTGGAACAACTGTTCCCTAACGAAACCGTCTACGTGCACTTCTATTCCCCACGGTGGATTTGCCGCATAGGCAACTATCGCACCCGTGAGGAGGCAAACGCCAAAATGATAGAGATACGACAACTGGGCTATAACTCAGCCTCCGTTGTCCCAGGAAAAATCATTGTCTTTGCTACACAATAATTACAATGTACCACGAACCCGAATACAGAGAAGGCCTGGAACAACTGGCCGATCACTATAAACAGATTATCACGCTACTGGGCGAGGACACCGAGCGCGAGGGACTGGAGAAGACCCCCATGCGTGTGGCTAAAGCCATGCAGACCCTCACCCAGGGCTACACCATGGATGCCCATAAGGTGCTTACCGATGCCCTCTTCAAGGAAGACTACAACCACATGGTCATCGTCAAGGACATCGACTTCTTCTCCCTCTGCGAGCACCACATGCTGCCTTTCTACGGCAAGGTTCATGTGGCCTATATCCCCAACGGCACCATCACCGGCCTCAGCAAGATAGCCCGTGTGGTCGATATCTACAGCCATCGCCTGCAGGTGCAGGAGCGCATGACCATGCAGATTCGCCAGTGCATCGAGGAAACCCTTCATCCCCTCGGCGTCATGGTGGTGGTCGAGGCCAAGCACATGTGCATGCAGATGCGTGGCGTGGAGAAGCAAAACAGCATCACCACCACCAGCGAGTTCAGCGGAGCCTTCCAGCAGGCCAAGACCCGCCAGGAGTTTATGAACCTCATCAACCGCAATTCATAACAACACAGTCCTATGAGCCAGAGTTTTCGCGGCGACTTCCGCAAGCGTGAGTCATTATTCGGCGAGTTCCGTCACAGTTGTCTGGGGCGACTCGTCTTCACCATCGGCATACTGGCCATCATCGCAGCCATTGCGGCGATAACCAATCCCTCTGAGCAGACCATGCGCGAGGAGATGAACGACAACATACGCCAGTGGATTCAGGAGAGCGACAGCCTCGGCCATAGCGACTGGATTGACGAGGCCATCATCAACACCGGCTTCATCTTCACCTCTGCCGACACCGTCTCCGCTCCCTGGCAGGTGCAGATACAGGAGCAGTTCGACAAGAACAACCATGTGGAGTACTACGACCACGGGCTGTTCTCCACCATGCACATCTACAACAGTTTCCACATCCAGGGCAAGCGCTGCGGCATTGGCCTCTTCGGCATCGTCATCCCCACCGTCAACTTCAACGACTTCATACTCCGTGAGGGCACCATGCGCAAGGACTACAACCAGCCCGTCATCCGCAACAATACCGGCGACGAGGAATACTACGGCGAGAACCCCGACCTGGGTGGTGTATTCGAATATAATGGAGACTAGACCGTGACACAGCAAGAACTCGAGACACTGACCCTGTCGGTTTGCGACGTCGCAAAGCGGGCAGGGTCTTTCATTCGGCAGGAGCGACAGCAGTTCCATGCCGAGAGCATCCAGCGTAAGCATGCCCACGACTACGTGTCGTATGTCGACAAACAGTCGGAGCAACTCATCGTCAGCGCCCTGCGCCAACTGCTGCCCGAGGCCGGTTTCATCACCGAGGAGGGCTCAGCCACCTATACCGACGAGCAGTACTGCTGGGTCGTCGATCCCCTCGACGGCACCACCAATTTCATTCACCACTTCCCGCCCTATGCCGTCAGCATCGCCTTGATGCAAGGCCCTCGCATCGTGCTGGGCGTGGTCTACGAGATTTGTGCCGACGAGTGTTTCTATGCATGGCTTGGCGGTGGCAGCCATCTCAACGGCGAGCCGCTGACGGTCAACGCGTCACCCCTTTCCGATGCCCTTGTCTGTTTCCAACTGCCTTACGACAGCGATGCCTACAGCCCTGTGGCCCAGAGCCTTATCCGTCAGTTCTATGGCCGTGTGGCCAGTGTCCGCATGCTCGGTTCTGCCGCCATCGCCCTCTGCTATGTCGCTGCAGGCCGTCTCGATGCCTATGCCGAGAAGTACATCGGGCAGTGGGACTACATGGCTGGTGCCCTCATCGTCAGCGAAGCCGGTGGCTGCTGCACCGACTACGAGGGCTCTGACCACTTCACGCAAGGCAACAGCATCGTTGCCACCAACGGCATCATCCATCAGTCCATACTTCAGGGCGTAAGGGACGCGATGTCACTCCGCCGTTAGGCTGAATGATGGTTCGGGATGTCAATCGAAAATTTGATTTACATTTTACCAATTGCCTAGGAAAAAAGCATTAAAATAGTTAAAAGTCGCTGGAAAAATGACATCAACTATTGCCTGCTCTTCCAAATCAATCACCACACTACTATTTGTTCCTAACAGCGGTGTGGTGGAATTTTTTTGTGAAGGGTGGGTGGTGCCCTTCTCCCTGCTACGCTTGCGCCGTGGGCTGTTCTGGTCTGGTGCCCAGTGGCTTTGCCGCTGGGTTTCTCCCTTCTACACCTCCACATATTCCACCATGGAGCGCAAAGTTACAATAATTCTTTGATACCAACAAGTATTTCGGGCGAAATCTACCAACTTTATGATAGATTTCGCCCAATATGATACAAAATCAGGCGAAATCTATAAGAATACGAACAGATTTCGCCCAAAATAAGTTAACGGAATAGTTCTTTCAATTTGTCAAGAAACAAATAGGTTTGATCCTGATTCATGGCATCATAATAATCACGGTACATGTTTCTTCTCACTCTCTATCTCTGCTGTTCACTTCATTCACTCCTTACTTTTACCCAGGAATCAAACATCTGTCCCTTCTATGTCCAAGAAGTATCATATAGCGTTCGACCTCTGGTCGCTTGGCTCGTTCTGGAACCGTTCCCGCAGATCCATTCTGAAGTCCGCCACTTTTAGTCTGCTTCATCACTTGCTTCATTCACATTCCTTTTTATTTGAAAAATGATCACTAGAACCGTCCTCGTGACCTCTTCTTTTCTTACAATGACTGGCCGCATTGACTACAATTCTGTGAAAAACTGCAATAAAGAAAGCTGCTACATAATATGTCAGATAAACAACAACCAAAAGGAAAACAGAGTCAACATTTTGAAAATGACGAATCCAAACATTCCCACAAAAAGCATCACTAAACATTAATAGTGACGGTAGGAATGCATAGAATACACATTGCCATAGATTGTCCAAGATGGTAGGTAATACCTTCGTCTTATATATGAGCAAAATGGTACATATGCTTAGGGGCTCCCATATTAAAGTATGGCAAAACAGAAATAAATAGAAACCGAACCAAAAGTCATTGGAATCAAAACTATCATGTGTCGTTCCTACAACAATGATTACAGCAAGCAAACATCCGACCAAGTATGATATGGCAAGATTTCTATAGCGTTGTTTTGCGAATCTTTTCATGATAGTCTTTTATTGCGTTTTTTTTCATCGGAAGTCCATGGCTTTGCTTCTGCCGGGGATCAGGGGATGCGGTTCTCTGATCTATTACTACTCTTCGAATAATGCCGTTGTCTCATTTCACTCATATCTTACTTACTCTTTAACTCTGCTGGTCGCTTCATTCACTCTTTAATTTTATACATTCCGATACTATTTGTTGATTATCTTATGGACTCATACCATTTTTAGGGTTTATAGGGTTTGTATGTATTCTGTATTCACATTTTTATATAGACCTTTCAACTAACTTATCTTTATCAGTCCCTTGATCTTCTAATTTGTAATATATATTGCCAAAGTAGAAACCTTTCAACCCATATTCCTGCATCAGTCGAGCCGTCTTTAGTCCAACTATTACAAATGGAGATTTATTGTATTTAGAAGTATACAACTCCTCTGTGCGCTGAATGAAGTCATCGTCTTCTCCCCAACGGATTGCACTATAGATATTATGACCACCCGTTCCTGTCCAAAAATAATTGCCGCACACACTGCATGGTTCACCCTGATGCATGGTAACCGTTGTTTCCTTATCCATCTGAAATATTTCTTCTGGCATAAAGTAAAAATGGCGTAGTGACTTCTTCAACGGAACAAAGCGCAGGCCTTCATAACCCCGTTTCTCACAAAACAGTTTAAAACGGTCTCTTACAATATAAAATCCATCATATGTAATGGCGAAATCCTTATCCGTTGATGTATAATAATCCAAGTTAGGTATTTTCTCTACAGTACAATGGCATACAGGACATAAACCTGGCATATTCTTTGGGTCACGATACATATGCTTGATATCATAGGGAGCAAGAATTTTTGCCACGACAATCCCCTTTGGATCCGAAATAACTATATGCAAAGGCTGAGGTTCTTTCTTGAACCTGTTAATGGTTCTATCTATGAAATCAGCAACATTATCAAATGTCATGTTCTTTCGTATCTTGAGGACAAAGAGGATGACAGAAACTGCGACATTGTTTAAACTCATTTTCTTCATATTTTTGCTTCTATATAACTAACGGTTATTACACCGCTTCGCAGTATTAGGTAAGCATTCTATTTGTTACCATGGCCGCCATTGGTAAATTATTTTATGTTAAAAGGGAATAAACCTCTTAATTTTCGTTCTGAAAGTTCTTTTTCGATGATTTTCCCTTTTGGCGATAATTCGTATTCCTTTTTAAGCCTTAAGATAGTATCTCTTTCACTTGTGGGGAAAAAGAAACTAATATTATGTTCTGGATATTCCCTCCAACTTTTACAGGTATCCACAACTATACCGATATAAATGTAGAGGTCATCTTCTGGTAGTGCTGTGACCCCTTGATGATTAATAAATATATTATGTTGAGTTACCCAATAAAAGTCACAATACAAATCCCACAAGGCATCCCAGTTATAGCCAAAATAGGAAGGAAATGATAGTTTTTCATTTAGTTCCGAGAGCAATTCTTTCTCGCTGTGGACATTTTTGATATCCGCAAAAAAGACATCATCGCTCACAACATTAACATTATTTATTTTGAAAAATTCAATATCATTCATTGGTTTAATCTTGTTTAAAATATTAACGGATAAATATATTGTATATTATTTAATCCGTATGAAAGTTTCGTAATGATCAGGCGTATAGAACCACATTCCATCTGGATCAAACTTATTCACTGGATCACCTGCACAATACACATAGGGACTATATGGATAGTACTTCTCCGCCAGCGGGTCCATGCTCGTCCACATGGGCACACCAGCCACGTCATACCATCGGGCACCGAAGTCATACATATTCAGGTCGCTCATCTTATCAAGTTCCTTACCGGTAAAGCGGAAAGGATGTCCAAGACTGTTGGCTATC
>CADCCB010000029.1 GCA_902799905.1 uncultured Prevotellaceae bacterium
AAATGGTAAGGTAGGCGAGCGCTTCGGAGTGCGTAACTCGGGTGCCATCGCTGTGATTGAAGGTGCCGGCGACCACTGCTGCGAGTACATGACTGGCGGTCGCGTGGTGGTATTAGGAAAGACTGGCCGTAACTTCGCCGCTGGTATGAGTGGTGGTGTGGCTTACGTCTATGACCCTGACCATACCTTCGACTACTTCTGTAACATGGACATGGTGGAACTCTCGCTGGTTGAAGACAGCGTCTCTCGCAAGGAACTGCTCGAGTTCATCCGTCAGCACTATCTGCACACGGGTTCAGCCCTCGCAGGACGCATGCTCGACGACTGGCACCGCTACATCGAGGACTTCATCCAGGTAGTGCCTATCGAGTACAAACGCGTGCTCGAAGAGGAGAAAATGAAGAAACTGCACGAGAAGATTGCCGACATTCAAAGAGACTATTAGTAAAATGTAAAAATTAGAAAATGTAATAATGTAAAAGTTGTCGCATTTCATTTTTAAATTTTTAAATTCTTAAATTTTACACGATGGGAAATCCAAAAGCATTTTTAGAGATACACCGCCAAGAGGCGGGTTACCGTCCGATTCACGATAGAATCCACGATTTTGGCGAGGTAGAGCAGACGCTCAACACTCGCGAACGCAAACTGCAGGCCAGCCGCTGTATGGATTGCGGCGTACCCTTCTGCCACTGGGCTTGTCCGCTGGGCAACAAAGCACCCGAGTGGAACGATGCCCTGTACAAAGGCGATTATGAACTGGCTTATCGCCTTCTGAATAGTACCAACCCCTTCCCCGAGTTCACAGGTCGTATCTGTCCTGCGCTCTGCGAAAAGGCCTGCGTACTGAACCGTTTCAACCACGAGCCAACCACCAACCGAGAGGACGAGGCTGCTATCACAGAGATGGCCTTCCAGGAGGGCTTTATCGTGCCCCGCACCGATATCAAGCGCATCACGCGCCGCCGGGTGGTCGACGGTTCACCCGTCGACACCCCCGTCCGTGTTGCTGTGATTGGTGCTGGCCCTGCCGGCCTTGCTGCCGCCAACGACCTGAACCACATGGGATATTCCGTTACCGTGTTTGAGAAAAACGAAGCCGCTGGCGGATTGCTGCGCTACGGTATCCCCAACTTCAAACTCAATAAGGCCGTCATCAATCGACGCATCGCCCTGCTGGAGCAGGAAGGCATCGAGTTCAAGTACGGCTGTCCCGTTTCTTCTGATGCGATTTCATCGCAACTCGCCACCGAGTTCGACGCCGTGGTGATATCAACCGGCACCCCCACCGCCCGCGATCTGAAGGCCCCTGGCCGAGAACTCAAAGGTGTACACTTCGCCCTCGAAATGCTGTCGCAGCAGAACCGCGTGCTGGCAGGTATGGAGTTCTCTAAGGATGAACGCGTAACTGCCAAGGGCAAGGATGTGCTCGTTATCGGTGGTGGCGATACTGGTTCTGACTGTATCGGAACAGCCCATCGTCAGGGATGTAAGAGCGTCACTCAGATTGAGATCATGCCTAAGCCCGTTGAGGGCCCCGAAGACCCACAGAACCCATGGCCTGAGTGGCCTCGCACTCTCAAGACTACATCTAGTCATGAGGAGGGTTGCACGCGCCGTTGGAACATCAACACGCTCGAGTTCTTGGGCGAAAACGGCAAGCTGACTGGCGTAAAAGTACAGGAGATAGACTGGAAGCCCAACCCAGAAGGCGGACGCCCCATCATGGTTGAGAAGGGAAAGCCCGAGATTATTAAGGCCGAACTGGTTCTGTTGGCCATGGGCTTCTTGAAGCCTGAGCACCCCGAGTATCCGAAGAACGTCTTTGTTTGTGGCGATGCTGCCAATGGTGCCTCCCTCGTGGTTCGCGCGATGGCCAGCGGTAAACAGACAGCCGCAAAGGTAGATGCCTATCTCCAGCGTTAACAATCAACCATCTCTCTATAAATAATCCCTGATTCCTTCGTGATATCAGGGAATTTTTTGTACCTTTGACTTCGTCGAAGATACTCCCGCTCGGAAAAACTCAAATACATTTGGTTTTTCGCTCACTTATTCGTATCTTTGCCAACGATTAACGACAAGAAGCAATGGCAAAGATTCGACAAGGTATACTTTGGTGGCTAGCGCTCTTCCTCGCCACAGTGACGGAAAGCATGGCGCAGACCTTGCACTACGACCGCCCAGCCACGTTCTTCGAGGAGGCGCTCGTCATTGGCAATGGCACCATGGGCGGCATCGTCTATGGCGGTACTCAGACCGACAAGATCTCGCTCAACGATATCACATTATGGACGGGTGAGCCGTGTAATATGAAAGTCTATTCACCCGACGCCCACAAGACCATCCCCGCCATCCGCGAGGCCTTGCGTAAGGGTGACTATTGTGAGGCCGACCGTCTGCAACGCGACGTGCAGGGACATTTCTCGCAGAACTATCAGCCGCTGGGACAACTCACCATCGAGTATCTCGACACCACGGAGGTCGTCACCGACTATCGCCGCTGGCTGGATATTGGCGATGCGACGTGTCACACCACCTATCGGCGTGGCGGCTATCGCTATACCACAGAGTATTTCGCTACTAATCCTGACTCAGGACTGGTGGTGCGCATCACTACCGACCATCCTCATGGCATCCGTGCTCGCTTCTTCTTGTCTTGCCAACTGCGTCACCATAGCAGCACAGAAGAAGGAAATACCCTCGTCACCGACGGCTATGCCGGTTATGCCTCGCTGCCCAGTTATTACGATGCCAAGGAGAAGTTCGCCTACGACCCTCAGCGCGGCATCCACTTCCGCACCAAGGTTCAGGTAAGCGCCAAGAATGTCAAAGCCGAAGGGGATGCGCTCCTTGTGGATGGCGCCAAGGAGGTAACGCTCTTCATCGTCGATGCCACCTCGTTCAATGGCTATGACAAAGACCCCGTGAAAGAAGGAAAGCCGTATCAGCAACTGGCCGACGCGCGTCTGCGTCATCTTGCTAATATCCCCTACAGGAAAATCAGACAGCGCCACGTCGAGGACTACCAGTCGCTCTACAACCGTGTAAAACTCTCGCTTGGCCGTTCCGTACGCCACGACTCTGTCGCGGCTTCGACCGACGCCCAACTCCGTGCCTACCTCGATGAGTCGCTCTTCAACCCCGACCTCGAGGTCCTCTATTTCCAGTACGGCCGCTACCTGCTTATCAGTTGTTCGCGCACGCCCAATGTGCCTGCCAACCTGCAGGGTCTCTGGAACGAGAGCATCCTGCCGCCCTGGTCGTGCAACTACACCAGCAATATCAACGTGGAGGAGAACTACTGGGCTGCCGAGACGGCTGCACTACCCGAGATGCACCAGTCGCTCTTCACCTTTATGAAAGAACTACAGGGCTCAGGTGAACTCACGGCTAAAGCGTATTATGGTGTCAATCGCGGTTGGTGTCTGGCACATAATACCGACATCTGGGCGATGACCTGTCCCGTCGGTCTGCACACGGGCGACCCCATGTGGGCCAACTGGAATATGGGTGGTGCCTGGCTCGCCACGCATATCTGGGAGCACTACACCTTCACGCTCGACAAGGACTTTTTACGCGAGTACTTCCCAGTATTGAAAGGTGCCGCCGAGTTCTGTCTGGCATGGCTGGTGCCCCTCTCCGACTTCGCCCCTCAGCCCTCAAACATCAGCCCTCAGCCCTCAGACATTGACTATCTCATCACCGCCCCTGCCACCTCGCCCGAGAATTCCTTTGTCACTCCCGATGGCTATCACGGTCGCACCTGCTATGGTGGCTTTGCCGATATCGCCATGATTCGCGAATGCCTCAGCGATGCCCGCGATGCCGCCCTTGTGCTCAGCGATTCTGGTAGTGTGCTCGGCGATTTCGTCGCCGAGTCCTCCTTCGTCGCCGAGATCAACGCCGCCCTCTCTCGCCTTCAGCCCTACAAAATAGGCAAAAAGGGCAACCTGCAGGAGTGGTTCTACGATTGGGAAGACGAAGATCCGCACCACCGCCATCAGAGCCACCTCTTCGGCATCTACCCAGGCCATCACCTCGATGATGGCACGAACACCAAAGAGGCTCTCCATCGTGCTGCCTCGCGCACCCTCGAACTGAAAGGCGACAAGACAACTGGCTGGAGCACGGGCTGGCGCGTGAATCTCTATGCGCGACTGCACGATGCCAGGAATGCCTATCATATCTATCGCAAACTGCTCAGTTACGTCAGTCCCGACGGCTATCGCGGTCCTGATGCCCGTCGTGGCGGTGGCACCTATCCCAACCTGCTCGATGCCCATTCGCCCTTCCAGATTGACGGTAACTTCGGTGGTTGTGCCGGCGTCATCGAGATGCTCATGCAGAGCGATTATACGGTGTGTGAGGGTTCCCCCCTCACTACCATCGAACTCCTCCCCGCCTTGCCGGATCATTGGAAAGATGGTTCCGTCAGCGGCATCCGGGCCCGTGGTGGCATCACCGTTGATATGACGTGGGAAAACAGTCGGGTCACCCATCTGACCCTCACTGCCCAGCAGCCCTGCACCGTGATGCTGCTCATGAACGGAGAGCAGGAGATCGTGAAGTTGAAGAAAGGCCTTAGAATAGATGTAAGCGTGCAGCCATAGATGCCATATATGACTGATTGTGGTTGTGCTGTTGATAACGTTGCTGGAAGAAATGAAAAAGATACTGTTTGTTTGTCACGGAAATATCTGTAGGAGTCCGATGGCAGAGTTTGTGATGAAAGACCTCGTGGCCAAGGCTGGTCGTGAGGATGAGTTCTATATTGAATCGGCAGCCACCTCCACGGAGGAGATAGGCAATCCCGTCTATCCACCTGCACGACGGAAGTTGGCTGAGCACGGCATAGGCTGTGCAGGCAAGACCGCCCGCCAGATGACGCGCAGCGACTACCAATGTTTTGACCTGATTATCGGTATGGACCAGTGGAACCTGCGTAATATGCGTCGTATCTGTGGTGATGATCCCGAAGGAAAGGTCTGTCTGCTGATGGACTTCACCAGACGGCCGGGCGATGTGGCTGACCCTTGGTACACGGGTGACTTCGAGGCTACATGGCGTGATGTGTTGGAAGGTTGTGAGGCGCTCTTAAAAGAATTGTAAGCAATGAAAGATAATCAGCAAGAGATTTTTCCTGTCGTCGATGAACAAGGAGTGGTCATCGGCAAGGCCACGCGAGGCGAGTGCCATAGTGGTTCGCACCTGTTGCATCCCGTGGTGCATCTGCATGTGTTTAACAAGCGGGGTGACCTGTATCTGCAGAAGCGTCCTGAGTGGAAGGATATTCAGCCGGGCAAGTGGGACACGGCGGTAGGCGGACATATTGACTATGGTGAGACACCAGAGGAAGCCCTGCATCGCGAGGTGCGCGAAGAGTTGGGCATCACCGACTTCACGCCAGTCGTCATCGGCAAATATGTGTTTGAGAGCCAGCGAGAGCGCGAACTGGTTTATGTACACCGCACGACCTACGAGGGTGAGATACAGCCCTCGAAGGACGAACTCGACGGAGGCCGGTTCTGGACGATGACGGAGATTCGGGAGGCGATAGGGCAGGGGGTGCTGACGCCGAATTTTGAGAGTGAGTTTCAGCGTTTTCTGCTTGAAAATGCATGATGTAGACGTATTTGTGAAGACTATCTGACACTTTGCAAAAGAAACGGCTGGTTTTGGTGCAAAGTGTTATAAAAACGGCTGGAAAGGTCCGTTGCTACTTTACAAAATGTCAGCCATTTTGTTTTTTATTGATACAAAGTCGTCATAATCCTTGGTGGATTATAGCATTTTGACTATCTTTGCACCGGTTTAGAACGCAAAAGGATAGCAGAATCAAGAAAAGGTGAACAAAATGGCACGAAAAGTTAAGTTTACGAAGATGCATGGTTGCGGCAACGACTACATCTATGTCAATATGATGGAGCAAGAAGTGCCGAATCCGCAGGAGGTAGCCATCGTTTGGAGCGATCGCCACAAAGGCATTGGCTCTGACGGACTGGTGCTGATTGGTAAGTCGCCTATTCCGGAGGCCGACTATACCATGCGCATCTTCAATGCTGACGGTTCTGAAGCGATGATGTGCGGCAATGCATCACGATGCATAGGAAAATATCTCTACGATAAAGCCCTGACAACACAAACACAAATTCGGTTACTGACAAAGTCGGGCATCAAGACGCTCTTCCTACACGTAGGCAACCCCACCCACGACCCCTCTCAAGAGGGTGATGGGAGCGGTTGCAAACGTGTGGTGGAGAGCGTCACTGTTGACATGGGCGAGCCTGTCCTTGAGAATGAGTCGCTGTTCAACCCGCGCATCGCCAAAGGCCTGAATACGCCCCTCGCCGCCAGCAAAGGGGATGGGGGAGAGACCGCCATGTTCGTGTCGATGGGTAATCCCCATTATGTGATCTTCACGGATAATGTAGACCAGGTGGGAGAAGTGGGCCCAAAACTTGAGTGCCATCCTGCCTTCCCACAGAGGTGTAATATAGAATTTGCGCAGGTAGTCAGCGGAGAAGCCGCTGACCACGCCACTATAATAAGAACGCGCGTCTGGGAACGTGGCAGCGGCATCACCCAGGCTTGTGGCACGGGTGCTTGTGCCACGGCTGTGGCAGCAGCCCTCACAGGACGTGCCGGTAGGCGGTCGCAGATCATCATGGACGGCGGACCCCTGAGCATCGAGTGGTGCGAGAGTGACCGCTCGGACGATGGCTGTTTCTTCAAAAAGAATCATGTCTATATGACTGGGCCTGCCGCATTCGTCTTCGATGGAGAAATTGACTCGATATAACGATATGACGAAATATCGATATATCGAAATAGCGTGATAATGAAATAACGATTATAATATGGCATTAGTAAACATTCATTTCCTGAACCTCCAGAACAACTACCTGTTCGCCGACATCGCCAAGAAGGTCAACGCTTTCAAGGTGATGCACCCAGGTGCCGATGTCATCAGTCTCGGCATTGGCGACGTCACCCAGCCGTTGTGTCCTGCCGTTACTGAGGCCATGCACAAGGCTGTCGACGAGATGGCTACTGCCGAGGGCTTCCGTGGCTACGGACCAGAACAGGGCTACGACTTCCTGCGCGAGGCCATCCTGAAGAACGACTTCCTGCCGCGTGGCATCCATCTCGATATTGACGAGGTTTTCGTTAATGACGGTGCAAAGTCAGATACGGGCAACTTCCAGGAGTTGCTCCATTGGGATAACTTCATCGGTGTGACCGATCCCGTCTATCCCGTCTATATCGATTCCAATGTGATGATTGGCCGCTGCGGCTCCTGTCACGATGGTCGCTGGACCAACGTGCGCTATCTGCCCACAACGGCCGAGAATGGTTTCGTGCCCGATCTTCCCAAGGGTCGCCCCGTGGATGTCATCTATCTGTGCTACCCCAATAACCCCACGGGTACGGTCATCACGAAGCAGGAACTGCGTAAGTGGGTGAACTATGCCTTGAAGAACGATGCTCTGATTCTCTACGATGCCGCCTATCAAGCATACATCCAGGATTCGAAGATTCCTCACTCCATCTATGAGATTCGTGGCGCCCGCAAGTGCGCCGTCGAGTTCCGCTCGTATTCCAAGACGGCAGGCTTTACTGGCGTTCGCTGCGGTTATACCATTGTGCCGAAAGAGGTCACCGTCAGTACCTTCGAGGGTGAGCGTATATCGCTCAACCACCTGTGGCTGCGTCGCCAGTGTACGAAGTTCAATGGCTGTAGTTATATCTCCCAGCGTGCTGCCGAGGCCATCTACTCGCCTGAAGGCAAGGCTCAGGTGAAGGCCACCATCGACTACTACATGCAGAATGCCAAGCAGATGCTCACCGTTTTAAGGAGTCTCGGCTATGAGTGCTATGGTGGCGAGAATGCTCCTTACGTCTGGATGCGTACCCCCGACGGCATGGGCTCGTGGCAGTTCTTCGAAGCCTTGCTCTATGGTGCCAATGTCGTCTGCACCCCAGGTGTCGGCTTCGGTCCTTCGGGTGAGGGCTATGTCCGCTTCACCGCTTTTGGCAGTCGCGAGAAGACGGAAGAGGCCTTGCAGCGTATCAAGGCTTGGAGTAAGGGCTGAAAGTGATTACTGAATAGCATAACGCGGAACCTGATAGGGGTTTCGCGTTATTTTTGTTATCGCAAAAATGCGTGTGTCCGTACACATTCTTGCCGCTTCTGACACTTTGCTATGAAAAGGCAGGTCTGCGAGGCAAAGTGATAACAATTAGGCATCCTCTTATCCTTCGTGGTTTACACTTTGTTAGATGAGTATGTTTTTAACAAACAAAACGGCAGCATTTTGCTCTATTATATTGCAAAATGCCGTACCTTTGCATCAAGAAAACGACAAAATGTAACCCCTATAAGAGGGCGTAGTATTAATTTAATAAGGTAAAAAGGTATGAAAAAGATTGAAGCAATCATCCGCAAGACGAAGTTCGAAGAGGTGAAAGCGGCTTTGCTCTCATCCGACATCGACTGGTTTGAGTACCACGACGTGCATGGCATCGGCCAGAGCCGTCAGGAAAGGATCTACCGTGGCGTCCAGTATTCTACCGATGTCATCGAGCGTGTCGCCATCACCATCGTGTGTCGTGACATCTTCCTCGATCCAACAGTGAAGGTGATTCTGAAGGTAGCCCATACGGGTGAGGTCGGCGACGGTCGTATCTTCGTGAGCGACGTAATCGACACCTGGAGCATCCGCACTGGCGAGAACGGTGACACCGTATTGAGAGATAAGAAATAATAAATTAAGAATTAAGAGTTAAGAATTAAGAGTTGTCGCTTACAGCGATTAGGAATTAACAATTAAGAATTATCATGCATAACAATAATTCTAAACTCCTAATTTTTAATCGCAGCGAAGCGAGAATAACTCTAAATTCTAAAATCTAAAATCTAAATTCAAGAAAAGTTATGAACGAAATAGGATTTTCACTCGATACCGTATGGATGCTATTGGCAGCCATGTTGGTTTTCTGGATGCAGCCGGGCTTTGCGCTGTGTGAGGCAGGTTTTACGCGTAGTAAAAACACGGCGAACATCCTGATGAAGAACTTTGTCGACTTCATGTTCGGCTCGTTGCTGTTCTTCTTCCTCGGCTTCGGCTTTATGTTTGGTGCCGATACCTTGGGTGGTTTTATAGGTATGCCCAACTGGGGCGACCTCTCTTTCTATGAGAGTGATCTGCCTGTAGAGGGTTTCTTGATTTTCGAGACCGTCTTCTGTGCTACTGCAGCCACCATCGTCAGCGGTGCTATGGCTGAGCGTACTAAGTTCTCGATGTACCTTATCTATAGTGCAGTCATCTCACTGCTTATCTATCCCATCGAAGGTCACTGGACATGGGGTGGCGGCTGGCTGTGCAACGATGCTGCCGACGGATTCATGATGACCGTGTTTGGCGATGTCTTCCATGACTTTGCAGGTTCTGCCATCGTGCATAGTGTTGGTGGTGTGCTGGCCCTGATAGGTGCCCTGGCCCTGGGTCCCCGTATTGGAAAGTATGGTAAGAACAAGAAGAGCAACGCTATCCCTGGTCACAACCTGGCCATGGCCGCTCTGGGTGTCTTCATCCTCTGGCTGGGATGGTTTGGCTTCAACCCTGGATCGCAGTTGGCAGCCTCTGGCGAGGTGAACCGCATTGCCATCTCTCATGTGTTCCTGACCACGAACCTTGCTGCCGCTGCTGGTGGTGTGGCTACGATGTTCCTCACTTGGTTCAAATATGGCAAACCGTCGCTCTCTCTGACATTGAACGGTGTGCTTGCAGGATTGGTGGGTATCACGGCTGGTTGTGACCTCGTGTCGCCTGTAGGTGCTGTGATTATCGGTCTCGTCTGTGGTACCGTGTTGGTGTTTGCAATCGAGTTTATCGACCACAAATTGCATATCGACGATCCTGTTGGTGCTTCTTCCGTACATGGCGTCTGCGGTATCCTGGGTACTTTGATGACGGGTCTGCTCTCTACCTCGAACGGTGCTTTCTACGGAGGTGGCTGGGGATTCTTCGGTGCTGAGTGCTTCGGCGTACTGGTCATCGACCTCTGGGCTGCTGCCTGCGGATTCATTTTGTTCTACGGAATAAAATATATTCACGGTTTGCGCGTTGATAAACGTATAGAAGAGGAAGGTCTCGATGTTTACGAACATGGAGAGTTGTGCTATAACTGATTTTAGAATTAAGAGTTAAGAATTAAGAGCGGTCGCCTTTGGCGATTAAGAGTTAAAAATTAAGAGTTATGAAAAGGATCGTTTTATTAGCAATGGGTCTGGTCATGAGCATGACCACCTTTGCACAGGATGAGATTGAGACAACGGTAAGTGCAGATATCGTAAGTAGTTATATCTGGCGTGGCCAGGACTTGGGAAGTGCTGCCGTTCAGCCTACGTTGGGCATAGCCTATAAGGGACTCTCGCTGTCGGCATGGGGCAACTACGGACTTGTAGATACCAACGATGCAAAGGAGTTTGACCTGACGCTGGCTTACACCATCGGTGGATTCAATGTCGGCATTTCAGACTACTGGTTTGACAGGGGTGGTCTCGACCCGGAAGGCCGCTATTTCAAGTACGATGCCCACGGTACGAACCATGTCTTTGAGGCCAACGTAGGCTATGACTTCGGCTTCGCTTCGTTACAGTGGTTCACCAACTTTGCCGGCAATGACTATAAGGTGAACGGCAAGCGTGCCTACAGTAGTTATGTGGAAGTAGGCGTTCCGTTCAAACTTGCTCAAGTCGAATGGGCAGCCACGGCTGGTGCCGTCGTTTCTGAAAGCGCAGGTTATGGCACTACAGGATTCGCCGTGACCAACCTGTCGCTGAAGGCCACGAAGGATATCAAGATCACGGATTCGTTCTCGATACCTGTATTTGGACAGATAGTCGGCAACCCGTGTTCACAAAAAGCCTACCTGGTATTTGGATTTACGTTGAGGCCTTGACCTCTGGGCTAGCCTGCTCACGCTGAAAGCACCTCCCTCTGTCGTTGCGGCAGAGGGAGTTCTTTTTATTCTGTGCCCGATAACAGATTGTAACGAAATGGTTGCTTTTGTGTGCAAAGTGATAGCAAATAGAAAGCAAATACAAGATAATGCTTTACATATTGTCATGTTGATATGATTTTAACATACAAAGAGCAAGCAAATAATGGAATTGTCCTACAAATTGTAGTACCTTTGCAGCGAGAAAGAAAAAACTTGAACAGTAAAAAGGTGAATTAATCAAAATCGTAAATTGTCAAATAGTAAATTAAAAGATTTATGGAAGCATTAAGATTTCAGGTTGTTGGTGAGGCATTCAAGAAGAAGCCTCTTGACGTAAAAGCACCAAGTGAGAGACCTTACGAGTATTTTGGTAAGAAGGTCTTCAATCGTGAGAAAATGTACAAGTACCTGCCTAAGCAGGTCTATGAAAAGATGATCGACGTGATGGACAATGGTGCCCGTCTGGATCGTGATATTGCCGATGCTGTGGCTGCTGGCATGAAGCAGTGGGCTGTAGAGAACGGCGTGACCCACTATACACACTGGTTTCAGCCATTGACCGAGGGAACTGCCGAGAAGCACGACTCGTTTATTGAGCACGACGGCAAGGGTGGTATGGTCGAAGAGTTCACGGGTAAGTTGCTCGTTCAGCAGGAGCCTGACGCTTCGTCGTTCCCCTCTGGCGGCATCCGTTCCACCTTTGAGGCTCGCGGCTACTCGGCATGGGATCCCACATCGCCCGTCTTTATTATCGATGATACCCTGTGTATCCCCACCGTATTTATATCTTATAGTGGTGAGGCACTCGACTATAAGGCACCGCTGCTGCGTGCCCTGCATGCCGTCAACGTGGCTGCTACCGATGTGTGCCACTACTTTGACCCGACGGTGAAGAAGGTTCAGAGCAACCTCGGCTGGGAGCAGGAGTACTTCCTCGTAGATGAAGGCTTGTATGCCGCCCGTCCTGACCTGTTGCTGACTGGCCGTACCCTGATGGGACACGACTCGGCCAAGAACCAGCAAATGGACGACCACTACTTCGGCGCTATTCCTGAGCGTGTCGCTGCCTTCATGCGCGACCTGGAGATTCAGGCTCTGGAACTCGGTGTTCCTTGTAAGACCCGTCACAACGAGGTGGCTCCCAACCAGTTTGAGTTGGCTCCTATCTTTGAGGAGACCAACTTGGCCGTCGACCACAACATGATGCTGATGTCGCTGATGAAGAAGGTGGCCCGCAAGCACGGTTTCCGTGTGCTGCTCCACGAAAAGCCCTTCGCTGGCATCAACGGTTCTGGTAAGCACAACAACTGGTCTTTGAGCACAGACAACGGTATCCTGCTGCACGCTCCTGGCAAGACCCCAGAGACAAACCTGCGCTTTGCCACCTTTATTGTTGAGACCCTGATGGGTGTCTACAAGCACAACGGTCTGCTGAAGGCTAGTATCATGAGTGCCACCAACGCCCATCGTCTGGGTGCTAACGAGGCTCCTCCCGCTATCGTCTCTTCATTCCTTGGCAAGCAGGTCAGCGAACTGCTCGACCACATCGAGAAGGCTGACAAGGACTTCCTCGCCATGAGTGGCAAGCAGGGCTTGAAGATGGACATCCCCGAGATTCCTGAACTGCTGATTGACAATACCGACCGTAACCGTACGTCACCCTTCGCCTTCACTGGCAACCGTTTCGAGTTCCGTGCCGTAGGGTCTGAGGCCAACTGTGCCAGTGCCATGATCGCCCTGAACAGTGCCGTAGCCGAGGCCCTGGTTGACTTCAAAAAGCGTGTGGATGAAAAAGTCACAGAGTACACAGAGCAATTGAAGGGCACTGAGCATAACCCCACCTTCCACGCCATCATCGACGTGCTGCGTGAGGATATCAAGACCTGTAAGCCTATCCGTTTCGACGGCAACGGCTATTCTGACGAGTGGGTGGCTGAGGCAGAGAAGCGTGGTCTGGACGTGGAGAAGAGTTGTCCGAAGATTTTCGAGCGTTACCTCGACGAGGAGAGCATCAAGATGTTCGAGAGCCTTGGCGTGATGACCAAGAAGGAACTGGAGGCTCGCAACGAGGTGAAGTGGGAGACCTACACCAAGAAGATTCAGATTGAGGCCCGTGTGCTGGGCGACCTGTCGATGAATCATATCATCCCTGTGGCAACGCACTATCAGAGTCAGTTACTGAAGAATGTAGGCAACATGGCTGTTGTCTTCCCCATCGATACTGCCGACAAACTTTCAGCCCGTAATAAGAAAATCATTGAGGAGATTGCAGAACGTACCTCGGCTATAGAGAAAGGTGTTGAGGAACTTGTTGAGGCTCGTAAGAAGGCCAACAAGATTGAGGGCGAGCATGAGAAGGCTATTGCCTACCATGACAAAGTAGAGCCGAAACTCGACGAGATTCGCTACCAGATAGACAAGTTGGAACTCATCGTCGATGATGCCCTCTGGCCTCTGCCTAAATATCGTGAACTGCTGTTCATAAGATAAGCCCTTTTTTTGATTAGACCGACATCCCCTGTGTGAAGGGTAGGTCTTAACTGTTTGAAAGTTTGCGTAGAGGAACCCGATGCTGTGATAGCATCGGGTTTCTTAATATGCTGAACGCCTATAAAAACATCCCCGATTCGCAATGAGAACCGGGGATGTTTCTTTTCTGGGATGATGTCTGTTTACAGAGGATAGTCCTCGAAGGCATAAAGAACAGTTGACAGGTAGCGCTCGCCGGTGTCGGGCAGCAGCACTACAATCTTCTTGCCCTTGTTCTCCGGACGCTTGGCCACCTGGATGGCTGCGTAGAGGGCTGCACCTGCAGAGATACCTACCAGCAGACCTTCGCTCTGTGCAATCTCACGACCTGTGCGGATGGCATCATCGTTGTCCACGTCGAATACCTCGTCGATCACTTCGGCATCGTAGGTCTTTGGCACGAAGCCGGCTCCGATACCCTGAATCTTGTGCGGACCGCTCTGGCCACCGTTCAATACGGGTGACGATTCCGGCTCTACGGCGATGATCTTCACCTTCGGGTTCTGTTCCTTCAGATACTTGCCGGCGCCGCTGATGGTACCACCAGTACCTACGCCGCCGATGAAGATGTCCACCTTTCCATCGGTGTCGCGCCAGATTTCAGGACCTGTGGTAGCATAGTGCTTGGCGGGGTTGGCAGGGTTCTCAAACTGCTGCAGGATGACGGCACCAGGGATAGAGTCGCGCAACTCCTCGGCGGCGCGGATGGCACCTGGCATGCCGTCCTTACCAGAGGTCAGTCGTACCTCGGCGCCATAGGCCTTCACGAGGTTACGACGCTCGACGCTCATAGTTTCGGGCATGGTAAGGATAAGATGGTAGCCCTTGACGGCTGATACCAGTGCCAGTCCTACTCCCGTGTTTCCGCTTGTTGGCTCAATGATGGTAGCGCCGGGCTTCAGGATTCCCTTTGCCTCAGCATCCTCGATCATCGCCAATGCGATACGGTCCTTCACGCTGCCACCAGGATTAAAAAACTCTACTTTGGCAATAACCGGAGTCTCCAGACCCTTTGCCGTTGAATACTTGTTGAGCTCCAGAAGTGGGGTGTTACCGACGAGCTCGGTCAGTTGTTTTGCAATCTTACTCATAATCTTATCCTTTTAAAGTTAAAATATTTCGTTTAATCGTTTAATCGTTTATTCGTTCAATCGAGAAATCGTGAGATCGATGTTACGACTTATTGTTCGACGGTGCAAAGGTACGGCGTTTTCCGCATTCCCACAATACCATCCACATGTTATTCGCATACCATAAGTATGGTATTTTGAGGAAAAGGGGCGGCGCGGGGGCTGAGATGGAGGGGGGTATATGACAAAAATGACAATTTACAAAATTAACAAAATTGACAAATCAGGATGATTTTGTTTGAGATATGAGGATAAACTGTAACTTTTGTCATTTTTGTTAATTGTCATTTTGTGCTAATTCCCTGTATATCTGTATATTATTAAATAGGTATATTATAATATATATTAACCCCCCTAATAGTAAAGCCCCCACCTGCAAAATGACAAAAATAACGATTAACAAAATTACGTTTTCAAAAAAAAATTTCGCAAAATTAAATTTTTTGCGAAAAATTCTTGTTTTTTCAAATCTTTCTTTTACTTTTGCAGGCGAAAAGGTAAAGCGCCCTTAGGTTATAGAAAATAGGGCCTCGTAGGAAACCCTCGACGAGCAGTATTGCTTCTATTGACGAGCAGCATAGAATCCCTCAACGAGATGGCACTTTTCTAAGACAGGGGTCGCGGCTGCCAATAACAAAGTCTAACTAAAGAAACTTTGAGCATTGCTCATGAATAAGTACATTATAATCGCCGTCTTGATGACCTTCTGTGCCTGTAGCAACGACAGACCAGTCAGACAGTTGGAGCACTTGGGCAATACGCCCTACCAGCAGGACACGATACTGGTGACTTATGCCACACAGCCAGAGCGGGCACTTGCGCTGCTCGACTCGGCGCTGCTACTGGGTAATATCAGCGACTACCGTGGCCAAGTGATTCGTGCTACGATTTACAGTAAGTCGCTCATGGAGCAACGCCTGGACTCTGCCATCCTCATCTGTCAGTCGCTGCTAAGCCACGATTCCGTGCGCAATGCCCCTACGGAGCAGGAGAACATCCTCGACATGCTCATAGTCACTAGTCGTTTGCGTCACGACGATGAGGCATACCTGCAGTGGGCCACTCAGAAGGTGACGATCTGTCAGCAGCAGGGTGAGGAGACCGAACGCTGGCGCACGGAAGCAGATATCGGCCTGCTGATGACCTTTCTGGGACAGGTTGACGAGGGGTTCATGAAACTCGACGAGGCTATCAGTCGTCTCGATGGTCCTGGTAGTATAGACCGCATGGATGCCTTCATCATTGCCGTCAAACGCAAGATCAACGCCCTCAACGATCTCGGTTGCTATGCTGATGTCATTCCCCTGGCACAGCGCACGCTCGACCGTCTCGACCATTATGAACAGCATACCAGCGACTATAAAGAGGACAGTTATCGGCTTTCGTGGAGCGACAACCCCGCCGACCGTGACCGCTATCTGGACTTCAGCCGTGCCCAGGCATGGGGATTCATGGCGCAAGCCTATGCCTTGTTAAGTGAAAAGGGAACAGTGAAAAGTGAAAAATTGGCTGCCGCACAGAAAGCGCGCGAGTATCTTGCACTCTTCGACCAAAGTGGTTATGGTAAGACCTTCATGGCCCGCCGTTTTATTGCCCCGACACAGATGGCACTGGGTATGTACGACGAGGCGCTGGAGACCTACGACGAGATGGAGCGTCGCATGGGGACCGACACGCTGAACGACGACTATGCCGTCATCCTCCGTTCCCGTGCTACTGCCGCCTACGCCCGCGCCACAGCCAATTCTCAATTAAATCAGGCTTACGACCTGATGTCCCGCTACGCCAGTCTCTCGAATATACTCAGCGACAGCCTGCACCGCAGTGAGGCTCACAACTATGCTGCCCGCTATCATGCCCAAGAGCAGCAGTTGCAGATTCAGGAGAAGGCGGATGAGGCCGAACGCTCTCACATCATCAGCATGGCCATTGCCGTTATTGCCCTGTTGGCCATCGCCTTCGCCATCTATTTCTTCCGTCAGAAGCGCATCATCAGTGAGAAGAACCATGCCCTTGTCCGCATGATTAATGATCAGGCGGAAGTTCTATCTGTTCCCCTTGCCAGCCAGAAGGAGGATGGGGAGAAGGTTTCCATGTTCAACTCCATCGACTCCGTCATCCGCAACGAGCGTCTCTATGCCAATATCGGCCTGCAGCGTCAGGACATCTGTGACCGTTTTGGCATCAGTCGGCACGCGCTTAACGACCTGTTGGCAGAGCATGCCGACGGTCTCTCTTTCCCACAATATGTTAATAACATTCGTCTGGAAGAGGCACTCCGACTGCTTCGCAAAGAGACCTCAAAGACTGTCACTACCATTGCCGATGATGTTGGTTTTACTCCAGCCAACCTGCGCGAACAGTTTAAGAAAAAATATGGTGTGACACCTCTTGAATATCGCCAGAATTTGTAAAATATCTTTATCAATTTTCTCTTTTTATGCACGCATTTGGTACAGGGCCCAAATGCGTGCATATGTTTTCTTCCGAGTTACTTCGTTTTTTACTACCTTTGCAGTGGAAATTAAAAACCGCAATGGACAAGAACTTCTTTAAGACCATAGACACTATCATCCGTAAAGAACGACTGTATTCACAAGTCAACCTGATGCGTGGGGACATCGTACGACGATTCGGTATTGGTCGCCATCGTCTGAACGACCAACTCAACACCTTTGCCAACGGTATGTCCTTTCCACAGTATATCAACTCCATCCGTATGGAGGTGGCCTGCGACCTGTTGGCCAACCATCCTGAGATGACCATTACTGATGTGGCCCGTAAGGTGGGTTTTACGGCACCCAACCTGCGTCAACAGTTCAAACGCTGCTATGGCGTTACCCCTGACGAATACCGTGCTACGCTCAAATCCTCCGACGATGAAGAAGATAGTTGACGCGGACTTCATTATCCATTATCCATTCAATAAATGTACGCAACACAGAGTCTCCAAGATATTCTCTTCCTCATACTCTACGGTGGGGTAGCCATGCTGGCCTTGCTGGCTGGCATCTATATGGCGCTAAGGCGCAACAATGGCATCATCTCTGACGTCAACTCTTCCAGCGAGTTGCGCCGTTGGACGGCCGCCTTCTTCATCATGTCGGCACTCAGCCACGTTTGGTGGTATGTGCTTGGCGTCTATTGGTTGACCGACGACCGTCTGGTGCGCAATATCGTGGCAGTAAACCTCGACCATATTGCCCTTGTCCCGCTTGTCATGGCCCTATTGCTGCGCATGTTGCAGGATCGCAGGCGACGGATTTGGCCCTGGGTGCTCACTCAGTTGCCTATCGCCGTGTTCGCAGGTGTGGGCATAGCCACTCACGACGGATTCTACGGCTTCGATGTGACAACCTACTGGCAGGTGGCGGTCATGGTGGTCTTTGTTGCCTATTATATTCACGCCCTCATACGCTATGGACGCTGGCTACGCCACAACTATGCCGATCTCGAGCACAAGGAGGTGTGGCAGAGTCTGCTCTTCGTGGTTGTCCTTTTCCTGGTCTACGAGGTTTATTTCACCAATCCAGGCGTGATGTCCCGCGAGTATCTCGCACAGTTCAATACCATCGTCATCATTGTCTTCTTGCTTTGGCGTGTGGAGAGCCTGCAGCAACTCGATGATGTCAAGGAGGATGACGAGGGTGCCATTGTCGTTGAGGCTCCCACCGAGGCCGACGAGGCAGAAAGCGCAAATTCGCCCATTCCATCGAATATTGGTGCGCTGCTTCACAAATACTGCGAGACGCCTGGGCTCTATCTGCAGCACGACCTGACATTGGCGCAACTCAGCGAGTGCATAGGCACCAACCGCACCTACCTGGGCACTTACTTCGTGCAGCAGGGCATCACCTATAACGTCTATATCAACCGCTTGCGCATCGAATACTTCGAGCAGGCCTACATTAAGGCTATAGATTCCGACCGCCCCTTTACCGCCCAGCAACTGGCCTTTAAGTGCGGATTCCGCAGTTACAGCACCTTCTCGAGTGCCTTCAAGCAGTTCAAGGGACAGACCGTGACCGCATGGATGAAGAGTCAATCGCCCGAGGATTGATGGATTCTTACTTTCAAAATTTACAAAATTGTTTCAAGATTTACAATTATTGCAGGTGAAAGGCCTCTCACTATTGGCTGACAGCATTTTTTCTATTACCTTTGCAGAGAAGAATAATTTAAGTCAGAAAGAAAAAGCAAATGTTTCAAGGTAAAAAGATCGTTCAGCCACCTTTCCTGAAGGTGGGAGACAGGGTAGCACTCGTCTCACCGGCCTACTGGGTGCCTCAAGAGGCCATCCTACAGGCCGCTGAGACCATTGTCAGTTGGGGACTGCAGCCGGTGACGGCTCCACACTCCGACCACCAGAATATAGATGCCTATGCAGGAACGGCCGACGAGCGCGCTGCCGACCTGATGTGGGCGCTCGAGGACGACTCGATTAAGGCCATCGTATGCTCGCGTGGCGGCTATGGCTCCCTTCACCTGCTCAGGCATATCGCCCCAGAGTACTTTCATCAGCATCCCAAGTGGATCGTCGGGCACGGCGACATCACCGTCCTGCTATATGTTATAGCCGGTGCCGGTGTGATGTCACTCCACGGCCCTATGGCCTTCCAGATAGCCAGCCGTCAGGAGCCTGCCACATCGCTGACACGCGACATCCTCTTTGGCACCGTGCCACAATACAAGATCTCGGGCAATCCCTACAACAAGACCGGACATGCAGAGGGCATCCTCGTGGGCGGCAACCTGTCGAGTTATTCATCAGTGGCGGGAACCAAATACCAACTGTCGGACGATCAAGACATCATCCTATTTATAGAAGAGGTGGAGGAGTCGCTCCACAGCATCGACCGACTCTTCTATATGCTCTCCCTCCAGCAGAACTTCGAAAGGGTGAAGGGCATCATCTTCGGCACGTTCAACTCCATCAGGTACGACCTGCAGTATGGCAGCGTGGAGCAGATGCTGATCACACACCTGCATGCACACGACATCTCCGTCTGCTGCGGATTCCCCGTCGGCAGCAACAGTTGTATTCCGCTCATAGAAGGAGCACCATGCACGCTCGACGTGACGCCCGACCATGCACTACTCACCTATAACATGGAAGGTGACGTGACACCCTATGAAGTGGATATGGCCACCCCCAAACTCATCAAGGAAAAACAGTTGTAATGGACGAGAGCATCATCAAGATAGTCAACGACGCACGATGGACCGACGGACAGAATGTGAGGAACAGGCTGGACGACATCACCTATAACCCCATGCGAAGTCAGGAAGAGTTCGTCATGAGGCTGGTGCGCGAGAACGCCAGGACGGACTATGGGCGCAAGAATGGCTTTAAGAACATCCGCAATATGGATGACTTCTGGCAGCACATTCCCCTGACCACTTACGATGACTATGCCGAATACATAGAGCGCATAGCCAATGGCGAGAAAAACGTGCTGACGGCCTATCTCACCGAGCACATCTCGACGATAAATGGAAAGAGAAAACTGCCACACTCGCGATGGAGCATGCAAAACAACTATGACTATAGTTTCTCAGCAGCCTTCTATCTCGCTGGCAATCACGGCTATCTCACCGAAGGCATGACGCTCAACCTGGTCGATAGCAGCGTAGAGCGACTGCCCTCTGGCACGACCTTCGCCAACAACGTGCTGGGACGGCTCCTGGTCAAGCGCGAGTTTGACAACAACCAGGTCTATGCCATTCCTGTCGATATGCCTGTTGACAATAGTGATACCGACCTGCATTACCTGCAGGCCATCTATGCCCTGAGCCACAGCCACCTGTCGCTGGCTATCTGCGAGCACTACGACAATATGGTGGAGATGCTACGCTATATCGAGAAAAATTGGACCGAACTGGCTGAAGACATCGAGAAAGGCAATACCTTGGTATCGCCGAACGCGCATCGGGCTGACGAGATTCGCCAGGTCATGGAGGAACACCACATCGGTACGCAGATGGTGCCTCAACTGTGGCCGGCGCTGCGATGCATCATGGTCTATGATGTTGACTGTCTTGGTGCGAGTTTCGAACTCCTGCGCACCTATTGTGGCAGCAACGTACATTTCATCTTTACGGGCATCAGTTCGGCAGAGGGCACTTTTTCTACAACCATCAACCTCGACGACCCCCAGACGGTGCTCATACCAGACAGCGTGTTCTATGAGTTCAAGCCCAAGGAGTCCAGAAGTTACAACCGACTGCTCACCCTCGACCAGTTGGAGACGGGACTCAGATACGAACTCGTGGTCACCACGCTCTCAGGTCTCTATCGCTACAAGACAAAGAAAACCTTCCTCGTCGTTGGTCGCTATCATGACACGCCTACGGTCATCATCGACAAGGGATAGAATAAAACCAAAAACTAAAAAGGAGATAACCTATGAGAAATGTTTTTTATGTGATGACGGCAGCCTTGTTGCTGCTCGCAGGTAGTGTACAGGCTCAGACTGCCAGGGAATTCACCCTAAACCTCACACCCGACGGTAAGGCACAGATGGTGTGCTTCCTGCCACAGACACCCAACGGCAAGGCCATCGTAGGCATTCCTGGCGGTGGCTACTCCATGCTGTCAAACACCCACGAGGGCACGCTGGCCCATGAGTGGCTGAATGAGCAGGGCATCACTTACTTCGTGGTGAACTACCGTCTGCCTGACGGCGACCGCACCAAACCGATGGGCGACGTGGAGCAGGCCTTCCGCATTGTGCGTGACTCGGCTCAGACATGGGGCGTCGATCCGCAGAAGGTGGGCATCATGGGATTCTCTGCTGGCGGACACCTGGCATCAGTTATCTCTACACACTCGCCTGCCGAGGTGCGTCCTAACTTCACGATCCTGTTCTATCCCGTCATCTCGATGGACGAGAACGTATCGCACAAATGGTCGTGCCGCAACTTCCTGGGTGAGGAAGGACAGAAGGATGCCTCACTGGTTCGCGACTTCTCGACGATGAATGCCGTGCGCAGTCAGGAGACACCACCTGCCTTTATCATTTTGTCGGGCGATGATGCCCTCGTTCCGCCACTCACCAATGGCTTGGAGTATTATATCGCCATGAGAAAAGCCGGCAACGAATGCACGCTGCTGGCTTATCCCAATGGTGGTCACGGCTACGGCTTCGGCCCTTGGTTCAAGTACCGCAACGAGATGTTGGCCACGCTGGGCAAATGGCTCGAGACGAGGTAAATATCCCCCTCTGGTATCAGAATCTGTGGGCTTGCAGAAATCAGATATAGAATTCTGAAGGATCGATGAGTCCGGCACGGAGCGCGTATTTCACCGCTTCGTGTGCTGTATTGATGCCCAGTTTCCTAAAGATGTTCTTACGGTGGGTCGTCACGGTGTGGATGCTGGAGAAACGCTCGGCAGCAATCTCCTTCGTAGTCTTACCCTGGGCGATGGCCTTCACAATCTCCATCTCTGTCGTCGTCAGGATCTTGTCGCTCTTTTCTTCTTCCTGCTGTTGGATGATGATGGTCTCCAGGGCTCGCTGACTGAGGTAGCGAGAGTGGCGTTCCACGGCGTTCAGGGCTTCGCGAACCTCGCTCAGAGGACCGTCCTTGAACACCACGCTGAACTGATGAGATGAGTACACCACGCGACGAAGGAACTGTGGCGTCAGTTCATCGCTGATAAGTATCCATTGCGATAAGGAAAAGCGCTCGGCGATGATAAGGAGTTGCTCCTCATCGGCAAAGTCGAACAGGGTGTAGTCAAGCAGTACTACTGCACTCTCATGTTCTTTCAGCAGGGCGACAAGTCCTGCCTTGTCGAAGGCCTTATATACCGAATGGTCTGCATCTTGTCTGAGCAGACTTTCCAGCGCAAACCGCGTCAGTTCCTGATTGTCGGCAAGAATATAGTTTCTCATCGGTGTCCTTTTTAATGTCAAGAATTAGAGAATTTGAGAATTTTCAACTGCAAAAGTATATATTTATTCTCTAATTCTCTAATTCTTGAAAGTTTTTTTCTTTTTCTTAAATCTGGTCAAGTGCCTGCGACAAATCGTCGATGATGTCGTCGATATGCTCCGTACCAATGCTCAGACGAATGGTAGCAGGGGTGATGTGCTGCTCCTTGAGTTCCTCGGGCGACAGTTGTGAGTGGGTGGTAGTGTAAGGATGAATCACCAGACTCTTCACGTCGGCCACATTAGCCAGCAGTGAGAATATCTGCAGGGCATCGATGAACTTCCAAGCCTCTTCCTGACCACCCTTCACCTCGAAGGTGAAGATGCTACCACCGCCATTGGGGAAATACTTCTTGTAAAGAGCGTGGTCATGGTGGTTCTCAAGAGCAGGATGATGAACTGCTGCTACCTTCGGGTGCTTGCTGAGGAAGCCAACAACCTTCAGCGCGTTCTCTATATGACGCTCCACGCGCAGGCTCAGCGTCTCTACGCCTTGCAGCAGGATGAAGGCATTGAATGGTGAGATGGCAGCACCAGTATCACGCAGGATGACGGCACGGATGCGGGTCACGTAAGCGGCAGCACCTACAGCGTCGGCAAAGACGATGCCGTGATACGAGGGATCTGGCTTGGAGAGCGTGGGGAACTTGTCGTTCTGCTTCCAGTCGAACTTACCACCGTCAACGATGACGCCGCCCAGAGAGGTTCCGTGACCGCCGAGGAACTTGGTAGCAGAATGAACGACAACGTCTGCACCATGCTCCAGCGGACGAATCAGATATGGTGTGCCGAAGGTGTTGTCAACGATGAAGGGGATGCCGTGCTTGTGAGCTACTGCTGCTACACCTTCCAGGTCGAGCACGTCACTGTTGGGGTTGCCGAAAGTCTCGGCATATACTACTTTTGTGTTGGGTTTGATAGCAGCTTCAAGAGCGTCGAGGTCATTCACATTAAGAATGGTGTTGCTAATGCCCTGAGTAGCTAAGGTATGGGTGATCAAGTTGTATGAACCACCATAGAGGTTGTCAGCAGCAACGATGTGGTCACCATTCTGCACGATGTTCTGCAGGGCATAGGTGATAGCAGCAGCACCAGAGGCAACAGCCAAACCGGCTACACCACCTTCGAGGGCAGCAACGCGATCCTCAAAAACGCCCTGAGTAGAGTTGGTCAGACGACCATAGATATTACCTGCATCGCGAAGGCCGAAACGGTCGGCAGCATGCTGTGAGTTACGGAACACGTATGAGGTGGTCTGATAGATGGGCACGGCGCGAGCGTCAGTTGCGGGATCAGCCTGTTCTTGGCCTACATGGAGTTGAAGGGTCTCAAACTTGTAATTCTTTGTACTCATAATCTTATCCTTTCTTTTATTTGTTATTAATTTGTTTACTATTGACGGTGCAAAGGTACGAACTTTAGAAATATCTTCCAAATTTCTTGTATAATTCAGAAAATATCCCTAATTTTGCAGCCAAGAAAGAAAGTCTTTCTAATTCGGGATGATTAAAGCCCACTAAACAGAATAAAACTCTAAATCATGGCGGAAATCCTTGATGAAACCGACTTGCAGATACTGAAAACGCTGCAGAAAAACGCTAAATTGACCACTAAAGAGTTGGCCGATGCCGTCCATCTGACCCCTACACCCGTCTTTGAGCGCCAAAAACGGTTGGAGAAGAAAGGCTATATCAAGAAGTATGTGGCTATCCTTGATCCAGAGAAACTGAATCAAGGACTGTTGGTGTTCTGTAAGGTGAAACTTACGCAGATCAATCACGAGATTGCCGATGCCTTTGTTCGTCGCATCCAGCGCATCCCAGAGGTGACCGAGTGCTATAACACCTCCGGATCGTACGATTATCTTTTAAAAGTACGCGCACGCGATATGAAGCAATATCAGGAATTCGTGCTCACCAAGTTGGGCGACATCGACCATGTGGGTGCCATCGAGAGCACCTTCGTGATGAGTGAGGTGAAGCAGAACTACGGCATCAACCTCTGATACTTACTGTCGGCTAATGGTCTTGGGGCTTTTGCGACGAATCTTGAAGTGGTTGAAGCCCTCGCCATAGACACCGATGACGGCACTCTGCGAGACAAAGGCATGGGGGTCGACCTCGTTAATCAGGCGGAAGATCATGTCGCTCTGTCGTTTGTTGGCTAGTACGAAGAGCATTTTTACTTCTTTGCCAGAGTAAAAGCCGTGGGCATCGATGACGGTGCAGCCGCGATGAGGCTCATGGTTGATGCGCTCGCCAATCTCTTCGTACTTGTCGCTAATGATGAAGAACTGGACGGAGGAGCGCATGGAGTTGATCACCCAGTCGATGCAGAAGGCTGTGACGTAGAGCACCACATAGCCATAGAGCACACGCTCGAAGTCGCGGAGCACCAGGTAACTGCTGCTGATGATGAAGACATCGCAGATGAGGATGACGCGCCCCAGCGAGATGTCACGATATTTGTTGACGATAGCCGCAATGATGTCGGTACCGCCTGTAGAGCCGTTGTTGGCCAGCACCATACCCACGCCACAGCCGCAGAAGACTGCACCGATGATGGCTGCCATGAAAGGCTGGTCGGAGAGCCAGTGCTCGTGGTAGAGTTGGCTGGTCACGGTTGAGGCTACGGTCAGCGCGATGACGGCATAGACGGTCTTCACGCAGAACTTCCACCCCAGTATGCGCAGGGCGGCAACGAGTAGGATGGCGTTGATGACGAAATAGTAGATTTGCGCTGGTACGCCCGTCCCCCAGAAAAGTATAGACGACACACCGGCCACACCGCCTGTCGAGATGTTGTTAGGCAGCAGGAAGATGGTCCATCCGATGGCATAGGAAATCATGGCGATGGTAATCATCACGTAATCTTTCAACTCGTTCAGCATAAAGGCTTTTGTCGGCTTTTCCATAGTCAGGATATAAATTTTGCTGCAAAGGTACAAAAAAGTTGAGAGTTGAGAGTTGAGAGTTGAGAGTTTTTTTTGGTATTTTGCTCACTTATTTGTAATTTTGCACCCAAATACAGATAAATAGATGAAGAAACTGTTTATTGAGACTTACGGATGCCAGATGAATGTGGCCGACTCAGAGGTAGTGGCTTCGGTCATGCAGATGGCTGGCTATGTGACCTGCGAGAGTGTCGATGAGGCCGATGCCGTCTTCTTGAATACCTGTTCGGTGCGCGATAATGCCGAACAGAAAATTTACCACCGCTTGGAGGCCCTGAATGCACTGCGCAAGCAAAGGGAAAAGGCCAACAGCCAACAGCCAACGGCCAATAGCCTCATCATTGGCGTGTTGGGCTGTATGGCCGAACGGGTGAAAGACGAGTTGCTGAACCGCTATGGCGCCGACCTGGTGGCGGGACCCGATGCCTATCTGAGCCTACCCGACCTGGTGGCTCAGGCAGAGACAGGCCACAAGGCCATCAACATAGAACTGTCAACCTCAGAGACTTACCGCGACGTGGTGCCTCAGCGCATCGGTCTGGGCCATAAGATTGGCGGCTTCGTGAGCATCATGCGGGGTTGCAACAACTTCTGCCATTACTGCATCGTGCCCTATACCCGAGGCAGGGAGCGCAGCCGCGATGTGGAGAGCATCCTGCGTGAGGTGCGCGACTTGCGTGACCGAGGCTTCAAGGAGGTGACGCTCCTGGGGCAGAATGTGAATTCTTATTTTTATAGAGGTGAGAGGAGAGAGGAGAGAGGAGAGATCCTGTTCCCGGATTTGCTGAGGGCTGTGGCACTTGAGGCACCTGATATGCGAATCCGCTTCACGACGAGCCACCCCAAGGACATGAGCGACGATACACTGAGGGTCATTGCCGAGATGCCGAATGTGTGCAAGCATATCCACCTGCCGGTACAAAGCGGCTCCGACCGTATCTTGAAATTGATGAACCGTAAGTACACGCGTGAGTGGTATCTGGACCGCGTGGCCGCTATTCGTCGTATCATACCCGACTGCGGCTTGTCAACGGACATCTTCGTAGGCTATCACGATGAGACGGAGGAAGACCATCAACTCTCGCTGAGTCTGATGCGGGAGGTTGGCTACGACTCTGCCTTTATGTTCAAGTACTCCGAACGGCCGGGCACTTACGCCTCAAAGCACCTGCCCGACAACGTGCCCGAGGAGGAGAAGATACGTCGCCTGAACGAACTCATCGCTTTGCAGACGGAAATTTCTGCCCAGCAGAACAAGAAAGACGAGGGACGTGAGTTCAATGTGCTGGTGGAGGGCTTCTCGAAACGCTCGCGCAGTCAACTGTGCGGAAGAACGGAACAGAACAAGATGGTGGTGTTCGACAAGGGCTGTCACCATATCGGCGAGACGGTGCGTGTGAGAATCACCGGTTCAACCAGTGCAACATTATTAGGAGAAGAAGCATGAGAGAATTCCTGCAAATGGTAAGGCGCTTCGTGTGGCCTTATAAGAAATATGTCTGGTTGTCGGTACTGTTCAACCTGCTGTCAGCCCTGTTGAACATCTTTTCGTTTGCCGCGCTGATACCTATCCTTCAGATATTGTTCAAAACAGGCGAAGCCGTTCAGGTGACCACGCTGATGGACTGGGGTAGCGGCAGTATGAAAGACGTGGCACTGAACAACCTCTACTACTACATCAACAACTTCATCGCCAATGAGGGCGAGACCACCACGCTGCTGGTCATCGGCATTTTCCTGATTGTGACCACGCTGATGAAGGTGGCCACCTATTTCTTGGCTTCGTCGAGTGTGATACCCATCCGAACGGGAATCACCCGCGACATACGCAACCAGGTGTACGAAAAGATCACGCAACTGCCCCTGGGCTTCTTCACTGAGGAGCGTAAGGGTGACATCATTGCCCGCATGACAGGCGACGTGCAGGAGGTGGAGAACAGCATCATGTCATCGCTCGACTCGATGTTCAAGAACCCCATACTGATCATCTCCTATTTCACCACGCTGGTGGTCATCTCCTGGCAACTGACCCTCTTCTCGGTGATCATTATACCCCTCATAGGCTGGTTCATGGGATGGGTGGGGCGTCGGCTGAAAGCACAGAGCATCAAGGCACAGGCCCTGTGGAGCGATACGATGAGCGTGGTGGATGAGACTCTGGGCGGACTGCGTATCATCAAGGCCTTCTGTGCCGAGGGTAAGATGCGGAAGAAGTTCAGCGACATCAACAACACCTACCGCCATGATATCATGTGGGTGAATATCCGGCAGAACCTGGCCCACCCGCTGAGTGAGTTCCTCGGAACGTGCATGATAGTCATCGTGCTGTGGGCGGGCGGCATACTCGTGCTCAACTACGACTCCCTCTCAGGTCCTACCTTTATATATTATATGGTGATACTTTACAGTATCATCAACCCCCTGAAGGAGATCTCGCGAGCAGGCTATGCCGTACCGAAAGGTCTGGCATCGATGGAGCGTGTGGATATGATCCTGAAAGCAGAAAATACCATCAAGGAGGTGGCACATCCACAACGAATTTCTTCGTTCGAGCACCAGATAGAGTTCCGCCACGTCAGTTTCCGCTATGGAGAGACTTGGGTGCTGAAAGATGTTAACCTCGTCATACCAAAAGGCAAGACCATCGCCATCGTGGGGCAGTCGGGCTCTGGCAAGTCGACGCTTGTGGACCTCATCCCCCGCTACTACGATGTGCAGGAGGGTGAGGTGCTCATCGACGGCATCAACGTGAAGGATCTGGGCATCCATGACCTGCGACAACTGATAGGCAACGTGAACCAGGAGGCCATTCTCTTCAATGATTCTTTCCGTAACAACATCTCTTTTGGTGTTTCGGATAATCAGGAAAAGCCTGAATCGCCCGAACAACTGCAGAAGCGCATCGAGGAGGCCGCCCGCATCGCCAATGCCTACGACTTCATTACCCAGAGTGAGCAAGGCTTTGATACTAATATCGGTGATCGTGGCGGTCGACTTTCTGGTGGACAGCGCCAGCGTGTCAGCATAGCCCGGGCCATATTGAAGAACCCGCCCATCCTGATTCTCGACGAGGCCACTTCAGCCCTCGACACCGAGAGTGAGCGACTGGTGCAGGATGCCTTGGAACGTCTGATGAAGACACGCACTACCGTTGCCATCGCACACCGTCTGTCGACCATCAAGAATGCCGACGAGATATGTGTGCTTCATGAGGGGCGTATCGTGGAGCGTGGTACCCACGAAGAATTGCTTGCTTTCGACGGTTACTATAAGAAACTGAACGAGATGCAGAAGGTTTGAGGTTTGAGATTTGATGTTAGAGAATTGAAAAGTAGGGTCTCTTTTCTGCTAAAGTCGTATGTGCTGACGGTGCTGGTCTTTTTGGCCGCCAAGATAGCCTTTATGTTCTTCTGCCGCGAGGGACACGACTTCGGTATGGGTGACGTGTGGGATGTCATCACCCACGGCCTATCGCTCGACCTCTCCACGGCCCTCTATGTGGTGAGCGTGCCTCTCCTGCTGACCATCGTCAATGTGTGGTGGCAGAACGAGAGGGTGTTCCGTTGGATTATGCTTGCTTTCTTCGGTTTCATCGCGTTGACCTTCTCGCTGGCCTTCGTTTCCGACACTAGTCTCTACCCGTTTTGGGGATTCAAACTCGATGCCTCTTGTCTGCAGTATCTGGAGACACCTACTGAGGCTATGGCCAGTGTGACTACGGGCTATCTGGTCGTTCGTTTCGTGGCTTTTATCGTCATCACGGCACTCATCTTCCTGGGCTATAGGGCCATCGTCAGGAGCAGGTGTGTCGAACAGCAACGTCTGTCTGTACTGAAAAGGATAGCCGAGACCGTCTGCTACGTTGTGGCCATTCCGCTGATTGTGATAGGCATACGTGGCGGACTGAGCGAGTCGACCACCAATATCGGACAGGTGTACTTCTCGCAGAATCAGTTTCTGAACCACGCGGCCGTCAATCCTGTCTTTTCGTTCCTTGCTTCGTTTGAGAAGACAGCCACCAACAATACCATCTACCACTTCATGGACGAGACGGAATGTCGGCAAATCATAGACAGTCTATACAACACGGAGAGTACTGACATCGACACGCTGCTGACTACCCAGAAGCCAAATATCATCATCATTCTGCTGGAGGGATGTGGTGGTGAGTTCACAGAGATAGGAGGCAGGAATGATATTACCCCCAATCTGAATGCGCTGGCCCGTGAGGGTGTTTATTTCACCAACTGCTATGGCAATACGTGGCGCACCGACCGAGGCACCGTATGTGCCTGGAGTGGCTATCCGTCGTTCCCAACGATGTCGGTCATGAAGATGCCGGCCAAGTCGCGCACCCTGCCTAATATCGCCAAAACGCTCGTTGAGACCCACGGCTACAACACCTATTATCTCTATGGCGGTGACATCAACTTCACCAACATGCGTAGTTACCTGGTGGGTGGAGGCTTTGAGACACTGAAATGGAAACAGGACTATACCGCCGAAGAACAGGAGACCTCGCAATGGGGCGTGTGCGACGGTATCACCTTCGAGAGCCTCTACGACATGGCCACAACGGCACAGGAACCTTTTGTTATCGGCTATTCCACCTTGTCGAGCCACCAGCCTTGGGACGTGCCCATACAGCATTTCGATGACGAGGTTCTCAATGCCTTCTACTATCTGGATGACTGTCTGGGACGTTTCGTGGAACGCTTTCGTCAGAGTGATCGCTGGCAGAATACCCTGCTTGTGCTGTTGCCTGACCACGGCATTCCATATAATGAGATCATCGAGAGTCATCCATTATTGAACCATATCCCGATGATCTGGATTGGCGGTGTCGTCAAGGAACCACGTCGCATCAGTCAGGTGTGCAACCAAACGGACCTACCAGCCACGCTGCTGGGACAACTTGGCATCAATCACGACGAATATACGTTCAGTCGCGATGTGCTGAGCAGTACCTATACACAGCCATTCGCCATCAACACCTTCGACGATGGCTATTCCGTGTACGACAGCATCACCTTCGTCAACTACGATTTCATCGGCAATATGGTCGTAACAGGGCAGGGTGCCAATCAGGAGGAATTGATGAAGAGGGCAAGGGCCGTTTTGCAGGTAGCGTCGGAGGACTTGGATAAAAGGTGATAAAGGATATAAAAGTCGTGCTCATGAAGAATATCTGTCGTTCCGTGTTTGCTCCTGCTGCCGCTTTGTTGTGGAACTTGCTGCTGGTCTATCTGGTCTACCAGATGGCACGGTTGGAGTACTATCTGGAAAACGTCAGTTACTTCAACTACACCTTTGACATGTTTGTCGGAGGCCTGCTGTTCGACACGTCTGCTATCCTCTATACGAATGCGCTCTATATCGTGATGATGCTCTTCCCCCTGCATTGGAAGGAGACAGACATCTACCACAGTATTTGTAAATGGCTCTTTCTGACGGTCAATGGCCTGACCCTCATGCTCAACCTGTCTGACTCAGTCTATTTCCAGTACACCATGCGGCGTACGACGACCACCGTCTTCCGAGAGTTTTCCAACGAGAGCAATTTGGGCAGTATTTTCGCCACAGAATTGCTCAGCCACTGGTATCTGGTGCTGTTGTTTGTTGTGCTGATGCTGGCCTTGTGGCGATTCTATGCCAAACCACAACTGATAGTCAACAAGATAAGCCATTGGTGGCAGTATGACGCAGCATGCTTGCTGGCGTTATTGGTTGTAGTCCCGCTCTGTGTGGCAGGTATGCGTGGGGGATTTACGACTGCCGTGCGTCCCATTACCATCAGCAATGCCAACCAGTATGCGGAGCGTCCCGTCGATGCCGCCCTAGTGCTCAATACACCGTTCGCTCTCATCCGCACCCTTGGCAAGGATGTCTTCACCATCCCCCGCTACTTCGGCAGTGAGGATGAGATGGCCGCCATCTACACCCCCATCCACCATCCTAGTCCTACTAGTTCTTCTAGTAACCCTAGTATGACTAGTGATACTAGTTTAACTAGGAAGAATATCGTCATCCTCATTGTGGAGAGTTTTGGCCGCGAGTATATAGGAGCCCTCAACAAGGACTTGGACAACGGCACTTACAAGGGCTATACGCCTCATGTCGACTCTTTGATTGCCAAGAGCACCACCTTCAAATATAGTTATTGTAACGGGCGCAAGAGCATCGACGGCATGCCCAGCATCCTGTCGAGCATCCCCATGTTCGTGGAACCTTTCATCCTGACACCAGCATCCATGAACGATTTCACCGGATTGGCTGGCATCCTGTCGGCAGAAGGCTATGAGACGGCTTTCTTCCATGGTGCGCAGAACGGTTCGATGGGCTTTCAGGCTTTTGCCAACAAAACGGGCTTTCAGCACTACTATGGACGAACGGAATATGAGGCGGCACACGGCACTGACGATTTCGATGGTACATGGGCCATCTGGGACGAGCCCTTCCTGCAGTACTATGCCGAGGAGATGTCGCGGATGCAGCAGCCCTTCATGACGGCCGTCTTCACCGCCTCCAGCCATCATCCCTTCGTGGTGCCAGAACAGTATAAAGAGCAATATCCAGAGGAACACCTCCAGATACAGAAATGTATCCGCTATACCGATATGGCCATTGGCCGTTTCTTCCAGGCGGCCAGCCGCCAGTCTTGGTACGACAATACTATCTTCGTGCTGACCAGTGATCACACCAACATGAGTGACCATGCCGAATACCAGACCGATCTAGGTGGATTCTGCTCGCCCATCATTATCTTCGATCCCTCTCATCCTGTTGGCGAGGTGCAGGACAAGATAGCCCAGCAGATAGACATCATGCCCACCATCCTGGGGATGCTGGGCTATGACAAGACATTCTTTGGATTTGGTATTGACATACTGAATACGCCAAAGGAAGAGACGTGGGCTGTCAACTATATGAACGGCATCTATCAGTATGTCAAAGGTGACTATGTGTTACAGTTCGACGGCCAGCGCACCCGTGCCGTCTATGCCCTTTCCGACTCTCTCATGCAGCACAATCTTTTGAATGATGATTCTCAAATTCAAAAGTCAGAGCGCGAATTGAAGGCCATCATCCAGCAGTATATGGAGCGTATGCGACAAGACCGCCTCAAGCCCTAGCCTTCTTTAATCTCTTCGCCCTTTTTTATCACTTTCCCGTCAACAACTTCGTAGAGGCGGTTGAACTCTTCGCGCGTACGGCTCCAGCGTTTGTGGCTCCACAGCCAGTATCCGGGGTGGCGTCGGATATTATTTTCGAGCATCTGATAATAGATATCGGTGAGTTCAAACTCACGCATCTTCTTGGGCTCACGGGTGATTAATATGAATTCGCCTTCGTAGTAGCCTCTATCCTCGCGGCAGATTTTGAGATAGAAAGCGGCATGGTTCATCTTGTGCAGGATGCGGTCGGTGCCCGTGAGCACGGGGGTATCGTGGTTCAGGAAGTTCACCCAGTGGTGAATATTGGTCCAGTAGGGCTTCTGGTCGGCCAGATAGCCCACGACGACGGGTTGCTTCTCCTGTTGGCACTTCAGCAGGAAGCGCAGGGTCTCCTGCATGGGGATATTGACGGAGCCGTGACGCCCACGCAAGCGGGTAAAGAGACGGTCGGTGACGAGGTTCTCCAGCGGATGGTACACCTGTCCACATTGTCCCTTGGGTGAGATCCAAAGTTGCAACGAACTGACCCACTCCCAGTTGCAGTAGTGTCCCATATAGATGGCGCACGACTGTCCTTCCTCAATACATTGGTTCAGTTGCTCCACACCCTTGAAGACCATTCTTTTCTTCAGGTTCTTTTCGCTGATAGTCATCAATTTCAACGATTCCACCACATAGTCGCAGAGGAAATGATAGAAATCGCGCTCTATATATAGCATTTCATCATCCGGCATGTTAGGGAACGATGAGACCAGGTTCTCATGTACCACGCGTTTCCGATAGCCCACTACGTAGTAGACGAAGAAATACATAATGTCGCTCAGGATATAGAGCACCCGGAATGGCAGCAATGAGATGACATACCACACGCCCAACACGATGTAGTATGCAATACTCTTCAATGTTCTGTATCGTTCCTTGTTATAACCCATTAATAATGACAAATTATGAATTCAACTTTTCCTGTTGGTGTTTCTTGCTGATGCCCAGGAAACGGCGTATCTTTTCCCACGGCGTGAGGTGCCACGAGTGGGCACACATGTGGATGGCATAACTGCGCTTGGTTACCTCATGCTTGTTGCCGGCGAAGATCTCCGACGGATAGATGTGGATACGGCCAGGCAGTTGCTGGTCGATGTCCTTATAGACAAAGCCCCTGCTCTCAGCCACACGGGCATAAATATAGGGCGAGAGCACATCCGTGCGCAGCGAGCCGTCGTCCTTCACGAAGTGCTTGTCCTGATACCAGTCGAGCACTTCCTTCACAAACGGACTGCCAGCCTCGGCCCCCATCACGGCAGCCTGTATCTGTATGCCCTCAATGAATACATCGGCCGTGCGGTGACCATCGGCATCGATATACTGCATAGAGCCGCATTTTTCAATCTGTATGGGGTGATACTCCATGCTGGAGAAGAAGGAGTTGTCGAGGAAATCGTCGAACTTCTTCAGCAGTACCACGTCGGAGTCCAGATAGATGCCCCCCTGAGTGTAGAGGGCATACATGCGGATATAGTCGGCAGCGAAAGCCCATTTTCGGGCTTCGTAAGCCTCCTTGACGTAGGGAATACTGTTGACATCGAAGTTCTTGGTGCTCCATCGTATGATTTCATAGTCGGGATGGGTTTTCTGCCACGTGTCCATGCATTCCCTGATTTTCTTGGGAAAGGGGTCGTCGCTTAACCAGCAGTAGTGTATCTTCTTCGGAATCATCAGATGGTCGTTGAATAGTTATTTGTCTGCAAAAGTAGTGAAAAGGAGGCAAATTACCAAGGAAAGTGTTTTTTTTCTACATAAAAATTGCAAAATTGGAGAAATTTCACTACTTTTGTCTGCGTTAATCATTCAGCAGGCTGAGAAAGGTATGACAGATGTACAGGTACTGGTTATCCATGTACGCGGACAGGAAGACAGGAAAGCATTCATCCAGAAGCAACTGGAGAGGGTGGGGCTACCCTTTCATTACATCCTCGACGGCAATGTGGAAGACCTGACACCTGACATCATAGACCGCTTTTTTGTCGATGACGGCAAGCCTGACACCATGCACGGTCCCTTTCCTCGTACAAGTTGCGCCTACAAACACCTGTTGGCCACGCAGTATATTCTTGACCACGCCCTCGATGGTGCGCTGATTGTTGAGGATGACCTTCGTTTCTACCCCCATTTCCGCAACCTCTTCCTCAAGACCATCGACGAGTGTAAAGAGCGCTTCGCCGGCCAACCCGTCATTGCCAACTATGAGGAGAGCAGTCTGCTGCTGGTACCCAGGAGTGAGCGTGTGAAGGGACAGTTGCTTTACCCTGCCACTCGAGACCGCTATGCTGGCTGCTATTATCTGAACCGAGAGGCGGCTCAAGTCATAATGGACTATGTGCATGAGCACAAGAGCGACTGCACAAGTGACTGCCTGCACAACCGCCTCATCCAGGCTGGCCTGCTGCACTCGCTGTGGAGTCATCCCTGTCTGGCCTGCCAGTGCAGCGCCGATGGTAGCATGGCTACGATGATTCCCACAAAACCGAGGCCCCTGAAGCGTCTGAAGTGGTTCTACAAGCGCCTGTACAAGCACCTGCTCTATCTGATGAGATAGCACCTACGGAGCGCAAGAAATTGCTAAATTGTAAATAAATCGTAAATCGTCAAATCGTAAATAACTATGGGTCTCCACTATTTGCTGCACAGCGGCAAGAACAGCAACCTGAAGTACTACCTGCGCAGTTATCTCAGGGAATACACGCCCAAGGCTATCTCGCGGGGGCGGCTGAACCGTCTGCTGAAGTCCATCGATAGTCATCCCAATAGGGACTATATCCTGCAACGGGCCTGCTACTACTGTAAACTGACGGCAGATAGTGAGTGGAACCGTGAGAGTTGGGCAGCGTCGGCTGTGCGGTTGCGCGACCAGGAGTTGACAGGACAGAAGACTTACTATTTCGACGCGATGGAGTATGCTCGCTACTTCGACCAGAACCTGCGCTGGATTCTTGATGCCGGCGACAAGCCCTATGTGGCACCTGAGCCTGCCATCGTGAAGAACCGTCCCATCGTGGAGCATAACGACAACTCTGTCATCCTGAATCTCGACAAGAACCGTCACTTCCTGTTTGTCAGTGACCATAAGAAATGGAGACTCAAGAAAGATATGGCCATCTTTCGTGGTGACCTGGGACCGCGCAAGCAGAACCGCGATCTCTTCATGAGCCGTTGGGCAGAGCACCCGATGGTGGATGCTGCCTCGACGAACCGTTCGGAAGAGCATCCTGAATGGCAGAAGCCGAAACTGACCATTGGCGATCATCTGGACTACAAGTTCGTCATGTCATTGGAGGGTAACGACGTGGCTTCGAACCTGAAGTGGGTGATGTCCAGCAACAGCATTGCCGTCACGCCTCGTCTGACTCAAGAGACTTGGTTCATGGAGGGCACACTCATTCCCAACTACCATTATATAGAGGTGCGTGATGATTTCTCCGACCTGGAGGATCGCCTGCAGTACTACATCGCCCATCCTGAAGAGGCTGAGGCCATTATCAGTCACGCTCACGAATACGTGCGCCAGTTCCAGGACAAGAAGCAGGAGCGGCTCATCTCCCTGCTGGTGCTGAAGAAATACTTTAACGTAACGAATGGGCTTGATATTTGAGATGTATGAATTATGAACTGATAAAGTCGTTTTGTCGCAACACGTGGACGCTGTTCTCACTATGGATGCTCATGGTGATTATCTCTGTAGGCCTCCACATGCACAACTTCAATAATTTCCTGATCTATAAGTTCACCTTCTGGCACGCCGTTGAAGGCAGGAGCCTCTTTGAGAATCATGGCGACCATTTCGACGTGAACCACTATGGTCCCCTCTTCAGTCTGATCATAGCACCTTTCTCCTTGATAAGCGGCACCGCCACCTCGATGGGCGACGTTACGTTATGGATCGATGTGTTCCTCTGGCATCTGGCACTTGGTCTCTTCCTGTGGTGGGCCATCCGGCAGAGCACGCTGACTGCAGAGATGAAGGTGGTGGTCATCTGGCTGACAGCCCACGAGATGCTCAACGCTCTGGGCATGTCGCAGTTTAACGTGGCCACAGCCGCCATGATCCTGCTCACCTTCTCTGCCATCCATCGTGGCAAGGACATGTGGGCTGCCTTCTGGATTGTGTTGGGCACGCTGGTGAAGGCTTACGGCATCGTGGGCTTGGCGTTTTTCTTCTTTGCCAAGAGCAAGTTGAAGTTTGTGATGTGGCTGGTGGTATGGACGGTGGTGCTGATAGCGTTGCCGATGCCCTTCTTTGGCGTCGATTACGTGGCTGGCCAGTATGTGGAGTGGATCAGATGCCTGAGCGAGAAAGGACAGGAGAACCTGCTCTCCGACTTCCAGAACATCAGTCTGCTGGGTATGGTGCGCAAGATAGGCTATGCTATCTCCGCCGGACTGCCCGCCTACTACGAGGTATTCGAGAGTGCGGGTAAGAATCCAGACGTCACCAACTGGTGGTGGTCCACATGGAACGACCTCTGGCTCATTATCCCTGCCCTCATCTACAGCGCGCTGCCCTGGCTCCGCACCAAACAGTACCGTCACCACGCCTTCCAACTGATGTGTCTGGCCCTGATGCTGATGTTCGTCAACATTTTCAGCACGGGTGCTGAGAACAGCAGTTACATCATCTCCATGCTGGGCGTAGCCATCTGGTTCATTGCTGTGCCTTGGAAGCGCAGTCCGCTTGATATCGGCCTGCTCGTATTCTGTTTCGTTCTGACGTCGCTGTCGAGTACCGACCTCTTCCCTGGTGACTTGCGTACCTACTGGATCAGGGCTTTCTCGCTAAAAGCCCTGCCCGTGGTGATCATTTGGCTGAAACTGGTGTGGGAGATGTGTACTCGCGACTATGCCTCACACGATGCGGCGGAACCAGTAGTCGAACATTCGGAAATCTGACAGGCTGAGGCTGTCGCCCTCTATCTGGTCCATGCGGCAAAGGGGTATGTCGTGATACATGGCGGCTACGAGAGAATAGGTGCTTGGCGGACCGATGATATAGTCGCACTCAGAGAGCATGAAGAGGTCTTCCACGGCATTGCCGCCCAGCAGGTGCACCTCCACATGTCCGTCAGCACTCCCTATGAGGGTCTTGAAGCGTTCGGCCGTCACTTCGCGGTCGTTCGTTGAGAGGCACACGCAGATATCCTTTCCTGGCATGAGTCTCGCGAACTGACGGATACGGTCGGCATACGTGGCATCGTCGTAGCAGTAGATGCCGTCTTTCCACACGGCATAATCGCCACGCCTGATATGCACGCCCAGTTTGATGCCCTTCCAGTCCTTCATCTTTTCCCTGACAGGCTCCGTGAATTGTGGGTCGATGGTGAATAAATCCACGATTTCATCGCGATATTTCAAGAAAAGGTCGTAGTAGTGCACATACCATCCGCTTACTACGATATGCCTGCGTCGTAGCATCTTTTGCTCCAGGGCCACAGGGTCACAGTCGTCATGCTTGAAACTGGCCGTAGGCAGCAGTTTCACGGCAGCCAGCGCCTTGGCCAGCACGTAGAGTGGGAAACTGACGTACTTGGAGTGGGTGATTTTGAAATAGGGATATTTGTAACTGAACCGCATGGACATCACCCGTCTGCCGTGTTCACGCCCCCAGGCATAAACATGGGCAAACTGCAACAGATTGTTGCACATCTGGCTCTTGTCTCTGGCGAATATCATAATTCTAATACTACCACAGCCAATCTTCCTGCTCTCCGTCATAGACGATAGGGCCGGTCCAGCCATGCTGGCGACATACATCGGCTATATCTTGCTGCCTACTGGGCGTGATGAGCCGTTTGCCACGCCGCATCTCGAAGTACTGATTCCGGCCCCATAAACTGATAAGGTGTGCACGGATGCTTTTCTCCATGTGGCCCGGCATATCATAATACAGGTTCGTGAGTCCGCGTTTCATAAGAACCCGCTCGCTCTTGCGGAACATGATGCATTGCTCCCCACTAATCTTCGGATTGTGAGGGTTGATGGCGTTATGGGCCAATGGCATCGTGTCGACATACTGACCTGCCAGCCAGCGCAGACATTGGTCGTGGAGCGGACACTGGTCGATGAAGCACACCAGATAGTGCCCCACCTTTTCGCACAAGGCATCCTCGAGCGTGAGGGGCTGTGGCTGTTTTTTCTCCTTTGTTTTCATTATAGGTTATCTGTAATATCGGGACGTTTTCTTTAGGATTTATTGTAGTTAAGATGCCTTTGCACTTATTTCGTCTAATTGTTCAATCAATTTCTTCGGAAACGCCCAACGCTCCCATCGTGATTGCTTCTAATATATTGGACTTACCACAGCCGTTAGTACCAATGATAACATTGAAACGGCCAAGATCCAACGTCAAGTCAACAATTGACTTATAGTTTCCTATCCTTATTTTGTCAATCATAATTGAAAATTTTGCTTGCAAAATTAAGCATTTTCTTGCAAAGGGCAAAGAATCAACAGACAAAAACGCCTTATTTTTTACAAATTGTTTGGTTATGTGCCAAAGGGGCTTAAGAATTCGCCCTGAAATAAAGGAAAAAAGAAGACAAGCATCTTTGTGTGGTAGTCAAAGTGCGTTTAATGCAACACCCTTCTAGACCGCTAATCGCGAGTTTTTTCTTAAAATATATTAAATCTTAGTAGGGTGTCCTGACTTTTGGTACACCCTTATGTTTATTTTGCAATCGGAATTGCGAAAACAGGCTGCGCTCGGCATAACCCAAGCACGCTTGGTTCTGCTCTCGCTTGCACTGTCTTTGCACCCAAAATCAATAAGTCAAACTAAAAACTTTTAGATTATGGATGCATTATTTTGTCTTTACATTATTATTGTGGTGGCAGTTTTCGTTAGAGACGAGTTCAAGGACGAGG
>CADCCB010000030.1 GCA_902799905.1 uncultured Prevotellaceae bacterium
TGACTTCTTAGAGTCGTAAGAGAAGTAAGCCTGGCAGTACTTGTCGGTGTTGTCACCAATAATCTTCACTGAGTTCTTGTTAGCACCAACGGTACCATCGGCACCCAGACCGTAGAACTTAGCCTGGAACATACCAGCACCACCGAGGGCAATCTCCTCAACCTCAGGCAGAGAAGTGAAGGTAACGTCGTCTACGATACCAATGGTGAAGTGGTTCTTGGGCTCGGGCATAGCGAGGTTGTTGAACACGCTGATGATCTGAGCGGGAGTGGTGTCATGAGAACCAAGACCGTAGCGGCCACCAACGATAACAGGACGATCCTGAACATCGAAGAAGGCATCCTTGACGTCGAGGTACAGAGGCTCACCGTTAGCACCGGGCTCCTTGGTACGGTCGAGAACGGCAATCTTCTTCACGCTCTTGGGAACAGCAGCGAGCAGGTGCTTCACGCTGAACGGACGATAGAGGTGAACAGAGATCATACCAACCTTCTGACCCTGACCATTCAGGTAGTCGATGGCCTCTCGGGCTGCATCGGTAGCAGAACCCATCAGGATAATCATGCGGTCAGCATCCTTTGCTCCGTAGTAAGAGAACAGGTGATACTCACGACCAGTGATCTTAGAGAGCTCGCCCAGATACTTCTCAACAACCTCGGGCACTGCATCGTAGTAGGGGTTGCAAGCCTCACGGTGTGTGAAGAAGGTCTCGGGATTTTCAGCGGTACCACGAGTGATAGGACGCTCAGGCGACATAGCACGATCGCGGAAACGCTTGATGTACTCTTCCTTAACGAGAGGACGAACATCCTCCTGATCGAGCAGCTCAATCTTGTGATACTCGTGAGAGGTGCGGAAACCGTCGAAGAAGTTCACGAAGGGAACGCAGGTCTCGAGAGAAGCCAGGTGAGCAGCGGCAGTCATATCCATTACCTCCTGTACAGAGCCCTCGCAGAGCATAGCGAAACCAGTCTGACGGCAAGCCATCACGTCCTGGTGGTCACCAAAGATACACAGAGAGTGGCTGGCCAGCGTACGGGCAGAAACGTCGAATACGCAAGGAATCAACTCACCGGCAATCTTGTACATGTTAGGAATCATCAGGAGCAGACCCTGAGAAGCAGTAAAGGTGGTGGTCAAAGCGCCAGCCTGCAGTGAACCGTGAACAGCACCAGCAGCACCAGCCTCTGACTGCATTTCCTGAACACTGACGGTCTGGCCCCACAGGTTCTTACGACCACGGGCAGCCCACTCGTCAACATGCTCCGCCATAGGCGAAGACGGGGTGATGGGGTAGATAGCGGCTACCTCCGAGAACATATAACTCACGTGAGCCGCAGCCTCGTTACCATCACAGGTGATAAATTTCTTTTCTTTTGCCATTTGTTTAGAAATATAAAATGTGTAACAGTTAGTCTGAAATGATACCTAAAAATGAGGATTTGTTTTAAAACGCCTGCAAAGGTACGAAGAAAATCCCGAATTGCAAAGCAGGGTTTGCAAAATATTGCTAAAATGTTTGCGTTTTTCTGCTTAATTGATATTCATACAGTTTATAAACGCAAATCTTAGTTCTCGAAGGCCACGAGATGACGGATCGAGGCTCTTGAGAATACGACTCGTAAGATGACGTCATTAATACAGGAATCCGAGGAGCCAGAGGGGTATCTGGTTGCCCTTGCCGATTTCCGTGTTGTAGCGAGCGTAGATAGTATCGGGGGAGTACCTGATCTTGTTGTGGGCATCGGCATCGCAGATGCGGAACTTCAACTTGCCGTCAACGAGGTAGTACGGGTCGCGTCCCTGCTGGTTGACCTTGTGGTCTTTCCACAGGGAATTGACAAAGAAGGTCTCCATGGCCGTCTGCTTCTCTACGTGAATGGGGTAGATGGCGTAGAGCAGATTGGAGTTGTGGAGCATCACCTTCGACGGCTTCTTGGGGAAGTCCTCGCCAAGGGGATAGATCATGTTGAGCAGGCGGGCATCGGTGAGGTACTTGATATAGTTCATCACCGTAGCACGACTGGTCTCTATGTCTTGTGCCAATTGCGACACATTGGGGGCCTTGGGGCCTTCCTCTGCCAGTTCGTAGAATAGTTTCTTGATTTTGGGCAGATACTTCAACTCTATCTGTTTGATGAGCAGGATGTCCACCTCGGTCATCATGTTCATGGTCTTCAGCAGGTTCTCGCTATAGTTGCGATGCTCTTGGAAGAAGGGGTAGAAGCCATGATGAATGTAGTCTTGGAAGTAGCGACGGGGCGACACCTTTGGCAGAATCTGCTTGATGATGCGCTCGTGGTCGTTGAGTATCTCATCAAGTGTGTAGGGACGGAAATCGTTATCTGTCAGCAGGTTGAGAAATTCTCGGAATGAGAATCCACGCAGGTTGTAACTCTTGACAATACCGTTGAGTTCAGGGTTCTCGTCCTTCAAGCGCATCACGCTGGAGCCTGTGAAGACAATCTTCAGACCAGGGTAGAGGTCGTAGCACTTGCGCAGTTCCATCGACCAGTTGTCCTGTTTGAAGACCTGATCAATGAGCAGCACCCGTCCGCCCCGATGATAGAACTCACCGGCGAAATCGGCAATGCCACGTCCCTGGAAGTAGAAGTTGTTCATGTTGATGTAAAGACATTGTTTGTCGTTCACATCAAACTTTTCCTTGGCATATTGCAGGAGGAATGTGGTCTTTCCGATGCCTCGCGTACCCTTGATGCCAATCATACGGTCGTTCCAGTCAATCTCATCCATGAGTGTACGACGAACAGGAGCATTCACATGCTCAACCAGATAACGATGCGTGCGGAAAAAAGCCTCCATCTGCTTCAGTTTGTTTTTTTATCAGGTGCAAAGATACAAATTAATTGGCAAATTGCAAAGCGGAAATAGCAAAATCTTACAAATACGCCTCTTTTTTATATAAAAAACGCAAGAAGATTCACTTTTTCCGTTGTTTTATCCCTATATTTCTTTCTCAACCAAAGGCATAACTGTCGATAATCTGCTTCACGATTCTGAGGTTCTCGGGGTCGTGTACCATCTGCATGTGGACAGAACTGACGAAAGTGACAGGCATGTCGGGCTGTGCTTCCTTCCAGTTTGCCTTGTTGATGGGAAAATGAGCAATGGCTTCCTCACGGGTCTGACCTGGTGCATCCTCAAACTCAGTACACATAATCAGATGTGCCGGACCTGAATAATGACGTTGGATGAAAGAGCCGGAGAGTGTGTGCAAGACATGATTACGGAACTTGACCACATCTTCTGAGATACCTGGCTCAACAACCATTCCTCCCCAATCAGAACCATATTTCGAACGACATGCGAAACCGTCGATGATGATGGCAGAAGGACGGGCAATGCCCTTATTGTCGAGTTCTACAGCCAGACGGAGTGCCATATCGCCACCCAGACAAAGACCAGTTGTTAATATCGGCGTAGTGCGGTCTTTCAGGATGGGACAAAGGATTCGTGCATATTCTGCCATCAGCGCATCCATATCTATGGGGAAGTCGGGACGGAGTGAATAGAATTCGCTGGCAGTCTCAACCACGAGGATGGTGTATTGGTCCTTGAACACACGGTGGAGGTTCATGTAGAACGCCTCGAAATAAGGTGTGCCGGAGCAAACGATGAGCAGAGGCTTATGGCGATTGTCGGGCGTTGAGAAATAGATGACCCGTCCATCGATCTGTTCCTGTGTCAACGGCTCTTTGTTTGACTCAATGTAGTCTGTCAGTCTGCGGATAGTCTTGCAATGATAGACATCAGCGGCGTGTATCTGATAGCCACGTGCTTGCATCTGACTGACATACTCCAGAATCTGCAGCGAGTTCATGCCGATATCTTCCATCAGATTGGAATTGACATCGATGGACTCGGCTTCGATGCCAACAATCGTGGAGATGGTAAAACGACAACGGCGCTCCACCTCAAGCAACTCTTCGTCGGCATCACTTCCTGTATCACACAGTTGGGGCTCAGGCAAGCGGTTACGGTCTGTCTTTCCGTTTGGCGTCAGGGGGAAATGGTCGGAAAAACTCCAATAGGCAGGTGTCATATAGGCGGGCAGCCTGTCAGAAAGCCAGGTACGAAGACTGGCAGCATTCAGTTGACTGTCGGCAGTCTCAATATGAGCCACCAACTGATGGGCATTGCCTATCTGACGAACCTCAACCACACATTGCCGCACCTCTGGGTGAGTCAGAAGGGTACTCTCAATATCTGCCAACTCAATACGATAACCACGCAACTTGACCTGGAAGTCCTTCCGTCCCATGAAATAAAGCAATCCGTCGGATTTGCGGCACACCATATCGCCTGTGGCGTAGAGACGCGTGTTGATGCCTTGCTCAAGGTCGGACTTGCTGACAAAGGGATTAGCGATGAAACACTTGTCGTTGAGTTCAGGGCGGTTATGATAGCCAGAGGCCAGTTGCAGTCCGCCAAGATAGAGTTCACCAACAACACCGTCGGGCAAGAGGTTTTGGTCATCGTCAAGCACATAGCAGGTTACCCCAGGAAGCGGCTTTCCGATACAGTTGGAATCCTGTGTGGCGTCTTGACCGTAAGTGTGACTGGTACTGCATACAGTATTCTCCGTAGGACCATAGCCATTGATAAATCGGATATTACGATAACGGGAAATGATTTCCTGACTAGGCGACTCGCCTCCAACAAGAATTGTCTTCAGGGAAGATGTGGAATCTTTATGACAGGAATGCAGGAATGCTGGTGGGATACAGGCCCAGGTGATCTGTTCCTGTTCCATCAGTTGGAACAAGCGTTCCGGGTCTTTCTTCATCGACTCAGGAGCCGTTACCAATGTGGCACCGGTCAGCAGCGCACAGAAAATGTCAATGACAGAAGCATCGAAGATATAGGTCGAGAACTGAATGATGCGGTCGTCAGCCGTAGGACAATAGGCACCCGGCGCGCCTATGGTTACCATTGCGATGACGCTGCTGTGAGGAACAACAACGCCCTTGGGCTGACCTGTGGTTCCTGAAGTATAGATCATATAGGCTGGCGTAGATGCCGTTATCTCTGGCTCTGGCATCATGTTGGTTTCAGCCTCCAGCATGTCTTCAATGATATAGATGCGAACCGATGGTACCAGGCCATCGATGTCCTTCTGCAGACTTCGTGTCGTCACAATGCGCTGCATACCACTATCGGTCATGATATGGCGCAGACGCTCCTTGGGATAAGAGTCGTTGAGCGGCACGTAGAAACAGCCAGCACGAATAATACCCAGGATGGTGGCCAGTGACTGTGAAGAGCGTTCGCAATAGATGCCTACAGCGCCCTGGGGCAGTCCGTCATACATCAGCGAGGCAGCCACCCGACAAGATGCCTCGTTAAGTTGTTGATAGGTATAACAGCAAGTTTCGTCTTTTAGGGCAAGATGATCAGGATGACGTGTTACCTGGCGTAGGAAGGCATCGATGATCGTCTCTTTAGGCATTGACCGTGGCGAGAGCGTGTTCTGACTCACTTGTCGGTTGTATTCAGACTTGTCCATCATAGAAGCCGACCGCACCGTGGGTTGTTCTTCGTCATAGATGATATGTTGCAACAACGCCTGATAGCAGCGGTCCAGTAATTCCACATCTTCTTGTCTGGCCATAGACCGACGATAGAGCCACCTGCATTGAAGATTCTTTTCATCGTTATCGACTGTCAGCGTAAGTGGAGCCAACTGATAAGGCAGGTTCACACCCATATTTGTCTCATAGCGTATTTCCTCTAACGTAAAATTGAAAGACGGTAACTTGACGTGTGCATAGGGATGGCCTGCCGCTTCCCGGATATCCTTCATCGTATGATTGCATAACTCACAGAAAGACAAATCGAGTAGGGATGCGTCGAACTTCAAAGGGTATGGATGGACATAATACCCCAACACATCAAAGTCTGCAGATGACAAACGGCCTGAAGACGGATAACCTATAGTGAATTGCTGTTGTCGGGATATGCGACTGATAACCAGCATGAATGCTGATGATAGGAAAGAGAATAGCGTGACATTGTGTTGCGAACAATACAGTTGTATGGCTTCTGACAATGCAGGATCCAAATGTGTAGAAACGCACCCCGTAGCATAGTTTGTATTGTCGGAATCGGTTTTGAAGCCTGGTAACTTCAAATCTGGAACTTCCTGCAGATAGTTGTCCCAATATTGTTTGCTGTCCGTCCCCAGAGCGCTATGTTCTTTCTCGTAGGTATCAAAGACGTAGTTGGCAAAACTATCTGTCAACGTCACTGCTTTCTGTTCATAAAGGGCACAGAGTTGCTTGCTTAGTTCGTCGAGTGACCAGCCATCGGAAATGAGATGATGAATATAAATGGCAAGCAGATAACGTCCGTCAGCATAATGATAGAGTTCTAAGAAATAGAGTGGTCCGTGCTTCAAGTCATAGGGACGTGACAGACCTTCAGTTATAAGTATCTTTGCGGCCTCATCGTCAGCAATACTGTATTCTGGAATATCAGTCAACGGTTCTATATCATTAACTCTCAAATAATGCTTTCCAGTACTATCCGTAAAGAATGTCGTACGAAGAGCATCCTGAATCTGCACAAGTTTGTTCCATGCTGTTAAGAGTTGGTCCTTGTTCAGCGACAGTCCAAAGGGTATCAGTTCCACAAGATTGTATGCCAGCGATGCTTGTTGATTGAGTTGGCAATGAACATAGACATTCTGAAGATGGTAGGATAGGGGAACCGCCTGGGTGTCCGTAACCTTGGATGTTGGTGACAGGTTGTTTCCTCTTTGTACAGCAGAACCGACAAATGCAGCCAACTGACGTAGTTTCAGATTGGAATAGACATCTTCTATTGTTATCTGAATATTAAAATGCTGTCGTATCTGTTCCGTCATCAGTATGACAGAGATGGAATCGCCGCCAACTCCGATAAAGTCACTGTCAGAATCGAATGGTGTTGCATCGCCTAACACATGATGCCAGATTGCAGCAATCGCACGCTCCACATCTCCAGAGACTTCATCTTGCAGATGCTCTGAAGGAATCATCGCAGACAAGGCCTTGAAGTCGGTCTTGCCATTGATGGTCTTGGGAATGACAGATACCTCAATGATACGAGACGGAATCATGTAAGGCGGCAGTTTGCCTTTCAGTTCTTCGCGCAATTGAAGGGGATTGAACGGACTGACGGCGGGCTTTACAAAGGCACGCAAATATTTCTGAGACCCATGGATAGCAGCCTCGACGGCAGCAGATTCAACAGACTCACATCTCTCTATGGCAGTCTTAACTTCTCCCAATTCGATACGGAAGCCACGAATCTTCACCTGGCTGTCCTTACGTCCGCAATAAATAATATGTCCGTCAGGCTGCTGATAGACCAGATCGCCGCTAGCATAAAGGATGGGGACGGAAGGATCTTGGTTGGCAAAGGGATTGACAATAAACCTCTGCTTTTTAAGATCCTCGTTATTCAGATAACCATCAGACAGTTGCACACCGCCAATATAGAGTTCGCCACGTGTGCCCTGTGGAACCTGATTCAGGTGCTCGTCCAGGATATAACAACTAACTCCCTGTAAAGGCATGCCTATATCATTGGCTGGTCCGTCGGATGTCATGATGCCTGCAACTGTGACCACCGTGGTCTCGGTAGGACCATATGCATTAATCACCTTGCAGACCTCCTGCCATTTGCGAATCAGGTGCTCTGGGCATGATTCACCTGCAACAGTCAGGTATTTCAGGTAAGGGTAGTGACGGAAAGGAATGACAGACAGATGTGTAGGCGTGATACTGAATGTTGTTACGGGCTGCTTTTCTAACAGTTCAGCAATCAATTGCGGATTGTTCCTCTCCTGTTCGCTGAGGAAATAAACGGGTGTTCCTGTCATCAACGGACAGAAGATTTCCCAGATAGAATAGTCGAATACGATACTGGCAAGACTCGTTTCCAGCGTATTATCTACAGGAGGGATCAACTGTTGGCGTGCTTCTATGAGATTGCGCAAGCCAGCCTGGGTGATGGGAGAACCTTTTGGCCTGCCTGTTGTACCTGATGTATAGATGACGTATGCGTAGCGATTTGCCTGTACGGATATTGTAGTAGGACTGATCTCTTTTAATATAGTCTCATTGATCTTTAGCCAATTAATTTGTGGATAGACAGCCGTAGGAGCATCACAGTCTGTGAGTATCAGTCGTAGTTTACAGTCGTCCAGAATATATTCTATGCGTTCAGAAGACAATTTGGGGTCCATTGGAACATAGGCAAAGCCTGCCTTCCAGATGCCGAGCATCATGGGAATAGTATAGAATGTACGTGATGAATATAATCCGATGAAGGGACTCTCCTTTGGCGAGATATCGCTTTCAATTATCAGTTGTGCTATTTTGTCTGAGAGAAGATCCAGTTCTTGGTATGTGGCACTCTGATGACCGAATTTGAGGGCAGTGTCAGATGAATGCTGTTCTACTATATTTCTAAAGAGGTGATTCATGTCTATAGGTTCAGTTTGATAGAAGCCAACACAGTACGTCCAGGATTATACCAGGGCATTACAATCAGGGTTGCTCCTGACATATATGTGGTCTTGTCGAATACGTTTTCACAATCTAATTGAAGGGTCATGTGCTTACCCAACTGATAGCGGGCACCCAGGTCGAAGATGGTATTTCCCGAATACTCCGTGTCGTCAATCTCGGGATTAGGTACCTGCACATAAAACTTACTGTTTATCTTGGCATTTGCTGACAGCCAAAGATGACGATTGGCCTTTCCCAAGACATCATACATCAGTTGTACGTTGTTAATAAAGTCGGGTATAGCATAGATATGATGATCTTTGAAAGGATAGTCTTTAGCATGCAGAAGACGAGTGTGACTGGCAGTCAGGTTTGCCTTAAACCGCTTGCTATTGTAATGTAGGGCACACTCTGCTCCTATCGTTTCCAGTTTACCAGAATTACGATACTTGGCGTCTTCAATTCCGGCATTAGGAACGGAATAAAGAATGTCAGAGAATCTGTTGTAGAATATGTTGACATCGTAAGTGAGGTTTATAGGCAATATATCACCCATCACGTTGAACTGTATGGCATTCAGGTATTCTGGCTTCAAATCAACATTACCTTTATAGGTGTTGTCTGTATTTAAACGATAAAAATAAGGCGCATCAACAAACGAACGAGAATAGGACAGTTTCATGCTCAACTTTGGGGTGGGTGTGTAGATGATAGCCAAACGAGGCGATAGGGCATTGATGCGGGCACCGTTAGCACGGTATTTGCTATCGAATCGTATGCCAGCATTCAAAATGAGTTTCTGCGTGAAATAATGCTTGTCTTGTAGGAAGAATGAGATACTGTTCTCGTGTCCAGTCTTAATCGTATTATTCTTTTCCGCAAAGAAGAGTTGAACGGCATCATAATTTCTACCAACCAATCCGTAGGTATCATACAAGGAGAAATACTCAAACTGTGTACCAGCCAAGAAGTTTCCTTTCATTTTACCTAAGGTGTAATTATAGTCACCTCTGAATGATGCGCCGATGGTCATCTCTTTCCAGTCATAAATCTGATATGCGCCGTACCAAAGGGTATTGATTTCATTTCCTTGCTCATCTTTCTTTATGGAACCATCGTCATTAAACTCATTATAATACATTTCATCGGAAGCAACACTATAGTCATTAATACTATACCAGTCGCCATAGAGAGAGGCATTTAGGGAAAAATTGCCCAGTGTCATGCTGTAGGACAAGTCGGCGTGGTTTTCCTCTATACTATAGCCAGGTCTCTGACCGTCGAACCAGCGATAGGCATCATAGTCATAGATATGAGCCAGCACAGAGTATTGTTGTGTTTTTTTGCCACTCTTACGCGAGAACATCAGGTTGAAGTCATTCAGTTTAATGTTTACACCAACATCGTATGAAGGCTTTTCTGAGTATTTGTTGATATGGGCATAGCCACCATGGACAGATGGAGGAGCGGCTACTCGATAAAGATCTAATAACTGATCCAACTCGGCAGGCAGATAACGCTCCTCACCAACAGAACTGTATATCGACGCCCAGGCAAAGATATCGCAATTCATGAAATGCGTTCCAGCCAGCACGTCTGCTTTATGCGTTTTCAGCGAACCGTAGCCATACTGGGCCGACAGTCCGTTAACGCTTATGCCATCCTTTGTGATGATATTGACTACCGCCGTGAGAGCCACATTACCATAAAGAGAAGATGCTGGTCCGCGAAGGACCTCGATATGGTCTATCTTCTGTGTATTGATGGCATAGTCAGTACGCCCCAGATTGGTGGAACGGGTATTCAGCCGATGACCATTCTCCATGATGAGGATATTCTCCTGACTGGCCGTATAGGCACCATGCATGGCAATATTGTCAAGATTCGACGAAGCAACGACAGACACGCCTGGGATATATGCAGCCAGAATCTGGTTGAGGCTCTTGTTGTAGCCTAGCATCTCTATCATCTCCGAAGTGATAATCGTCACGGGGACAGGGGCCTCATTGACACTCTCTGCCTGACTTGAAGCCGTCGTCACCGTTGTTGTGCGACCCGTTTTCAGTCGGCTGATCATATCCTCGAAACGCACAGGGTCTTGCATGGAAGTGTAGTAGGGGTTCTCCGCTAGCAGTAGTGTTGCATAGTGCTCTGACAGTTTTACGCTGTCTTGTGCCAGATAGCAGAGCGCCATCAGTCGGCAGGCACTCTGCCTGAGGTTTCCACGAAAGCCGTTGAAGTTCGTCTGCAACAAGTCCAAAGCCTGATCCAGTCGCCCTATCTGATAAGCGCTCTCAGCCTGTGTATAGACTTGACGGAGCGAACCGCTGTCTTGGGCCTGGGTGTTTGCAGGAACCAGCCAGACTATTATATATATAATAATAAGGTGGAATAGTTTCTTCATTTCTTGACAGGTATTGTGAACGTGAAGGTTGTTCCTTCGTTTTCCTTTGATTCGAAAGTGATGCGTCCCTGGTGCTTGTTCTCTATGATATCGCGGACGATAGCCATACCAAGTCCAGTGCCATGGCCTATCGGCTTTGTCGTGAAGAAGTTGTCGAATAGTTTCTGCTTGACCTCATCGGTCATGCCCTCGCCGTTGTCGGCAATGCTGATGACAACATCGTCTCCCTCACTTTTCACCTGAATGTTGACTTCTGGCTTATAGTCCGCGTCTGCTCCCTGCGATTTCCTCCATACGGCATAGCAGGCGTTGTTCATCACGTTCAGCACAGCACGGCTGAGATCCTGGGGGATTACCATCATCTGTGGCAACTGCTCCTCATAGTCTTCATGGATGCTGATGTTGAAGTCCTTCTGATTGGCCCGCATGGCATGATAGGATAGCCACACATACTCCTTGACCAACTTGCAGATGTCTGTAGGCAGGTATTCGTTGTCCTTGCCACGCGAGACAAGCAGGATGCCACGGATGATACTGATGGCCCGCTCGCCGTGCTCCACAATCTTGCCCATGTTGTCTTTCAGGTCGGCAACGATGTCCTCAACTTCCTCGCGGTCGTCCTCGGAGAATTTGTCTTCGTTCTCAGCCACGATGTCTTCCAAGTCCTTCAGTAACTTGTCCGACATTTTGCTGAAGTTGATGACAAAATTCAGCGGGTTCTGTATCTCGTGTGCAATACCTGCACTGAGTAAGCCCAGTGATGCCAGTTTCTCCTGTTTCTTCAACTGTTGCTGTAAAGTCTCTATCTGCTGTTCCATAACCTATGAGATTGGTAATGTGATGATGAATTCTGTAAAGATGTTCTTCTCCGATTTCACGTTGATGCTGCCCTTGTGATTCTGTACGATCTCGTGTGTCAGGTACAGTCCCACACCGGCTGCCTCTCCTGTGGTCTTCGTGGTGAAGAATGGGTCGAATATCTTGTCGATGATGGTCTGCTCGATGCCGATACCGTTATCGCGTATTACAATGGTCACCTGCGTGCCGTCAGAAGTGACGCTGACGGTCACCTCTGGCTTGTATTGCTCACGCTGTGCTTTCTTCACCACGGCATAGACGGCATTGCCAATGATGCTCATGAACGCCTTGCTCAATTGTTCGCCGTTGCCATTGATACAGATTGTGTCCTGAGGAATATCGAACGTGGCCTTGATGCCATATTGCCTGATGTCGTCGGCATAGTAGTTGGCCAGCATCTTCTCGTCCTGGCGTAATACTGATACAAGGTCCATGGGCACGATGCCACCGCTGCGGTCTTTCAGCATCTCTTCCATCGCCTTCAGCGTGCGAGTGGTGTTCTGGCCATGCTCGCCCACCTTCTGCAGATTGCCACGTAGCATGCTCAGCACATCCATCGTGTCCTCATAATTCTCGCTGTTCATGCTGTCCTTGTCGTCTTCGATATTCGCCTCGATGTCCTTGACAAGTCCTTCAGAGAGTTTTGAGAAGTTGTTGATGTAGTTCAGCGGGTTCAGGATGCGGTCGATAAGTCCTTGGGTCAGTTTACCCACGGTGGCCATCTTCTCCTGACGTATCAGTTCGTGCTGGGCCTTGCCCAGTTCGTCGAGTGCCTTCTCCAGATTCTGTGACTTCTCCTCGATCTCGTCTTTCTGCTTCACGACCTCTGCCGTACGTTCCTGAACGATCTTCTCCAGTTTGATCTTTTCCTGGTTAAGTCTGTGCAGACGGTAGCGTAGGATGGCATAGACCAACAGGATGGCCAGCAGTATGTACAACAGGTTCATATACCATCGTGCATAGAACGGAATGGCAATGCTGAAGTCCGTGCTGACAACTTCCGTCATCTCACCATTGGGCAGAAGTGCCTGGATGGAGAAGGTATATGAGCCAGGTGACAGGTTCAGGAACTCGGCATCGTTGTCTTCCTCCCATGTACTCCAGTTATCGTTGTTCAGCCTGTATCTGTACTTGGTTGAGCCTATCATGGGAACGAAGTCTACAGAATAGGTGAAACGCAAGTTTCTGTCATTACTCGACAAATCTGGCAGATGTTCGGGCAAAGTTCCATGACCTCCCCACAGGATGCTGTCGCCATTTAGGACGACGGAACGTAAGATCAGGCGGGGGGCGGTCTGTAGTGCAGGGTCTTCCTGCTTTGTATTGATGACGGTCAGTCCGTTTTCGTCACCCAGCCACAATATGTTGTTGCGAAACATCATGGAATGTATTGTCATTCCACCGATAGGGCTCAGCAGTTTGTCCATATCGTCCAACCTGTTGCCGTCCTTCCATCTATAGAGCATCTTGCCCTTATTGTCTGTCAGCCAGGTTACCCCGTTTTCGTCTTGATACGAAATCAGCGGGTAGGGGATGGGAGTGGTGGATATGGCGCTGACTGCTACCACCTTGTCATCCAGTTGGACGATTGTCAGCGCGTCTTCCACATGGTCCAGTTTATAGGGCCAGAAGTTGTCATTGTTAGCCTGTTGTTTATAGGGCTGGAAGTTGTCCTTTTTAGCCTGCTTTCGCCATACCATACCATATGTGTTCTGCACCCAGATGGTTCCCTCCTTGTCTTTGATGATCTTGGTCACATTGTCAAGTGCGCAGACTTTCTTGCGTTTGTCCTTTGTCTTGTCATACAAGAAGACACCATCTATCTCGCCACTATAGATACAGGGACCGTCTTCCAATAGTGACATGGCAGACTTTATGGTCACTTGCACGGCGACATTGTTGTCAGAGACACGATAGATGCCGTTTGCGGTTGCTGCCAGCAGGTTCTCGCCACTCTTTGACAGAGCCCAGCAAGCATGATGGATGCCAGGCACCCTGACGAACTTCATACCTTCCTGATAATAGAGGCCGCTGCTTGTTCCTACAAAGACCTTTCCCTTGTGCTCCTCAATGGACAGTACTTCGCCGTCCAGTCCTTCACTGGCGGAGAAGCGGGTAATGGCAGACGGTATGGCAAGTGAGAAGACACCGTTGTCTGTGGCTCCCCACAGGTGTCCGTGACCATCGTATGCTATCCATACGATATTGTTGGAGCATAGTCCATTGGTCTCGGTGATGGTGTAGAGTTCATGGTCGTTACTGTCTGTAATGATGAGTCCCTCGCCCTTTTTGACTGAGGCCTTCAAGCCGTTTTCCAACGGTATCGTCTGCGTGATGTCATCAAGCACCTCAACCTTGCCATCATTGTCCAAAGCGTCCTGGCTTATGACATCCGACAGGCCGACTCCCCAATAGTGACCTTTTTGGGCCTCCCTTTTGAGTTCTATTTGGTCTCCGTCCACCTTGTAAATCTTGCCATCGGAAACGACGAAGAGCAGTTCGCCGTCGTTCTCCCAAATCTCCACGACCTCGCCCCGTAAAGAAAGCGACTCGCCGACTTGTTTCAGTTGGAGTTCGCCGTTGGGTTTTGTGACGATGCGCCCGAAGTATTTATAGCCACCCGTCCAAATGGTGCCGTTATTGTCGCAATAGACAACGGTAAAGCGTGTGATGCCAGGATTGTGGATGATGCGCCATTGCACATTGTCGTAGTACAGCAGTCCTTCGAAATTGGCAAAATAGACGGTGCCGTCATCGCCGGCTACGACATCGAAATTGCGGTTGTGGGCTTCATAGTCCTTTGACATGTAGTTGCGCACGAAGGGGAGACCCTGTGCCCATGAGGATGAGACACACAGCACAACGGTAGCAAGCAGTATTAGTCGTTTCATTTTGCCACCCCCTTTCCTTTTGTTGTCAAGAACGACTCATAGGGCACGTTGCGGCCTATGTAGTAGTTCCACTCGTCGGTAGTGAAGTCGCGCTTCAGTTTGTTCCTGATACGCTCCACCATCATCGGCACAGACAGAAGGGCTACGGTCAGGTCGCCATTCTGGTCGCCAATCCAGATGTAGTTCTTTGATGCGTCGAACGAGAAGTTCGTGATCCACGATCCTGCTGAGATCAGCGTGATGGGTACAATCTTGTCGCTGACCGTCAGCCACAGTTTCACGGTGCCGTCGTAACTGGACGAGTAGAGCCTGTTGCCGTTCATCTTCAGTTTGGATATGCGCGACAGGTGGGCTTCCAGTTTGGTGGTCTTCCCTGTCTGCTCGTCGTAGAGGTAGATAGTGCCGTCGCTCATGCCATAGGCCCGTTGCTTGGTGTTCTTGGAACTGGCGAATGCCGTCACCCTTCCGCGGACAGGATTGTCGGATGTGATGAGCGTGTTGAGGTCTTTCACAAGATGCATTCGCCCCTGGTCGTCAAAGAGCGCCGGCATGTAGTTGTAGCGGCCGGCATTGGTAATCTTGAAGTCCAGTTCCTTGGTGGCAACAATCATCTTCTGCTGTTTGTTGTACTGGGCTAGCCCATGTTCGCCAACCAGTATGAGATTGTCCTTGTCCAGTTCTGTCATTGAGATAGGGAAGGCCAGGCCGGGCAGGTCTATCACGCGGGGCGTACCCTTTTCGATGATGGCCAGATGTCCATTGCGGCTCACGACATAGATGACGCCCTCGTCGATATAGATGTCACGGAAGTCGTAGTTCTTGTTGCTCAGCAGCGTCTCCGTGCGTAACTGTTCTCCCATCTTCTTGTGTATCTTCACTTCGCCGTAGGTGCTGCATGTCACGATGCGGTCATCGTCTTCCGACATATAGCCCATATTCATCAGCCAACCGTTGTGCTCAGGCCACGTTTTCATGCTCTGACTGGCAGTCATCAGCGACTGGTAGATAGCGGGATAATAGACATCACCGTGATAGCGGGAGGCATAATGATGGGAAGCATAGGCCAGCAGGTCTGCCAACTCCGTGTTGCCCACTTGTGCCTGCGTGGACGACAGCGAGCCCAATGAACGGGCCAGGGCCACGTAACTCAGCGTGTCCGTCATGCGCTTCGACAGTTCTGCCTGTATGCGCTGGTGTTCGGCTATCTGCCGCTCGTTCTCTGCTATCTGGAGGGCCTCTTGCGCCTGTTTCTCTGACTCCATAGCCTGTTGCTGTGCAACCAGGGCATTCATACGTTCCACTTCAGACCGCTGGCGCATCTCGTCGGCCGTCCGTTTCTGCTGGATAGCCTCTTCGCGCTGCTCATCGGAGATCTCCTTCTGCTGGTAGGCGATGTCCTCCATCTGTCTGCTGATGCTGCGCACCACCGTCGAGCGCTTCTCCTGCAGTTGGGCGTCAGCCAACTGGGCCTTCAGGCTGTTCACTTGCTGACGCTCATTGTGCCAACCAGTAAGTCCGGCTACCGTCGTTCCCAGCAAAGCCAGTCCCACAATCCCTATCGTAATGTCTTTCTTGTTCACAGTCTCTTAAGAGCCAAAACCGTTATGTCGTCACTTTGTTCTGCACCATCGGTAAATGCTGCCACATCGGCCTTGATGGCATCGTTAATCTGCTGGCAGTTGTGCATGGCCACATCTGCGATGGTATCTTCCAGTCGCTTCTCCCCAAACTCCTCGTTGTCCTTATTCATGGCTTCCGTCACACCATCGGTGAACATCACCAGCGCGTCGCCAGGATTCAGTTGCAGGGAGTCCTCGTGATAGACGATGCCATCGATGGCACCCATCATCGGGTCTTGCTGGGTGGGCAGCACCTCCACCTGTCCGTCGCGTTTGAGGATATAGGGAGGGTTGTGACCAGCATTACAGTAGGACACCTCGCCCGTCTTCACGTTGAGAATACCATAGAAGACGGTGACGAACATACAGTCAACGGATTCGGCAGCCAGCAGTTTGTTGCTCCTGGTGATACAGTCGGCAGGGCTTCCTCCGTTCACGCCTGTGGCACGTATGAGCGTACGGCTCACGGCCATGAATATGGCAGCGGGAATGCCCTTTCCGCTCACGTCGGCAATCAGGAATCCGATGCGGTCGTCGTCAATGCGGAAGAAGTCGTAGAAGTCACCGCCCACATCCTTGGCAGGCTCCATCGAAGCGGCGATGTCCAGGACGCCAGAATATTCTGGGAATGGCGGGAACACGCGTGGCAGTATGGCTTGCTGTATCTCGCGGGCAATGGCCAGGTCGCTCTTCAGCGACTCCAGTTGACTGTGTTCCTTCTGCATCTGGTGCACATACTCGATCTGCTCGATGGCTTTCTCGATGGTCACGCTCAAGTCATCGAGGTCGATGGGCTTGGTGGCGAAGTCGAAGGCTCCGTTGTTCATAGCCTGACGGATGTTGCCCATGTCGCCATAGGCACTCACCATGATGACTTTGAGGGCTGGGTTGCGCATCTCGTTGACCTTGGCCAGGAGTGTCAGGCCGTCCATTTCAGGCATGTTGATGTCTGACAGGATGATCTCGATGTCGGGATGCTTCACCATCATGGTGAGCGCTTCCAGTCCGTTGTGCGCAAACACAAACTCATACTCGCCTTTGCGTATCTTCCTTCTGAAATACTGTGTCAACAAGAGTTCGAGATCCATCTCGTCGTCAACACTGAGAATCTTTATTGGCATAATTATTTCGTTGTTTTATTGTTGTTCTTTAGAATGGCCCACTCTTACGAGCAGAGCACGGTGAGACCTGCCATCACGATGCTGACCATCGACATCAGTTTGATGAGGATGTTGAGGCTGGGGCCGCTGGTATCCTTGAACGGGTCGCCAACGGTGTCGCCTACGATGGTGGCCTTGTGGGCAAACGAACCCTTGCCGCCGAAGTTGCCTTCTTCCACCATCTTCTTGGCATTGTCCCAGGCACCACCGGCATTGGCCATGAATACGGCCAGTGTGAAACCGGCAGCCAGACCGCCTACGAGCAGGCCGAGCACACCAGCCACGCCGAGCACGCAGCCCACCACGATGGGAATGGCGATGGCCAGGAGTGAGGGCACGATCATCTCATGCTGGGCAGCACGGGTGGAGATTTCCACGCAGGAGCCGTAGTCGGGCGTTGCCTTGCCTTCCAGTATGCCCTTGATCTCGCGGAACTGACGGCGCACCTCTTCCACCATCTTCTGGGCAGCACGTCCCACGGCTTCCATTGTCAGACCGCAGAACAGGAAGGCGGCCATGGCGCCGATGAAGGCACCAACGAGCACCTTGGGGTTCATCAGGTTCACTTGGAAGGCATTCATGAAGTCGGGGATGGTGGCCTGGGCGGCTGAGATGACTTCACCCTTCAGGTTGGTGAGCGTCATGCTGGAACGCTCCATTGCAATCTTCACTTCTTCAATATAGGAAGCCAACAGGGCCAGGGCCGTCAGGGCGGCAGAACCGATGGCGAAGCCCTTGCCAGTAGCGGCGGTGGTGTTGCCCAGGGCGTCGAGGGCATCGGTGCGGTGGCGCACTTCCTCGCCCAGTTCGCTCATCTCGGCATTACCACCGGCATTGTCGGCAATGGGGCCGTAGGCGTCCGTTGCCAGCGTGATGCCAAGCGTGGAGAGCATACCCACGGCGGCGATGCCGATGCCATAGAGCCCCAGCGACATGTTGGCGGAGGTCATCATGCCGTCGAAGTCGAACTTGATGGCAAACAGGTAACTCAGCATGATAGCCACGCCAATGGTGACCACAGGGATGCAGGTAGACATCATGCCTGTGCCGATGCCCTTGATGATGACGGTGGCAGAGCCTGTGAGGCCGGCCTCCGAGATCTTCTGCGTGGGCTTGTAGGAATGAGAGGTATAGTATTCGGTGGCCTGTCCGATGATGACGCCAGCCAGCAGGCCCGTAATCACCGAAAGCGACAGCCATAGCCAGTTGTCGATGCCCAGCAGGTAGAGGATGCCGAAGGTGGCAGCGGCGATGAGCACGGCGCTGACATTGGTGCCCAGCGACAGCGAGTGGAGCAGGTTCTTCATCGTGGCGCCTTCCTTGGTACGCACCAGGTAGATGCCCAAAATGCTGAGGAACACGCCTACGGCAGCGATGAGCATCGGCGCGATGACGGCCTTCAACTGCATCTCACCCGAGGCGGCAAAGGCCACGGCGCCCAGGGCTGCTGTCGACAGGATACTACCGCAATAACTCTCATAGAGGTCGGCACCCATACCAGCCACGTCGCCTACGTTGTCGCCTACATTGTCGGCAATCGTTGCGGGGTTGCGTGGGTCGTCCTCAGGGATGTCGGCCTCCACCTTGCCTACGATGTCGGCACCCACGTCGGCTGCCTTCGTGTAGATGCCACCGCCCACACGGGCAAACAGAGCCTGTGTCGAGGCACCCATGCCAAAGGTCAGCATGGTGGTGGTGATGGAGATCAGGCCGTTCTCGTCAAACTTGTTGAGGATGAGGAACCACAGGGCGATGTCAAGCAGTCCGAGACCTACCACCGTCAGTCCCATAACGGCTCCTGAACGGAAGGCGATCTTCAGTCCGCTGTCCAGACTCTTGCGGGCTGCATTGGCCGTGCGGGCCGAGGCGTAGGTGGCTGTCTTCATACCGAAGAAGCCTGCCAGGCCTGAGAACAGACCGCCCGTCAGGAAGGCAAAGGGCACCCAGGGGTTCTGCATCTGGAAACCGTAGGCCATGATGGCGAAGATGACGGCCAGCACCACGAATACGATGCCTACGACCTTGTACTGTTGCCAGAGGTAGGCCATAGCGCCTTTGCGCACGTGTCCGGCAATCTCTTTCATGCGGGGAGTGCCTTCATCGGCTTTCATCATCGAACGAAAAAAGCAGAGGGCCATACCCAGTGCCACCACTGAGGCAACGGGCACCAGCCAGAATGCGTAGGGGATGTTACTCATGAGCGTTATCATTTTAGTTATGTTTATGTGTTTGCTTGCGCGTACTTTATTACTATAGAGTGGATTTCTTGATGCAAAGTTACGCATTTTTTCGCTAAGCGCCAAGGGTTTGCTCCAATAATTTTAAAAAAAGCACGATACACAGAGAGGCACCTTCTTTCATGACGAAAAGTACAAAACCTTGCAACCTTGCAATCTTGCATTCTTGCAATATGCGTGTCCCTAAAAAGGGAGTAAATTTCTAATTATTATATAATTATAATTATATAATAATTAGCACTTATAATGCACTATGGACACGTATGTTGCAAGAATGCAAGATTGCAAGGTTTTAAGAAATGGGGTGTCAAGACGCATGAATTGCCGTGTGCTTATTTTCGTATCTTTTTTTGCGAAAAAATTTTGAAGTCTTTTCTATTTTTCGTACCTTTGCATGGTGTTAAGGCGCGCACCACAAAGGCTTCTTATGCAACGGCGTGCGGACGGCTTCCAAGGTCCGTTCCGATACCTTGCAACAGTCGTTGGGAATAGTTCCTTATGGGGGTAAGGAGGCATTCGGACGACGGTTGGGAAGCATTCGGACGATAGAAAGGAAGCATTCGGACGGTGGTTAGAAGGCATTCGGACGGAGTAAAGAGGACATTAGAAAGAAGAAAAGACGTATGAAATTTCACGTTTTTAACCCAGAACACGACATTGCGCTGGCATCGGACCTGGCGAACTTCACGGCACCGCATGCCGGGAGGCAACTCCGCCATGACCTCGGCTTCCTGCCTGCATTGTGGGCTGATGAGGGTGACGTGGTGTTGGTGGACGACGTGGAACTGGCAAAGCGCTCTTTCCAGCGTGTGGCACATGCCGCAAACAAGTACCTGGGCAAAGGGCTGCTGCGTTCAGAATGCCAGTTTGCTGCCCTCGGGCGACACGCCCGCGGTCTACAGGCTCAGAGCGTGGAGCCCTGGGGGTGGGACAGGGCTTTGAAGGCGCGTCTGGCCAGGGCTGGCATCGACGAAGCCTTGTTGCCTTCTGACGAACAGGTCAGCGCCATCCGCATGCTGTCGCATCGGCGCAGTTCTGCGCTGTTGTTGCCTGCCCTGCGATGCGAAGGAATAATAGGAGAATCGTTTGAATGCACGACAGTAGAAGAGGTGGACGACCTGCAGCGACGCTATGGCCGTCTGGTACTGAAGGCCCCTTGGTCTTCCAGCGGCAGGGGCTTGCGCTTCATTCATGAACCCGTTGCCGACAATCCTTACGTCGTGGGTTGGCTGCACCATCTGCTGAAAGCACAGGGGTCGGTCATGGCGGAACCGTACTATGAAAAGGCGAAGGACTTCGGCATGGAGTTCGAGGCTACCGCTGAGGGTGAAGTGCGCTATCTGGGGCTCTCGCTGTTCCATACGGAAAACGGGGCATACAAAGGAAATATCTTGGCTAAAGAATCACTTAAGAATGAAATGTTAAGTCGCTATATTTCAAAAGATTTACTAGAAAGTGTTCAACAGAAAATTTGTGCTCTGACGCCCTCTATTTTCAAGCATCAATATGTGGGTCCCTTTGGGGTGGACATGATGGTGTGCACCTCATCAAACGATGACGGACAAACGACGGGCGAAAGACATTTCCTGCTACATCCCTGCGTGGAGATCAACCTCCGTAGGACGATGGGCCACGTGGCCCTGTCGCTGACCCCACAGGACGATGAGATTAAGGGGGTGATGCGGATAGACTATGATGACAATGCTTACAAACTATTGATAAAACGATTATGAGAAAACTAATCTTGATGACGATGGCAGTGGCCTGTCATCTGGCCGCACAGGCCCAGTACCGTTCTGAGGTGTGGTCGCCCGACAATGGCGACGGTACCTACACCAACCCAGTGATCAATGCCGACTACTCTGACCCTGACGTCTGCGTGGGACCCAGCGGCGAGGACTACTACCTGACGGCCTCCTCGTTCCAATGTATTCCTGGTCTGCCAATCCTTCATTCGAAGGACTTGGTGAACTGGACCATCATCAACCACGCCGTGACTGCCCTGGAACCTCGCGAGGAGTTCGACAAACCCTCTCACGGCAATGGCGTGTGGGCTCCCAGCATCCGCTATCACAATGGCGAGTACTATATTTATTGGGGCGACCCCGACTATGGCGTGATGATGGTGAAGACCAAGGACCCTGCAGGAACATGGTCGAAGCCCGTCTGTGTGATACCTGGCAAAGGCTACATCGACACCACACCGCTGTGGGACGACGATGGCCGCTGCTACCTGGTGAACGGATGGGCCAACTCACGCTCCAAGTTCGCCTCTGTGCTGACGGTACGCGAGATGAGCGCCGACGGCTTGCGGCCTATCGGACAGCCCGTTATCGTGTTCGACGGCAACGGCACGGAGAACCGCACCTGCGAAGGGCCGAAGTTCTACAAACGCGACGGCTGGTACTGGATTATGTGTCCTGCTGGCGGCGTGCCTACAGGCTTCCAACTGGCCATGCGCTCGAAGTCGCCCTATGGTCCCTACGAGCACAAAATCGTGCTGGCACAGGGCAACACCAGCATCAACGGTCCTCATCAGGGGGCGTGGGTGCACAATAAGTATGGCGAGGACTGGTTCATACATTTCCAGGACAAGGAGGCCTACGGTCGCGTGGTCCATCTCAATCCTGTAGACTGGTCGTCAGGCTGGCCCATCATGGGTAAGAAAGGCGAGCCCGTAGTTACCTACAAGAAGCCTCAGAGCAGCAGTACGACCATCGTGAACCCTGTGGAGAACGACGAGTTCAACGAGCCTACGATGGGTCGCCAGTGGCAGTGGCACGCCAACTACGACGAGAAATTCGGCGTCCCTACGGCCTTCGGCACGTTCCGCATCTATACCTATAAGTTGTCTGAAAACTGGAAGAACTTCTGGGAGGTGCCCAACCTGTTGTTGCAGAAGACCCCAGCCGATGCCTTCACCGTGACCACCAAACTGCGTTTCACCTCAAAGGCTGATGGCCAGATGGGCGGCCTCATCATGATGGGACTGGACTATTCGGCCCTGGTGGTGCGCAGGATAGGACAGGAGTTCCAACTGGTCCAGATGACCTGTAAGCAGGCCGACAAAGGCAAGGTGCAGACGGAGCAGGTGCTGGCCACGCTGAAGCCAACGGCTGTTGATAAGATAGACTATAAGCCAGGCATCCACGAGGATATCTACCTGCGACTGACCGTCAGCGATTCGCAGATGACGTTCGCCTACAGCCAGAACGGCAAGAAGTTCACGGCCTGTGGCGAGCCGTTCAAGATGCGCGAGGGCAAGTGGATTGGTGCCAAGTTCGGCTATATCGCCGTAGAGACCGACCAGAAGGCCGATCGTGGCTGGGTGGATGCCGACTGGATCAGGATTACTTCCGCTTCAAAATAAGTGTTTTGGGGAGTTTCTGCCATTTGTTGCCATCAGGCATCTTAATGGTAGAACCCTTCCCCTGCTTGAGGGTGTAGATGCTGTCGTTCTCGCGGATGAGCACGGCATCCAGGTCTTCGCTGCCATAGTCGTTGACGAGTTGCAGGCGGGCCTTGTTGCCTTTCACCTCAGCCGTGATGACGGGCCAGCAGAAGGTGTAGCCATCCTTGCCCATATAGCCGGGCTGAGGGCCCAGGATGTCCTGACCAGGGATGATGATGTCCTGCTGGTGGAAACTGATGCGCATGAAAACCTTGTATTCCTGGTTGTAAAGGTACGCCTTGAAGGCCGTCGAGTCAGTCTGTGCTGCGACGGTCGTTGCCAGCAAAAGGGCCATGATGGTCAGTATGTTGCGTCTCATCTTCTCTCTTTTTTCAGGCAAAGTTAGCAAACATAAATTAAAAAATTGCAGAAAAAGGAAAAAAGATAGTCACAATCATGCGGTTTTTAGAAAAAATTAAGTATCTTTGCACCCAATTATAAACATACACAATGAATAAAAAGCAGTTAACCCCAGATTATATCTTTGAGTCGAGTTGGGAGGTATGCAACAAAGTAGGTGGCATATACACCGTCCTTTCAACTCGTGCAAAGACATTGCAGGAGGCCTTTCAGGATAAGGTTATCTTCATCGGTCCTGATTTTTGGAAAGAGAGCGAGAGCCTCTATTTCCGTGAAGAGAAATCGCTGTTTGCCGAGTGGCAGTGGACGGCCCGTGAACAGGGACTGAACGTGAGGGTAGGGCGCTGGACCATTCCTGGCGAGCCCGTTGCCATCCTGGTGGACTTCAAGCCCTTCTTCGAGAAGAAAAACGACATCTACGCCTGGCTGTGGGAGGAATACAAGGTGGATTCGCTCCATGCCTATGGCGACTACGACGAGGCCTCGATGTTCTCGTATGCTGCCGGTTTGGTGGTAGAGAGTTTCTACAAATCTCAAATCTTCAATCTCAATCCTCAAAGCAGAGTCATCTATCATGCCAATGAGTGGATGTGCGGTCTTGGTGCCCTCTACATCAACAATAAACTGCCCCAGATCGGCACCATCTTCACCACCCATGCTACGAGTATCGGCCGTTCGATAGCCGGCAACCAGAAGCCCCTCTACGACTATCTCTTCGCCTACAACGGCGACCAGATGGCCTGGGAACTGAACATGCAGAGCAAGCACTCGATAGAGAAGCAGACGGCCCTCCACGTGGACTGCTTCACGACGGTGAGCGACATTACTGCCAACGAGTGCAAGGAGTTGCTTGACAAGGCCGTCGATGTGGTACTTCCCAACGGCTTCGACAACAGTTTCGTGCCCAAGGCTGCTGCCTTCAACAAGAAGCGCAAGCAGGCCCGCCAGAAGATGCTTCAGGTGGCCAATGCCCTGTTGGGCGAGGATCTGGGCGACGATACCGTCATCGTCTCTACCTCGGGCCGCTATGAGTTCCGTAACAAGGGTATCGACGTGTTTGTGGAGGCGATGAACCGTCTGCTCCGCGAACGCCAGTTGAAGAAGAAGGTGCTGGCATTCATCGTGGTGCCAGGCTGGGTGGGCGAACCCCGCCAGGACCTGCAGGAACGCCTGGAGAGCGGACTGCCCTACGACACCCCGCTGGAGGTGCCTCAGGTGACCCACTGGCTGCACAACATGGGACACGACAACGTGCTCAACATGATGAAGTTCTACGATATGCACAACCGCCACGACGACAACGTGAAGGTCATCTTCCTGCCCTGTTACCTCGACGGCAACGACGGCATCATGAACCTGACCTACTATGACGTGGTGCTTGGCAACGACCTGTGCATCTATCCCTCTTACTACGAGCCCTGGGGCTACACCCCGCTGGAGGCTGTGGCCTTCAAGGTGCCCTGCATCACCACCGACCTGGCTGGCTTCGGCCTCTGGGCCAACAAGGAGTTCGGCCATTATGGCGAGTTGGAGGACGGTGTGAAGGTGATTCATCGTACGGACTACAACTACTCTGAGGTGGCCGACTATATCAAGGAGACGGTGGCTCAGTTCTCTTCTATGTCGAAGACATCCGTCGACGCTTGCCGTAAGGCTGCCGAGGCATTGTCGAAGAAGGCCCTGTGGAAGGAGTTCATCAAGTACTACTACGAGGCTTACGACATAGCCCTCAGAAAGGCAGAAGAGAGATTCCAGAAACAAGTAGAAATCAACTAAAATTCAAATATCACAGATTATGAAAATTAAAGTAGATTGCGCAAATGATCCTCAGTGGAAAATGCTGACCGTCAAGTCGAGCCTGCCCGAGGAATTGAAGTGTTTGGATGAGATTGCCCACAACATGTGGTGGGTGTGGAATTGCGAGGCCCGTGACCTCTTCCGTGAACTCGATGTCGAGATCTATCACGACGTGAGGCACAACCCCGTCATGCTGCTCGAGCGTCTGAGTTTTGCCCGTAAGGAGGAGATCCTGAAGGACAAGGCGCTGATGAAGCGTATCAAGGAGGTCTATGCCAAGTTCCGTAAGTATATGGACGTGGAGCCTGACAAGACTCGCCCCTCTGTAGCCTATTTCTGTATGGAGTATGGTATCCACTCTGCCTTGAAGATCTACTCTGGCGGTCTGGGTATGCTTGCTGGTGACTATGTGAAGGAGGCCAGTGACTCTAACGTCGACATGTGTGCCGTCGGCTTCCTCTATCGTTTCGGCTACTTCACACAGAGCCTGTCAATGGACGGACAGCAGATTGCCAACTACGAGACACAGAATTTCGGTTCGCTGCCCATCGAGCGTCAACTCGACAAGGATGGCAGTCCGATGGTCATCGATGTGCCTTACACCAACTATATGGTGCACGCCTACGTGTGGCGCGTGAATGTTGGTCGTGTGAAACTCTATCTGCTGGATACAGACAACGAGATGAACTCTGACTTCGACAAGCCCATCACCCACGCCCTCTATGGCGGCGACTGGGAGAACCGTCTGAAGCAGGAGATCCTGCTGGGTATCGGTGGTATGCTGCTGTTGAAGAAACTGGGCATCAAGAAGGATATCTATCATTGCAACGAGGGCCACGCAGCACTCTGCAACCTGCAGCGTCTGTGCGACTACATCGAGGACGGCCTGACATTCAACCAGGCTCTTGAGTTGGTGCGTGCCAGCGGTCTTTATACCGTTCACACACCCGTGCCTGCAGGCCACGACTACTTCGACGAGGGTCTCTTCGGCAAATACATGGGTGGCTATCCCCAGAAACTGGGCATCACCTGGGACGAGTTCATCGGCATGGGTCGTACCAATCCCGATGACCACGGAGAGAAGTTCTGCATGTCAACATTCGCCTGCAACACCTGTCAGGAGGTCAACGGCGTGTCGAAACTCCACGGATGGGTTTCTCAGAAGATGTTCGCTCCCATCTGGAAGGGCTACTTCCCTGAGGAGAATCACGTAGGCTATGTGACCAACGGCGTACACTTCCCAACATGGGTGGCTACTGGCTGGCTGAAGAACATCTACGAGAAATATCTCGATCCGAAGTTCATGGGCGACCAGTCGAACGAGAAGATGTGGGAAGGCATCTACAACTGTCCTGACGAGGAACTCTGGCAGTGGCGTCTGGATATGAAGCAGAACCTGATCTACTACATCAAGAATCAGTTCCGCGACACATGGCTGAAGAACCAGGGTGATCCCTCGCGTGTGGTGTCTCTGCTGGAGTCGATGGATTCCAACAGGCTGATCATCGGCTTCTGCCGTCGTTTCGCTACCTACAAGCGTGCCCACCTGTTGTTCACCGACCTCGACCGTCTGTCTAAGATCGTGAACAATCCTGAGCGTCCCGTTATGTTCCTCTTCGCTGGTAAGGCTCACCCCGCCGATGGTGCTGGTCAGGGCCTGATCAAGAGAATCTTCGAGATTTCACAGCGTCCTGAGTTCCAGGGTAAGATCATCTTCCTCGAGGACTACGACTTCCTGTTGGCTCGTCGCCTCGTCTCTGGTGTCGACATCTGGATGAACACGCCTACACGTCCTCTCGAGGCTTCTGGTACATCAGGCGAGAAGGCCGAGATGAATGGTGTCGTCAACCTCTCCGTGAAGGACGGTTGGTGGCTGGAGGGCTATCGTGAGGGTGCCGGTTGGGCTCTTACAGAGAAGCGCACCTACCAGAACCAGGGCTATCAGGATCAACTCGATGCCGCTACCATCTATGGTCTGTTGGAGAACGAGATCATTCCTCTTTATTATAATAAGGATAAGAAGGGCGTCTCTAAGGGATGGTGCAAGGTCATCAAGAACTCTATCGCCCAGATTGCTCCTCACTACACCATGAAGCGTCAGTTGGACGACTACTATAGCAAGTTCTACGAGAAGCAGGCCAAGCGCTTCAAGGAACTCTCCAAGAACGACAACCATCTGGCTAAGGAGATCGCCCTGTGGAAGGAGACCGTTGCTGAGCGTTGGGACTCTATCGAGGTGGTTTCTTCTGAGTGGAACTTCCCCGAAGCAGGCTGCGAGGCTGGTCAGAAGTACACCATCAAGTACGTCATCAACGAGCAGGGCCTCGACGATGCCGTATGTCTGGAGAAGGTCAATGTCTGCATAGACAAGGACGGCAACGAGAAGGTCTTCAGCGTTGAGCCTCTGAAGATGACTGGCCACGTAGGCAACAACTACACCTTCGAGGCTACGTTGGCTCCTCAGCAGTTCGGTCAGTACAAGTCGGCCATCCGTATGTCTCCGAAGAACAAGAACCTGCCTCACCGTCAGGACTTCTGCTACGTTCGCTGGCTGGAGTTGCCTCAGGGCATTTAACGAAAATATAGGTAGAAGGAGGACAAAAATCTCCAAAAATCTAACAATAATAGATTCCTGAAGTTGATTTTTGTAAGATTTTCGAGAGATTTTTGTCCTCATAACTGCTTTAGGTTTAAGACTCCTGCGAATTGATAGGGGATGACAATATCCTCTTTTGGTTCGCAGGAGTTTTTCGTTGGGGTACGTTTGGGAATTGGGGTAAAAAGAAAAAGTTCCGAAACCCTTTCTGTATTGTGGTTTCAGAACTTTATCAGGAGGTGCCTGGCGGATTCGAACCGCCGTAGACGGTTTTGCAGACCGTTGACTAAGCCACTCATCCAAGGCACCAGTTTTGGCCTCCCTTTGAGGTTAGCGGATGCAAAGGTACTACTATTTTTTCAACTGGCCAAATTTTTTCTGCACTTTTTCTCTGAGCAACACCTATTTTCCATATTTTTCCGTCTGGCCTCTTTCATCGCACATCCTGAACAGCCTGCACAAGGGTCGTTTGTGTGTTTTAGCAAACGCCAAATACGGTAGGCGGCATAAGCGACTGACAAGGTGAGGATGATGGTAACCAGGATGGTCTGCATGAGAGGAATTCGCGCGTACAAATATTATATTATAATCTTGTTGACCACGTTGCTAATCTTGTCCACTACTTTGTTGGGCTGGGCGCTGTCTTCCACAGCCTTGGGATTGACGACGGCGAGCAAGCCGAGTGGAATTATCTTCACGTCGATCTCTTTCTCCATGTTGATGGGGTCACCATCGAAATGGACGGCACCTGGCCGTTCGCGGTGGATATGAATCTGGCGCGACTGGAAACGCTTGATGTGCGAGTTGTTGTTCAGCGTCTTGGAAAACAGATCGACGGCAATGGTGGAAGCCTCGAAGACATTGAACGGCTCCATCACGATGACATCCAGCAATCCGTCTTGCATAGAGGCTCCAGGGGCTATATAGGCATTGTTGCCATACTGGGCAGCATTGGCACAGGCAATGAGGAAAGCCTTGTAGTGATGCAGTCCGCTCTCGTCCTTCACGGTATAGGTGTCAGGCTGATAGGTGAGGCCCTCTTTCAGTACGTTCTCTACATAAGTGGCCAGGCCGCGTTTGCCAGACTCGGCGAATTTCAGCGAGACGAAGGCATCGAATCCCATGCCGCAAGTGCAGAAGAACGGCTGATCGTTGATAACACCATAGTCAAAATGGTCTGTCTCGCCCATATTGATGATTTCCAACGCCCCCTTCATGTCCATTGGCAGGCACAAATGACGGGCCAGACCGTTGCCAGAGCCACAGGGGATGATGCCAAGTGCCGTCTGACTGTGAACCAGCGAGCGGGCCACCTCGTTTACCGTGCCGTCGCCGCCTACAGCCACACAGATGTCTGTGCCGTCAGCCACACACTGGCTGGCGATGACAGAAGCATGGCCCGCATATTCAGTCCTGACGATGGCACACTCGAAGCGTTCCTTGTCGATGATGTCATCAATGAGCGCCTTCAGACCCTCCTTTGACTTCGTTCCCGATATGGGGTTGACGATAAAAACTATCTTCTTTTTAGTCGTTTGCATAGTGCAAATTTACAAAATTCATAGATAAAAACACGCAAATCGAAGATAAAAATGCAAAAATCAAACATTTATTAGGAAAAACGTGCATGATTTACGGAATTTTGTGTAACTTTGCAGCCTGTAAGAAAAAGAAACACCTATAAAACAAGTTATGGGACAATTAGAAGAAAGATACAAGTCGTATCGTGTTCCCCAGAATTTCATGTCCAAGGGGATATATCCTTATTTCCGTGAAATCACAGGTAAACAGGGCACGGAAGTGGAAATGGGGGGTCATAAGGTGCTGATGTTTGGTTCGAATGCCTATACAGGCCTGACGGGCGATCAGCGTATTATTGACAAGGCAAAGGCTGCACTTGACAAATATGGTTCAGGTTGTGCCGGAAGCCGCTTCCTGAACGGTACACTTGACCTGCATGTGCAGTTGGAAAAGGAAATAGCCGAGTTCATTGGCAAAGAGGATTGTCTTTGCTTTTCGACGGGCTTCAGCGTGAACCAGGGTGTGCTGGCTATGGTCGTAGGCAAAGATGACTACATCATCTGTGACGACCGTGATCACGCATCTATCGTTGACGGACGCCGTCTGTCGTTTGCCAAGCAGTTGCACTATAAGCACAACGACATGGAGGATCTGGAGCGCGTGCTGAAGAATCTTCCCTACGAGGCTGTCAAGTTGATCGTGGTCGATGGCGTCTTCTCTATGGAGGGTGACCTGGCCAAACTGCCTGAGATTGTTGAACTGAAGCATAAGTACAACTGTTCGATTATGGTCGACGAGGCTCACGGCGTGGGTGTCTTCGGACGCCAGGGTCGTGGTGTATGCGATCATTTCGGCCTGACTGACGAGGTAGACCTGATCATGGGTACCTTCTCGAAGTCGCTTGCCAGCATCGGTGGCTTCATTGCTTCTGACAAGGAGACCATCAACTTCCTGCGTCACACCTGTCGCACCTACATCTTCTCAGCATCCAACACGCCAGCCGCTACGGCTGCTGCTATGGAGGCCCTTCACATCATTCAGGAGGAGCCCGAGCGTATCGAGAAGTTGTGGAGCGTCACCAACTATGCCCTGAAGCGTTTCCGTGAGGAGGGCTTTGAGATTGGCGAGACGGAGAGCCCCATCATCCCGCTCTATGTGCGTGACCCTGACAAGACCTTCCTCGTGACGGCTCTTGCCTTCAATGCAGGTGTGTTCATCAATCCTGTCATTCCTCCTGCCTGTGCCCCTCAGGACACACTGGTGCGCTATGCCCTCATGGCCACTCACACAGAAGAGCAGGTGGAGCGTTCGGTGGTTATCCTGAAGAAGATCTTCATCGAGCAGGGAATCATTAAGTGATTTTGAGGTTTAAGATTTGAGATTTAAGATTTGAGGTTTGAGATTTGAGGTTTGAGATTTGTTTCTCACTTGGTGAAAGCGAGAGGAACTCGAGCGGAGAATTAAAAAAACTTAATGTACGAGAAAATCTCAATCCTCAAACCTCAAATCTCAAAATAAATTAGTACCTTTGCACCCGCAAAATCGAGGTGTAGCGCAGTTGGTAGCGTTCCTGGTTTGGGACCAGGCTGTCGCAGGTTCGAGTCCTGTCACCTCGACACCTTATATCTAGAGAACTCTCAGAGATGGGAGTTCTCTATTTTTTTACCAAAAAATTTGCAAGCAACATTTTTTTTCTATACCTTTGCAGACGCTAACCTGACCATTATATGAAACAAGCGATAAGATTTCTACTCTTAGTGCTTCTGTGCTTGCCTGCAGCATGGGCTAATGCTGTAGAACAAGACCGTACGTTCCGCATCATCAATGCTTCAGACGGATTGTCCAACAATAGCGTCCATGTCGTGGTTTGCACCAAGACGGGAAGAATGATCATATCGACCATCGGCAACCTGAACTTCTATGATGGCAACGGGTTCTCTCATATCGACACACAACTGGACTACCAATATCCGTTGGAAGAATACGGTGGCAACTATCACCTCTACTTCGACCATAGCCACCACATCTGGCTGAAGAGCAAGCACATGGTGACTTGTGTGGATCTGATCACAGAGCAGTTCATCCCCAATGTGGACAGCGTGTTCCAGGCTATGGGGTGTAAGGATATCGTGCGCGATCTCTTTACCGACAGTATCGGTACGTTGTGGTACCTGACTGATAACGGACTGGTGAATGCGGAGAACGACAAGACCTTCCCTGTGCTGGAGGGGCACAACCTGCAAGATATGGATGTGACAGAGGGCCGTCTCTTTTTCTTCTATGAAAACGGTAAGGAAGTGGCGTTCGACCTTGAGTCCGGACGGATGCTCCACGAGACCTTTGCCTATGCTGAAGACAAGCAGCAGGAGTACGAGCGCTCGTCGGTATTGCGCCGCTATGGTGACGGCTTCTTCCAGTTGCGCAATGGTGAGCGACATTCCATACTGATGTTCTTCAACATCCATACCCTTGAGTGGAAGACCGTTCTCGAACTGCCATACCACATGAACAACTTGGCCATGCAGCGCGACCTGCTCTATATAGCCACGGAGTATGGCTATTGGGTCTATAATCCTGTAGACGGCCATGCTGAGCATATTGAAGAACTGACCCTGGTGGACGGCTCCAAACTGGGCACCGATTGCAACACGCTGACCTTTGACCGCCAGGGAGGCATGTGGATTGGCACGGAACGTCGCGGCATGTTTTATGCCCGTCCTTATCCGTCGCCATTCAAGGTCTATCCCTGGTCTGATCCGATGGCTGGGAAGTATGCCATGCTGACAGAAGGTTTGGAGCAGAACATCCGTGAGTTCCAGGGTCGGCGTGCCAACTGCAAGTATGTGGACAGTCGTGGATGGACGTGGATAGGTACCAACTCAGGCCTTTTCCTGTACAAGACGGAAAATTCTGATGCCATTATCTTCTCCAGGAAAAACGGATTCTACAACGATGTGGTGCATTCCGTCGTCGAAGGCAAACGCCACAACATCTGGGTGGCTACCTCGTCAGGCATTTCATGTATCGAGATAGAAAACGACCAGCCTGTCTTCGTCAATAGTTTCGGCGAAGAAGACAATGTGCCCAGCGAGGCATTCATCAACTGCAAGGCAGCCTGTACTGACGACAGCCTCATCGTGATGCAGGGACTGGACCACATGGTGGTGTTCCGTCCGAAAGACCTTGACAGCCTCAACGTCTGCCGACCCTACAAACTGAATCCCAAACTGATACGCCTGCTTGTCAATGGTACGGTTGTTGAGCCCAATATGGAACTCGAGGGTACCGTTGTCATCAGCAAGGCCGTGACTCGAACGAAGCATATCTATCTGAACAGCAGTCACAAGAGTGTGACGTTCATTTTCTCAGGACTCAACTACTACCGTCCCCGTCAGACGTTCTATCGTGTTCATCTGAAAGGCAACGGGCGTGACGAGTGGGCTGACTATTCCAATTATGACTCGCATGCCCGTGTCGATAACAATGGCATGCTGCGCTATTCCCTGGTAGGCATTGAGGCTGGCGAATATGAAATCACCGTACAGGCATCGATGTTCCCCAACCAGTGGGACGACGATGAGAAATACCAGTGGATCATTCATGTCAGCAAGCCCTGGTGGCGTACCACGGGACTCTATCTGCTGATGGGCCTGTTCATCCTCGTGCTCGTCATCTACAACCTTGTCTATTACGCGCGTAATACAAGGATGAAACTCTATCGCGACCGTGAGGAGGGGGATGTGCTAAGCAAGATACGAGCCTTTGTCGATCGCAACGATGCTCTCAAGTCCCAGTTGCTGATGCCCACACCAGAAGAGCATTTTGGCAGTCAGTCGTCAGCCAATATGCAACTGCCAGATGACTTCATCGACGTGATGCAGAAGATCATGCCCTATATCCGTGAGCACAGGGACATGAAATACTCGATGCACGACCTGAGTGATGTTGCACAGGTCAACCTGGCAAAACTCTTTGCCATCGTGTCTCCTCATATCCATAAGAGTCCGCGTGAGATGGTGCGCAGGGAGCGTCTGAACAAGGCTGCCGTCATGCTTCGTACGACAGACAAGTCGATAGAGACCATTGCCGAGGAGTGTGGATTCTATTCACCCAACTATCTGATTGGCAACTTCTTCCGTCGGTATAAGATGACTCCGGGAGAATACAGGAAGTCGCCTGTCACTTAAGCCTGATCGACTGATAGCCCACCAACCGCCAGCAGCGTTCGCCAGTACCTTTATAATAGACGAGGGCCTGATAGGTGTTCTCCGTCTCGAAGAACGAGCCCTCCTCGGGTAGCGGATGCGTCGTTCCATCCATATCCACCAACAATAACTGGTAGTTATAGTAGCCCAGTTTCTGCATGATGGTGGCATTGTATGACTGGCTGGCTTCGTCGTATTCCATCACATAGTTCTCAGGAGCCTCAGTCGCCCATCGGCCACTCACCACCACCTGGGCATTGTCGTAGTATCTTGCTGGTTGCAGGCGATAATGCACATAGACATATTCCGACGTACGGTTGATCTCATAGTTGTCGCTATTTCGCTGTATGAAGGCACCGTTGGCATCCACGTCGTAGAGGTAGTTGCGCCTGGGCTCGCACGGCACGGGTATGGCATGCCACGTGCGTGTGTCATCATCCCATCGCATGGAGGCCAGACCCATCGTGGGGTGGGTGGGGTCCAGCACCTCAAACTTGTGGTACTCGTTGCCGGCATCGAAGATCAGTTCGCGGTTATACTCCCATTTCAGGCTCTGAGGCGTCACGCTGTTCGGCTTGACGTTCACCTTCATGTTGTCCTCGCGACCGTTCTGCATCACGATGGTCTGTATCTGCTCTGCCGGTTGTGTCACCCTCAGATTGTCGTAGTTCACCGTCATCGCCACCTGTTGGTATTGCGTGTTCAGTCCCAGGTCCGTATTCGTCGTTGCGCTCAGGCCTACTTTCATCAGCGGCTCCACGATGCGGAATTCCACCGTCAGCGCTTCCTCATCGTCCTCGTCGAGGATGTGGAGACGGTAGTTGCCACTCATCTTCGGACGGCATTCGCGGTTGGGGAATGTCAACTCATAGTGCGTGTAGAGCGTCGTCGTGTTCAGCGAGTTCTCATAGTCCTCGATAGGCAGGTTGTTGAATCCCACCAACCAGTCGCTCTCAAACAGCCCCTCGGTTGGCGTCCAGTCGGGGTTGCAGGGCTCCAGTTGGTAGGTGAACCGGTGGTACTCGTGCGACAGTTCGTCGAAGCCTATAGTCATCCTTTCGCCACTACCCAGCGTCAGGATAGGCAGGGCCTCGAAGTCATCGCCTGTGATCACCTGCAGTCCTTTGATGTTGGGTGCCGTCACGTAGTGCCAGGCCGAGCCCGTCAGCGTCATGCCAAACAATAGCAGTATAAGTAGAACTTTTCTCATTATCTTCCCAATTTGGCGACAAAGATACGAATAAGTGAGCGAAATACAAAAAAAAGATTGATTTCTTTTGTTTTGCTCTTGACTTATTCGTATCTTTGCAAACAAATAACATATAACAGACGATGAAAATAGGAGATAAAGTAAGATTTCTGAGCGAGATTGGAGGCGGTCGCGTGGCCGGTTTCCAAGGAAAGAATGTAGTGCTCGTCGAGGATGAGGATGGATTCGAGGTGCCTATGGCTATCAACGAAGTGGTGGTCATTGGCGAGGAGAACTATGACACCAGTCATGTGGTGGAGATGAAGAGCAAGAGCCAGCAGCCTGCCGCTCAGCCCAAGGAGGTGGAGCCTGCCGACCTGCCCGTCGCTTTCAGGGCGAAGCCTGAAGAGCGCAAGGGTGGGGAAGAACTGTCGGCCTACCTGGCCTTCGTGCCGATGGATGTCAAGGAACTCACCCAAACGCGCTTCGAGACCTATCTGGTCAACGACTGCAACTACTATCTTCACTTCACCTACCTGACGGCCGAGGGCAATGGCTGGACGCTGAGGGCAACGGCCGAGGTGGAACCCAACACCAAACTGTTCATCGAGGAGTTCGGACGTGAAGATCTGAACGGCATGGAGCGGGTGGCCGTCCAACTGCTGGCCTACAAGCGCGACAAGAACTTCCTCCTGCGCCCTGCCGTCGATGTGCAGTTGCGCGTTGATCCTGTGAAGTTCTACAAACTGCACACCTTCCAGCAGAACGACTTCTTCGAACAGCCGGCACTCGTCTATACCATCATCGAGAATGGTAAGGCTGCCCGTCCCTTGGTCATCGATACCAAGCAACTGAAGGAGGAGATGTATGCTTCCAAGGACTCTTCGCAGCCCGAACGGCGTCAGAGCCTGGCGGTAGAGAAAGACGGCGTCATCGTGGTGGACCTCCACGCCGATGCCTTGCTCGACACCACCGACGGCCTGTCGGCCACCGACATCCTGAACTACCAACTCGATGCCTTCCGCAAGGTGATGAAGGAATACGAGAAGAAGAAGGGCACGAAAATCGTCTTCATCCACGGCAAGGGCGAAGGCGTACTGCGCAAGGCCCTGATCAACGAACTGCAATACAGATACAAACATTTTACTTACCAAGACGCCTCGTTCCAGGAGTATAGTTACGGGGCAACACAAGTTACCATCAGATGAAATACGGACTGATAAAGGTGGCTGCAGCGATACCAGGTATCCGTGTGGCCGACGTGGAGTACAACGTCAAACAGATAGAGAACCTCATCATCCAGGCCGAAGGCAAGGGCGTGGAGATCATCGTCTTCCCAGAACTCTGCATCACGGGCTATTCATGCCAGGACTTGTTCCGTCAGCAACTGTTGCTCGAGAAGGCCGAGGAGGCTGTGCTCATGCTGCTCGACTTCACTCGCAAACTCGACATCATCTCCATCGTGGGCCTGCCCGTGCGCATCGGCTCGCTGCTCTACAACTGTGCCGCTGTCATCCAGGGCGGTTCGCTGCTCGGCGTGGTGCCTAAGACCTATCTGCCCAACTACAGCGAGTTCTACGAGAAGCGGTGGTTCGCCTCTTCTACAGACCTGATTGCGCAGGAGATCTACCTGGCTGGCAGTCCCGTCCGCGTGTCAAACGAACCCATCGTGTTCCGTACCTGCGACGGAGCCTGCTTCGGCATCGAGATCTGCGAGGACGTGTGGGCACCCCTGCCTCCAAGCAACAATCTGGCATTGGCAGGTGCCGACATCATACTGAACCTCTCGGCCACCGACGAACTTATCGGCAAGCACCAGTATCTGGTGTCGCTCCTGGCCCAGCAGAGTGCCCGAATGATGTGCGGCTACGTCTATAGCAGTTGCGGCTTCGGCGAGTCAACACAGGATGTGGTCTATGGCGGCAATGCCATGATCTTCGAGAACGGACGCATGCTCTGCGAGGCCGACCGCTTCAGCCTGGAGCCTCAACTGCGCATCCAGCAGGTCGATGTGGAGCGCCTGCGTGCCGAGCGTCAGAACAACACCACGTTCCGCACGGCTCAGGACGGTGCCTTCGCACGCTATATCGACACCAAGCCCACCACGCCCCGTGAGTTCGAACTCATTCGCACCATCAATCCCCATCCCTTCATCCCCTCCGATGCGATGATGGCTCCCACATGCGAAGAAATCCTCAACATACAGACCATGGGACTCTGCAAGCGCCTCGAGCACACCCGTTGCACCAAGGCTGTCATTGGTATCAGCGGTGGACTGGACTCTACGCTCGCCTTGCTCGTCGTGGTGCGGGCCTTTGACAAACTGGGCCTCTCGCGCAAGGGCATCATCGGCATCACCATGCCAGGCTTCGGCACCTCCGACCGCACGCACGACAATGCCGTACAACTGATGGAGTCGCTCCGTATCACCCAGCGCGAGATCAGCATCGCCAAGTCGGTCAGACAGCACTTTGCCGACATTGGCCACGACATCAGCAACCACGACGTGACCTATGAGAACTCGCAGGCCCGCGAGCGCACCCAGATCCTCATGGACGTCGCCAATCAGGAGGGAGGCATGGTCATCGGTACTGGCGACCTCTCGGAACTGGCCCTCGGATGGTGCACCTATAATGGCGACCACATGTCGATGTATGGCCTCAATGCAGGCGTGCCCAAGACCCTCGTGCAGTATCTGATTCGCTACATCGCCATGATTCCTGCCTTCAGCGAGCAGCGTGACACCCTCATCGATGTGGTGGAGACGCCCATCTCGCCCGAACTGACGCCAGCCGATGCCCAGGGCAACATCGCACAGAAGACGGAAGACCTCGTCGGCCCCTACGAGTTGCACGATTTCTTCATCTACTACCTCCTGCGTCTGGGCTTCCGTCCTGCCAAGATCTTCATGCTGGCACAGCATGCCTTCGCCGGCAAGTATGACGACGACACCATCAAGAAGTGGCTTCAGACCTTCTGCCGTCGTTTCTTCAACCAGCAGTTCAAGCGCTCCTGTCTGCCCGACGGTCCCAAGGTCGGTAGTGTCAGCCTCTCGCCTCGCGGTGACTGGCGTATGCCGAGCGATGCCGCCAGCAGCCTGTGGCTGAAAGAGTGTGAAGGACTTTGACTGGTGAATGGTTGGACACTATCTCCGATGAGTTTGGCACTATTGAGGTCATGCCACTTTGGAAGTGGATACTATGCGTATAGTGTGCTGCTGCACAACAAATAGAGGGCGCTGCAGTCGCCCTCTATTCTTTTTGAGTACCACTTAGATTATCCGTTCAATCCGTAAAATCTGTGGTCGTTAAATAAATTCGTTAAATTCTTTTAGTCGCTACGCTTTGTAAAAGCGCTGAAGCGATTACGTGGTTGTTTAAATAACTCCCATGCAACTGGTGGTGCCCAGTGCCGTTCCTGCAGCGGTGATGATGGCTGCCAGTACTACATCATTATAGCGCTACTTTCCCGATGCCTTTCATCTCCAGTGCCACTTGTACACCCAGCGCGCGGAATGCACGCATCATAGATGCAAGTGTGATGCTTTTGCCGCTCTCTAAACGGCAGACCTGGGCCCTCTGCACTCCCATCTTCTCGCCCAATTCTGCTTGGGTAAGATTCTGAGCCTCACGCGCCTGCTTGATGGCCTCTCCCACGCGATAGGCCTGGACTGCCTCGTCCACGCTACGCTCAAATGCGTCGCGCTCTGGTGTTCCGACCTTGCCGTAATCCTCTTCCAGCAATTCCTCAAAACTATACAACTTCATGTCTCCTACCTTTTTCATATCTTCTTGTTTTTAAAACCGTTTGTTCCATTTCTCTATTTACAATTCTCGGTTGCAAAAATACAAAATGTTTCTTAAATGCGCAACAAATGACCAGACTTTTTAATAACTTTTCTCTAATTACGCTCTTTTTTGAGCGATTCCTCTCCGTTCCGATGCTTCCTTACTCCCGTTCCGATGCCTCCTTTTGGGGGTAAGGAATGGTTCCTTCGGCTGTTGCAAAGCATTCCTTCGGCTGTTGCAAAGCATCGGAACGGGGCGTAGATGACGTTTGCATGCTCCTGCGCTCATTCGACATTGTACCATTGTACCATTGTACCATTTGCATTTTGAAATATTCAAGTATTCATGTATTCAAGTATGACAGGAAGGTTCTTCCTTCATACACGATGGGCAATTCAAAGAGCAAGTTACCCACTTACCCACTTACCCACCTATGACAGGAAGGTTTTTTATCCCATTTCTTAAAAACCTTGCAACCTTGCAACCTTGCAATATGTGCGTCCATGGTGTATTATGAATGCTAATTATAATATAATATATATATTATATTATAATTAGAAATTTCTTTCCCAAGGTTGCAAGGTTGCAAGGTTGCAAGGTTTTGTACTTCTCGTCTATCCTCCAGCCACCATCCACCCTCCACCATCCACCAAGAAAAACCTTCCTGTCATAGGTGGGTAAGTGGGTAACTGGGTAAGTTCGTGTGTCTGATAACCTGGATTACCAAAGTCAGAAGCCTTCTTGTCATAATTGAATACATGAATACGTAAATACATTGAATTTTGCAAATGGTACAATGGTACAATGGTACACTATCAGACAAAGTGCCGATTTGAAAACCAAATAAAATCACCCTTTTTTCTCATTTTTTTATGAGATTACGTCTCATGATGCATGCGATAGGCCTCCAAATGGACTGATTGCCTATTTATTTTCGTCAACCATTTTAGCAGCAAACGCATGTTTCTTCATCGATAAATGCCGTTTTTGTATCGTTTTGATGGCTTTTAAGGCGGAAATTGGAGGCGTTTTGCGCCTTTTAGAGGATAGGACTTCGCTGGAGTGGGGAAGACGGGAATCGTAAGTTGTTGATTACCTGAATTATAGAGCCGTCTAATCTGGTGACGTGTTCCAGTTCCAGTTGTTCCAGTTTCTTTTTGGAGGTCAGTTGTTCCTGAATTTTATATATAACTATCTATATATTAAGTAGTTATAAAGAATTAGAAGAGTCTTTTGTCTCTCAAATTTTTATTGGAACAACTGGAACTGGAACAGTTTATCCGCTGATTCCTTTTCTCGCCATTTTTCTCTACTAAGCCATTTTTCCTTCCTTTTTCTTTGTAGTTTCCCCACTTCTTTGTATCTTTGCAGTATAAATATTATTGCTTATGACACCAGAGGAGAAAGCAAGGGTAAAGATAGACCAGATGTTTGAAGATGCTGGTTGGAAGGTTGTAGATAGAGATTTCTATTCTCCAACTCTCACTGCTGCTGCCATTCGTGAAGGACTCCTTGCAGGAAATCATGAGGCAGATTATTTCCTTTTCCTCAATGGTATGGCCGTAGGTGTATTGGAAGCCAAACGCAAAGAAGTGGATGTGGCCTCAGATATTGTTTGTGACCAAGCAATACGCTATACGAGATACGTCCCTAGAGATCGCTACATATCTTTTGCCCGTCCACTCCCAATTCTATATGTCTCAAACGGAGAAGAGACTTACTTCCGCGATTGTCGTATTGAAGATTCCGACTTAGAGCTAATCAATAGGATTCATACTCCCAAGGAAATGGTCAAGATGTTGGGCATCGAGGATCCCTATGCAGGTTTGCCTACTCTGAATAAGAAAGGTCTGCGTGATTGTCAGTTTGAGGCCATCTCCGAATTGGAGGCCAGTTTCCGCGCTGGTCAGAATCGTGCACTACTGGTTCTTGCAACAGGTGCAGGTAAGACCTATACTGCTTGTATGTCTGCCTATCGATTCTTGGCTTATACCCCCATGAGGCGTATATTGTTCTTAGTTGATAGAAACAATCTGGGGAAACAGGCAGAAGGCGAATTTGGTATGTTCCGCCTCACAGAGAATGGCGACCCCTTTAATACCATTTTCACAGTAAATCGCCTGAAGTCAAATAATGTCCCCTCGGATAGCAATGTCGTCATTTCAACCATTCAGCGACTCTTCTCCCTGCTGACAGGCAAAGAGATTACGGATGATGACGACGACGATGACGATTCGGCTACAGGAGAGGTAGAACTCCCAGGCAATATCCAATTACCACCAGACTTCTTCGATGTCATTATCATCGACGAGTGTCACCGTTCTATTTATGGCAATTGGCGAAAAGTACTGGAGTATTTCAGTACAGCCAAGATGATTGGTTTGACAGCCACGCCAGTACCAGAGACGTTGGCCTTCTTCAACAACAACCGTGTGGTAAACTACACGCTGGAGCGTTCCATCGTGGATGGTGTGAATGTGGATGGCCGTATCTATCGTATCAAGACGGAAGCCACAGAGAATGGCGGTGCTATTCTCAAAGGTCAGAAACTGAAGCGAGTAACCAGATATACAGGCGAAGTTGAGGACATCAAGAATGAGGAAACCAAGAATTACACCAAGGAAGAACTGAACCGTAGTATCATTAATCCGGCTCAGATCAAGTTGGTGTTGGAAACTTTCCGTGATGCTGTCTATACAGAGATGTTCACAGATCCTCAGCGTGAGCCCATCATGGATTATCTGCCCAAGACCCTCATCTTTGCCCTCAATGAGAATCATGCCACGAACATTGTCCGTATTACCAAGGAAGTATTTGGCAGAACAGACGATAAGTTCGTGCAGAAGATTACGTATTCTTCAGGTGACAGTAATGAACTGATCCGTCAGTTCCGAAATGATAAGGAATTCCGCATAGCCGTTACCTGTACGCTGGTGGCTACGGGTACTGACGTCAAGCCTCTGGAAGTTGTGATGTTCATGCGCGATGTAGCATCCGAGCCTCTCTATATCCAGATGAAGGGTCGTGGTGTTCGCACCATTGGCGACGACCAGTTGCGTAATGTCACTCCTAATGCCTTCAGCAAGGACTGCTACTTCCTTGTGGATGCTGTTGGCGTGACGGAATCTCATAAAACCGTTCCTGGTGGTGGCGATGGCCCTCAGGGACCGACCATCACGCTGAGACGACTATTAGAACTGTTGACACATGGCAATGTCTCTGACGAGAATCTCTTGACGCTTGCTGCCAAACTGCCACGTATTGACAGGAAATGCAATGATGCTCAGCGTGCTCATTTCCAAGAGTTGGCTCACGCCAGCATGAGAGAGATATCATCCAATATCTTTGAGGCATTCGAGAAAGGCATGTTGCCTCCATACGAGGACATCAATGAACCCAACAATAAGCGAAAAGGCTTGGTGGCACCTCTTGTCAATCATCCCGATGCCCGTCAATATCTGTTGATACTTGCTGCAGGCTTTGTAGAGACCTTACAACCAGGTGAGGATACGCTTATTTCCAAGGGCTTCTCGCAGGAAGAGGCATCAGAGGTGACTTCTGCCTTTGAGAAATATTGCGACGAGCATCAGGACGAGATAGAGGCCCTTCGCATGATATATAACAATGATGGCGAGCCTTTGACCTACGTTATTCTGAAGGATTTGGAGAATAAACTGAAGATTGCTAACAACAAGTTCCAGTCTTCACGCATCTGGAATTCCTATGCCATCGTGAATCCACAATCCGTTAAGAAGCACACCACCAAAGAAGAAAAGGAGGCCCTTACCAACATCATCCAGTTGGTACGTTTTGCCAACCATCAGATAGAGAAACTGGAGAGTCTCTATCCGCAGGCTCAGCAGCGCTTCAATCTCTGGTATGGACAGATGCAGCGTTCGGTGACTGAAAGCCAGATAGCCATCATACGCCAGATAGTAGATTATATCGCCTCCAACGGAGCCTGCACCATTAAAGATATCATTGACGACGACAAGACGCGTGCTGCCCAGCTTATCAAGGCATTTGGCAGTAAGGCACAAGCAGACGAAGCACTCGTCTCACTCTCCAAATTCTTATTGTATAGAAAAACAGCATAACACATAATGGCAACAAACAAAGAAACATCACTAACCAAGAAAGTCTGGTCACTGGCTACAACCCTCTCAGGACAAGGCATTGGTTTCACAGACTATATCACACAACTTACATATCTTCTCTTCCTGAAGATGGACGACGAGAACGTCGAAATGTTTGGCGAGGATTCCGCTATTCCTGAAGGCTATCGTTGGAAAGACCTGATAGAATTGGATGGCCTTGATCTCATCAGCCAATACGAGAAGACACTGGATAAACTGAGTAAAGAGGAGAATCTCATTGGTACCATCTTTGTGAAGGCCCAGAACAAAATCGACAAGCCTGTATATCTTCGCAAGGTCATCACACTGATTGATGAAGAGCAGTGGCTGGTGATGGAAGGCGACGTGAAAGGTGCCATCTATGAAGGTATTCTGGAAAAGAACGGTCAGGATAAGAAGAGTGGGGCAGGCCAGTATTTCACGCCCCGTTCGTTAATCTCTGCGATGGTTGATGTCACTTGTCCGCAGATTGGCGAGACGGTTTGCGATCCTGCGTGTGGAACAGGAGGATTCTTGATGGCTGCATACGACTATATGAAAAACCAGTCGCAAGACAAGGCCAAACGTGATTTCCTCCGTGAAGAGGCGCTGATAGGTTATGATAATACAGCTCTTGTGGTGACGTTGGCCTCCATGAATCTCTATCTGCATGGTATTGGTACCAAGCGCAGTCCGATCTTGTGTGAGGACTCTTTGGAGAAACAGCCTCAGAAGTTGGTAGATGTCATTCTTGCTAATCCTCCCTTTGGCACTCGCCCTGAAGGCAGCGTCGATATTGATCGTCCCGACTTCTTCGTAGAGACCAAGAACAACCAACTGAACTTCCTGCAGCATATCATGGTGATGCTGAAGAATACTGGGCGTGCTGCTGTGGTGCTGCCTGACAATGTGTTGTTTGAGGGTGGTGCAGGTGAAACGATTCGTAAGGAACTGCTGAAGAACTACAACCTGCATACCATTCTCCGCCTGCCTACAGGCATCTTCTACGCCCAGGGCGTGAAGGCCAATGTATTGTTCTTCAAGAAGGGGGAGCCTACCAAAGACGTGTGGTACTACGACTATCGCACAGGCATCAAGCACACCTTGGCAACCAAGCCCATGCTTCGTCACCATCTTGACGACTTTGTAGCCTGCTATCATGCAGAAAATCTCTCAGCACGACAGGAAACCTACAGCGAGCAGAATCCCAATGGTCGATGGCGCAAATATCCCGTTGCAGAATTGCTGAAGCGCGACAAGACCAGTCTTGACATCTCGTGGATCAAGGAAACCAACGATGATGATGAGTTCACGCTCACAGAACTGATGACCACCATCCAGCAGAAGAGCGATAACATCAGCAAGGCTGTTTCACAGTTACAGGAATTATTAAAAGGAATTGAAGAATGAACGAAACAGATAACAACAAGCAAATTGTGTCGCAAGCTGCAACGCAATCTCTGATACAGGATTTACGCCAGATTATTGAGCAGGCGCGTGGACATGTGGCTGCTACAGCCAACTATGAGTTGACCATGATGTACTGGCATATTGGCGAGCGCATCAATCACGAAGTGCTTGGAAATCAGCGTGCTGAATATGGAAAACAAATTGTCGCATCAGTGTCGCGACAATTGCAAGCAGAATTCGGAAAGAAAGGTTTTGAAGAAAGAACCATCCGAAGAATGATGCAATTTGCCCAAATGTTTCCTGACATTCAAATTGTGTCACCACTGGTGTCAAAATTGTCATGGTCACATTTCCTGATAGTTATGCCACTTAAAGATGAACTCCAACGTGAGTTCTATCTGACGATGGCAGCATCTGAAAGATGGAGCAAAAGAACCCTACAGGCAAAAATCGAAGGTATGCTTTTCGAGCGTACTGCTATCAGTGGAAAGCCAGACGAGTTTATCAAGAAAGAACTCTCCACTCTTCGCGACGATAACGTGATGTCGCCTGACTTGGTTTTCAAGAGTCCGTACTTCCTGGAGTTTACAGGTCTGAAAGGTATGTATAGCGAAAGAGACCTTGAGGAAAGTCTTGTAGCCCACTTGGAACAATTCATCATAGAACTTGGCAACGGCTTCAGTTTTGTGGCTCGTCAGAAGCGCATGATTATCGATGGTGAGGACTTCTATCTCGACCTGCTGTTCTATCATCGTCGTCTGCACAGACTCATTGCCATTGACCTTAAACTGGGTCGCTTCAAGGCACAATACAAAGGTCAGATGGAACTCTATCTGCGTTGGTTGGAACAGAACGAGATGGAGCCAGGTGAAGAGTCGCCACTTGGCTTGTTGCTATGTACAGAGGGTAGCGAGGAACAGATTGAACTGCTGCAGCTCGACAAGTCAGGCATTAAGGTTGCCAAATATCTTACGGAGTTACCTTCACGTGAAGTCCTGCAACGTCAGATACAAAAGTCGTTAGAGGCAGCTAAAGCCCGCTTCGAGAACTATATTGAGGAGGACGAAGCTGAGGAAGACATAAACAAGTAAGTATTGCGGATAATGGATACAAAGAAGTTACGACAGAAGATACTCGACCTCGCCATACGTGGTAAGCTCGTTCCCCAAGACCCGAATGACGAGCCAGCTTCTGTATTGCTGGAGCGCATCCGTGCTGAGAAAGAACGCCTGATCAAAGAAGGAAAGATTAAGCGCAGCAAGAAGTCTTCATCTGATGATGAGATTGAAGCACCCTTCGAGATTCCTGAGAGTTGGGAGTGGGTAAGGTTGAAATCACTTGTATCTGTACTTGGTGATGGCATTCATGGAACACCAGAATATGATATAACAGGAGGCTATTATTTTATTAATGGTAATAATCTGTCTAATAACAAAATTGTTATTAAGTCGGATACAAAGAAAGTAAATGAAAAGGAATATCAAACTTACAAGAAAGAACTAAATGATAAAACGATTCTTGTGTCCATTAATGGTACTATTGGCAATGTAGGTCATTATAATAATGAACCAGTTATTCTTGGAAAAAGTGCTTGCTATTACAATTTGTTAGATTTAAGTTTTAAACCCTACATTACAATGTTGATGTACACGGATTTTTTCTTAAAATATGCAGTTGAGAATGCAACTGGTTCAACAATAAAGAATGTTTCATTGGCAGTAATGAACGATTTCTTGTTACCACTTCCGCCTCTTTCAGAGCAGCAGCGCATAGCCAATGAAATTGAACGTTGGTTCACCTTAATTGATGCATTGGAGAGTAATGAGGGTGATTTGTTGAAGACTATAGATAAAGCAAAATCCAAAATCCTTGACCTCGCCATACATGGTAAACTTGTCCCCCAAGACCCCAACGACGAGCCAGGCATTGAGCTCTTAAAGCGTATCAATCCCAAGTTTGAATCTTGCGATGAGGTGCCTTGGGAATTGCCAAATAATTGGTGCTGGACAACAATTGGTAGCATCTTCAATCATAACACAGGAAAGGCATTAAATAAGTCAGATTCACAGGAGGGATTACTTCTTCCGTATATTACTACATCCAATGTTTATTGGAACCACTTTGTATTATCAGATATAAAAAAGATGTTTTTCAAAGATTCTGAGATTGATAAATGCACCGTTACGAAAGGTGATCTGTTGGTATGTGAAGGGGGCGACATAGGACGTTCTGCAATTTGGAACTTTGACTACGATATTTGTATTCAAAACCATATCCATAGATTACGTGCGAAAGGGGACATTAGCCATCTTTTGTATTTATACGTTCTTATGTTCTATAAATGGACAGATAGAATACAGGGGAAAGGCATTGGCCTCCAAGGGCTTTCTTCTGGTCTATTAGATAAGTTAATAGTACCTCTTCCTCCTTATGCAGAGCAACTCCGCATAGTTGCGAAAATAAAAGAACTCTTTTCTGTCCTTGATAGTATCAAAGAATCCTTAGAATAATGCAGTTATGAACAGGCTTGTACTCATAGGAAACGGATTCGATTTGGCACATGGTTTGAAAACAAGCTATGCAGATTTTATTTATTGGTATTGGAAAAGTGTAGTGGCCTATTTGCTTCTTGAATCAAGGGATGTCTATGAGGATAAGTTATGTAAAGTTACTAATCTCAAATTAGATTATTGGAATTTGAGAGATTTATATCATTCAGAAAACGAGGAATTATTCAAATTCCTTGTTAATAATGATGGTGCCATCGAAATTCACTATTGTCCATTTTTTGAAATAATTAATAAGGGTATACAGACTAAGGGTTGGGTGGATATTGAAAATGATTATTATCATCTGTTGACAAAATACTCCTTGTCAGATGACTCTGCAGGAAAAGTGGAGGATTTAAATAGGCAATTGCAGTATATCAAAGAACTGTTGATAAAGTATCTAGGATATATCGTGAAACAAAAGGTTGATATTAATGAGAATATCAAAGAAAAGATATATGCCCCTATAAAACTAGATGATATTTCTGTTTTAGGCAAGAACATCCTAAAAGAATGTGTAGAATCGTGGATGAAACAGAATGAATCGTTCGTAAGAGAAAAAATGCATCGATATGGGTGGAAAGTAGAAGATTATATAGATAATATTCAGTATTTCCGCAACAAATATGATAAGGGGGAAATACCCTTTACTGATGTTCCACGTTCTTACATGCTACCAGACGCTGTGATGTTATTAAACTTTAATTATACACAAACGGCTCAATTATACCATGATAGCAATTTGGGATTCATCAATTATATTCATGGAAAAATAGATAATCCTCAAAGTGTAATATTTGGCTATGGAGATGAACTAGATGAAGATTATAAGAAACTACAGAAATTAAATGACAATGATTGTCTCACCAATGTAAAATCAATAAAATATCTAGAATCTGATAATTATAAGAGACTATTATCTTTTGCTGAATCGGCACCTTTTCAAATCTGCATCATGGGACATTCATGTGGTAATTCAGACAGAACGTTACTGAATACACTTTTTGAACATAAGAATTGCGTATCTATCAAACCTTACTATTATATAAAAGACGATAAAACAGACAACTATATTGATTTGGTTCAGAACATCAGCAGAAACTTTACTGATATGAAACTGATGAGGGATAGGGTCGTAAATAAGTTGTATTGTGAAACTCTAACATAAAATAATATGGAATACGGAATTGTTTATCTGCTAACCAACCCTGTAATGCCTGGTATTGTGAAGATTGGAATGACGACACAGGAAGATATAGACAAACGGATGAAGGAACTTTATACTACTGGAGTTCCAGTACCTTTCGAATGTAAGTTCGCATGTAAGGTGAAGAAAAGTGACTGTCTCAAAATTGAGAAAGCCCTTCATAAAGCCTTTGACCCACAACGAATCAATCAGAACCATGAGTTCTTACGAATCAACGTTGAGCAGGCACAGGCCATCCTTGAGCTGTTCCATCATGAAGATGTGACAGAAGATGTGAGTGAGGAGATTCAGAATGATTTAACTGATGAAGACAAAGCTGCCAGCACCAAGGCACAGGTCAAGCGTCCACCACTCAACTTTTATGAGATGGGACTTCAGAAGGGTGATGTTCTCATTTGGAAAGATAATCCTTCTATCTCTGTAACAATTATCTCTGAGCGTAAGGTTTGCTATGAAGGTGAAGAAACATCGATTAGTGCTCTATCTGCTAAGCTAAAAGGGTATAAGGTCAAACATATCCAGCCAACACCTCACTGGCTATTCAACGATCGTTTGCTCAGCGAAATCTACGATGAAACATATCCGTTTGAGGAATAATCATTATTAAAAAGCCTATATTTAAACAATGCCACAGTTCAAACAATCTGACATAACTAATCCTTTCTGGGCCACAAACGATGGCTTCAAAGGTGGACGTGACCCTATGGGTATTCAGAACAGTTCGGTAGCGACCTATGGCAGGTTATTGCCAGGGCTTACTAACCTTACTGGTCATATTCGCTATTACAGCTTGTATTGCTGGTTAATAAGTGAATATAAAAAACTGAATATATCAGGGGAAACCGACATACACCAATATAACTTCATACGTCGCGCCGAGCTTGCAATGGCACTTATAATGAAAGACCAAAACATTGGTTCTGTAGTCGGTGCTTTATTTGTCTCCCAACAACGGTACAAACTAATTGAAGAAGGTGTATATAACCTTGCTGATGGTGCCGATTACAATTCCAAAGATAAATATTGGACATATCAGACAGGAGCATTTGGACAGTATTATTTGGGATCTCTAATATATTACAATTTAGTTAAAATAGAAGAAGGGTGGTTCTATCTTCTAAGCTCTGGCGACAAATTAGCATCAGCTGTACTGAAAAGTGTTGATAAAGATATAAGAGACTTGTTCATTGATTGTATCGTAAAAGGACGTTTGTCCGACAACGACATTAAAACACTTAATCCGCTAGGTCTTCACAAGCTATCAAAGGATACGGCTGAATGGGAAAGTCTCAATTTTCTGCTTACCAAACCGGACGACGAAAACTCGATGCGTCGTGAAACGGTTCTGTTAATGCTCAAGGATATTGAGAATGGTATTTCAGTTGACAGGTTTGTGGAGCATCGCTTTATGAATGTAAAGCAGGACATCGACTATGATGCTGCATTTGGTTGGTATTTCTATTATTTATGCGAAGCATTTCACTTCTGTATTGAAAGTATCTTCTGTTATATTCTGAATGAGATAAGCGATTTACATAATCCCTCGGTAAAATTCCTTATTGATGATATTCGAAAGAATACCCTTACCAATCTTGAAGAAGAAAAAAAATATCATTCTATGGATGAGTGGAAAAAGAATGTCGATGGGAATATCGAGAAGATGTTTGGTGATTTAAAAAAGCTAATCCGTGAAAAGGATTATCCGCAAGCCACAGCCCAATCACTAAAGCTTATGCTGCGTCTGCAGCTTGAATTCGAAAAGTATAAGGATGATATTCTTGATTTTGAAAACAGGAATGACCTGACACGTCAGCGTGGAATATTAAGTGAGGGATTGAAATCATATATTACAGTTCACTCCAGTTTGTCGATAGATAAATACATAGAAACTATCGTGTATCAAATTATGCAGGAACACACGATAATTGCTATAGGGAAGATGGGCAACAATGACAAAGACCTTCGCAAGTTTGTATTTGAGGACGGAAAGGTCGTTCTAGTAGAAATAAGATATCCCACAGAAACTAGTCCTCGCGTCAATTCATTGTATAACTTTTTGGTTGACTTGAATTACATCGATTCTGAGGGTAATCTAACTGATATCGCTAACAATTATATTCGAAACTATGGCAATGATTGAACATGCAATATTCTCGGATATTCCTAACGGAAAGAAAAACGGCCGATTCCATTCTGCTGTTCTTACAACATATGCAATTGACCTGATTCATTTTGATCGACATATGCTAAATATGCTACATAGAAAACAGATATGTAGCATTAACATCTTGGCAGATAATCGGCAGTTGGAGAAGTCCATGGAGTATGTTGGGCCTCAGTTCATGCGGAATATTGGTAAAGAATATAGTATTTCTACAATATACTCAAAGGGGGCATTTCATCCCAAAATAAACTTCTTCGTAGGTGATGAATCCGTTCTCGTTCTTTTTGGGACAGGTAATCTTACTGTTACAGGACATGGGAAAAACCACGAGGCCTTCACAGGGTTATTTGTTGATGAGACAAATGATCTTCACAGACCTTTAATAGAAGAATGCTGGAGATATATTACACAATTCGGAAATCAACTAAGTACTTTTGACAAACATCGTGTTCTTCACGAAATCCCAGACAATTGTACATTTCTGGATTCCAAGTATAATGTCGCTCCTCATAAGCTATGCGAGCTTCAAGAAGGTCTTGATGCTGCACTATTATATAATGACGACACATCTAGTATACTGAAACAAATTACTGACATCGTACCTACGCAGGAAGTTCAAAAAATTACTGTTGTTAGTCCCTTTTTTGACGAAGAGGGAGACACTCTTATTTCATTGACAAAGCTTTTCCCTAATGCGAAAGTAGAGGTTCTTATTGATACTAAATGTTCTCTTCCACCATGCAAGATACCAGAGAACAAGCAAATATGTTTCTATAGCTTCAGAGACACCGTTCGCGGCAAGATGAATTTTAGTTTCTACGAAAGACTTCTTCATGCTAAGATTTTCCATTTCAAAACTTCAGAGAAAGAGTATTGTGTTATAGGGAGTGCAAATGCCACAAAATCTGGTCTTGGAACGATATCCAGGAGAGGTATCAATGATGAATTTGGAGTTCTATATGCTTCGTCGGATACAGATTTCTTGAGCGAATTGGGATTAAAGAACAGAAAGAAACTTGATAAACAGATAAAAGACTTTCCAAGATCAAATGAAGTAAAAGGTGACGATGATACTCATAAATACAAAATACTATCTGCAAATTATCAGAACGGAAAGTTGACAGTCACTTTGAATCAGCAAGTTCCAGCCGATTATTCTGTCATTGTTGATTACGGCTACAATACCACTAAGCATGATTCGTATTCTATAGAAGGTAATACTCTAAGTATATGCGCAAATCAAAAGATAGATTTAGCTGTCTGTTACATGGAGTCCAGCAAGGGAGATACTGCTTCGAATAGAGTTTTTATTAATTGGATAGATCTACTGGATAATACCAATCCTTCTAAAACCAGTAGAAGCCTTAACCGATTCATATCCCAAATCGAAGACGAAGGCTATAAAGGCATGGAAGTTGCCGATATGCTTACCGACATCATGTGGGATTTAGCAAATGAATCGGATGATACAAGAATACAAGTAAAAAGCGCGTCTTCACATCAAGAAAGAACACAAAAGGAAAGCTTGCCTAACATTAGTTATAACAAGGCATATGACAATGATGATATTCATACACACAGGTCAATTCTTGTAGACCGATCTTCAAGATTAATTGAGTGTATTGAAGAGAGCATCAGAAGAAAGATTAAATTGATAGATGATGCTATTACTGATGAGGAAGAACAAGGAGATGCCGAAACCAGTAACGATAGAGAAATTTCTGAAGAAAAGGAAATCCAGATTCCTCAAAAAAAGATCAAGAGTTATGCTGAGAAATCTTCTTCAGTACTAAATAAATACATAGAGCTTATTGGAAAGCGAAGAGAACAGATAAGGAAATCATGCTTCAATATGATAACAAAAGATGATTTGAATTTCTTTTCACTTTCATTATTTACCGCAATAGAGATTTGCTATCTAAACAGGCACAAATATAGATTTGGAGATTTAGACGCGATTTCTCTGAGTAATCGCCAGAAACAATTCTATGAGAGTTTAGACAGATGTATGAACAAGTCGGGATTATCTGCAATAGAAGAATTCAGTAAATTCTGCAAGACTTTTGGAAACCCCAGATATAAGGATGAAGATTTTGAGAAGAAAGCTCAAAGAGCAATGAAATATGCGATTCTATTCGGTGCGCTATACTTCAAGAATGCTACCGAGATAGAAAAGCATATATCGAAAAAGGTCTTGATTGCAATTCATGACCTAAGTACGGTCTTAGGGGTTCCAACAGAAAAGTATCTTGAGGAAGAATTGAATCCTTTATCAGAAAGATATGATTTCACGTTCAGATATAAACATATTCATGACTTTATCAATAAGCTGTCGATATGAGTATATGTTAGGTCAGGGATAGATGAGTGACATTAATGATGGCTGATAAAGAGATGCAGGGACAGGTGACTGTCTCATCCAACATCAGAACAAGACTCCGCCCGCTGAATCCTGACTATAACGCCAGTGCCAAGGGGACTGGTACCTGACACATGCACACAGCGGCCCCTTTGTGTTATTAGCAGATGGCGAACGATAAAGATATTCTGAACACTGGCAGAGAAAGGAATTTGAGAATTTTGCAGAAATAGATAAAATAAAATTTGAGAATTTTGTGTTTTTCTTTCTAAAAAATTTTGAGGAAAGGAAATTAATTACTATTTTTGCACAGGAAAATAGCAAGCTATGGAACCCAAGAGACTTTTTAAGCGTAAAATTTACGACCGCCTGCTTAAATGGAAACAGGAAAGCAATGGAAGCAGTGCCCTCCTCATAGAAGGTGCCCGTCGTATCGGTAAGTCAACGATTGTTAAGACCTTTGCTCAACGTGAATACGAATCATTTATCCTTATCGACTTTACCAAGTGCTCACAAGAAGTGAAGGATCTCTTCAATGATGTTTCTGACCTCAATTACATATTTCTGAGACTTCAACTGGTATATGGTGTGCAATTGGTTGAGCGCAAGTCACTCATCATCTTTGATGAGGTTCAGTTCCAGCCTCTTGCCCGACAAGCCATCAAGTCGTTTGTGGAAGACCATCGTTACGATTACATCGAAACAGGCTCCCTGATATCAATTCGTAAGAACACTGAGCATATCCTCATTCCCAGTGAAGAGGAGCGCATCAGCATGTATCCGATGGATTATGAAGAATTCCGCTGGGCTATGGGCGATACGGCAACCATCCCATTACTCCGAAGCATCTGGGAACATCCGCAACCCTTGAAAGAAGCCCATCGCAAACTCATGCGCGACTTTCGCCTCTATATGCTGGTGGGTGGTATGCCTCAAGCTGTTGACGCTTATTTGGAAACAAACAACTTCGAGATGGTAGATCGTGCCAAGAGACTCATTCTGGATTTGTATGACGAGGATTTTGGAAAAATCGACCCATCAGGAAAAGCAGCCCGCATCTTCGCAGCCATTCCTGCCCAATTGAACAGTAATGCGTCTCGCTATCAGATTTCCAGTGTTATTCCCAAATCAAGGGCAGAAGACTTTATCGAACTCATTTCAGAGATGGAAAAGTCAAAAACGGTGAACATCTCACACCATTGTGATGACCCCAATATAGGTCTTGGTAGTACGGAGGACTTGGAACAATACAAGATGTTTGTTGGCGATACAGGTCTCTTTGTCACGTTGGCATTCCGTGACAAGGCGTTTACGGAAAACGTCATCTATGAGCGACTCCTCAGCGACAAACTTGCCACCAATCTTGGATATTTATATGAGAACATTGTAGCTCAGATGCTCACAGCTTCCGGCAACAAACTCTTCTATCATTCTTGGCCAACAGAGAGTGGGAAACATAATTACGAAGTAGATTTTCTGTTGTCTCGCGGAACCAAGATCCTGCCGATTGAGGTAAAGTCCTCTTCTTATAAGACGCATGCTTCCTTAGATGCATTCTGCAAGAAGTTCTCATCACGTATCACCAACGAGCGGTACCTCATCTATACAAAGGATTATGCACGAGAGGAAACAGTGAAGTACCTGCCTGCATATTTAGCATATTTCCTGTAAGTTGACACGAACCCTTGTCCGTGGATCGAGGGACAGGTACCTGACACATGCACACAGAGATACTGTTGTGTTATAAATAGATGGAGAACAATAAAGATATTCTGAACACGGCGGAGATTCCCTATGAGGTGAGGATGAAGTATATCATCGCGAGGACAATGGGGACAGGTGATTTGTGACCCCCTTTGACCGCATGTTAAGCATTTCCCCTTCTATGTCGATGATATGCTGACTGAACGATTCGTTCTGTCAGGACTTGCTGGAAGTAAGAGACATTGATCAGTTGGAAAACGAGATAAAAAAAGATTCGGTCTATGATTAATAAATCATATTGTACGTTCAAATGTCGCAGCATCTATAATACGACAGGTTCCGATTTCTTGCAATATCAACAGGTCTTGGTCACCTGTTACCAAATAATGGGCATGGGCTTCAATAGCAAGTGCCAACAGATAGTCGTCGGCTTCATCTCTGCAAAGTTTAACAGTCTGAGTGGGTTCAAATGTCTCACCTATGATTTGCATAAACTCAATCAGCGATTCAACATCCTTTGTTGGGAAATACTTGGCAAATTTAGGACGAGCAGTTACCTCACGAATCTCGGCAAGCAATTCATTACAAATAACAAGTTGAATACGTTCATTGCTCAACAAATCGACAAGTTTGGAAAGTCGTCGACCAATAAGAAAGCTAATCCAACAATTAGTGTCAACGATGACACGAAACTTAGTCTTTCTTGGCATAGCGTTTACGTCTTACCGCTTTTACTTCTGCTAAAATGTCTTCTTCAGAAATTTCGTCTGTACGGAATGTCTCAAGAAATTGGTTCAACTCAGCACGAATGGTCTGACGCGTCAAAGCCTTACCTATACGCAACTGAGAACGTATTGGCATCTGCTGGAGTAGCAATAAGACTTGATTGTAACTGATGTCTATTGTTGCATTCATAACGAAATATTATTTTCTGCTGCAAAGATAAGCATAATTTCTGAATAAACAAATAAAAACGAGATAAAATGAACAAAGTAGATAAGAACAGGCCCGTTTCGAGTATTAAGCACGACGATAAGCGTGTAGCCATTCCTGATAGTGCCCATCAGGGAGAGGAACAGATGGCTATTAGCGGCATGCCAGAGCAGAGTGAATACGACATCTTCCGTCATGAGTTCCAGCGTGAGATGCAGGGACAGGTGACTGTCTCATCCAACATCAGAACAAGACTCCGCCCGCTGAATCCTGATTAAGACTTAATAGAACTGACGCCAAACAAAGCGGACAAAACGGTTCTTTCCTTGAAAGCGACCTGAGGTCGAGCGGGGGTGTTCAAGTGTGTGTTGTAGAAGAAGCTATCTATTTTCGATGCTCTAACAAACAGAGAACACAGGTGAGTGACATTAATTGATGGAAGAAGAAAGATTATAGAACCAATTGGATTGTTTTCTATAAGTGACAAAAGGCGAAACAATAGTCGGAATAAATATCAGGCCATGATTTATGCAGCCTCGTAAATGTAGTTTCGGAACAGACTATCTTTGCTCTGTTCTGTGGCTGCAATGTCGATGCTCTGCAATGGTGAGATGGCAATCAGGTTGTTGGAATAGCGTGTGAGGTAGTTGATACTGTCAACAGTACTGATGCTACCATCTGTGGGCATCGAGCGTACAACCTGCGAGAGGAACTCGTATTCCTTTGGAGAAAACAACCCTCGTATGGCTTCTAGTTTTTGCTGTGAGTAACGCACGTCCACTACTAACATAAATCTACGTAAATCGTGCATAAATAATATACTTATCATCAAAGATATCAGTTATTGGGACAAAAATCTACACAAATCTTACAAAAATTCAACTTCATTCTGATTGTCGGAGATTTTTGGGCTCACCTGCAAAACCCTGTGTTTAGATATACACAGAATGCTTTAAGTGCTGATTGTCAGCAATTTGCCAGTTAAACGGTAGAGAAGTGGCCCTGTGTGTTTTCTACCTTGGCTTGTGAGGGCAGATTTAACGTATTTCGCTCGATCTTAGGCCGCTTGCACGGCAAGAACTTTCATAAACGTGTAGATAGGGGGCATTATGACAGACTGATGAGGCATAAGTACCTCAAAATGCGTCCTTTTAAGAAAATTTTCTTCCGAATTGGAGCATAAATAAAATAATTTTTGTATCTTTGTACCGAATCTTTAACTTAAATACGTATTTATTATGGCACTACTAATCGCAGAAACACCAGTACGGATTTTCTTGCAAACTTGCAAGGAGGCCCGATTGCTTTTTGCCCATACATATTTGTGACCACCACTGCTGATGATGATAATAATAACAATAACAAACTAAACGACAATAAATATGAGAAAAAAGACTAAGAACAGGCACGGAGGCTTCGGACTGCAAGTGCTATTGCTCATGCTCGTGATGCTCGTTGGAGGAATCACGAACATACAGGCGCAAGCGTACATTACCGACGTGATGATCCTCGGTGTTAGCGGCGGACTTAATGCGAAAAACCTGAGGAACGAGTACACCAACAATGGGTGGACCGTCGTCGAGCAAGACCTCAGCGAAGCTACTGGCGGCTGGTACATCCACATAGCCTACAAGACCAGTAGCACTGCCAATCCCTATTCGGGCTACATTACCGACATCTGCGCGTCGACTAAAAATGTGGAATCTTTTACCTCTGACGGGCGCACCTACTACAAAGCGCCGAACAACAGCATCAGCGGGTTCGACGGCAACATCAACAAAGGTACTGGTGCAGGCACCCCAAATTTCTGGCTTTATTTCACCCGCGACCGCAAGAACCTTAGTGATTACGGCGGTAGCAAGCGCGTGATAACCCGCCTGACTACAACAACGAACACCAACGGCACTACCGATGACGGTGACAATTCTTCTGACGCCGTCTCTTGGCGCAACAGTTCGTACAGTGGCTACTTTGACACGAACAAAGGAACGGGATGCCAATACATCTTCATCCATCAGCACTTCGCCACGCAGAAGGCGAAGTGGGACAGGGAACCCACCTACGCCTCGAACCTTACCTACAACGGCAATAGTCAGAGGCTGATAACCTATGATCCAATCAGCGATAACGTCGGTTACACGGTGTTCAGGGTGAATGACGGCAGTTGGTCGGGCGTTGTGCCCACGGCCACGAACGTAGGCCGCTATAAGGTGGACTCTCGTCTTAATGGCACATACTCGGGCAACACCTTTGCCGACAACAGTAATGTCATCAGCAAGACGGTGACCATCAACCCGCCCAT